>NZ_JBXAJI010000003.1:0-360532 GCF_058797135.1 Lysinibacillus sp. GW823-FHT02G10
GCCCTCCGTTAATGTTCGGCTTTCCCAGCTCACAAGTTCACATAATAGGGCACGTAGTTTTTCGGGTGTATCCCACATAAAAGTATTCATGATTTTTTCTCCTTTTACTCCCATTCGTTAGAGGTACGATTAACGAACTTCTAGTGTTTCTTCACTTTTGCTATCTGTAGCAGCAGTCGCCGCTTTCTTTAATTTCAATTGATAAAAAATCATACAGGCAATAAAGAAGCCAATCCCGTATAGTAAACCAATCCTTTGCGTTGGATCAAACGCTAAAAATACTAAAATTAAAACACAAAAGATTATACAAAATACTGGAATCAACGGGAATAGTGGTGTTTTAAATTTTAGATCAGCCACATTTCCTCCCGACTTCACATAGCGATAACGGAACATTAACTGAGAAGCACATATCCCCATCCATGAAATTGTGACAGATATACCTGCTACCGACATTAGTAATACAAATACAGCATCAGCTTCCATTACACTAGTTAATAAAGATAAGAGTGAGAATACCATCGTAAAAATAAGCGCATTTAAAGGTACTTTATTTTTCGTTAATCGACCAAATAACTTGGGCGCCATCCCCTCTTGTGACATGGAAAATAATAAACGTGTTGATGCATATAAACATGAATTACCGACTGATAAAATAGCTGTCAAAATAACAAAGTTCATGATACCAGCTGCATATGGTACACCAGCTAAATTCATTAACGTGACAAATGGACTTTCCATAAGCCCAAGCTCTGATGCTGGGAATATTGCCGATAATACAATAATGGAAGCAATATAGAAAACGATGATTCTAAATAGAATTGTACGAATCGCTCTAGGAATATTTTTTTCAGGGTTCTCGGTCTCCCCTGCTGCAATACCCACCAGCTCTGATCCCTGATAAGAAAAAATTACATTCATCATTGTGACAAAAATAATCGTAATACCTGCTGGGAATAAACCAGAAGGTGCTAAATTTGTGAGATGTGGAGTAGGACGATCTGCCAATGGAATTAAACCAAAGATTGCTGCTCCACCAATAATGATAAATGCAATCACTGCAACAACTTTTATACTAGCAAACCAGAACTCTGCTTCAGCAAAGCCCTTCGTTGTTAAAGCATTTAAGACAAATAAAAGAACCATAAACACAGCACACCATATCCAAATTGGTACACTTGGAAACCAATGCTGCATTAAAATACCTGCAGCCGTAAATTCAACGCCTGCTGTGGCAGCAGATCCGACAAAATACATCCAACCTAATGAAAAACCGGCTGAAGGACTAATGAAACGTGTTGCATATGTTTGGAAAGAACCTGTAACAGGCATGTAAACAGCCAATTCCCCAAGACAATTCATGACCATAAACAAAATTAAGCCACCAAATAAGTAACCAATCAGTGCACCGCCGGGTCCTGCCTGGTTAATGGTATAGCCTACATTTAAAAATAAGCCTGTTCCAATAACACCCCCAAGTGAAAGCATTAACAAGTGACGACTTTTCATCGAACGCTTTAATTGATTATTGTGAAGCTGATCCCCTTTATTCAACATCCATCCCTACTTCCCATATAATGTAAAAATATTAAATATTCTGATATTTTAAGAATGAAAGTACCCAATCAATTTTCTCTTTTAAATTGATTGGGTATTGTTAGATTTACTTAAAAACGTAATGATAAACAGCTTAAACCACCATCGTGTTTTCTAAATTCAGACATATCAAGTTCAATTGTTTGATAGCCAAGGTCCAGTAATTTACGATTTGTTTCTGGATAGCCAGCTGGAATAATAATATAATCATTTACTTGAATACAGTTAGCTGAATATTCATCCTCTTTAGGAATCACGATTTTTTCGTAAGATTCAAATGCAGGATGATCGACAAATTCACCAGCTAGCACCATACGATTTTCCCCAACATAGGCAATTCCAGTTTTTAAGTGGAAGAATTCTTTTAATGGAATAATAGTTGCTTCATAACCTTCTAGTTCAACAATCTCTTTAAATTGCTGAGCGCCTTCTTCATTTGTGCGCTCTGAGATCCCTACGTAAAACTTTTTCTCTGCTTGTAGTACATCTCCACCATCAAGTGTGCCAGAACCTTTAATATAGTAAATTTTTTCATAGAATTGCTTTACAGCTGGTTCGATTTCTTCAATTTCGCGGTTACGAGCTGCTGCTCCAGGATTCGATATAATAGCAAATTCAGGCGTTAATACAGCTGTATCCTCTACAAATGTTGAATCTGGAAATGCTTCATTTGCTGGTAATTGTGTAACTTCTACACCGCATTTTTTTAAAGCCTCTACATAATGTTCATGTTGTTCAAATAATTTTTCTAAAATCGGCTTTCCTAAATCACTAGTTGTTAAACCGTTTACAAAACTATTTCCTGGATTTTTAACAATAACATTTTTAAACATATTCATCTTCTCCTTTATCCTCTTACTACTGGGCAAGTTAGGCAAGTCGGCCCACCTGTTCCTTTAACAGTAATTTCATCGCCTTTATATTCGTACACAGTTGCTCCAGCATCAAGTAGCTGTTGCTTTGTTTCTTTGTTGCCTTGAGGAATCACACATACCCTTGGTGCAAGCGCTAAAACATTACAGCCTAACGAATCGTATTCATCTTTAGGTACTTCTACTAGCTGGATGCCACGCTCAATTAGCAGTTGTCTGAAAAATACTGGCATTAAACGCGAATGCACAACAGCTAAATCTCGGTCTACCATACTTATGAAAGACATTAAATGTAAACATTCAGCTTCACCAAGATCATGTGGTAGTTGTACAACTATAAATTCATCTACCATATCGGCTGTCATTTCCTTTAACTGACGAATGGCTTCATCGTTTGTTCGATAACCTCTACCCACAACGAGCGTTCGATCATCTAGCCAAACAATATCTCCACCGTCTGAAACTGCCTCTCCAGTAAGTTCACCAATTATTGGTATACCTTTTTGCCGTAAAAAGTCCTTGTATACTGCTGCTTCTGGTTGTCTTAATTTTTTGCCTGATTTCAGTATTATGGCACCATTTGGAGTGAATTTAACTGGATCATGTGCATAAAGAGAATCTAATCCTACTTCATCTGCTATAGGCAGATATTCAATAGTCTCAACATACTTTCCAAGAATCCCAATAAATTCAGCGTATTCGCTTAGAGCTTCTTCATAATTAGGCTCAGATAAGTAGTTAAATGTTTTCCATTCCTCACTAAGATGTGTCTGGCTTCGGAAAGCATCTTTTGGATCTTTTACAATAACATGTTTCAAAGGCGCATACATTGATGAACAATAATGCATTCCTTTCACCTCATTTCCGTGTAGTGGAAAACGTTTCCGTTAAGAGGAAAGTTTATATGAAGAATATATTCGTTTTATGCTATACTGTCAATATATTTAGAAAACTTTTATTTTTCTTTTAATCTAGATTGCGTTCACCCTTGGAAAAAATGCTGTCGTTTATTAAAGAAGCCTTAAAGGATCCTTTTGTAGCTTTCGTGTATTAAAATAAGCATTTGTTTAGACTTCTGATTTGTACGGGAATATTGGAACTAGACGTAGATGGAGAATAAAAATAAAATAGGATGAAGGGAGGTGGGACAAATGCAATTATTAGAGCGGGCGATGACAATTGCCAAGGTTTTAGCTGCTGATGCAAACGACAGTAGCTTGTCCATTTCAGAGCTTTCTACAAAATGCGATTTACCGCTAAGTACTTTACATAGAATTTTAAAAGCCATGATTAAACAAGGGATGATTGAGCAAGATGAACAGACTAAATATTATCGGCTTGGAACCATATGGATGGAACTTGGCTTACAGGTGTATGATACGATGGATTATATTAGCAAAATCAGACCTGAGTTAGAACGATTAGCCAGGGAGGTTGAAGAAAGTGTTTATTTAAGTAAACCAGCTGGATTAGATACGATTATTATAGAACGGATAGACAGTGCAGCTAATCCGATTCGTATTTATGATCAGTTGGGTATTCGCATACCTATGCATATCGGAGCGGCCAATAAGGCCATACTTGCCTCAATGTCAGCGCTACAATCCAAAGAAATTCTAGAGCAACTAGTAACTAAAGATGAAATGGCCGAATTAGAGGAGCAGCTTCACCAAATTCGACAACAAGGCTATGCAATAAGTCATGGAGAACGAACTGCAGGTACTTCCTCCATTGCTGTCTCTGTTTTAGATGGTTTTGGTGAAGTGATAGGAGCAGTCAGTATTGGTTTTGTAAACTTTAATGTCTCTCAAGATCATATTAATACATTGATTGAGCGATTAGTTGATACTGGTAGACGTGTATCGCTGAAACTTGGTTATCGAGGAAAAGGATAGGAGAACTATTCCCCATTAAACTTCTCTACTTTTCATAAATGTTTTATGTCTGTAAAGGTTTTTTTCTTGAAAGGTTATGTGAAAACTGTTGCACTGAACGCCATCGTATGTTAAATTATTATGGTATGTGAAATACCGAACTGAAATAATAATCTTTCAGCATCAACAGTAAGGAGGGAATACAACATGCCAAAACAATGTGTAATCACTGGACGTAAAGCTCGTACTGGTAACAACCGTTCCCACGCTATGAACGCTAACAAACGTACTTGGGGTGCTAACCTTCAAAAAGTTCGTATCTTAGTTGACGGTAAACCAAAACGTGTATGGGTTTCTGCTCGTGCATTAAAATCAGGTAAAATCGAGCGCGTTTAATCGCTGCTTCTAAAAAATCGATTTCGCATTGAGCGCAATCGATTTTTTTCTTGATTAGTATTCTAGAAGAAAGTAAAAAATCCGACTAACACTAGTCGGATTTTTTTACTTTCTTATCTTTTTTAAATAGGTTAATACACGTACGCGTGATACTACTCACGAATTTCGGCAATTGGAACGTATATACTTTCAGGACTCTCTCCCCCTTACGCTAATCTATGCTTCTTATCATTAAACATATGCCTTGCGAGAAAGATATAGACCCTGAAGTTCCTATTATTTCATTACTTGTAAATCGAGATGTTCCTAAGGAAATTTCCTCATTCGTTGTTTCATATTTTACTTGTCGTAATGTTACACCTTGAATAGGCTCCTCGTGAGCAAAAAAAGACAAGTATCGGTATCGATCATCTGCATTAATTGTATGTGTACCTGGTAGTAAAAATTGCAACATATTAGTATGATTGATTATCTTTAACTCAATTTGAGGATGCTCTTTTTGTAACCGATAAATAGAACGAACAGCTGCCTCGTAATGATCTAAACGCCCACCCGTCACACCTGTCAAAATAATTTCTTGTGGTGCAAACGTATAGGCTTTAAGCAAAGCTAAATCTGTGTCTGTTTCATTTTTCTCTTCTTGAAAACGTTGTTGATCATTGGTTTGTGCCATTACTTGTCGATATTCTTCATCCGTTAAAGAATCAAAATCACCAACAATAGCATGGGGCGTAATTCCTTGCTCAATTAAATATAAAGCGCCACGATCAGCCCCGATAAACACAACATCCTGTTGTTGCTGAAACGATGAAAATGAACAAAGCTCATTTTTTGGACCACCTGCACAAACAACGACTGTCGTCATCCTTTAATCGCTGCCTCACCAGCTAGTAAAATCTCTTGAAGAGCAGCTGTTCGATCTTCTTTACTATAGATAGCTGACCCAGCTACAAAAATTGTCGCTCCAGCCTGTGCACATGGCACAATTGTTTCAGCAGTAATACCACCATCAATTTCAATGGCAATATCTAAGCCTCGCTCCTTAATTATTGTTGATAATGCTTCAATTTTAGGTACAACAGAATGAATAAATTTTTGTCCACCGAATCCAGGATTAACAGTCATTAATAATACCATATCAATATCTTCTAAAATGTGTTGAATTGATTCTATCGGTGTATGTGGATTTAATACGACACCCGCTTTTACACCAAAAGAACGGATTAATTGAATTGTTCGATGTAAATGACGACATGCTTCTACATGTACTGTAATATAATCTGCTCCAGCTTTTGCGAACTGTTCAATATACTGATCTGGATTTTCTATCATTAAATGCACATCTAATGGTAACTTCGTTAATGGACGGATAGCATCCAATACAATGGAACCAAATGAGATATTCGGTACAAAGTGACCATCCATTACATCAATATGAATAAGTTGTGCACCTGCTTGCTCTACTTCCTTTACTTCTTCACCTAACTTTGCAAAATTTGCTGCTAAAATTGATGGTGCTATTTGTATCATCATTAATACCTCGGCTTTCGATCCATAATTTCTTGCATAAATTGTTCATAATGCTTGTAGCGGTAGTCTCGAATTTCCCCTGCTTCTACTGCTGCCTTTACTGCACATTTTGGCTCTTTCAAGTGTAAGCAACCTCTAAATTTACAATCATCCGCTACTCTAGCCATTTCAGGAAAACATACACCTAATTCTTCTTTCTCAATTTCGTCAAAATCAAAGGAACTAAATCCAGGCGTATCTGCTAATAAACCATCACAGACCTCTATCAGTTCAACATGACGAGTAGTATGTTTACCCCGTCCTAAGCTTTGGGATATAATACCCGTTTTTAAGTTCAACTCTGGAATGAGCGTATTAAGCAAAGTTGATTTCCCAACGCCCGATTGGCCAGCTAAAACGGTGGTTTTTCCCTTTAAAATAGGACGTAACCGTTCTACTAATTCTTCTTCATCTTTATATGTTTGCAAAACTGTATAGCCCATGCTTTCATAATCTGCTATATAATTTTGTAATTCATCACGTTCATCATTTTCTAGCAAATCCATTTTTGTTAAACAAATAATAGGATGTACATGGAAGGATTCTAACACAACTAAAAATCGATCCAGTAAAATGGTATTGAAATTCGGTTCCTTTACAGAAAACACCAAAATACCTTGATCAATATTAGCAATTGGCGGTCGTACTAATTCATTTTGACGCTCAAAAATCTTTTGTATTGTCCCATCAGAGCCTTCAGTTTCCATTGTATACTCTACAATATCACCTACGAGTGGGGATTCGCCACGATTACGAAATACCCCACGTCCTCGACATTGAATCAGTTGATGTCCATCAAATACATAATAATAACCACTTAATGCTTTTCTTATTTGGCCTTGCGCCATCCAATTCCTCCTTAATCGACATCATTATAATTAACTTTGCCTTCTAAAATTATTTCTGAGTCACGAATTATTCTATAACTCGCATCTTTGCCATCTTCAATTGTAAGCTGAATGTTGTATGGCGTATCACTTAAAATTTCAAATACTTCAACAGGTTCAGACAATGTATGATTTTTATCTTGAATTTCAATTCGAATATTTTGAGCTATTCCCTCTTCTGTAGGTTTATACTCAATGACTACAGGAATGACACGTAGTTTATCGGGCTGTTTTGCTGGCCCTTTACTTATTACAACCGATATCATAGAACCTTCTTCTACCATAGTACCCGCTTTTGTCAATTGCGAAATTACACTGCCAGCTGGGATGGTTTCATGATGTTCTTCACGAGATATACGCCAATTGAGACCTGCTCTTTTCACATAGTCATCCATATCAGCTTTCGTATAATTTACAACATTTTCAACCCTTACCATTCTAACTCCTTGGCTAACTTTAAACGTGATTGTTTCTTCTTTCGCTACTACCTCAGAATTTGGTGGTATGCTTTGTTCAATAATTCTTCCTTCTGGCTCATTAGAAGGGACATCCTCTTTTATTACATCTTTATACTTTCCTTTTATTAAAGCTTCAACTTGACTATAATTTTGTCCAACATAATTATCAACAGTCGTCATCTCTACACCTAAACTAACGATTAAGTCTACCTCTGAGCCTTTTTCACGTAATGAATTTTTTGATGGGTCCGTTTCTATAACTTTCCCCTTCTCTATTTCCTCATGATTTCGCTCCTGATGCTCTTCACCAACAACAAATCCATCTGCTTCTAATTTTTTTGTCGCTTCCTCTATTGTTAAATTTGCTACATCTGGTATAGCCACTTTTTTCGGGCTAAATAAATCTTTTGCAAAAATAAAGAATAAGAAAATGACAACCGCTGCAATGAATAGTCCTGCAACATATTTGGGCCAATTTTTCTTCTTTCCCTTTACAGGAACTGGCTTTTCTACAGGCTTTTTAGGTTGTGGTTGAGAAGGTGCTTTAGCTTCCATAATCGGTTCAATAACTCTTGTTTTAGTTAGATCTTCGTCTTTTTTATGCATCTGCTCTTTAATGATGGGAATAGCTTTCGTTACATCATTATCCACAGGTATGACAAATTTGGGATCGTTGATTCTAGATGGTGTTAGTACGGTTTCCAAATCTTCATACATTTCTTCCACTGTAGTATAACGATGGGATGAATCTTTGGCAGTAGCCTTTAATACTACATTTTCCAAGCTTTGGGGAATCGTTGCATCAAAAGCACGGACAGAAGGCGTTTCGGCTTGTAAATGCTTAAGTGCTATTGAAACAGCAGATTCACCAGAAAATGGAAGTTCACCTGTTAATAATTCATATAACACAATACCGAGTGCGTAAATATCTGATTTGTTTGTAGCTGTACCGCCGCGAGCTTGCTCTGGTGATAAATAATGGACTGTACCAAGCACAGAATTTGTTTGAGTAAATGATGTAGCACTTAACGTCATGGCAATACCAAAATCCGTAATTTTCACATTACCTTCCGCATCCATTAATATATTTTGCGGTTTAATATCACGGTGGATAATATGGTTTTCATGGGCATTAGCAATGGCAGACGTTAATTGCTTCATAATATGCACACTTCTAGCAGGAGAAATTGGTGCAAATTCTTGTATGTACTGCTTTAATGTTTTTCCTTGAACATATTCCATCACAATATAGTGTAGATCTCCATCGTCACCTACATCATAAACACTAACAATATTTGGATGTGTAAGACTTGTAGCAGACAGTGCCTCACGTTGAAAACGTCGATGTAATTCATCCTCATTGGAAAAATCATAGCGTAATATTTTAATGGCTACATCACGATTTAAAATCATATCGTGTGCTAAATAAACATTGGACATACCTCCGCCACCAATGAGTTCTAAAATTTTATAACGGTCACTAATTCTTTTACCTACAAGCATTCTTACACCTCCTCATCCTTTTTTGTTAATAGCACGAGGGAGATATTGTCTTCTCCCCCGCTGGCATTTGCTAATTCTACAAGTTTACGTCCCTTTTCCTTAATGGAGTCTGGATACGTAATTATCGATGCCATTTCATAAACAGTTAGTTTATTGCTTAATCCATCTGAACAAATGAGTAAATACGATTCTGATGCTAAATCTACTTCATAAAAGTCTGGTTCGATTGTGTCCTCTGTCCCAACCGCTTTTAAGATGAAATTTTTCTTTGGATGTGTCAAAGCCTCTTCTTCGCTTATCTCACCATTTTCGACCAAGACGTTCACATATGAATGATCTCTTGTTATTTGTTGTGCACCATCTTCAAAGAAATAATACACACGACTGTCTCCCACATGTGCAATGAAGCAATGTTGTTCTTCGATTAACACTGCAATAAATGTCGTGCCCATTCCTTTACAGTCTTCATGTGATAAAGAATAGTCATATATTGTTTTATTCAATTGCTTAACTGTTTGTAATAACCATTCTTTTTTTGATGTTGTGGATACAAAATGATGTGTGTCTGCCTGTAAAAAAAAGGATTCCATTTGTTTGATTGCCATATCACTTGCTACATCACCAGCATTATGACCACCCATGCCATCCGCTACAAGTGCTAGTGCAAGTCCATCTGGACGTTTAAAGAATGCAGCACGGTCCTCATTAATGGATCGTTTTAAACCAATATCACTTTCGACTGTGTATTCCAATACTGGTCACCTCGTTTCTTCAGATCTCTCTTGTGCACGTAATTGACCACACGCAGCAGCGATATCTGAACCTTGCTCTCGGCGGATCGTTACGTTAATACCATTTTTCTTTAATGTTTTTTCAAAAGCAAAAATTTGACTACGAGATGTACGAACATAATCACGTTCTGGTACATAGTTTACAGGAATTAAGTTGACATGACATTTAATTCCTTTAATTAAAGCAGATAGTTCCTCTGCGATTTCTACTGAATCATTTTCACCAGACATCAGCCCATACTCGAAACTCACTCGTCGACCTGTTTTTTTTGTATAGTATCGCACAGCTTCCATTAATTCTTCCAATTTATAAGCACGGGCAATTGGCATTAGCTTTTGACGTGCTTCTTGGTTTGGCGCATGCAGAGAAACGGCAAAGTTAATTTGTAATTGTTCATCTGCAAACTGGTAAATTTTAGGGACAATACCCGATGTTGAAACTGTGATATGACGTGCTCCGATATTTAAACCTTTTTCATGATTGATCACTTTTAAGAAGTTCATCATTGCATCATAGTTATCGAAAGGTTCACCAATACCCATAATGACAATATGAGATACTCGCTCGCCCAATTCATCTAATGTTTGCTGCACTTTGACAACTTGCTCCACAATTTCCCCTGCTAATAAATGTCGCTTCAAACCACCTAAAGTGGAAGCACAAAACGTACAGCCAATTCGGCAGCCTACTTGTGTTGTTACACAGACAGAATTTCCATATTCATGGCGCATTAAAACAGTTTCTATTGAATAGCCATCTTGTAATTGGAATAAAAATTTAATGGTACCATCTTTAGATTCTTGTTTAATAATGGTTGATAGTGTGGATAATGCAAAATTTGCAGTTAGTTTTTCGCGTAATCCCTTTGAAAGGTTTGACATTTCTTCAAATGTCTTTACACGTTTATTATACAGCCAGTCAAAAATTTGAGCAGCACGGAAAGGCTTTTCGCCATTTTCCTTTAGCCATTCTTCTAATTGATGAGGTTGTAACGAATAAATGGATTCTTTTAAATTTGGCTTTTCTTTTTTTACACGTCGAACGGGCTTTTCTTCTGCTTCTTCGACTAAATCGTTAATACGTTCATTAAATTTCTCTTGATCCACCATTAGTTGGATTCTCCTTTTTTACGAAAGGCGGCGACAAAGAAACCGTCACTGCCAAAGTCTTGTGGAAAGACTTGAAGCATGCCATTAGCTTGCTTTTCCGCTAATTTTGTTGGTAAAGATTCTAGTTGTATAGCTTCCATTTCTGGATGTGCTGTTAAAAAGGCTTTCACAGTGCCTTCGTTTTCTTGTATGTCTACTGTACACGTACTGTATACAAGCTTACCATCTGTTTTCAAAACTTTCGTTGCTGCATCAAGTAAAGCTAATTGGATTTTTTGAAGACTTTCTAAATCTTCTTCTCGCTTTGTATATTTAATATCTGGTTTACGTCGCATAACTCCTAGTCCACTACATGGTGCATCGACTAAGATAGCATCAAAAGACGCTGCTTGTAAAAATTCTGGTGCTTTCCGTCCATCTATTGGGGCTGTTTCAACAATATCAAGCCCTAGACGCTCTGTATTATGGTCGATTAAATCTAATTTATGTGGATGAAGGTCTGTTGCTAAAATAGACCCTTCATTTTTCATTATTTCGGCAATATGTGTTGTTTTTCCACCAGGTGCCGCACACATATCCAAGACACGCATACCTGGAGATGGATTTAGCACATTAGCAGGTATCATTGAACTTTCATCCTGAATAGTAATCATACCTTCTTTGAAGGCTTTTGTACGAGCAGGTTGACCGTTTGTAATGTATAAGCACTCTGGTATAACGTCGCTTTGATTAGCCGTTAATCCTTCTGCCTCTAACTTGGCAATTGCTTGCTGAACAGTTGCTTTTGTCGTATTAACACGCACAGTCTGCACAGGCGGTCTATTATTTTCATGCAACATTTCAGTCGCTACTTCAAAACCGTAGTTATCAACAAATCTTTGAACTAACCACATTGGATGACTTGTTTCTATTGAAAGGCGCTCAATTGGATCTGCTATGTCATCTGTTGAAGGGACTCCACTGCGTAACACGGATCTTAATATGCCATTGACCATAGAAGCGATTCCACGATGCCCTCGACGCTTGGCAATTTCTACTGCTTCGTTTACTGCAGCGTGTGGAGGGATACGTGTTAAATAATGGATTTGATACAACGAAATTCTTAATAACCAGCGAACCCAATGATCAATTGAACCACGAATAAATGGCTCTAAGTAATAATCAAGTGTCATTTTATGCTGTAAAGTTCCATACGTTATTTCAGTCAATAAAGCACGATCTTTTGCTTCAATTTTATGCCGTTTAATTGTTTCATTTAGCAATAAGTTGCTATAAGCCTGATTTTTATCAACTGCTAATAGAATTGACAATGCGGCATCTCGTACATTGCCATCCCAAATCACTACACTTTTTTTACTCATTTAAATTGGTCCCCAATCTGTAATTTAGAACCTGTCCCACGTAAATATTCCTCTGCGGTCATGCGCTTTTTACCAGCTGGTTGCACATCATATAATGCTAAAGTTGTCCCGTTGCCAGCTGCTACCTCAAAGTGATCTTTATCAATGGCAACCACTGTACCTGGATTAGCCTCATGCTTACTTTTGCCAATCGTTGCCCACCAAATTTTAAAATTACCATCCTCAAAAGTAGTATAAGCAACAGGCCATGGATGAAGACCGCGCACTTGATTGTATAAAGTAATAGCATCGTTGGTCCAATCAATCCGTTCTTGTTCCCTTGAAATATTACTTGCAAAGGTAACTTGTGCTTCATCTTGAACTGTACGGTTATTTGTACCATTTATAATAGAAGGAAGTGTTTCCTTAAGTAATTCACAGCCAACCATACTTAGCTTATCAAAAAGTCCACCAGTATGATCATCTTCTTCAATAGGGATCGCTTTTTGAGAGATAATATCTCCCGCATCAAGCTTTTCTGCCATATACATGATTGTTACTCCTGTTTCTTTTTCACCATCCATGACGGCTTGGTGAATCGGAGCCCCTCCACGATATTTTGGTAATAGGGAGGCATGGACATTAATGCAGCCTAGAGCCGGTGCATCTAATAATTCTTTTGGTAGTATCTGTCCAAATGCTGCTGTTATTACTAGATCAGGCTGTAAAGCAAGAATCTGCTGTAACTCCTCGGAGCCACGCAATTTTTCAGGTTGAATAATTGGCAAGCCAAGTTCCAAAGCCGTTGCCTTTACTGGCGGCGGTGTTAATACTCGCTTACGCCCAACTGGACGATCTGGTTGTGTTACAACTGCTTTAATAGTATATCCTTCATCATGTAGCATACGCAAAATAGGTGCGGAGAAGTCAGGTGTCCCCATAAAAACGATAGATGTCATTTTATTCCTCCTCTTCAGCGTACATTTCTTCTAGTTCTTCTGCTGTGACAATACGCTTGATTTTTGAATCGAAAAGCACACCATCTAAATGATCAATTTCATGTAAAATCGCACGGGCATCAAAGCCACCTGCCTCTAATTCATAAACACGTCCTTCACGATCACATGCTTCAATTTTGACATAACTAGGACGTTCCACTTCTCCATATAACCCTGGAAAGCTCAAGCATCCTTCAATATCTACTTCTGCTCCGTCCGTTTCAACGACAGTTGGATTAATCATTTCTAAAATATCACGTTCTTCACCTAGTTCAACAATTGCTACCCGTAACCCTACGTCTATTTGTGGTGCCGCAATTCCAACGCCATCATATTCCACCATAGTGTCATATAAATCATCAAGTAATGTAATAATTTCATCATTAATTTCTGTCACTTCAGCACACGGTGTGGATAGTACTTTTGCAGGATTTTCAATTACTTTTTTTATAGCCATTATTATTTCCTCATTTCTGCTTTAAAGCTAGTGCACTAGCTAATTGATACTTTTATTAAAAATCGTGCTATTATTACACGCTAACTATATAGTAGACGGATCTAAATCTACCGTCATTAATATTCCTTGTTTAATCCACTCTGCTCTATACATAGCAAGTAAACGTTGTAACACGGGAATTAGATTTGGTTCAATTTTATATTTTATCAAACATTGATAACGATATCTATTTTGGAGACGAGCAATACTCGCAGTTGTTGGTCCTATTATTGCTACTTGATTCGATAAGTTCCCTCGTAACCAATCAGCCACTCGACCAGCATATTCAGCAGCCATCATGACATCTTCATGGGATAATTGAATAAGAGCTACAAAATAATAAGGTGGATAGTTTGATCTGCGACGTAAAAACATCTCACGTTCATAAAATGGTTCATACTCTTGTGTTTTAGCTAATTCAATTGCGTAATGCTCAGGTGTATACGTTTGAATGATGACTTCACCTAGCTTGTCATGTCTCCCAGCTCGGCCACTTACCTGTGTTAATAGCTGAAATGTTCGCTCTGCTGCGCGGTAATCAGGTAAATGTAAGGATGTATCAGCACTAAGTACACCGACTAGCGTAATATTTGGAAAATCCAGACCCTTTGCGATCATTTGAGTACCCAGCAAAATATCTGCATGCCCTGCCCCAAATGTCTCCAATATTTCTTCATGTGCCCCTTTATGCTTCGTAGTATCTACATCCATACGTAATACTCTTGCCTCAGGAAACAACTTATACAGCTCCTCTTCCACCTTTTGTGTACCTGTACCAAAATAACGAATATGATCACTTTGACATTGCGGACATATTTGTGGAACATGTTCCTCGTAACCACAATAATGACATTTCAATTTTTCAGTTGTTCGATGATAGGTTAATGAAATATCGCAATTTGGACATTGGACAACTGTTCCACAATCTCGGCAGAGTACAAATGATGAATAGCCGCGACGGTTTAAAAACAGCACCATTTGTTCTTTTTTCTCAAGTCTTAAACGGATTGCTTCTATCAGTGATTGGGAAAACATCGAACGATTACCTTGTCTCAGCTCTTCACGCATATCTGCAATAAAAACAGTCGGCAAAGCCTGATGTAAAGCACGGTGTTTTAAGGAGAGTAGCTTATATACTCCCTTTTTAGCTCTTGCAAATGATTCTAATGCTGGTGTTGCACTCCCTAAAATAATAGGACAGTTATAAAATTCGCTACGCCAGATGGCTACATCTCTTGCATGATAACGCGGTGAATCTTCTTGCTTATAAGTTGATTCATGTTCCTCATCCAATATAATAAGCCCTATATTCGTAAAAGGAGCAAAAATAGCTGAACGAGCTCCAACTACGACCTTCACTTTGCCTTGTTGGATTTTACGCCATTCATCATATTTCTCCCCTACAGATAATCCACTATGCATCACAGCAACCATCTCACCAAAGCGACTGCGGAATCGTTCGGTCATTTGTGGAGTTAAAGAGATTTCAGGTACCAACATAATGGCTTCTTTTCCTTCTTCTAATACCTTTTGAATAGCCTGCAAATAAACCTCTGTTTTGCCACTTCCTGTTACACCATGTAATAAAAAGGTTTGCGCTATTTGCTGGTCCATAGCTGTAGTAATAGCTTGGAGAGCAACCTGCTGCTCACTCGTTAATTGTAAGGCATGTGTACGTGAAACTTCCTTCGTAAATGGATCACGAAATACTTCCTCTTGAATAAATTGAGCAGCTCCTTTATCAATTACTGCCTCTAAAACTGAAATAGAGACCCTTGCTTCGTCACAAATTTGTTGGGGAGTAAAAATCTCTCCTAAGTGTTGGCACATCCATTGCAGTAATAGCCGTTGTTTAGCTGCTCTGGATGATTGCTCTAAAGCACGTTCAATAAGTTGTTGGTCTGCTGTTATTTGAACCATTCGAATTTCTTTCACATTTCCCTGTTGCTTCACAACATTTTCGATTGAAACAATGTTTTCTGCAACCAATTGCTTCAAAAGGGGTAGTAAACCTGCTCGCTCAAATTCTTTAAAATTTGCTCGTTGACGCTTCCCGAATATAGCCTGTACCTCTAGTGGCAATTGTTGACCTTGTTGTAGCTTAATCATTTTTTCATACTTGGCTCGAAGTGCAGATGGTAACATCACTTGCAAGGCATCTATTTCATAGCAAATCGTATCGCTCTTCAACCACTTCGCCATTCGCAACATCTCTTCTGTCAGGACTGGCTCCATATCTAAAATTTGATTGATTGCCTTTAGTTTATTTAACGGTACATCTGTTTCTTTCTTCAATCCAACAACAAAACCCAGGACATTCCTTGGACCAAATGGCACTTTAACACGACTTCCTAACTCGATAACACTAATCCATTCTACAGGTACTTGATAATCAAATGGACGGTCTACATGGTAAGTAGAGACATCTACAATGACCTCTGCTATCAAGAAGCTCATTGTTCCTCACCCTTTATAATATATGACCATAATGTCTGAGCAAAAAGTTGTGGGTTAATTGTAGCCAAAAACTGTCCGTTAAGCTGCGCTTTTTCACTAAAATCAATCCATCTCTCAGAAAGTATATTAAGCATTGGAGTTCCTTGCACTTTTTGTCCGAAAGTGATCGCTTTTATGCCTTCTACCGAAATGATCGGCGTTTCCTTTATAGTCGGCACATTTGCTGCATGGATCAATATTGCCTGAGGGTATTGGTTTTTATAAGCTTCCAGTTGCTGTATAGCATCAAACAAATTAGAATTTTCTATTTCAATTACATGTGCGCCCAGCATTCTTGCTTCATGTGCTAAAGCTCGGCCTATGGCTCCATTTGCCTGTGGACTAATTACATGCTGTTCATCCAATGGTACATGTAGGGCACCCGCAGTCACTATGACTGTTTTATCTGTTAGTGGTTTAGTTTTTCCAGAAAAAAAATCTTGTACAAGTGCAGTGATTTTTTCTGGCTCCTCTAGACGGCCCTTCCCGACATAGCCACATGCTAAAAAGCCTTTGGAAGGCTCAATAAATTTGTAGCCATCAGCTGATAGCCTATCCAAATTACGTTTTACCGCTGGATGGTCATACATGTGTACATTCATGGCTGGTGCAATCCATACAGGTGCTGTCGTAGCAAGCAGGGTTGTTGTGATCATATCATCTGCTATACCATTGGCCATTTTTCCTATTATATTTGCTGTAGCGGGCGCTACTAAAATTAAATCAGCCCAGTCTGCTAAGTCTATATGAGCAATCACACTTGAATCTTTTTCATCAAACGTGTCAAAATAAACATCATTTTTGGACATCACTTGAAAACTTAATGGATTTACAAACTGTCTAGCAGAGGCTGTCATGATGACTTTTACATTGGCTCCTGCTTGTGATAGCTTGCTTACGAGTGCCACAGCTTTATATACGGCAATCCCGCCTGAAACACAAAGTAAAATATTTTTATTCATGCTAGGTGTCGTCCTTTCAAATGATAAGCTCCCAAAGAAGGATTCCCTGGGAGCTTTCGGCATTCTGTATAATTAAAATCTACTGCTAACTAGACTAGCATGCATGTAAACATAGTAAAGCTCTTTACATGATGTTAGATTTCGTCCTCATACACAGTTGACTCATCCTGTGATACTTTCGTAAGTACACCTGCCGCTACTTCTTCAAGTGCTTTCCCAACATATTTATGGGAAACATACTTGTGTAAGCGTTCTGTGTCTTGCTCTTCTTGCATTTGGCGAGCACGTTTAGAAGCAAGGCTCACTAATGAATATTTTGAATCGATTTCTTTTTTTAAAGCGTCTACTGATGGGTATAGCATTGTTTTATTCTCCTCTCAACATTGACAAATATCTTTTTTCAACACGTTCTCTACGACAATGCTCGGCTTTAATAATCGCATTTATACGATCACAGGCATTCGTCACTTCATCATTTTCCACAACATAATCATACAAGCTCATCATTTCAAGCTCTTCACTTGCAGTAGCGATTCGTTTGGCAATGATATCCTCCGTTTCTGTCCCACGTCCAACTAAACGATCTTTTAATTCCGTTAAACTTGGAGGGGCTAAGAAAATAAATAAGGCATCTGGTGCTTTTTTACGAATTTGTGCTGCACCCTGCACTTCGATTTCTAAAAATACATCACGACCTGCATCAAGTGTTTCATTTACATAAGCTAATGGTGTTCCATAATAGTTACCGACAAATTCAGCGTGCTCTAATAAGCCACCTTGTTCGATTAACACTTCAAATTCATGACGTGTCTTGAAAAAATAGTCTACACCATCTACTTCACCTTCGCGAGGATTTCGTGTTGTCATCGAGATGGAATACTCATAATTCGTATTCGGCTGAGAAAATAATTCTTTTCGCACTGTCCCTTTACCTACACCAGAGGGGCCAGACAGAACAATTAATAATCCACGTTCTTTTATCATTTATTCTCTATATCTCCCTTAATTTATAACAGACACGTGCAAGTTATTCGATGTTTTGCACTTGCTCACGCATCTTTTCTAAAATTGTTTTCGCCTGAACAACAGCAACCGCTGCTTCTGTAGATTGATTTTTTGAACCAATCGTATTAATCTCGCGATGTATTTCCTGCATTAAAAAGTCCAATTTACGCCCAACCGAAATCTTTTCAAGTAATGTTTCCTCCAGCTGATTGAAGTGACTATCTAACCTGTCTAATTCTTCGGAGATGTCTACTCGTTCTGCAAAAATTGCTACTTCCGCTAGTAAACGATCTTCTAGCAATGTGCCGTTTGCAACTTCATTAATTCGCTCTATTAATCGTGTACGATATTTTTCAACAGCAAGTGAAGAACACAAACGAATTTGATTGACTTGCTCCTTTAACTGTTCTTTATATTGTACAACAACCTCTTGTAATTCTTGCCCTTCACGCTCACGCATTTGAACGAGCTGTGAAATCGCTTGTGAAATCGCTTGTTCAACAGCACTGAGCAAATCCTCTGGTGTAAGCTGGGGTTTTTGCTGTACAAGTGCCTGCTCTAACGATAAAAGTTCTTGCATCGTCCATTTTTCTTCAAGTGGTACTTTACTTGCTAATTGCTCTTTTGCCTTACGATACGCTTCAATTAATGACCAATTAATCTCAATAGATTGCTCTACGTTCTCTAAGTCCTTCACATATACCATCACATCAATTTTGCCGCGTGACAAAGCTTGAGAAATTAGTTTCTTTGCAAAAATTTCAGCTTCAAGCCATTCTTTCGGAAATTTTGCGTTAATTTCTAAAAAACGATGGTTGACCGAGCGCATTTCCACGGTTAATTGAAAGTCTCTAGTTGTTGTGACACCTCTGCCAAAACCAGTCATACTACGCACCAAGGTTCGTCACACCTTTCTTTGCATACTGGGATTATTATAACATAAGCTTTGTCGATTATGACGACTCTCCAAAAAAATTTGGTTAAAGTAAAAGCTAATTCTACCACAATTGAAGCTATATTTTAATATTCACCTAAAAAATGCTATGATAAACATACCAAAAGAGTATTTGCGAGCTTAAAAATAGTGCATGCAGATACATTAAGAAAAAAATACGAAAGTACCAAGATGCTTGATATCGTTGGAAAGAGGAATTCATATGGCATTTGATGGCTTATTTACTTATTCAATAACTGCCGACCTACAACAGCTAGTCACTGGTCGGATTACCAAAATACATCAACCCAATGCACAAGAAGTTATTTTACATGTGCGAGCGAACGGAAAGAATCATAAATTACTGTTTTCCATCCACTCTTCTTATGCACGTGTACACCTTACTGAACAGGTGATTGAAAATCCAGCAGAGCCGCCAATGTTTTGTATGCTTTTGCGTAAGCATATAGAGGGTGGTTTTATTGCTTCTATAAAACAGCGTGATTTTGATCGCATTATAATAGTAGAAATTGAAAGTAAAAATGAAATTGGAGATCCAATTGTAAGAGAAATACATGCTGAAATTATGGGTAGACATAGTAATCTACTGTTGATTGATCAAGAGCAGGGAAAAATTATTGACAGCCTAAAACATCTACCGCCTTCAGTCAATAGCTTCCGTACTGTACTACCAGGGCAACCGTATATTGCACCACCCGCACAAAACAAATGGAATCCTTTAACGGTGACAGATGAAGAGCTAACAGCATTTTTTGCTGAAGGGAAAACCTCTAAAGAGCTAGTGCAACAATTAGCTGGTTTTTCACCTCTTCACGCGGAAGAATTATTGTATCGAATGAAGACGACTTCAAATACGCTAGTATGTTTCAAGGATTTTATGGCCTCCTTTGCGAACGGTGGAATGAAGCCTATGTACGTACTCTTCAATCAGAAAGTATACTTTTCCCCTATCGAATTAACGCATTTGCATGATGGGGATATAACAAGCTATCCTAATGTCCATGAGCTTCTTGATCGTGTATTCTTTGCCCGTGCAGAGCGAGATCGTGTAAAACAACAAGCAGGCGATTTAGAGCGCTGGCTACAAAATGAGATTGACAAATTAGCTTTAAAAACAAAAAAGTTAACAAAGGATTATGAACGTGCCTCCAAGCTCGATCAATTCCAACTATATGGTGAGCTATTAATGGCTAATATCTATGCCTTTGAAAAAGGAGTTAAGGAAGTTACTGTCACAAATTACTATAGTGAAACTGGCGAAGAAATAACCATTCCAGTAAGCGAACGTAAAACACCTATTGAAAATGCCCAAAGTTATTATACAAAATATACAAAGGCAAAAAATGCCCTGGTCATGGTTCAAGAGCAGCTAGAAAAAACTACTGATGAAATTTCTTACTTCGAAATGCTTGCACAGCAAGTTCAGCAGGCTTCTCCTGGAGATATTGAGGAAATTCGTGAAGAGCTAGCAGAGCAAGGTTACTTAAAACTACGTCATGCGAAGAAAAAGAAAAAACAAGCGAAACCTGAACCAGAGTGCTATGTTTCTTCTACAGGTGTAACAATCTCTGTTGGAAAAAACAATAAACAAAATGACATGCTGACATTCAAACTAGCAAAGCGGACTGATATTTGGTTACACACAAAAGATATTCCTGGATCTCATGTTGTCATTCATTCAAGTGAACCCGATGAAACGACATTGCGAGAAGCTGCCACTCTAGCCGCCTATTTTTCTAAGGCCAGAGAATCCTCTTCTGTGCCTGTAGATTATACCGAAATACGACAGGTCAAAAAACCAAATGGTGCCAAACCTGGTTTCGTCATCTATTTTGAACAAAAGACACTGTATATTGACCCGGATGAGGCAGTCATTTTACAGTTAAAGAAACAGTCATAAAGGAAGAAACCGATACAAATAGTATCGGTTTCTTCCTTTTTATAACGAGTACACGTAATCCGTACTATAAAACGATGAAAACAACCTTATCTTGATTGATTTTTACAGACAATCTTCCTTATTATAATAACAATATAAAAACACATGAATAATCTGCACTGTTTCCTTCAACGTATATTGACTTCTACTACTGAGAAACGCTAAATTAAAGTATAAAAATTTTTATAGAGCATTCAGGAAAGGGCGTATCTATATGTCTGTAGGTAAAAAATTAAGCTTTGGTTTCTTTGCAATTATTCTCACATTAATCATTTCTTTGTTCATTATGTTCCTGTTATTTTCAAACATTGAAAAAAAGATTGAAAATGCATTAGAAGGACATGTTGCCCTGGTAGAATTAGCAGATGATATTCAATACGAAATGGCTATGCAAGGTCTTTTCATTCGTGCCATCATCATCGAAGACAAACCTGCTAACAAAGAGAGTTTCTCAAAATATGCAAGTATGCTCGACACACATGTAGATGAAATCACTGAAAAATCGAATTCAGCTGAAATGGAAACATATGCACAGGAATTAAAAGTTCATAATGATTCTTTTAACAAGGCAGCAACTGAAGCAATAGCTTTATTTGAAGCTGGTAATCTAGACGGTGCTTTGCAGAAGGTAAATGGTGAAGTCCAACAAGCTAATAAAGGTATACAAGATGTATCCGATCAAATTGGAAACTATCAAAAGCAACAACTAGATATTGTGACAAAAGAATCTAAACAGGCCGTGTTTAATTCACAAATTATTTCCATTATCGCAATCATTATTGGTATCGCTCTAGGTATTTTCCTTATTTTCTATATACAACGGACAATCTCACGCCCTTTAAAATCTGTCGTTCTGGCTGCAAACCATGTAGCTAATGGAGAATTAATTCATCCAGATATTACCCATCAATCAAAAGATGAAATTGGTCAACTTTCAGCAGCTTTTAATGCCATGAAGGGGAATCTGAAAAATTTATTAACGCATATACAGGACAATGCAGAGCATTTAACAGCTTCAGTAGAGGAACTTTCTGCCTCAACTGAAGAAATTACTGCCACTGCTGATGAAATTACAATACGGATTAACGAAACAGCTGAGGCTGCAGTGACAGCTACAGTTGCAGCTAACGAAAGCGCACACGCTATGGATGAAACGGCTGTAGGTGTTCAACGAATAGCTGAGGCAACTCAACAACTACATCAGAATGCTATAACAACTTCAGAATTAGCAACAAATGGAAATGAGACGGTAGAAGAAGCTCAGCAACAAATGAATGTCATCCATGAATCAACACAAACGATTAATAATCTTGTTCAAAAATTGAGTAAGCAATCAGATGAGATTAGTCAGATCACAGCTGTTATTACAGCTATTACAGATCAAACAAATTTATTGGCACTCAATGCAGCAATTGAAGCGGCTAGAGCTGGAGAGCATGGTAAAGGATTTGCGGTAGTAGCAGATGAGGTTCGTAAGTTAGCTGAGGAATCCAAACAATCAGCCAACCAAATCGTTGCCTTAACGCTAGATATTCAACAGGATACACATAATGTAGAAAAAGCAGTCTTTGATGGACTTCATTCTGTCACAGAGGGCGTTAAAATCATCGGACATGCAGGACAAGCCTTTGAAGGAATTGTGAAAGCAATTAATACGATGACAGATCAAATAGAAGATATATCAGCTACCTCTGAAGAAATTTCAGCTAGCGCTGAACAGGTTGCAGCGTCCGTTGCAGAAATCGCCCATGGTGCTTCAACGAGCGCGGATAATACAAAAATTGTAGCTTCAGCAACAAGAGAACAATCTATAACAGTACAACAAGTAAACCAAGTTGCCTCAGATCTAAGCGAAAAGTCCTTAGATTTACAGAATCAGATCAATCAATTTAAACTTTAAGCTTTTAAGCAGTTCATTTTTTTCAAATGAACTGCTTGATTTTTCCATTTTAATTTTAAGTATTCGTTTTTATATATATTCTTTCTAAGTGTTGCTATTTTATTTTCATTGTTATCCAGAATGCTGTCAAAGGATTTTCATTGTCTAATGATGAAATATTAATAAAATAGATTTCACTGACTATACTTTAGGGTTTTCAATTAAATTGCGATATCATTGAAATATCGCATATTTTAGATGAAAGAATATTTAATTTTTCTGTGATGCCAAAAGCTAAAGATAAATCTAATGTTTTCTCACATTTCTATAAGAGTGTGATAGTAATAGCTAATTAATTGTTTGTAAGTGAAGCTTGTTTGCATTATACTCTTCTATTTTCCCCTCATTTAAAAATATTATATTTTCCGCTAATTTCATTATATTTTGATCATGTGAAATAAGAATAGTAATTTTATCTTTTCTCATTTCTTTTATATAAGATATAATTTTAATTGCCATTTCGCTATCTAATCCACTTGTAACTTCATCTAATAATAAAATAGACGGATTACACAATAATGCTCGAATTACACTTAACCTTTGTCTTTGACCACCCGAAAGATTGGTTCCTCCATTTTCTATCGAATAATTTAAATTATTTGATAAAAACTCAAGATTAAATTTTAATAATAATTCTTCTAATAAATGTACTTTATTCTCTTCTGTTTCATCTATAAACATATTTTCTAATAATGTTCCTTTAATAAAATTGCTTTCTTGGAAAACATATTTTACATTATTGTAATAATCCTTTTGGTTTAACAATTCAATATTAGTATTATTAATTAATATGCCCCCACTCGTTACTCTAGCTAATTTAGCCATTAAATTTAGAATACTAGTCTTTCCACTCCCGCTCACTCCAGTTATCCCTAAAAATTCTCCTTTTTTCACAACAAAAGATATACCTTTTAATATATGGAAATTATCGACTGTATAATAAACATTATTAAATTCTATTTGATTATACTCAAGATTTCTAGTAGATAAACTATTATCAAGTATTGTTGTACTTTCAAGAACTTCTTTTATTCTCTTTTCAGAAACATCTATAGTTTTAAGTTGTGCAAAATTTTGAACGATAGATTGAATTGGTCTAGCTATATATCCAATATATGTTGTTAAAGCAAAAAGAGTACCGATCGTTATTTTATTCTCTTGTACTAAAACAGCACCAAAATAAAATATTAGACACAAGAATCCGGAATATAATATATTTCCTATCACGTATAGATTATAGAATAAATCTAATTTAACTATGGGTTTAATAATTTTTCGGAACGATGATTCCGTTTTATCATAATCCCAATTTTCTTTTTGATATATTCTTATTTCTTTTGAAATACTATAACTATTAGTAAGTCTATCAGTTATTTTGGCTAAATGTTCTTGAACTAATATTGACTGTGATGTAATTTTGCTACCAAGAATTTTTGGTAAAACTGCATATATCGGTATTATTAATAAGACTATAATTAAAAACTTTAAATTAATTAATGATACAATTGTGCAAATAATTAGAACTTCTATACAACTAATAATATTATCAAGTTTTCTTCTTATCTTTTGCTTAGCAATATTCACATCATTAATATGATAAGAAATGAGTTGTGAATTACTAAATTGATCAATATCTTTCAAGTTCCTTACTTTATTATGTATATTGATTCTAATAAACAAACTATATAAATTCTCTATATATGTTAAAAATACTTGTTTTGATGCTAATAATAATTCGGAGAAAACAAAGCTAAAAAAAAGAATAACGACTGTAACTAAGAGTTTATTGTGATTTCCACTATATATTCCCTCATCAATAATATTTTTATTAGCAGTAGGGATATACAAATAAATACCCAACGATAATAAACCAAAAATCAAAATTATAAAAATTATTAATAATTTATTTCTAATAAATTCTTTAATATACATTATTATTCTTCTCCTAATTAATTGCTTAGATAACATGTTTAATATTTTGTATTTCTACAACAAGAATACTTCGAAGATGTTTAAACTTATTTATAGGTTCCAAAGAGGAAAGTCATGATTATTCTTTGAGACAATTGGTCCGAATGATAAATACTTAACTATTTCTTATTTTATTTACATAGGTGATCTTATCCAAATGCGAATTAAATAAATCTAATAAAAGAACAAAAAACTCTTTTGAACATTATGACTAATTAATATCAAAAGAGTGCATGATTTAATTTATTTACCGATTACGAATTAATCTAAGATAAACAACCATTTTTAAGCAAATGGGATAGATTTATATTTATTATAAAATTTTTTTCCAATTAAATAATCAGAAATACCAAATTCTTCCGGATCATATCTTTCTGTATCAATACTAGGAAAACCATCTGGCGAAAATACCTTAACAACCTTTGTATTAATGCTTTTTAGAGGATGAGGTAAATAACACGCATATATATTTAATCCATAATTTTCATTTAAATTTAAAATTAAACTTTCCATGTTAGTTTTGGAAGATGGATAGGAGAACTCCGATAATATATCTTCTCCCTCTAATAAATAACTATAAGACTCTATAAAATCTTTAACCTTTAGAGTATAAAAATTTACAACATATTTCTCTGTACTATTTTTAAACATCTCTGGATTTTCTAGACCAATAATACTGGATTCTAAAATCATTAAATATTCATTCAAACTATTTTCAATAGCTTTTTCTAGGAGACAATTAGTACCTATTCCTGCTGAAAAGGCATTTCCTTTAGTTCCAATTGTGAAAATAACATAAATGCCTTCTATAATGGAGATATTAAATGAAAAAATAGTATCCGACATATTTTCAGCATATTTTAATAAACTTGTCAATTTTGTATTTAGGAATTTATTTTCTTTTAGATATTCAAATGAAATTTTTTCACCTGGACTTCTTGTCAACCAATTAATTACCAATGATTGACGCTCTATAAATTCTTTTAAGCCCCCCTCTATAGCATCGATACTTGTTATATGGGAAGCAAGTCCACAAGAGTCATTGTACCAGTTTCTTGTGTCTAAACCCTTAAACATAGGTAAATCAAAGTTTAAGAATATTTTATCTGCCTGCACTTTTGCAAATTCACCTGTGATTAAGTCAAAACAATCCATTACTGGGGTCGAGTTAACACTCAATTGTTTTGTGAAATTAGAAGCAGAACAAACTCTCTCAATATGTTCACCAATTCCTGCCTTTATTGCAGAAATTTTATTATATCTCAATCCAAATCCCTTTGCTTTTTCAATAGATTTCGTCTCTGCAAATATATAAGAATCTAAAAATACTTTACTTCTTACTCTAAAATGTTTTAATAAAAAAGGTGATTCATTCATGATTTACACTCCTTAGACTATAGGACAATTTGGTATTTTTTCGAATTCATCTGGAGTAATATTAATAGTTTTTATATTAATCGATTTACTTAAATTAAGATATTCCTTTTTAGGGATATGGTTATATAATTGGCTAGAAATTGCTTTTACGACTATGAATTTATCATTAATTTTTTGAGGTAAAATACATATTAATAATTGTTCTATCCATGAAGGTAGCATACTGTATAATTCTTCATAAGTAATATTACCTTCTTTTACACTAATACTTTCTCGGCTTATAGTTGGTACTTTTATTAAACTTGAAATATATTGCAATGTATCTTTATCATAGAATTTATCTAATTCTTCGGAATAACTAAATCCATTAATAAAAGTATAAAGCAATGATTCATAGTAGTTCCCTAATAAATATGCTTCGGAAGTAGATTTCATTATGGCGTCACTTAAAAGTAAACCGGATCCTATACCGAATTTATAGTTTAATGGATTGTCGGAAGAAACAGCTAATGTTATTACAACGCTAAGAGGAGAAAACTCATTTATCAAAAAAAAATGAATTTCATAACCTTGTTTTTGAAGATAAGTTGTATATATTGTGTTAACATTACTTTCAAATTTTATTCCTCTTTTACCATACCAAAATAAAAAGACAGCATTCTTTTCCAATAGTTCAGTCACTGCATTAAATATCGCCTTATTACTAATAGTATGTGCAGCAGTACCAGTTGTATCTGCATATGGCTCCACCAAACTATATAGGATTGATGTAGCTTTCACTTCTTCCACTTTTTTATTTATTAAGTCGAATGCTTTGATAGTGGACCATTCTTCATAATTATTTATACCTAATGCTCTTCTTTCTATTGATTCAGCCAAACTTTTTATTTGGGCTAGTTTTTTATTTTCTGCGACACCTCCACAGTTGGTTGGCGATTTATAACCATTATTAACAATTGCACCAATTACTGAAATGGACTCATGCATTTGCTCATTTATAAACTTTTTTTTTCTTGTACCAAATCTTTTCTTATCCTCAGTTATAAATATCATAAGACGGCTCCAAACCATTGCATCATTAAAATAGGAGCTAATCTTGGACTAAGCCCTAAATTAAACGCTAACATATTATCATTATAACTAGACCAACAACATTCTCCTAAATCATCATATTTCCATAGTTCATTTCTGAAATTCTGCGCCATTAATCCTACTTCTATTAAAGCATTCCTATATCCTCTTTTTTTGTATTTAGTTACTGATTTACCTATATCAACCATATAAGCAATTGCCAAATTAGGTATATCTTTACCCTCAATACCAAGACTATCTTTATAAGTTATTATTTTTTCTTTAGTAAACTTTGTTAATAAAAGTAATTGATGATCAGTTGAATCATATATATATACCCCAGGCTCTTTTAAAAATGGTAGGCATTTTATATCGATCACAACTAGTAAAGGAATAACTGGATATAACGCGCCACCTGATGGGTAATTTTTATGGCCGTCTTCTCTCTTACCAAATGAATTCAATAATATATCACTAAATTGATCATATTGAAATATATAGTCATCTTTAAATTCTCTATGGCTTTTTTTGCCCCTATTTAAATCCGTTGTTCTAGATGATAATTTTACAGTCTCCTCCACTATTAAGGGATATGAAGAAACGTTTTCCGCCAAAAACATCCAATTTATTAACTCATTAGAATTCGCCTTTACTTTAAATGGAACTTGCCATGTTGTCATTTGATGAAATTTTATTATTTCGTCCAATTCTTTACCGGATATTAAGTTATCCTGTAAATTTTCCATGTATTTATTGTCACATAATCGTTTTAAAATTTTTTCGTTATATTCTTTATTCTTCATAGCAGTCACACATTTCCCAATAAATTGATGTATCTTCGTATTTTTTTAACGTTTTTAAATTCAACATTGTACTCTTATTCATATTTTGTTGATGGATAGACGATTCATTTAAATCTCCAAGATATTCAGTAACCTTATTTAAAACTAAACAAGCTATATTTATTTCCTGAAGAGAAGTTAAAGGAATTCCCCTTATAAATGCATCTTCAGACTCTTGATACAAAAGTTCAACCATTAATTGATAACTCATTTCATTGTCTTCTTCAGAGTAAAAATTAGATTGAATATGCCCTACATGACAATTATGACAAGGAAGCTTCCACTTAGGATCATATAAACAGTCTAAATAGAAATTAGTAGAATATGTATATCCCATTAAAGTTACTGAGTTTTTTAGATGTCTTTGAATTTCCATGAACTCTTTAACTCTTTTTTTGTCGTACTTTGTTTGAATATAAATAATAAATTGATCTTCAAAAAACTCACTACAAAAATTATGTGGAGAAACACACTTTATAGAAAGTCTATCTTGAAATTGATTAGTTAATCTTTCTAATAACACATTGCTAATAAAATCCTCGCCATCTGATATTACTGTTATTCCTTTAACATTAATTTCATTCTCTCTTTCTTTTTCTATTAACTGATAGTTTTCTAAAAAACTTATAGCAGCTTCTGTATCTTCTTCAAACACTTCCTCAAATTCTTTTTTCGTGAATTTTCTCACTAAATTTGTATCCCAATATTTAATTAATTTGATCATTCTAGTGTCAGAAACTTTTGTTATTCCTGTAGGCGTCTGTATTATTAAATTTTCTTTAATAAGATGTATTAAAAATTTCTTAATAATATATATTTCTTCTTTTATTAATAATTGTGATTCACTCATAAGTAAGACTCCTCTTATATAATTTAATATTGCTGGAAACAACTAATCTGGTTTATAAAATAAGATCATAAAGCATAGAGAGATAAGCATTAAAAAATGCTCATCTCTAAAGAAGACTAACGATAAACTTTGATTTTATTTGAAGAACCACAACCTGATCCTACATTACCGTTCCCATTACATGATGCACACACAAACACACATGTACTTCCACCTATACATGCACATGTATTATTTATACATCCGCCACCAGCACCGGATTCATTTGCATTTCTTACTGGCTCTAGGATTACTCCTTCTCCAAATTGAGAGCCCATGAAGTTTGAACTTACTACTTTACCATTTTTTACATTTGCCATTTTAATTCCACCTTTCTCGGGATAAAAATTAAGTATTTTTCTGTAAATATATACATATTTATTATGTTGATTTACTCTTTCTACTTTTCAAATTATTTTATCGAACCCTATCTAATATCTGAATATTCGACTAATAATTTTATTTATAGATTTTGATTTTATTGGACGAACCACATCCTGATCCTGTACATTTCGTCGGATGTATCGGCAGGTTATCTACACATGCACATGAACAAGCACTTACACATGTGCCGCCTCCCTGGTCATTTGCAGTTCTAGTTGGTTCAAGAATTACTCCTTCTCCAAATTCAGAGCCAATAAAGCTTGAACTTACTAATTTACCATTTTTCACATTTGCCATTTCATCTCCTCCTTTCTAGAGATAGATTTTACAATATAGTGTAAATTTTGTAAATATTTATAATATATTTATTTCTTTCAACCACTAAATTATTATCTTAATTATTATGAAATAACAAAATCGTTTTAGTATTCATCGCTTAATTCTCTCTTATCTATAAACTTGGATTTTGTTTGACGAACCGCAACCACTACTGCAATTCAGAATACAACAACAAGCCAAACAATTAACTACTGTTCCGGAACCTCCACTACCCTGTTCATTTGCAGTTCTAGTAGGTTCAAAAATTACTCCTTCTCCAAATTGAGAACCCTTGAAGTTCAAACTTACTAGTTTACCGTTTTTTACATTAGCCATTATAAACACCTCCCTTATTCCACTATATTACATAATAAATCTATTTTGGTAAATATAGTTTAGTAAAAATAATCTTAACTTCTATATTTGACTAAGTGTTTAATTTTTTAGGTGAATTAGAAAAATCATATAAAAAATATTCTAGTTGATACTTTTGTGATCTTTATCTTTACATGTACTTATTGTGTTTTTAATTTTGTTGTTTTCAAAATTCGAAACCTGGTATTCTTACGATACGATTCTAATCCAAAATTTGGAATGTCATGAAAAATAATACCAACTAGTTACAAACTGGAGACTTATAAAGGAAAGTAATTGCAAATAGAATGCCAATTTATTGAGGGTATCTTAAGAATCTATATGTGAACAGCTAATACAAAGATTCTATTCATTGGGAAGAACGTGAATCACAAGAAGATCCAACGCATCATGAAAGAACTTGGTTTAAAGTTTCTTGTACGTATGAAATAATCTAAATCCTATAAAGGGACAGTCCGTAAAATTGCGCCAAATAATTTAAACCGCTAATTACAACGGATGCACCGAATGAAAAATGGGTAATATATAATGACGGATTTTGCAAAAAATTATAATTATCACCTGTTTTAGATTTATTTAATAGTGTAATTATTAAGTACACATTTGGCTCTAGATCCACTTATTCATTTTTTCAGAGATTTTAGATTTAACTTTAGAACGTCTACCAGAAGACCATCAGCTTCTCTTCACTCGGATCAAGGCTAGCACTGTCAAATGAAGTAATATTTTCATATGCTTCAATCAAGAATTTATTCTCTAAAAAATGTCTTAAAGGAAAAACTATGACAATAACTCTGTAATGGATTATTTATTCGGGATGATGAAGTATGAGTTTTTATACTTCAAAAATTTGAAAGTATAGACCATTTTAAAATTGAATTAGAATAGTATATAACGTATTACAAAATAAAAAGGATAAAGGCAAAATTATTAGGCATGAGTCAATTACAACATCAAACCCATGCACTAACTACTGCCTAATGAAATAACCAGTGTCTAACTTTTAGGGTATACTTTATTTAATACTTTTTATATTTTATATATTTAATATTCTCAAATTCTTAGTATAAGATAAATAGAATAATGCTCTTTTATAAAATTAACAGATAATTTTCCAGTATGAAAATAAGTAAAATCACTTTATAAAAAACTAAATAACTTAGTATTACATATATTTTCTACAAAACGACGTAGATCTCTCAAAGTATTACATCTATGACTTTAGAATCATTTTTGTAAGTCTAATAATATTATCAAAAAAATACGAATTTTTAGTATAGTAAATCATTTATTTTATTTTGTTTTATTTTTGATGCTATTAACTATTTTAAATCAAATTTTCATCATTTAGATACTTTCCTCTACTAATGTAATAGACCAAAGAAAGTTATTAAGTTTATAAAAGTCAGATAATACTATATAAATTTGAATCTTTTTTATTTTGTGCACAATGATTTTTTTGGTATATTAAATAGGAGCTTCAAAAAAGGCTTAAAAATTGTATAAGGGGGATTCACATGAATAAAAACAAAAAGTTTTTATTACTAACGGTCCTTGCAGTATTTTCTCTAGTACTTGCTGCATGTGGCTTTGGTGGAGGAGATTCGTCTGACACATCAAAAGACGATAGTAAAGATTCAGGTACATCTGGGACAGCTTCTAAAAACTTAAACTTAGTTGTAACTTCTGAACCACCATCTTTACATCCTCAACTTGCGACAGATTCAACATCTAGCGCTGTTTTAATTAACATTTTTGAAGGTCTAACTCGTTTAGACAAAGATGGTACACCAACTCCAGCTATGGCTGAGAAATGGGATGTAAGTGAAGATGGACTTACTTACACTTTCCATTTACGTGATGCAAAATGGACAAACGGAGATCCAGTAGTTGCTGGTGACTTCGAATACGCTTGGAAATGGGCTTTAAATCCTGAAAACTTATCAGAATATGCTTCTGTATTTTATCCAATTCAAGGTGCTGAAGCTTATAACAATGGTGAAGGTTCTGCTGATGATGTAGCAATTAAAGCTGAAGATGATAAAACTTTAGTAGTTACATTAGCAAGTCCAACTGCTTACTTCTTAGAATTAACTGCTTTTAAAACATATGCACCTGTTAACCATAAAGTAGTTGAAGGTAACGACGAATGGTATACAGATGCTGGTGAAAACTATGTAACAAATGGACCTTTCGTTTTAGATACTTGGAAACACAGCGATTCAATCGTACTCAAGAAAAATGCAGAGTACTGGGATGCTGAAAATGTAGATCTTGAAACAGTTAATATCGGTATGGTTGAGAATGAAGCTACTGCGGTAACAATGTTTAAAAATGGAGAAATTGACTACTTAGGTTCTCCATACCAAACAGTAGCTCTTGATGCAATAGATGGGTTTAAAGCTGACGGCTCATTACAAATTGCAGACTATGCAGCTATTTATTGGTACAAATTTAACACTAAAGACAAAATTACTGGAAACGCTAACATTCGTAAAGCACTAACATTAGCAATCGATCGTCAAAGCTTAATTGATAATGTTACTAAAGGTGAACAAAAACCAGCTTTAGGTATGGTTCCATCTGCAATTTCTGGATTTGAAGAAGATCGCGGTTATTATAAAGATAATGATATTGAAGGTGCCAAAGCTGCACTAGAAGCTGGTATGAAAGAGCTTGGTATTTCTGATCCAAAAGAAATCAGCATCAACCTTTCATTTAATACAAGTGAAGGACATGCAGCTATCGCGCAATTTATTCAAGAAGGATGGAGTAAAAATCTTGGAATTTCAGTAAACCTTGATAACTCTGAATGGCAAGTTTATTTAGAAAAACTTAACCAATTAGATTACCAGGTTGGTCGAATGGGTTGGATTGCCGACTACAATGACGCTTACACATTCCTAGAAATGTACGATACTGCTGAAAACGGTAACAATGATACTGGTTGGGAAAATGCACAATATAAAGATTTACTTAAAAAATCTGTTACAGAATTAGACACTGCTAAACGTACTGAAATTTTGAAACAAGCTGAAGCAGTTGCTATGACAGAATTCCCAGTTGGACCAATCTATTACTATACTAATTTATATGTAATAGATGATAAAGTACAAAATATGTCTCCCGATAGAATTGGTAATATTCAGCTTAAAGATGTTAAAATCGCTGAATAATTAATTCTATCACTCTTAATAGGCTCTAAAAAAAGAGCTGCCTCGTGGTCATTTGACACGAGTCAGCTCTTTTTAAAATCCGAAGGCATATGAAGGAATATATTTATCTGAAAATTGACAAATAGAAGGAGGAGTTTTATGTGATTAAATATATTTTGAAAAGGCTGATGTATATACTTCTCGCTCTTTTCGTCATCGTAACCGCTACGTTTTTCTTAATGCGTCTTGCTCCCGGTAGTCCATTTGCGAGTGAACGTAATTTCCCACCTCAAATCGAGGAGAAGTTAAACGAAACGTATGGATTAAATAACCCTTGGTATATTCAATATAAAGATTATTTAATCGATACGGCCTCTTTTAATTTCGGCGAATCAATGAAATACAAAGCGCGTTCTACAAATGATATGATTACCGAAAGTTTCCCAGTTTCACTAACATTAGGGATTGAAGCTATGCTATTAGCAGTTGGATTCGGAGTTTTAATTGGCGTAGTTTCCGCGCTATATCATAATAGGTTCCCGGATTATTTGGCAACGACATTTGCGGTGCTCGGTATATCAGTACCTTCATTTATCTTAGCTGGTTTAATGCAGTATTTCTTATCCTTTAAGCTAGGCTGGTTCCCAGTTAGTGGTTGGAAGGGGTTCGGCTATAGCATCTTACCAGCTCTTGCGATTGCGTTTTCACATATGGGCTTTATCGCAAAATTAACACGTTCAAGTATGCTTGAACAAAACAATAGTGACTATGTAAAAATGGCTCGTGCAAAAGGTATTGGAAAATGGACGGTCGTTTTCCGCCATACATTACGTAATGCCCTACTACCTGTTGTCACATACCTTGGTCCATTATCAGCTGCTGTTGTAACTGGAAGTTTCATTGTTGAAAATATTTTCGCCATTCCTGGCTTAGGTAAACACTTTGTACAAAGTATTACAAACCGTGACTATACAGTAATCATGGGTACGACGGTATTCTATTCCATCATCCTTTTATTTGCGGTATTAATCGTTGATATTCTATACAGTGTGATTGATCCGCGTATTAAACTGAAAGGAGCGAAAAAATAATGACACAGCAACAAATTGAAAAAAATAAGTTTAAAATTGTTGGTGGAAATCATGAAGCAACGGAAAAATTAGCTGATAAATCAGTCTCCTTTTGGAAAGAAGTATTTCTCCGTTTCTCTCATAATAAAATGGCCATTATTGGGATAATTATTTTAATCATTGTTATTTTAATGGCTATCTTCGCACCAATGCTATCTCAATACAAGTCAAGTGATCAGCTAGGTGTTTACAATGCACCACCCTCTGCACAATTTTGGTTTGGGACGGATGACCTTGGTCGTGATATTTTCGTTCGTATATGGGAAGGTGCTCGTATTTCCCTATTTATCGGAATTGCAGCAGCGATTATTGACTTAATTATCGGTGTTATTTGGGGAAGTATTTCAGGCTTAGCAGGCGGTCGCGTTGATAACATCATGATGCGTATTGCTGACGTTTTAACAGCTGTACCTTACCTTTTAGTAGTAATCGTACTTTTAGTTGTTATGCAACCTGGTTTATTCCCAATGATTATTGCCCTGTCCATCACTGGATGGATTAACATGGCCCGTATCGTTCGTGGTGAAGTATTATCTATTAAAAATCAAGAATATGTTCTTGCTGCTCGTACATTAGGTGCTAGTACAGGCCATTTAATTATTAAACACTTAGTTCCGAATGCTCTTGGTGCAATCTTAGTAACGATGACGTTAACAATTCCATCTGCTATTTTCACTGAATCATTCCTAAGCTACCTTGGTCTTGGAGTGCCTGCTCCGACAGCTTCTTGGGGTACAATGGCCTCTGATGGTAATAAAGCCATTGCGAATGCTCCATGGCGCTTGATTTTCCCAGCAGTATTTATCTCACTAACAATCTTTGCGTTTAACGCAGTTGGTGACGGCTTACGTGACGCTCTAGATCCAAAACTACGTAAATAAGGAGGTGGCCGAAATGAGTAAAACAATTCTAGAAGTAAAAGATTTAAGAATTAACTTTAAAACTTATGCAGGGCTTGTCCGTGCTGTACGTGGTGTTAACTTTGATTTAAAGGAGGGTGAAACACTCGCTATAGTAGGTGAATCAGGCTCTGGTAAAAGTGTTACGAGTAATGCATTAATGAAACTAATTCCACAGCCACCTGGTATTTATGAGTCAGGACAAATTTTATTTAATGGTCGTGATTTAGTTCCATTAACTGATAAAGAAATGTCTAAAGTACGCGGAAATGAAATTGCAATGATTTTCCAAGACCCTATGACAAGTTTGAACCCAACAATGAAGGTCGGACGTCAAATAACTGAAGTAATTTTGCAACACAAAAAAGTTTCTAAAAATGAAGCGAAAAAACGTGCGATTGAGCTTTTAACACAGGTAGGTATCCCCTTCCCTGAAAAACGCTATAACCAATACCCACATGAATTTTCAGGTGGTATGCGTCAACGTGTTGTTATTGCCATTGCCCTTGCAGCTGATCCTAAGCTATTAATTGCAGATGAGCCGACAACAGCTCTAGACGTAACCATTCAAGCGCAAATTTTAGAATTAATGAAAGAAATTCAGAAAAACTCGAAAACATCTATCATTTTCATTACACACGATTTAGGTGTAGTGGCGAATATCGCTGACCGTGTAGCAGTAATGTACGCTGGACAAATCGTTGAATATGGTACTGTAAATGATATTTTCTATAATCCAAAGCATCCTTACACATGGGGTTTACTTGGTTCAATGCCAGATTTAGATAATGATACTGATGAGCTATTACGTACGATTCCAGGCTCACCACCAGATCTGACGAATCCACCTAAGGGTGATGCATTTGCAGCTCGTAACGAGTATGCTATGGCCATTGATTATGAACAAGAGCCACCAATGTTCCAAGTAAGTGAAACACATTTTGCAAAGACTTGGTTGTTGCATCCTGATGCACCAAAGATTCCTCTTCCAGATGCGGTTGCTAAACGTATTGAAGGGTATTTAGCAAAGGAGGCACAAGAAAATGACTAAAATTGGTGCGAAAAAAATTCTTGAAATCAAAAATTTACAGCAGCATTTTGGTTCGCCAAGTAACCCTATCAAAGCTGTAGATGGTATCAGCTTCGATGTTTACGAAGGTGAAACACTTGGTCTTGTGGGTGAATCAGGTTGTGGTAAGTCAACAACTGGTCGTTCAATTATTCGTTTATATGATATTACAGGTGGCGAGATTGTTTTCGATGGTGAAAATGTCCATGGAAAAAAATCTAAAAATGAGTTAAAGAAATTTAACCGTCAAATGCAAATGATTTTCCAAGATCCTTATGCTTCTTTAAACCCTCGTATGACGGCTGGTGAGATCATTGGTGAAGCCTTTGATATTCATGGCCTTTACAAGGATAAAAAAGAACGTCGTGCAAAAATTCAAGAGCTACTTGAAGCTGTTGGTTTAAACAAAGAGCACGCGAATCGTTACGCACACGAATTCTCTGGTGGTCAACGTCAACGTATTGGGATTGCCCGTGCACTAAGTTTAGATCCTAAGTTTATCATTGCGGATGAGCCAATCTCTGCGCTAGACGTATCTATCCAAGCGCAAGTTGTTAACTTACTAAAACAACTACAAAAAGAACGTGGCTTAACATATCTTTTCATTGCCCATGACTTATCTATGGTAAAATACATCAGTGACCGTATTGCTGTAATGTACCGTGGTAAAATCATGGAAATCGGTAAAGCAGATGATATCTACAATCACCCTGTTCATCCGTATACAAAATCTTTATTATCAGCTATCCCACTTCCTGATCCAATGTCAGAGAAGCGCCGTCAACGTATTCAGTACAAGCATACAGAGGTTGACGAAAGTGCAACCTACCATGAAGTAGGTGACCAGCATTATGTTTATGGTACTGCTGATCTAGTAAAAACTTGGGTTGCTAATCGCTAAAAGCTATAACTCCTATCGACAGTATAAAAACTGTGATGGGAGTTTTTTTAATTTACTTCTTTTATTACCCAATATCCCCATCAGACTAAACCTAAATAAACTTACTACCTTTTAGTAGACTATAATTCCCTTCATTCTTTTATTTTACATAAAATAATTAGTTAATAAATACCATTTATGTAAAATTAGTTTAAATATTTTAAGGAATATATTATGATAGAGTTAACACGAATAAAGGGGTGTATTCAATGAAAAAAAGTATGAAACTTCTTCTTGCTACATGTTGTTTTACAATCGTATTAATTAGTGTTGGTTCTACCACAGCATCTGCCTATCCAGGTCCATGCCACAGTCCAAAGCCTTGTGTGATTAGACCATAATAGTTGGTCTCTAATCATTATTTCCAGGTCACTATCTTCTCTGTAAGGACAATCAATATTACTATGTATTAAACTATTATCCTTTATAAAATTCGGCACCTTTAAATGTGATTACTTTTACATTTAAAGGTGCCCTATTTTCTTGTCACTTATTTAATATCCATTTTTTAATTACCTTCTAGATTTTGGATTTAATGCATCCTTTAACCCTTCTCCGATAAAATTAATGGACAAAATTACTAGTGTAATAGCTGTTGCAGGAGGCACCCACATCCAAAGCTTCTCCTTTAATACCTCTGAGTTTCTAGCTTCGGACAGCATATTCCCCCAACTTGGTGTATCTGCTGGTACGCCTAACCCTAAAAAGCTTAAACCAGATTCAGCGACGATTGTTACAGCCATCAGCAATGTTGCTTGTACAATAATTGTCGAAGCAACATTAGGTAGTAAATGCTTCATAATAATCTTTGATGATTTACATCCTATTGATTGAGCTGCTAATATATACTCATTTTCCTTTTCAGCAAGCACCCTACTTCGTACAATCCTTGCAACTGATCCCCACATTAACAGTGAGATAACAAAAATCAAAGTCCATAGACCAGATACTTTTCCAATTAGAATTTGATTTAAAACAATTACAAAAATCATAAATGGAAACATTAAGATAAAATCTGTAAATCTCATGAGTATTTGATCTATTTTTCCACCAAAGTACCCTGAAATGGCGCCGACTGTAGTTCCAATTAAAACAATAAAGAACATACAGCTTAATCCCACTGTTAAGGAGGACCTACCAGCATAGAGCATTCTTGTAAACACATCTCGTCCATTTGTATCTGTTCCTAACCAATTTTCACTAGAGGGTGGTTTACTTATTTGGGTAAAATCCACCCGGACAATATCTTTAGTTGTAATATATGGTGCTAGAAACGATAAGATAATAACGATCAGTAGAAATATAAGGCTAATCAAGGCTAGTTTATTTTTAAAGAACTTTCGTCTCGCAATTACCCATGGCGAGGGGCTTTTCTTTGGCGATTTTGGCGTTAAAACTTCTTGATCCGTTACCAATGTCATATTTCCCCCTCCTTAATCCAATCTAATACGTGGATCTACTACACCATATAATAAATCCGCTATTAAATTTCCAAAAAGTGTTAAAAACGAAAGTAACATTGTGATCGACATCATGACTGCATAATCCCTTCTTCCAACTGATTCAAGGAAGAGAGCACCTATTCCAGGATACGTAAAGATTGTTTCTGTTATTACCGCACCGCTAATTAAAGTTGCGATATCAAACCCAAGGAACGTAATAAGAGGAATAATAGAATTTCGTAAAATATGTTTGTTATAAATTTTCGATTCTTTTGTTCCCTTTGCTCTCGCAGTTCTTACAAAATCTTTTCTACTATTTTCAATAATGTCATTCCGCAAAAATTGTGTATAGGATGCTGTTCCCATCAATCCTAATATAAGCGCAGGTAGTAAAACATGGTGGAATCTACTTATATAGTAGTCCAAATTTCCAGGCTCTAGCCCGACACCAACAGATCCGTTAAATGGGAACCAACCTAACTTGAACGAGAAAAAGTAAATGGCTACAATTCCCGCAACAAATGACGGAATGGCTAAAGCTAGATAATTATACGTTGCAATCAAATTATCCCCAAGTGTATAGGGTTTTCTACCAGCATACATGCCCATGATAAATGCAAATATGTAGGTAAAAATTAACGATGTTAGGGCTAAAAATATGGTATTAGGTATACGCTGCGCAATAATTTCTACTGCTGGTTTCTTATAAACAGTTGATTTACCAAAATCCCCTTGCATAAAATTAACAATCCATCTACCGTATTGCTGGATAATAGGATCGTTATAGCCTAATTTTTCTCTCATTTCTTCGATATATTGTGGATTCGTATTAGAAGGATCAATTTCACCAGCAAATGCATCTCCTGGCATCATTTTCGCTAAAAAGAATACCACCAACGAAATAAGGAGTAACAATGGGATCATGCCAAGTAGTCGTCGAAGTGTATATTGAAGCATGTAACGTCTCCTTATCTATAAATTTACTAACTAAGTCCTCTTTTCAAGGACTTAGTTAGCAAGAATTAAAGTACACAATAGCTTATTCTTTAATATGCCATTTATAAACATCCGTTTGGAAGCCAACAGCGTTGACATGAACACCTTGTAAACGGTTATTAATACCATATAAATCTAAGTTTTCCCATAAAGGAAGTGCAGGTAATTCTTCGTTGAAGTATTTTTGCCATTCAACATACGTTGCCATACGTTTTTCTTTGTCGAATGCTTCTTCACTTAAGCCTTTATCCAATAATTCTTGGTTTTTAGGATCTACCCAACGACCATAGTTCCACTCAGCGTCATTACCCCATAATCCTGATGGATCTGGATCAGCACCTGTGCTCCACGCACCGAAGAATGCTTCTAAAGCTGCATCATCATTATCTTTCATATCATTATATAAGTTAAACTCAATTAAACTACCTGTCGCTAATTCTGTTTTTACACCAATATCATTCCAAGATTGAACAATTGCTTGTGCACGTCCTTCAAATGCTGCTGAACCTGCATAGTGACCAAATGAAATTTTAAATGGTTGTCCCTTTGGATCTTCTACGAAACCATCACCATCTTTATCTACATAACCTGCAGATGCTAATAGCTCTTTTGCTTTTTCTGGGTTGAATTCATATTGGTTTAGTTCTGACTCTGGTGCAGCAGTCCAGAAAGTAGTTGGAATCACAGTGTTGGCAACTGTTGCTTTTCCTTCTAAGAAAGCATCGATCATTGCTGGACGGTTAATTGCATATAATAATGCTTGACGTAATTCTTTTGCATTAAATTTATCAAAATCTGCCACATTTTTTAATGTAGCTTTATCACGATGGCCAAAACGAAGTCCGATATATGAATAGCCCACACCATTAGTTTCTTCAATACGTACATTGCCTAATGCTTCTAATTCTTTTACGGATTGTGGTCTAATATCCATAATGTCAATTTCTCCATTTTGGAATGCACCAGTTGCTAATGATGGGTCAATTACTTTTACAATAACACCATCAAGCTGTGGTTTGCCCTTCCAGTAATCATCAAAACGCTCTAATTCAGAATATTCTCCATCTACAACTTTTTTCACCTTAAATGGCCCTAAGCCAACAGGATTTTCACGAACTTGCTTTGACTCCTCTAAATCCTTAACAGCAATACCTTCATAATGTTTCTTCGGCATTGGATTTGACCATAGATTTTCTAAATTATTAATTTTCACTTGTTCAAAAGTGATTTTTACAGTGTATGGATCTACTACTTCAATACCTTCGATTTTGTCAGCCTTACCTTCTTTTTTAGCTTTGGCACCTTTAATTCCCTCAACATAATTGTAGCGAGGTCCAGCATAATCAGGATGCGCAAGTGTTTCTAAAGCAAAAACCCAGTCATCAGCTGTTAATTCCTCACCATTATGCCATTTTACACCCTTCTGGAATGTAAACGTATACGTTAATTTATCCTCACTAATTTCCCATGAAGCTAAGTTTGGAACATATTCTAAGTCATCATTTACATCATAAATACCTTCCATTGTGAAATTTTGAATATAGCTGTCTACAATACTACCTGAATAAGCAGGATCATATACGCCTTCAGGTGCAACATCTGTACCATATGTTACAATGCCACCCTCTGTAGAAGGTTCATCTGTTGTTGTCGTTGTATCCCCGCTTGTATCCTTTTCATTTTCCTTCTCTGTTTTTGATGAGTCATTATTACATGCAGCTAAAAATAATGCCATAACTAGCAATAGCATAAATGACCATAATGCTGATTTTTTCATTTTTTTCCCCCCGTAATTTTATTTTTGTCAATAACTATTTTCCGTTTTTAGTTTTTAATATAAATGACAAGCAACACTATGCCCCGACTTCACCTCCTTTAAAGCTGGCTTAGATAATGAACATTCTGCCATTGCCTTTGGACATCTTGGATGGAATGGACAGCCTGATGGTGGATTAGCAGGACTCGGTATATCTCCCTCTAAAACAATACGACTATTTTTCTTTCTCGGATCTGGCACAGGTATTGCAGAGATCAATGCTTGTGTATAAGGATGTAATGGCTCATCGTAAATATGTTCCTTATCAGCTATTTCTACAATATTTCCTAGATACATCACGCCAATTCGATCGCTCATATGCTTGACCACACTTAAATCATGTGCGATAAACAGGAATGTTAAATCAAACTCATCCTGAAGTTCTTTTAATAGATTAAGAACTTGTGATTGTACTGATACATCTAAGGCTGAAACAGGCTCGTCTGCAATAATAAGCTTTGGTCTAAGTGCAAGTGCCCGAGCAATACCAATACGCTGGCGCTGACCACCTGAGAACTCATGAGCATATTTATAATAGGCATCTTCAGGTAAGCCGACTTTTCTTAATAGCTCCATTACCTCGCCTTTTAATGATTTCAATGATTTGTTACTGAAATTCATAATTGGCTCTGCAACAATGCTTCCTACCATTTGCATAGGATTTAAAGAAGCGTATGGATCCTGAAATACCATTTGAATATCTTTTCGTATATCTCTTAAAGATTTCCCTCTCAAGTTTGTAATATCTTTACCATCAAAGATAATTTTTCCATCCGTCGAGTCTAATAATCTTAAAATTGTCCGTCCAGTTGTCGATTTTCCGCAACCCGATTCTCCAACTAACCCTAATGTCTCGCCATTTTTAATAGAAAAAGAAATGTTATCCACTGCTTTTACATGACCAACAGTATGCCTTAAGAAGCCACCTTTGATTGGGTAATATGTTTTCAAATCAATTATTTCTAATAAGTTATCCTTTTTTTGTTTTACGATTGTTTCATTCATGCTGTCAGCTCACACCCTTTCTAGTATCGCAACTTTCATAAAGTAAACAAGATACCTCATGTCCATCATCTATAAAGGAAAGTTGCGGCGTAACCTTGCTACAATCAGGCATAGCTGAAGGACATCTATCCACAAAACGGCAACCTATTTGGGGCATGTTTTTCAACGAAGGTACAATCCCTTGAATGGTCGTTAACTTTTCAACTTCCTCATCGATTCTTGGTATAGAAGCCATTAATAGCTTTGTATAAGGATGCTGCGGATTGTGGAACAAATTATCTACATTTGTTTTTTCTACAATTTTCCCCGCGTACATGATAATTACTTCATCACACATTTCGGCTACGACGCCTAAATCATGTGTAATAAGTACGATGGACATATCATTTTTTGCTTGAATTGTCTTTAATAGCTCTAAGATTTGAGCTTGCACCGTCACATCAAGTGCCGTAGTAGGCTCATCTGCAATTAATAGTTTAGGTTGACATGCAATGGCAATGGCAATCATAACCCTTTGTCTCATACCACCAGATAATTGGTGAGGATACTCATCTACAATTTGATCCGCTCTGGGTATGCCGACTTGTTTTAATAAGTCTATTGCTTTACTTTTAGCCTCAGCCTTTGAGATTTTAGAGTGATTTAAGATAATCTCTTGTATTTGTGAACCAATTGTAAAAACGGGATTTAATGATGTCATGGGTTCTTGGAAAATCATACTGATATCTTTTCCTCTAATCTTATTCATGTCATCGCTAGAATAATTTTCGATGTTTTTTCCTTCAAACTTAATTTCTCCGCCTGTAATTTTGCCAATCCCTTTTGGAAGAAGCTGCATAACTGAAAGTGACATGACACTTTTTCCACATCCAGATTCTCCAACTACCCCAATAATTTGACCTGATTTGACTGAAAAAGAAACATCATCAACAGCATGATAGATATCCCCATCTATATCGAAACCAGTTTTAAGGTTTTTCACTTCTAACATTAAGCTCATTTAATATCACACCTTTAATTTTTTTACTAAAAATCACTACATCCTTTATGTAAGCAACAGAAACATATGTCTAAAATGTATTCTTTAAGTAAAAGATGTAAAAAGAAATTAGCTTTTGACTTCCTTCATAAGATTCAATATTCCGAAAAATTAGATCCTAAGATGTTAAACCTATTTCAAAATTATATTAGCTAAAAAAAACATCAAATTTTAAAGAGAACATCTTTATTACATAAAATTGATCCTATTTTCCAAATGTAATAGTAACTGGATCAGTATATAATATTCTGACAATTAGGCGTAATGCTATTTTATCTGGAAATAATACATTTAATCAAGTGAATTTTTATAATTCTCATAATATTACATACAAAATAATCCATACAACTATACCATTTCAAATTGGACACTTTACGTTTAAGCATACTGAATATTAGTTCATTTTCAACTTTATTTGCCTAAAGTATCATTTTTTTATTTTATTAGAATAATAATAACCTACTCAATTGATCCACACATACTACGTCAAAATTTACTTTTATTTGGAAAACATGATTATAAAAGGATTTTTATTGTTTATTTAATTCAGTGAATGATACTAAATTTTCCTAATTATTATTAATGAATAATTTTATTTACTAAAGCACTAAACAAATGAAGTGTTTTATATTACATTAAAAAAATAAATTATTTTTATAATTTTTTTAATCTATAGGCCATACTTCTCTTAAAAGTTAATAAAGTTTATTTTCCTTTGACCACGTCGAAAAACACAAAAAAACAACTATCAACAAAAGTATCGATAGTTGTTTCTATGCATTTGCCCTCTTTTATATTCCAGTAACTCTATGTTTTACTACTACTTTTACAAGATTTCTAATTATAGCTCTCCAGCTTTTAATTTTCCATGCCACTCTTTTAAGAATGGAATATCTCCTTCTTTAATAGCGCCGGATTCATTTGCTGCTTCAATCAGATAATCAAAATTTGTTAATGATACGTATTGGATGCCAGCCTCATCAAATGCTTGTTCAGCGCGTGGAAGATTATATGTGTAAACACAAACAACTCCAAGCACCTCACAGCCTGCTGCACGCAATGCTTCTACTGCTGTAATGGAAGAACCACCTGTAGAAACGATATCCTCCACAACCACTACTTTTTGTCCTGCTACGTATTTTCCTTCAATTTGATTACCACGGCCATGCTCCTTCGCTTTAGAGCGTACATAAACCATTGGTAATTCTAAAATATCACTTACCCATGCCGCATGTGGGATACCTGCTGTAGCTGTTCCTGCTACAATTTCTGTCGCTCCGAAATTTTCTTTGATGACAGAGGCTAAACCATTTGCTAATTGTTTACGAATAACTGGATCGGAAATTGTTAAACGTGTATCACAGTAAATAGGTGATTTAATACCAGATGCCCATGTAAATAGCTCTGTAGGATTTAATTCTACTGCTCCAACTTTTAACATAGCGTGTGCAATTTCATTTTGTAATGTCATAATTTATGCCTCCCATAATTCACTTACGATTTTATATGCTGCTACTGGATCCTGTGCACCTGTTACAGCACGGCCAACAACGATGAGTGATGAACCATCACGCTTTGCCCCATCAGGTGTTGCTATACGTTTTTGATCGTGTGCAGCACCTCCAGCTAAACGAATCCCAGGTGTGACACGTAGAAATTCATCTCCACACACCTCAGCAATCGCCTTAGCCTCATGGACAGAACAAACAACACCTTGTAAGCCTGCTTCCTTTGTCAGCCCTGCGTAGTGTAGAACAGACTCTTGCAATGAAAGAGCAATCTTTTGTTCTGCTTGCATTTGTTCTTCTGTTGTGGATGTTAATTGAGTAACAGCTATTAGTGCAGGACGTTCTTTGCCTGTTGGTGTTCCTGCTTCAAGTCCTTCTAGAGCTGCTTCCATCATAGCACGTCCGCCTGCAGCATGGACATTGACTAAATCTACCCCTAATTTTGCTAGCCCCTTCATCGCAGAGCCTACTGTATTTGGGATATCATGTAATTTTAAATCAAGGAAAATATCATGACCTAAATCCTTTACTTTGCGTACGATATCAGGTCCCTCTTGCATATATAATTCCATTCCAATTTTCACGAAAAGAGGCTCATCGAATTTTTTAAGAAAATCGTATACTTCTTTTTCTCCTGGAAAATCTAGAGCTAGTATAGGTTTCGTATTCATCAACGATGGCTCCTTCCAATAATCTCTGTTATATGTTCTACACCTAATGCATCCAGCTTTGCTGGTAATTCTTCAATAATGTTCGGGCAAACGAAATGGTCAACAAAGTTAGCTGTTCCTACTGCTACAGCTGAAGCACCTGCGGACATAAAATCAATGACATCCTGTGCTTCCGTTACACCGCCCATACCAATTATCGGAATATTGACAGCCTTGTACACCTCATAAACCATTCGTATTGCTACAGGTTTTACAGCAGGACCAGATAGTCCACCTGTGCCATTAGCTATGACTGGCTTACCTGTTCGCTCATCTAAACGCATACCAACCAATGTATTAATCATGGTAATACCATCTGCTCCACCTGCTTCAACAGCTAGGGCAATATCAACGATGTTCGTCACGTTTGGTGATAACTTCACATAGACTGGCACTTCTGACACAGCCTTGACAGCCTTGACAAGCTCACGTGCAGTAGCAGGATCTGTTCCAAATTGAATACCACCACATTTCACATTAGGGCACGAAATATTCAGCTCCAACGCTTTAACATTTGAAGCTGTTGAAATACGGCGTGCTACTTCTACATAGTCTGATGTCTCTGTTCCAGCAACATTGGCGATGATGGGCACATTATAATCCTCTAAAAATTTTAATTCCTCATTCATCACTTTTTCAATGCCCGGATTTTGTAGACCAATGGCATTTAACATCCCCGCTGCTGTTTCGGCAACACGTGGCGTAGGGTTACCTGCACGCGTTTCGACCGTTGTTGCCTTAATCATGATAGCCCCCAGTTTAGATAAATCATAAAGCTGTGCATATTCACGACCAAAACCAAAGCAACCTGAGGCTGGCATAATAGGGTTTTTTAAATCTAAGCCTGGTATTTGAATTGTTAAACGACTCATAGTGCCACCGTTCCTTTCGGGAAAACTGGTCCATCAGAGCAAACTTTAACATAGTCTTTTTCAACCTGATCAGTTGTTTTGCATACACATGCAAAGCAAGCTCCAATACCACAGCCCATACGTTCTTCAAATGATAAATAGCCTTCTTTTTCAGGATAAAAGCCTTCTAATGCCCTTAACATTGGTAAGGGTCCACAGGAATAAAAAACATCAAATTCAGGAGCATGCGACTCTAAAACCGTTGTTACAAAGCCTTTTGTACCTTTCGAGCCATCCACCGTAACATAATGCGTTTCACCAAGTGCACTAAATTCATCCTCATAAAAGCAGACATCTTTTGTTTGGAAGCCTAAGACGTGGATTGTTTTCACACCACGAGCATTCAATTGCTTGGCTAGCTCATGTAATGGAGGGACACCAATGCCACCACCAACTAGTAGTGCAGTACCTCCCTCTTGCACCGCTTCTACTGGGAAACCATTCCCAATTGGTCCAAGTACGTTGACCAGCTGACCTTCTCGATTTGTTGCCAGAACTTTCGTACCACGCCCCTCAGCACGATAGATCATTGTAAACTCATTGTTGTCTTTATCAATATTTGCAATACTAATTGGTCGACGTAAAAGCGGCTCCAGTGAATCCGACACCTTTACATGGACAAACTGGCCAGGAGTCATCTCCTGAACCAGTTCACCATGAAGTGTCAGTTCGAAAATGTTTGTCGCAATTTGCTTTTGAGAGACGACCGTCATTTTCTCTTGACGTATCATATTAGTGTACTACCTCCGCTTTTGGCATTTGTTCTGCTGTAAATGTCATAGATTCAATAACACGTACCATGGCTTCTGCTGTATCTAAAGATGTCAGACAAGGAACACCATTTTCTACAGACTCACGACGAATTCGGAAGCCGTCACGAGCTGGTTGCTTGCCTTTTGTTAATGTGTTGACAACAAGCTGAGCTTCCCCATTTTGGATAAGGTCAATCAATGTTTGTCCTTTCGCCCCAATCTTGCCTACTACATCAGTTCGTACGCCTGCTGCTTCAAATGCTTTTGCTGTACCTTCAGTTGCTACAATGCGATAGCCTACTGTTGAGAAGCGTTTTGCTAATGCAATCGCTTCTTCCTTATCTTTATCAGACACAGTGAATAATACTGTACCTTCTGTTCGTATTTCCATACCTGCTGCAACTAAGCCTTTATAAAGAGCTTTTTCTAATGTTGCATCTTTCCCCATTACTTCACCAGTAGATTTCATTTCAGGTCCTAATGTAATGTCTACACGTCGTAATTTAGCGAATGAGAACACTGGTACTTTTACAAATACGCCTCTTTGCTCAGCTGCTAGGCCTGTTGGATAGCCTTGCTCTACAATGGATTTGCCAAGGATTGCTTTTGTTGCAATATTAGCCATTGGGATATTTGTAATCTTACTTAGGAACGGTACTGTACGTGATGAACGTGGGTTCACCTCGATAACAAATACTTCGTTTTGTGAAATGACATATTGGATGTTCATTAATCCGATGATGCCTAGCCCCTTCGCAAGACGAGTTGTATAGTCAACTAATGTATCTTTTTGTGCCTGTGTTAATTTTTGCGGCGGGTAAACAGAGATTGAGTCACCAGAGTGAACTCCTGCACGCTCGATATGCTCCATAATTCCTGGTATTAACACATTCTCACCGTCACAGATAGCATCTACTTCAATTTCCTGTCCTGTTAAGTAACGGTCTACTAATACTGGATGATCTGGAGATGCCTCTACCGCGTTTTCCATATAGTGCTGTAATTCTTCTTGGTTATAAACAATTTCCATTGCACGTCCACCAAGTACATAAGAAGGGCGGACAAGCACTGGGAAGCCTAGACGCTCACCAATGGCAAGAGCTTCCTCTGTAGAAACCGCTGTTTCTCCTTGAGGTTGTGGAATATCTAATTCACGTAGCGCCTGCTCAAATTTATCGCGGTTTTCTGCACGGTCAATATCCTCAAGAGACGTACCTAAGATTTTCACACCATTAGCAGCTAATTTATCAGCAAGGTTAATAGCCGTTTGACCACCGAATTGAACAACAACACCAATTGGTTGTTCTAAGTCGATAATATGCATAACATCCTCAATTGTTAATGGTTCAAAATATAATTTATCGGAAATTGAGAAATCTGTTGACACTGTTTCTGGATTTGAGTTAATGATGATCGCTTCATAACCTGCTTCTTGAATCGCCCATACTGAGTGTACTGTGGCGTAGTCAAATTCTACCCCTTGGCCAATGCGGATTGGACCTGAACCGAGTACCACCACAGAAGGTTTTTCTGACTTAATCGATTCATTTTCGTCTTCATATGTGCCATAGAAATATGGTGTTTCTGATTCAAATTCTGCTGCACATGTATCCACCATTTTATAGACTGGCATAATACCAAGCTCTTTACGATAAGCATACAATTCTTCTGGTGTTGTTTCCCAAAGCTCAGCAATTTTCTTATCTGCAAAGCCTAAACGTTTAGCTGTTCGTAGTACGTCTTTATCATTCTTATTGTCAGCAAGCGTTTGTTCCATATCCACAATATTTTTAAATTTATTTAAGAAGAATAGATCGATTGCTGACCATTCATGAATTTGTTCAATTGTTACACCTCGACGTAAAGCTTCACCGATAAAGAATAGACGCTCATCCCCAGCCTTGCGAATACGTTTTTCAATCCAAGAATCTGAATTTTCTTCAGCATGTTTTAACTCTAAGTGTACTTGACCTGTCTCAAGAGAACGAACCGCTTTTAGCATAGCTTCCTCAAAAGTACGACCTAACGCCATTACTTCACCAGTAGCTTTCATTTGCGTACCAAGATTACGTTTAGCAGATTCGAATTTATCGAATGGCCAGCGAGGAATTTTTGCTACGATATAGTCCAGTGCAGGCTCAAAACAAGCATATGTTGAGCCTGTTACAGGATTTTTAATTTCATCTAACGTTAAGCCTACTGCAATTTTAGCGGCTAGTTTAGCAATTGGATAACCTGTTGCTTTTGATGCTAATGCAGATGATCGAGAGACACGTGGATTTACTTCAATCACATAGTAATTAAAGCTATATGGATCAAGTGCAAGCTGTACGTTACAGCCACCTTCAATTTTTAATGCGCGAATAATATCGAGTGAAATATTACGTAGCATTTGGTTTTCGCGATCAGATAATGTTTGCGTTGGTGCAACAACGATTGAGTCACCTGTATGAATCCCTACTGGGTCAACGTTTTCCATGTTACATACAACGATGGCATTGTCAGCTGCATCACGCATTACTTCGTATTCAATTTCTTTATAGCCTGCGATTGATTTCTCTAATAGACATTGCGTTACAGGTGAATATTTTAAACCCGATGTCACAATTTCTTCTAAGTCTTGATCGTTGTAGCAAATACCGCCCCCTGTACCGCCAAGTGTAAAGGCAGGTCGAACAATGACAGGATAGCCAATTTTCGCAACAAATCTTTTTGCTTCATCTAAGTTATGAATAATATCAGATTCAGGAACTGGAGCTCCTAGCTCATACATTAAATTACGGAATAAATCACGGTCCTCTGCTTTATGGATGGCATCTAATTTAGTACCAAGAATTTCAATCCCAAGCTCATCTAGAATACCTGATTTGTCTAATTCGATCGCCATATTTAGGCCCGTTTGACCACCAAGTGTTGGTAAAATCGCGTCTGGACGTTCTTTACGTAATATACGCGATACAAAATCAAGAGAAATTGGCTCAATATAGACTTTGTCTGCAATTTCTGTATCTGTCATGATTGTAGCAGGGTTTGAATTGATTAAAATAACGCGGTAGCCCTCTTCTTTTAATGAAAGACATGCTTGTGTTCCTGCATAGTCAAATTCTGCTGCTTGTCCGATAACAATTGGGCCTGAGCCGATTACTAAAATAGTTTCAATATCTGTACGTTTAGGCATGTTGTTTCCCCTTCCCTGCTTCTACTTCCATCATTTCGATGAATTCATCAAATAAGTGGTTTGAATCTTCTGGACCTGGTGATGCTTCTGGGTGATATTGCACTGTGAAAATTGGATATTTTTTATGACGCACACCTTCACATGTTCCATCGTTTAACGCGATATGTGTTAATTCTAAATCTGTATCTTTTAATGATTCGATATCGATGGCATAGCCATGGTTCTGAGATGTTAAATCTGTACGACCTGTGCGTAAATCTTTTACTGGATGGTTACCACCACGGTGTCCAAACGGTAATTTAAAGGCTTTTGCACCACTTGCTAAAGAAAAGATTTGATGGCCTAAACAAATACCGAACATTGGCACTTTTCCAATTAAGCTACGTACTGTTTCAATGCCTTCTTGAACATCTTCAGGATTTCCTGGTCCATTTGACAGCATGATGCCATCTGGATGCCAAGCTAAAATTTCCTCAGCTGACGTATTATAAGGTACTACTAGCACATCACAATCACGTTTGTTTAATTCACGTAAAATCCCATGCTTCATTCCATAATCAATTAGGACAACTCGTTTACCACGCCCTGGAGATGGATAGGCCGCTTTTGGTGATACTTCACGAACATGGTGCGTAATGGCTGGCGTTGCTTGTAATTGTGCTACTATTTCATCCACATTTACTTCTTCATCAGCAGCTGTCAAAATCGCTTTTACCGAACCTTTACTACGGATAATACGTGTTAATTTTCGTGTATCAATCCCTTCAATTCCTGGGATATCCTTTGATGTCAAATAATCATCTAAAGTTAAATCACAGCGGAAATTTGAAGGATTTTTAGCTAATTCACGCACAACAAATCCACGAATGGCTGGCGTAATCGATTCAAAGTCATCACGGTTAATGCCGTAATTACCAACTAAAGGATAAGTTAAAGTGACAATTTGTCCATAGAATGAGGGATCTGAAATCGTTTCCTGATAACCCGTCATCCCTGTTGTGAAAACAACCTCACCTTGTGAAGCGCGCTCGCTACCAAATGCTGTACCTGTAAATACTGTGCCATCTTCTAAAACTAGTAAACGTTTTTTCATTACTCTGCCTCCTGATATACGATATTGCCTTCAAAAATAGTTAGTACTGGCCAACCCTTTGCCACCCAGCCGTTGAATGGTGTATTACGACCTTTTGATACAAAGCCTTCTGCATCAATCGTTTGTTCTTTTTTAATATCAATTAAAATCATATCCGCTGAAGCACCTACTTCTAATGTGCCATATGGCAGATCAAAAATCTCAGCTGCTTTCACTGTCATCCAATCAACTAATTGTTTTAACGTCCACTTTCCTGTTTCTACAAACTGTGTATAAAGTAGTGGGAAAGCTGTTTCGAAACCTACAATACCAAATGGTGCGCCAACCATACCGCAGCATTTTTCTTCTACTGTGTGTGGCGCATGATCTGTTGCAATGCAGTCGATTGTGCCATCAAGTAGTGCTGCATGTAGAGAATCTTTATCATCCGTTGCACGTAATGGTGGATTCATTTTCCAATTAGCATCATCAGATGGAATATCCATCTCTTCTAGTAATAAATGATGTGGACAAACTTCTGCTGTGACACGGATTCCTGCAGCCTTTGCATCTCTTACCGCACGCACTGATTCCTTCGTCGATACGTGACAAACATGGTAACGAGCGCCTGCTGCTTCTGCAAGTAGTACATCTCGTGCAATTTGTACGGATTCACAAATGGAAGGTATTCCTGGGAGGCCTAGCTCTTTATTACGCTTTCCTTCATGCATCACACCATCATAGATTAATGAGTTGTCCTCACAATGTGCTACAACGACCATATCGTGCTGGGCCGCATCTTTCATTTGCTCATACATCGTTGAGGCTAGCTGGATACCAACACCATCATCTGAGAATGCCACTGCTCCATATGCTTTTAATTCTTCAATATTTGTTCGAACCTCACCCGATATATCCTTTGTTAGGGAACCGTATGGGAGTACTCGAATAACCGCACTGTCCTTAATGAGCCCATTGATAAGTTGCATGTTTTCAACCGAATCAGGTACTGGCTTTGTATTAGGCATTGCGCAAATTGTCGTAAAGCCGCCTTTTGCTGCTGATGCCGAACCTGTTGCAATGGTTTCCTTATGCTCAAATCCTGGCTCTCGTAAATGTGTATGAACATCGATAAAGCCTGGTGCTACGATTAAACCATGTCCTTCAATCAGTTCTGCACCTGCTACAGTCACATCTTGACCAATAGCCGTAATCTTTCCGTCTGCCATTGCAATATTGACTGTCTTCAATTCACCTTGTTCATCTAGCATTTGTACATTTTGAAGTACCTTTGTCATGTTATTCTCTCCCCTTTAAAATGGTTTCCATAATAGCCATCCGTGTGTAAACACCGTTCCGCACCTGTTCAAAAATTCGAGAGCGATCACACTCGACTAACTCAGAAGCAATTTCGACATCACGATTGACGGGTGCTGGATGCATAATAATGGCCGATTCTTTCATTTGCTTTTCTCGTTCAATTGTTAAACCAAACTCTTGATGGTAACCTTCCTTTGAGAAGCTTTTATTTACTTTATGACGTTCATGTTGCACACGTAGTAACATAATGACATCACTTATTTCGATCAGATTATCCCATGAATGGTGCGCTTCAAAACCGCCAGACCATTCTTCTGGGCAAAGGAAATGAACATTTGCCCCTAAATTTTGTAATGCTGTTGCATTTGATTTCGCTACTCGACTATGAGAGATATCTCCTGCAATTGTGACATTCAACCCTTCGAAATAGCCAAACTCTTTTTTGATGGTATAAAGATCCAATAAGGATTGTGAAGGGTGTTGCCCAGCACCATCTCCTGCATTAATAATCGCTACGTTGATACCATTCAGCAGCTCATTGTAATACTCATCTTCTGACGCTCGAATGATGACAGCATCTAAACCAATCATTTCCAATGTTTTGACAGTATCGTACATCGTTTCCCCTTTTGTAACACTCGAAAACCCTGCATCAAAAGGGATAACATGACAGCCAATTTTGTATTCTGCCATTTCAAAGCTTGTTTTTGTACGAGTACTTGGTTCAAAGAATAGGTTGGCCACTTTGTGTGTGCGAGATAACGATGATGTTTCACCATTTTCAAATGCTTGCGCAAGATCTAGGATTTGGTTAATCTCTTCTGTTGTTAAATGTTCCATCGATAATAAGTTCTTCATCATGTGACCTCCATTAGGTTGTGAATCGTGAACGTCTTTGTATGACGTTCTCTGTATATAAAGTAAAAGCCCCGTTGATGTCATCAACGAGGCATGAGGAGGCGTGACAAACTACAGCAAGACATACATCCTACTTCAGCCTGTCCACAACTTCCCTTTTTTTGCCTCTCTGGACAATTCATTAAAAGGTACTACTATGAATCTTTATTTTGATTGTATTGTACGGGTATATCAGCTTCTTTTTTACCTGGTAGAATGGCATTCAATAGCACACCAATAATCGCTGCTAGGGCCATTCCTTCAACACTCAATGATTCTGAGATAACAAACTTGGCACCGCCGATACCAATGACTAAAATCACTGAAGCAATTACTAGGTTACGACTGTTACCAAAATCAATATGATTATCTACTAGCATACGTAAGCCACTTGCTGCGATAATTCCGAAGAGTAAGATGGAAACCCCACCAAGTACTGCGGTTGGAATCGTTGCAATTACGGCCATTGCTTTCCCGAAGAATGATAGTAAGATAGCAACCACTGCTGCACCTGCAATAACGTAGATACTGTATACTCGAGTAATGGCTAGTACACCAATATTCTCACCATACGTTGTTTTCGGAGGGCCTCCGATTAAAGCACTCACAAATGTGCCAAGTCCGTCACCTAGTAGCGAACGGTGTAGTCCTGGCTCTTTAATATAATCCCGATCTACTACTTTTCCTAATACCAGTTGATGACCAATATGTTCTGAAATTGTTACAATAACGATCGGTACCATGATAAGTAGAATTTTTGTTGTTATTTCAAACTCATAATGCACACCCGGTATTAAGAAATCAGGCATAGCGAAGAATTTTGCTTTGGCAATCGGTGTATAGTCTACTATGTCAATTATCATGGAGTAAATGTAACCTACAATTAGGCCCATCAAAATTGGCATAGTGCTTAAAATTCCTTTAAAGAAAATCGTAAAGATGATCGCTGTAAAGACCGTAACTAAAGCAGCTGAGAAGTGTAAAAAGCTATACTCTCCATTAACGTTCATTGCCATATTCACAGCCGTACCAGAAAGTCCAAGCCCAATTACCATAATTACTGGACCTACCACAATCGGTGGCAAGATTTTCATAATCCACTTATAACCACTTTTCCAAATGATTAAGGATACAATTCCGTACGTAATGCCGACAGCCATAGCACCGATCATGGCATTGCCTGGGTTTACACTCGAACCGTCTTCATTTAAACCACCTGCAGCAAGTAGGATTGGTGCAATAAAGGCGAAGGATGAGCCTAAATAAGCCGGTACCTGGAATTTCGTAATTAATAGGAAGAATAATGTAGCAATTCCGCTTGTTAAAAGGGCAATCGCTGGACTAAGACCTACTAACTGCGGTACTAAAATCGTTGAACCAAACATCGCAAACATATGCTGGAAACTTAATGTCACTAGCTGGAGCGGGGTCGGTTTATCCTTAATATCTAAAACTGCATTTGACATACTGTTTCCTCACTTTATTGTTCGTCTTCTTTGTAAATAATGACGCAATCTTCTCCGTCTACTTCTTGTAAATTGACAACAATGCGCTCAGAGCCAGAAGTTGGAACGTTTTTTCCCACATAGTCTGCTCTAATTGGTAGCTCTCGATGTCCTCTATCTACTAGAACAGCTAGTTGAATTTGTGCAGGTCTTCCTAAATCCATTACAGCATCTAGAGCTGCACGTACTGTTCGACCTGTATAAAGTACATCATCTACTAAGATGATTTTTTGATTTTTCACTTGATACTCGATATCAACTTGTTCTACATGTGCTTGTTCGTTTTCATGTTTCGTTGTTAAATCATCTCGGTAAAGTGTAATATCAAGTTCCCCTGTACGAATCGGTTTACCTTCAATTTTTTCAATTCGCTGCGCCAAACGTCTGGCTAGAAAGGCACCTCGTGTTTTAATGCCAACTAAAATACATTCATCGATTCCTTTATTACGTTCAATTATTTCATGGGCAATACGTGTTAATGCTCGTGTCATTGATGGGCCATCTAATAATTCATTTTGTGCCATATTCGTATCCTCCTCTCTTCAATCTATTATCGGCCATGTGTCCATAAAAAAACCTCTCGAGGCGAATAGCCTGAGAGGGTTGTATACGTGTTGAAAAAGCATGTTGGAAAAATTTGCAGCACAAATTTCCACAACACTATCACATGTCCCTTCTCAGCCTCTCTGGACTGCCATTAAAGGTGAATATTTAGTTATGTTGTTCATTCACTGTCGTTAGTATAGACTTTCTTTTCGTATACGTCAATGCCTATTTCGTAAATCATTTAATAATTGTTCATAATCAGCTGGAAGTGGTGTTTCAAACTCCAAGTATTCTCCAGATGAAGGATGATCGAATCCTAAAGTCGCTGCATGTAAAACTTGTCCCCCAAAGTCGATTGTCTTTTTCGGACCATATTTTGGATCTCCAACAAGTGGGAAGCCAATATAATTCATATGCACACGAATTTGGTGTGTACGTCCCGTTTCTAAACGACATTCCACCAGCGTATAGTCACCAAAACGTTCAACAACTTGGAAGTGTGTGACAGCATGTTTACCATTATCGACAACTGCCTGTTTTTGGCGATCTTTTTGGTCACGACCAATCGGTGCATCAATTGTCCCCTTATCATGTGCAATATGCCCGTGGACAAGAGCAATATATTTACGAGTAACTGTTTTATTCACTAATTGATTGACTAATGATTCATGAGCCGTATCGTTTTTAGCAACCATCAATAAGCCCGATGTATCTTTGTCGATACGATGGACAATTCCTGGTCGTAGTACACCATTAATCCCTGATAAGTCTTTACAATGATACATTAAGCCATTTACCAGTGTACCTCCCATATGGCCCGGTGCTGGATGTACCACCATACCCTTTGGTTTATTCACAACAAGAACATCTGCATCCTCATAAACAATATCTAAATCTAAATTTTCTGCGACAACATCCAATTCTTCCACTTCTGGTACATCAATAGCGATGATGTCACCAGCTTTAACCTTATATTTTGCCTTTACAGCATCACCGTTTACTTTAATGACTCCCTCACTAATCCAGTTCCCAATTTGCGTGCGTGACCACTCAGATTGTAAGCTAGAAAGTGCTTTATCAATGCGCTCTCCTTGCTGCTGTTCTTCGATTGTATATGTTACTTGCGTCATTGTTTCACCTGTTTCTTCTCTTTTTTATCTTCCATAATTAAGCCAATCATCAGCACGACAACCGCTATTGTTAATGCAGCATCTGCCACATTAAAAATAGGAAAATCATAATTAATAATTGGAATTAAAACATCTACAAAATCGACCACTTCTCCTCTAAATAGACGGTCTATAAAGTTTCCTACTGCACCACCAAGCAAGAGCATTAAGCCAACTTGAAAAACAGGCTTTCCCTTTGCTTCTTTATGATAAAAATAGACAATCGCACAGATAACAGCAACTGTGACAATACTAAACAACCACATTTGCCCCTCTAGCATCCCCCATGCTGCCCCTCTATTTCGATGAGACAAAATACCAAACCATGGGTCCCATACAGCAATGCGTTCAGCATATTCCATATTTTTCACAATCAGCCATTTTGTCCATTGATCCAGTAAAACGACAAATGCAGCTAATCCATAATATTTATACACAGACATTCCTCCGTTCACTCAACATCTTACCTATTCTACCATAACAGTACCATTCACAATAACTAATATCATATCTAAATATGGCTGATTCTAAATCTCTTCAAGAAATATAAAAAGGCTACCCCTATTACGTTTAAGCAATAGAAATAGCCATAACTTATTGGTTAGACAGTTTCAGATTCTTTTGAATGTACTCGCTTCATGAAGTCATTAACATCAGCAGGAACTTTGCGATCTATTAATGACACGATGATAACAGATAAGAAGCCCACAGGTACTGTCACAATACCTGGAATTTTAAACTGCAAGAAGCTTGGTAACGTTCCTGGTAAAAAGATCATCCACATAGACACGCCAAGTCCTATTAATAATCCTGCAATGGCTCCTTTTTCTGTCATGCCTCTCCACCAAATACCTAAAATGAATATTGGGGTAAATGTACTTGCAGCGACAGTAAAAGCGAGCGCCACTAAATGGCCAATAGATGCATCCTTTACAAGTAAACCCAATGCTCCATATAAAATACCTAATAATACAATAGCCACTTTCCCAGCAATAACTCGTTGTTTTTGTGTAATATCCTTTTTCATGATATTGGCATATAAATCATGAGCTAGTGCACCTGAGCTTGTAATAAACAATCCTGAAAGATTGGAGAAAATAGCTGCAAATGCTCCTGCTATAACTAATCCAAGTAGCCATTTGCCACCTAGTGCAAGGGCTGTAGTAGGAATGACCATATTATTCCCACCCAGCACTAAATCACGCATGACTTCCTCACTAGCTGTCCCAGAAATGAAAATAGATCGACCTACAACACCTAAATAAACAGCTAACAAGAAGAACGCGCTTGCAATTCCAATGGCCATGAGTGCAGATTTACGGGCTGCTTTAGCACTTGGGTTTGTATAAAAGCGCAATAAAATATGAGGAAGACCAATTGTTCCTAGCGCTAATCCTATCGTCATACTAATTGTTTGCCAGAACGTGGGGAAATAAAAGCCCGTGCCTGTCCAAGCAGCACCATCAAAATTGATATCATTGCCATCTAAGGCATACGGTGAAGTGCCTGTAATTGGACCGCTAAATGAATGGATGGCTGCTAAAATTTTATCATAATGTAAACCGCCATAAACTGCTGCAATTAACATCACAATAAACGCACCAAGACGAATCCACAACTCTAATGCTTGGTTGATGGTTGTTCCTTTCATACCACCAATACCTACATAAAAAATCATAACAACACAAGTAAATATAATGCCGAATTCATAAGAAGTACCGAAAAACATACTTAAAATCTGTGCAGCACCTAATAATTGGGGAGCTGCATAAAAGCCTGAAATAGCTAACACCACTGCCACAGCTACAAGCCGTGCTCGTCTACTATGAAAACGATAGCCTAAAAAATCTGCAACGGTAAATGCACCAAAACGTCTTAAAGGACCTGCCACAAAAATCGCTAATAATGTTAACCCAATGGAGAAGCAAAAAGCATAATAAGCACCATCATATCCAAGTTGAAATGTTAACCCTGCGATACCCAGGAATGTTGCTGCACTTAAGTAATCCCCACCAATGGCAGACCCATTTGTAAACCATCCGAAGCTTCGGCCACCTACAAAGAAATCCGAAGCTGTTGCATTTCTTTTTGTTAAATACGTAATGTATACAATTGTTCCCATTAAAGCAATGGTCATTAACATCTTTGGTTCTAATAGAGCTTCCATCATTCAACATTTCCCCCTTTGTTCCAACTACTTATTTGCTATATCATATTGCTTTAGACGTTTCTCGTACATGGCTGTGTGAACATATGCAATAATAAATGCCATAGCCATCATTACAATCGTTGTCACAAACCATGTGACTGTCATACCACCCCAGATCTTCTTAAACGCAAATGCTGGCGCAAACCAATTCATAACAGGGATACTAAAAATCAAAATAAAGTAAAATATCGATAAACCTAAACCTGTTGTAAATTCATCTTTCATAATTTTGTTTGTTGTTGCATCTAAAGGTGGTAGATCTTTCACATCAATTGTTCCTGCTTCTACATAGTCATAATCATGACTGCCTACTTCCGCCATAAGCCAACTCCCCCTTTTCTGGTAAGTGAATAATTGTCTGAAATTTCAAATTATTATTCACTACAATTATTCTATTCTATTTCAACTTCAATATAGATATAAAATATTGCTGTATTAGTACAAAAAATTGCTATTTTAAGTTAAAATATTTTTATCTTTTTATTCGTAGGGGGCTGGTAGCATTTTAAAGGTGGTATGGTATATGGAAAGCTCATTTGACAAGCAGCAAATGAGTGAATGGTTAAAAGAGGTTTTACCAAACGCTTTAGAGGAATGTAAAGTGCCAAAGCCAGAAGATGAGGTCATTATTGTCTATGAAGTCAATCGGTTATTTGATTGGGTAAAGATTAATCGATTAAAAAGAAATTATCCTAATAGTATTATTGTCCCGTTTGTTACAGAACACCTTACCTACTCGACTGGTATAGCAATTGAATTAGCTTTACCTGCACTTCTCATAAAACCATTACAAAAATCAAAATTTTTACGAATTGTAAAAAAGCTGTATACGTCCTATCAGGAAAAAAAGGCGAGTACACTTACAATGCTTGAGCTATCACAACAAGTATCCCAACAACATACCTCTCCATTTAGGGAAGCATTTTTAAAACGCCTGATCCGTGGAGAAATTGACAATGAACAAGAAATAATACAATCTGCTTCATTTTTATCGACAAGCTGTATACCTAATATTGTATTTTTAATTCAAGGCTATATTGATGGGGCTAATAAGAAAGCTGTCCCACACGATGCAAGTAGTAGTATTACAACCGTTTTTCGTCAGCACTTTGCTGAGAAGGCCTCATTATCCTTTTTACATTTTGAACGCTATTTATTACTTCTCATGCGAATTCCTACTGATTACAACTCTTTCAAACATTGGACTGAGGGTGAAGCCTGTTTATTAGAGGTTATCGAGACCCTAAAAAGGGATTGTTCTATTCATCTTTTTATGGGGGTTGGAGGTGTATTTCAGGATGCTATGCAAGTGAAGGAATCCTATAGCCAGGCTAGAAAAGCACGTAGAAAACCACCTATCCATAATATACACATCCGATATTACGAAGATTTAACAAAGCATGAGCAGCTGCAAAAAGCTATTCAGTATATTGAAGAACATTACGACGAACAACTGACCATTCGTGATGTTGCAAAATATATTAACTTTAGCCCAACTCATTTTAGTAGACTATTTAAAAAAGAAACAGGTCGCAATTTTGTTGACTATGTTGCTTATACACGCATTATCAAAACCTTACCTTTTTTACGCAAGTACGACTACACCATAGAAAAAATCTCCTCCACCTGTGGCTTCAATACACCAAATTACTATAGTTTAACTTTTAAAAAATATGTAGGTATATCTCCAACAGACTATCGCAATACGACAGAAATTTTATTTAAATAATGGAAAAGAATCTGCAAAACTTCCATGAAAAAAGCAAGCCTCCAACAAGGAGACTTGCACATCCTCTACATTTAAATGCAGATTCTTGTTATTTATAGATTAAACGTAATACTTTTCTACAACTTCTGCACAGCGAGCACATACTGTAGGTTGTGCTTCATTTGAACCAACTGTTTCAGAAATTGACCAGCAACGCTCACATTTCTCACCTGTAGCCTTCTCAACAACAATGGAAACATGCTCAAGTGTTAAAGCTTCAGCAGGTGCCTCCTCGATAGCAGCTACCTCAAAAGCTGAAACGATGGAAAGTTGTGCAAAGTCAATGTTGGCATCGTTCAATAATGCGACAATATCTTCTTTTGCGTAGATAGTGACTTTTGCTTCAAGTGATTTACCAATTGTTTTCGCATTACGTGCTTCCTCTAATGCTTTTAAAATATCATCGCGTACATCAATAATTTTTTCCCATTTTGTACGTAGGCTGTCAAAATTCGCTTGGACATCTACCTCTGGGAAATCTGTTAATTGAACAGAAACTTCTTCTACAATACCTTGAGCATGTAGATAAGACCACATTTCATCTGTTGTATGTGGGATAATTGGTGTCATGATTTTTACTAATGTCATCAATGTATCATAAATAACTGTTTGCATCGCACGACGATCCTTATTGTCATGACCCTCGATATAGACTACGTCTTTGGCAATATCAAGATAGAATGAAGATAACTCTACAGCAACGAAATTATTGACTACATGATAGACAGCAGCAAAATCATAGCGATCATAGGCAGCACGCACAGTTTTTAAGACATCCTGTAAGCGCATATACACATATTGATCCATTTCACGAAGCTCAGCATAACTTACACGATCTTTCGTAGGATCGAAATCAGCAATATTGCCGTGTAAGAAACGGAAAGTATTACGAATTTTACGATACACTTCAGATACTTGCTTTAACATATCCATAGAGATGCGCACATCTGCTGTATAATCAACAGAAGCAACCCATAATCGAAGTATGTCTGCTCCATACTGATCCATTACTTTTTGCGGAATAATCACATTCCCTAAAGATTTACTCATTTTACGTCCTTCACCATCAAGTACAAAACCATGTGTTAAAAGTCCTTTGTATGGTGCATAGCCGTTAATAGCTACAGATGTAATAAGAGAGGAATTAAACCAACCACGATGTTGGTCAGAACCCTCTAAATAGAGATCAGCTGGATATTTCATACCACGTTCTACTAGTACACCTTGGTGTGATGAACCGGAATCAAACCATACATCCATAATATCATTTTCTTTTGTAAATTCGCCGTTCGGGCTACCTGGATGTGTAAAGCCTTCTGGTAATAACTCTTTTGCTGTTTTTTGGAACCAAATATTTGATCCATTCTCACGGAATAATGCTGAGACATGACTAATTGTTTCAGGTGTAATAATAGGTTCACCATTTTCAGCATAGAAAATCGGAATCGGCACACCCCACGCACGTTGACGTGAAATTACCCAGTCTCCACGATCACGAATCATATTATAAAGACGAGTTTCTCCCCAAGCTGGTGTAAATGCTGTTGCTTTTACAGCCTCTAATAACTCCCCACGGAATGCTTCAACAGATGCAAACCATTGTGGTGTCGCACGATAAATAACAGGCTTTTTCGTACGCCAGTCATGTGGATAGGAGTGCGTAAAGAAATCAAGCTTTTCTAACGCTCCTACTTCTTTTAGTTTTTCTGTGACGAGTTTATTCGCATCATTATAAAACACGCCTTCAAAGCCAGGTGCTTCATCTGTATAACAGCCACTATTATCAAGAGGGCTAAGAATACCTAAACCGTACTGTTTACCAATATGATAATCGTCTTCACCATGCCCTGGGGCTGTATGAACACAACCTGTACCCGCTTCAGCAGTTACGTGTTCACCTACCATAATAAGCGATTCACGATCGTAGAATGGATGTTGTGCTACAATACGATCTAATGCCTCTCCTTTTACCTCTTGTACAACCTCATAGTCTACCCATCCAAGCGTAGTTGCCACTGACTCTAATAACTCTTTGGCAATGATGAATTTTTTATTAGCCACTGCAACTACTACATAGATAAATTCAGGATTCAAAGAAATCCCTAAGTTTGCTGGTAATGTCCATGGTGTTGTTGTCCAAATGATAAATTTAGCATCTGCTGGAACAACACCCTTCGCATCCTTAATTGCAAAGCTTACATAAATGGATGGAGATTTGATGTCCTTATATTCAATTTCAGCTTCCGCCAAAGCAGATTCAGAAGAAGGAGACCAATAAACCGGCTTTAACCCTTTATAGATATAACCTTTTTCCGCCATTTTACCGAATACTTCAATTTGACGAGCTTCAAACTCAGGCTTTAATGTAATATATGGATTTTCCCAATCACCTCGAATGCCTAGACGGCGGAATTGGGCACGTTGATTGTCAATTTGCTCATAAGCATACTCTTCACAAAGTTGGCGGAATGCTGCTACTGACATTTCTTTACGTTTTACACCTTTGTTAGTCAATGCTTGCTCAATTGGTAAACCATGTGTATCCCAACCTGGAATATAATTGACATGGTAGCCAGTCATGGAGCGATGACGTGTAATCATATCCTTCAATACTTTATTTAGAGCATGACCTATATGGATATCACCATTTGCATAGGGAGGACCATCATGTAGAACAAATTCTGGTCGACCTTCCGTACGCTCCATCTGTAATTTGTTAATATCCATGCCATTCCATTTTTCTTGCATTTTTGGCTCATTTGCCGGTAAATTTCCACGCATTGGGAAATCTGTTTTTGGCATTAATAAAGTATCTTTGTATTCAACCATTAAAATTCCTCCTTTATTTTACACAAACAGGTAGACATTTTTCTCATAAGACAGTTATTGGCAAAATTATCTAAAACGATTCGGAAACAAACAAAAAAAGCCCTCAATCCCACTAAGGGACGAGAAGCTTCTACTCGCGGTACCACCCTAATTGTAGTACAAAAAATTGCACTACCTCTTAAAAGCACGTTTAACGTCGTGCATCACGAAATAACCTACTTTTTTCAGTTATTTAGCTCAGAAGTGATGTTCAATGCTAGTTGTATGTTTGGGCTCTCACTGTCCCCAAATCGCTTAACAACGCCTAACAAATACTGTCTTCGTCTCTGCTTTTATGCATATCTGTTCAAAATAATTACTATTACAAAGTATATGAAATTCAAACAATCGCGTCAAGTTTCATTTGTCAATTACAGCAATTAAAAAGAAAAGTTAAATATCCTCAGAATCCTGTGCTTCTTCAACAGATGCTTGAATTTCTGTTAAATCGATATCATATTGCAGCAAATGATCCCAGTCATCTGCATTAAGTAAATCCAGCTGTGCTTCTACAAGCATCTTGAAACGATTACGAAATACCTTAGATTGCTTTTTAAGCTCATCAATTTCAATCGTCACCTTACGAGCCTTCGTCAAAGCTTCATTGACAATTCGATCAGCATTTTTTTCAGCTTCTTTTACAATGAGCTTTGCCTCTTTTTGAGAATTTCTTCTCACTTCATCAGCCGCTTCTTGTGCAACGACAATAGACTTCTGCAAAGTTTCTTCTAAGGTGTTGAAATGCCTCGCTTGTTCTAAAGCCATCTCTAATTGCTTATCAACCTCTTTTTTTTCACGAAGCAGAATTTCATAGTCTTTAATAATCTGATCTAAAAATTCATTTACTTCATCTTCAGCATAACCTCTGAAGGCTTTTGTAAACTCCTTATTATGTATATCAATAGGTGATAATGGCATACAATCCTTCTCTCCTTTACATGTACATTCGTAATTCCTATTATACAATTGTTCCGACAACTTAGCAGTAAAAATTAATGAAATTTACTTCACTTTCAGCTTTTTTGGGCCAATCGACCGATTTGAAGACGGATTTTATCTTTTTTTGTTCGGCCTTCAGTCATAATAATTTTCACCCGACCACTTCCACGTATCGATAAAATATCTCCCTCTTGTAATTCAAAAGCAACTGTATCTCTTTCTGTCCAATTTACACGAACTTTTTTCCCAGTAATTAAAGCTTGAGCTTTTTGGCGTGATACATTTAATACAGTCGCAATAATTACATCTAAGCGCATGGAAGATACTGTATGAGATTCCTCCAACCATTCTTCCTCATTTACAATAAGGGAATCCGCTTCTTTTAAAGACTCAATATGCACCTTAACTTTACCAATACCTGTTAAGTGTAACCGAACATATTCTGCTACCTCTTGAGCTACAACGAATTGCACCTGCTGATCATTTACACGAATATCACCAAATTTGCCACGGTTTAAACCTAATGAAAGCAACGCACCTAAAACATCAGGATGTCGTAATTGGACAAATTTCACTGGATATTGAATCGTAAAGGCCACTAACTGAAAGTCTTCTTCTATTGCTTCATAGTAAGTAGGAAAAATAAGCATACGCTGCCTCTCCGCCTCTTCAAATAAACCTGTGCATGCAGTTTTTAGGGTATCATTTTGCCCGATAATCGATGTCACAATAAAACGTTGTCTTGGATCAAGAAAATCTGTCAGCTTAGGCGCATAATGATCTTCAACCTCACGCTGCCAGCTTATTACCTGTTCAATAAAGGGCTGTTCATCTTTTCGAAAATGCTGGATTAAGTGTTCCATCTTGTTGTCTCCTCTTTCACTAGTTCCATTTTGCTTTGTTAGTTGGAAACTTAGTATTCCCAATTAATGACGTTTGGACGTCATTGTTTTAAAATTTTTTATTAGTCGCTTTAGTAGCATAGAAAATTAAAATAAATAAAAAATCCCCACCAAAACGTGAGGATTTACTTCTAAGCGAACATAAAATATATTTTCTGAATGACTATATAAAGCCCTCTTTCTATAAAATTCAGCATAAAGATGGCCACAATTGGCGAAATATCAATCATACCAAGAGGCGGAATAAATTTCCTAAAAATCCCTAAATATGGCTCACAAACTTTTTCAAGCATGCGACCAATTGCTGAATTTTGAGCGGCAGGCACCCAAGACATTAAGATATATGCAATTAGCATGAATGAGTAAATCTTAAATGCTAATGATACATAACCAAGTATAATAAAAAAAGTCATATAAACTACAATCCTCGCTATTAATTATCGTCTAAAATAAAGTTTGTAATTTCACCAGTCACTTCTACATTATCTGGCGTACAAAGGAAGATATCTTTACCGATACGTTGAATATCTCCAGCAAGAGCATAGACTGTGCCACTTAAAAAATCAATAATGCGTTTACCTTGTTCTCTTTCGATGCGTTGCAAATTGACAATTGTTGCACGTTTATTTTTTAAATGCTCTGCGATATCTTGTGCTTCTGCATAAACTCTCGGTTCTATTAAAACAACTTTTGCTCCCTTAGAACTCATAGCTGCCTGCAAACTGACAATGTTATTAGGAGTTGCTGTGCTTTGTGGCATGATTTCATGAATAGGTGCTTTGCGTTCTTTCATCATTTTTTTTGGCTTAACTGAATGAATCGGTTGCTGTTGTTGTATGGGTTGTTGTTGCTGAATAGGAGCTTGCGTGATTTCTTCTTCTAATTCTTCTTCAAGGTAAAAGAAGTTTTTAATCTTATTTTTCATGCTCATCCTGTTCCCCTCTTTCATTTCCAACAAGAGCCGTTCCGACTCGAACAAAAGTAGCCCCTTCCTCTACCGCAATTTCAAAGTCATTAGACATGCCCATTGATAACTCGGTACAAGGTGCGTGTGCGAATCCTTGCTCGGCTATTTGCTGTTGACATTGTTTTAATTGCTTGAAAACAGAGCGAATAATTGCTTCGTTTTCGGTGTTTGGTGCCATAGTCATTAAACCTACAACTTGAATCTTAGTAAAACCTTTTAATGCTTCTACAAAAGGCAAAACTTCTTCGATAGTTAAACCATGTTTTGATTCTTCACCAGAAATATTTACTTGTACAAAACATTTAACAGGTTGTTCGGCTCTTTTTTCAATTTCTTCTGCCAAACTCAAACGATCTAAGGAGTGTAAATAATCAATGCTGTTAATCACTTGTTTTACTTTACGTGTTTGAAGCGACCCAATGTAATGCCAATGAACATCAGCATGTATCTCAGTAATTTTACGATGTAAGCCCTCTGGTCTGTTTTCTCCTAAATGAGTGAGCCCTGCTTCAATTGCTTCTTGTGTTCTTTCAACAGAAACTTCCTTCGTCACGGCAATTATTTGGACTTTTTCGCCCTCACGATTCCCTTTTTTTTCTGCTGCTGTTATTAAATCATTTAGTTTGTTTAAATTTGTTAAGATTTTTGTCACTGTTTTTCCCAACTTTACAACAATAGTTTCTTTTATTGTAACAAGCAATGCTTGATTTATCAATGAATAGCCTGACCTATGTCAGCATACAATTCCCACAATTTTAATGTGCCTATGTCTTAGGAAAGGGCTTTGACTAAAATGACATCCTTACCAACAACAAGCACATCCTTCATATACACTTTTCTCACAGACTCTTCACCTTTAAAAAAACCAAGATATTTGCGAGGCTCTGCAATCAAAAATGCTGTCACATAGCCTGTTTCTTTTGATACTTCAGCATCTATTACAAAGCCTATAAATCGTCCATTTCCTGCTTCAATGACTTCTTTTTGTTGTAACATCGAAAAACGCAATGACATACCTCCTCTATTGTTTACTTTCGTATAAACATTTCTACTACCATCAAACTTTGCTGTTACTTTATATTTATGTATCATTTGTTCATTGAATGAAGATAAAATGCGCACCGAATTATACGATGCGCATTTTTTTATTTGTAATCTTTTTGCATTGTTTCAATTGCATTTTTTTCAAGACGTGAAATTTGTGCTTGAGAAATCCCAAGTTCTTTGGCAATCTCAGTTTGGGTCTCTCCATAATAAAATCGTTTGGCAACGATCATTTGCTGACGTTCATCTAGCTTTTGCAAGCTTTCCTTTACCGACACATAGGCAACCCATTGATCTTCTGATACATCATCATCACGTAATTGGTCCATCATATAAACAGCATCTCCGCCATCTGAATAAATGGGTTCCTGTAATGAAACTGGATCTTGAATGGCATCTAAAGCAAATAAAACGTCTTCCTTTTTCATGTCGATCATCTCGGCAATTTCTTCAATCGTTGGTTCTCGCAAATTATCGGTTATCCATTGCTCTTTTGCCTGCATTGCCTTATAAGCTATATCTCTTAGAGAGCGAGATACACGTAATGCATGATGATCACGCAGATGGCGACGAATTTCACCAATAATCATTGGTACAGCATATGTCGAAAATCGTACATTATGCTTTAAATCAAAATGATCAATGGCTTTCATGAGGCCAATACAGCCTACTTGAAATAAATCATCTGCCTGTTCACCTCTATAGGCAAATCTACCGACAATACTAAGCACTAACCTTAAATTGCACATCACAAGCTCTTCTCTAATCTCTGTTTCTCCAGCTTGTAATCGGATAAAGAGTTCCTTCATTTCCTCGTGCTTTAGAATTGGCAAAGTCGATGTATCTAAGCCGCAAAGATCTACTTTTGTTCGCATATTCGATTCCTCCGGATGTTATTCTCTGACTAAACCGTGACATCAGTTTGTCCGAGAGAAACAAGAATATGCACAAAAGCTGCGACCAATTTTAGGTAGGATAAATTTCCCTTTCTAAGAAATTGGTTGATTTAAATTTTCACGTAAATCTTGAATAATTTTCTTTTCTAAACGGGAAATATATGATTGCGATATGCCTAAATGATCTGCAACTTCTTTTTGTGTCATTTCAACTTTTCCATTGAGACCAAAGCGACATTCCATAATATAACGTTCACGCGCACCTAGTAAATTAATAGCGTGGAACATATGCTGACGTTCAATTTTTTTCTCCACATTATCTAAAATAATATGCTCTTCTGTTCCTAAAATATCTGACAGTAATAATTCATTTCCATCTGCATCAGAATTTAGTGGCTCATCTAAGGATACTTCACCCTTCATACGACTTGTTTTTCGTAAATGCATTAAAATTTCATTTTCAATACAGCGTGATGCGTATGTTGCAAGCTTAATATTTTTATCCGTATTGAACGTCTCAATTGCTTTTATTAAACCAATGGAGCCAATACTGATTAAGTCTTCGATTGGCGTTCCCGTATTATCAAAACGTCTAGCAATATAAACAACAAGACGTAAATTACGTTCAATTAGTGTGTCTCTAGCTCGTAAATCACCATTCATAAAGGATGCAATGACTGTAACTTCTTCTTCTCGACTTAATGGCACTGGCAATGAATCATTTCCCCCTATATAGTACGTTTCACGACTCCGAAACTTACTCCATAATTTTTTCAAGCTAGCAAGTAGCCTAAGAAGCAATAGTTCTCCCCCTCTATGAGTTATTTGAAAGCGCTGAAAAATGTAAAATTGCTGCTGTGCTATGTGGAAAATTTTTAGCTTTTTTGGTTAATACGATATATTCATTCATTTTCACTTGCGAAGGCTCCCCCTTTATATGCCACTCATCAAAGCGAAAACCAAGGACAACGGTTTGCTGCTGTACTGTATTGACATGAATAAATCGTATATAACGCTGATAATCTTCTGAAAACATAGATACATTGTACGGATCTGTTTCTTGCCATTCCATTAATGATTCCCGGAACGCTGAAGGTAAATGTGGTCTCAAAGCAGTATAGGAAACAAAATGAACCGGCTTTCCTGATAATGGCTCAATGGCTTGATTTCCTGTATCTACAAAGGCAGAAAGTGGTATCTTTGCCCCAAAGATTGTTAAAGTTGTATCAAATACAAATTGACCACTTAAGCGTTCTAATTTTACAAAACCCCATTGCTTATAAAATGCAATAAGATTTATAACTGCAAGCAAAAAGCAAATCATAATGAAATGGATGGAAGAAAGATTTTTTAAAAAAGGTTGTAGTGCTGTTAACAATCCGCCAATAACGATCGTTGCTGTTAACACAATAGGTCCTTGCTTCTGAAAGCTTCGAATCTTAAAGTGAAACGCTATACCAATTAACAATATAAAACTAAGAATTGTCGTCCACAGCACTTGACCGCCAATGACAGCTACAAAACTACTACAAATAGAACTCATTAATAATCTTGAATTTTTTACAAGGACTCCTGTTACTCTTGCCGTAAACGTGAGTATCGCTAGATTAAAAAGCGTATTAATGAGCACCAGCCATTCTCCATACATAACAGCCGCCTCCTACTTACAAAGTTAGCACGTTACTCCCACAAATATTGTCAAACAATCGCATCATTTCCTAAAAATGTTTTGACAAAAAACATGGTTTCCTTACACATTTGAACATCATGGCAGACAATATAAAAAGCTCGTATTTTACATATGTAAAATACGAGCTTTTTAGAAGTTAATTAACCACGATTTTTGCGGTTACGTAAAAATGCCGGAACCTCAAGCATGTCATCCTGTGCATAATTTTGCTGATTTTGACGTGGCTGCTCATGTTGAACATGCATTTCTTGTCGTTGTTCACGAATAGGTGCTTGTTGCTGTGGAGCAGATTGTCTGTTCATATTAAGTGTTGGTTTTGCTGTAGGTCGTTGTTGCTGTAAAGCTTCCTCTGTGAAGCCTGTCGCAATAACTGTAACAATGATTTCATCTTTAAGATTTTCATTAATTACAGAACCGAAAATCATATTTACCTCTTCATCTGATGCAGAAGCTACGATATCTGCTGCTTCTTGTACTTCAAATAAGCTAAGATTTGAACCACCTGTAATGTTCATAAGGACACCTTTAGCACCATCAATGGATGATTCAAGCAATGGACTTGAAATAGCTTTCTTTGCAGCCTCAGAAGCTCTGTTTTCACCTGTTGCAATACCAATTCCCATTAAGGCTGAACCTTTGTTGGACATAATCGTTTTCACGTCTGCAAAGTCTAAGTTAATAAGACCAGGTGTAGCAATTAAATCTGAAATACCTTGTACACCTTGACGTAATACATTATCGGCTTCTCTAAAGGCTTCTAACATTGGTGTTGATTTATCAACTATTTGTAGTAGCTTGTCGTTTGGTATCACAATCAGTGTATCTACTGCTTCTTTCATACCGCCAATTCCACCGATTGCTTGTGTTTGACGTTTACGACCTTCAAAAGTAAATGGACGTGTGACAACACCTACTGTTAGGGCTCCCAATTCACGTGCAATTTGTGCAATCACTGGAGCTGCCCCAGTACCCGTTCCGCCGCCCATACCAGCAGTCACGAATACCATATCGGCGCCTCTTAAAACCTCTTCTAGCTGTTCTCTGCTCTCTTCAGCAGCTTTTTTTCCTACTTCTGGATTTGCACCTGCACCTAATCCACGCGTTAATTTAGCCCCAATTTGTAGCCTTACTTCCGCTTTGGATAAATTTAATGCCTGAGCATCCGTGTTAACTGCGATAAAGTCAACACCTTGTACACCATGTTCTATCATTCGATTGACAGCGTTGTTACCGCCGCCACCAACACCTATGACCTTTATTACTGCAAGTTCATCAACACTTGTATCAAATTCTAACATCTCTTTTTCCTCCCACGGTAACTCGACTCTGTATCATTCATTACGCATTCTAGTTAATCAAAAAACTTATCAAATAATTTTTTTGCTCTCCCAATTACGCTTTCTTTTGGTTCTGAAGGTGCAGAATACTCTTGCTTTTTGCTTATAGCTGGTTGAGCCCCTACAACTGCATATTCAACAGGCTGCGTATTCGTACTTTTACCGTAAAAATCATCTTCTAAATAGGCGTAACGAATAAGTCCAACTGCCGTCGCAAATGAAGGCTCTCTAACACCGATATAATCGGGTGTATAGATTCTAACACGCGTTTGTAGAATTTGACGTGCTAATTGGGCAATCCCCTCAAGCTTTGCAACACCACCAGTTAAAACTACACCGCCTGGTAAATCTCTAACACCTAAACGTGCTAATTCATCTATAACTAACTCTAGTAATTCTTCTAATCTAGCACCGATAATCTCCGATATATAACGTTGGCTGTACTGATCAGTAGAATCTGTACCCACGACAGGCACTTCAAAGAGTTCGTCATCTGATGCGTCATCATAAAAGGCGTGTCCAAACTGGTGTTTAATTTGTTCTGCTTGTTCTGTTGGTGTTTTTAAAACGATTGAAATATCTTTCGTTATATGATCACCACCAACTGGTATGACACCCGTATGCGTTAATAACCCCTCTTCAAAAACTGCAATTGTTGTAGATCCGCCACCTAAATCAATAAAGGCAGTTCCTTGGTTTTTTTCATCTTCTGTTAATGCAAAGTAGCCTGATGCTAATGGCTGCAAATATATTTCTCGTATACTTAAACCCGCTCGCTCAACACAGCGAAGAACATTGTGTAAAAGCGTTTTGGATGTCGTTATCATTGTTGCATCCATTTCAAGACGGATGCCAATCATACCACGAGGGTCTTTAATTTCATCAAGGTTGTCCACAATAAACTGTCTTGGAATGATGTTAACTAATTCACGTTCAGGAGGTATTGACATGACTTGTGCAGATTCTACCACTCTGTCTAAATCATCATCTGTAATTTCTCTATTTTCACTATTTACAGCGACAACACCTTTAACTAGCTGTAACATCGTCTGGTTAGCTGGAACGCCTAAAACGACTTCATGGATTTGATAACCAGTCATTCGTTCGGCCTGTTCTATTGCTTTTCGAATAGATTGTACTGTTGCATCAATATCAACAATTGCACCTTTTCGAACTCCATTCGACTTTACATTTCCGACGCCAATTACATGTAATTGCCCGTCACTCATTTCACCTATTAATACCTTGACAGAGGAGGACCCAATATCAAGGGAAATGTATAAATCTTGCTGATTCAATTCGCTGCACCTCCTTGAAAAATGCTCTTGTTTTCATTCTATTGTAAATTTGGCATAATGTCTAAGCAAATCGAGTATTTTGGTCAATTTTTCTCTCATTCTATGGAAGTTTTTTTCCGCTTGTGACGTTTCTCATCTAACCGAGTTAGTAATATACGCCTAATAATTGCTATATTTTGGAATAAACGTACTCCAAAAGCGAAAATCGCTGCTAAATACAAATCTATCCCCAAATTCACTCCTATAAAAGCTAATCCTGCTGCTAGAACTATATTAAAAAAGAATCCTGATACAAAAACTTTATCATCGTAAACTTGCTGTAATTGAGCACGAATACCTCCAAATAATGTATCTAAAGCTGCTAAAACAGCTATTGACAGATAATTTTCATACATAGAGGGGATTTGTATATTTGTTAACAAGCCAAGGGCAAGTCCAAATACCAAACCTAAAAATGGTAGCCACATATATTAATCTCCTTTTTTTACCTCTGCTAAATAATCATTTGTCAACGGCTGATCAAATGCTGGAATTTGTAACTGTTCAATTGGTTCTTCAATTACTAAATTAAAATTGTCTAAATAAAATGAGTCTATAAATGTTGAGGCCTGCAAGGAATTATACATTTTTTGTGCTGCTTTATAATCGCTTGTCCCAACAAATATCTCAAATGAAGGCGAAGACAGTGGTATACTGTTTACTGTTGTCTTACCATTAATATCCCGTATGGCTGTTGTTTGTACTACCCGATTACCATCAATTGAGACATTAGTAGCATTGTTCTTAAAAAGGGTATTCAATAATTGAGTTAACAAATCGGGTGAAATCTCTTTAATTTCATAGCCCATTTCTATCAGTTCAGGTGCAGGTTCAACTCGAAGTACAACACCTGGCCCTATAACTTCTGTTAATCCTGCTTGTAGCTTTAAACGATTTAATGTTTCATTTAAAGCTGCTTGCTGATTTACTTTTTCAGATTGCTCATAGCGATCCACTACTTCATGAAGTGAGCGAATTTCTGCCAGTAGTGCGGAATGTCTTTGTTTTTCTTGTGCTAATTCCTCTCTTATTGCCCAAATATCTCGTGTATCTCGCTCAGCTGGTTTTTGTATGGTATTGTATTGTACCGCTATCATCAAACCGATAATAAATAGCACGATCGTTATTCGGGTGTACATATTTCTTTTCAAAATAGCCCCTCCTAGACGTATCGTATGCCCCTCAGAATACGACTTTGAATTGTATAATTTTCTACAATCGACTATATAACTGAAGGCTAAATTAAACATGAAGTTTAAAGTATAGAACTTGTCCTAACTTTCTATTTTTACTTTTGGCATGGTAAGCTTCTGATTTTCTTCAAGTGACACAACAATATTGTCATTTAGTAATTGATCCACCACGCCCCCGTTTAAGTTTAAAGAAGCTATTAATGTATCTGAATCACCAACCGCTTCGATTACAAACGGAGCTGGATGTTGTGTACCATCAATTGTTATTACTGGGCCATTACAGCGAATATAAGAACTCGCTAATACACGTTGTCCATTAATAGCAATAGCTTGCGCGCCTGAAATTTTTAGTTCATTTAACAATTTAAATACATGACTTTCATGGACAATATAGTCATTTGGATTTAAGGATTTTGGATCATAGTCTCCATCTTGAAGGGTTATGCGTATGCCCTTCCCCTCACTCTTTAGTTCACCGAGTAAAAGCCGTAAATCTTCTGCTTGCTCAACAAGCTTCTTGTAGTCCTTTTCGTTTGAAGCAAAGGATTTTTCATACTTCCGAATTTGTTCTTGTAAATGATTTAGTTCTTCCGTAAGTTCTTTATTGCGCTCTTGTTGAGTGATTAGCTCCTCACGATAAGAATCTTCTTGCTCAAAAAGCTCAGAATTAATAGTGCCTGCTTCTCGATTATCTTTCGCCTGGTTGTATGAATAGCCGATGATAAATCCTGTTGTTACACAAACAATTAGTAATTCGAATTGTTTTCTAGTAAAAAAACTACCTTTGCTATTCGTCTTCTTGTTGTTCATCTTCTGTCACTTCCTGGTTAACCATTTCACCATCTGCATTTACTTCCATGTCAATACTAATCTTGTTGTATTCCTCGTTAAAAGGACGATAGTATGAACCGACCTCTAAATCAATCACACCTTTTTCTAAGTTAGCAATTTGTGCGACGATAGAGGGGTAGTAATTTAACTTTTCCGCTAGTGTCTGAATAACAGCACGTACTTCGTAGCCATCATTCATATAAAGCTTGACTGCATTTGGATTAGCTTCATTACTATTCGTGTTAACCTGTGAAATTAAAGCTAATACTTCGGGCTTTAATTGTGCTAGCTGTTCAACAAGCTTATTAATTGTCTTTTCACCAGTTATCCCGATAAAAACAGGTGCATCAATGGGTGTATCATTTCCCGTTTGTTCAAAGCGCTTGCCGTTTTCTAGCAAAGGATAATAAGTCCCATCCCCAGCTAAGTACGCAACTTTTTTCCATTCTTTAATATCAATTGTTACGCCTTGTAACCAGTTACGGTTAACCTGTACTTCTTTTACCCATTTATCCTTTAATAAAATCTGTTCAATATCTTCCACTTTGAAACTCCACATTGATTTTCCTGGCGCAAGAGTACTTGCCTCCAAATAATATTGGTCATTCGCTAGCTTTGCACCATTGACAGTGATTTTATTGATGTTACTGTATGGAGATTGAAAATAAAGGAGTACTGCTAACACAATAAAGAAAAGTAATATTAGCACTATAAATTTCCGGTTTGTACGCTTTTTTCGTCGCTTTTTTAGCGTAGGTATGCGTTCTTCTATATCAATTACTTTCTCCACAAAAGTACTCCTCCTTTATATTTATTTCGCTAATTGATAAATAATACCTATTATTAACCACATTGTTACTAAAGATGTTCCACCATAGCTAATAAAAGGTAATGTAACACCCGTTACTGGCACTAAACCTATTACTACGGCTATATTTAGAAAAGCCTGCACCATAAGCATTGTGACTAGCCCGATAATCGCATAATAGGACGTTCGGTTTTTAGCCTGTACAGCAAATCTATAGCCTGCATAGATCGTTAGTACAAAAAGCACTAAAATAACGAGGCCACCAATCAATCCGACTTCTTCTAAAATAATGGCGTAAATAAAATCATTTTGAGGCTCTGGTAAATACAGAAACTTTTGTCGGCTTTGTCCAAAGCCATGCCCAAAAATCCCTGCTGGACCGATAGCCATTAAAGATTGCACCGCTTGGAACCCGCTAACCAAGGGATCAGCCCATGGATCAAGAAATGCTTCTATACGCTTTAGACGATATGGCGCTGTCGCTATGAGACCTACTAATCCAGCAACACCAGCTAGCATAATCATGGCGTATAATTTTAGAGGATAGCCAGCGACAAAAAACAATAAAAACACAGATACAACGAGAATAAATACTGAGCCAAAATCCGGCTGCAACATGATAAGAACAACAGGAAGTAACAGGATAAAACCATGTCGCCAGTTAACAACAGGAGTGCCCGTTTTATGTTGGGCTAATATATGGCTCAAGTACACAATGACGGTAATTTTCGTTAGCTCTGCCGGCTGTATTGTTAATGGACCTACACCAATCCAGCTTTGCGAACCATTTCGCACTAATCCTATACCAGGAATCAGGACGAGAACGAGTAAAATTAACGAAAATATATAGGCCATTTTCCAAAAGGACTGCTCTCTCAAAATATTTAATCGAATCGTGATTAAAAATACGACAATGGCTACCACAAAGTATACGCTTTGCTTCATATAAAACGGCATTTTTCCACTATAATGAACGGCACTCCAATAGGTACCTGCAGAATAGACGAAAATAATGCCGATTATTGATAGCATCAAAGTTGTGACGAGCAATAAGTAGCTTTCTTTACCTCTCAGTAATGCCATCCTTCCAAGTCAAGTATATTCTAAAATAGTTACAGGCTCATTACAGCTTCATTACAGCATCAATAAAAACATCTCCACGTATTTCAAAGCTGTCATATTGATCCCAACTTGCACATGCTGGAGATAGTAAAATAACATCTCCTTCTGCAGACATCGGTGCTGCATATTGAACAGCGTCTTCTACATTTTGAGCAATGACGGTATGTTGGACACCACACGATTTTGCAAATTCTACAAATCGTAAGCCAGTTTCTCCAAACGCAACAACACCCTTTACATGACTCATACAAGGGCGAAGCTCTTCGAAAGAATGTCCACGATCTAAGCCACCTGCGAGTAAAATGACAGGAGCTTGGAAAGCATCTAAAGCACTCTTTGTCGCTAAGCAATTGGTTGCCTTAGAGTCGTTGTAAATCTTACGACCGTTCCATTCACGTACGAATTGTGTACGGTGTCTAACTCCACCAAATGTCGCTAAAACCTCTTCCATCTTCTCTTTGTCACAGCCAACTAAAATACAGGCTGCCACGGCTGCTAGGATATTTTCTAAATTATGCTTACCAGGCAAGGCAATGTTCGCGCGATCCATGTATGGTTCACCTTGCCAATAAATTGTTGTATCATCTGCACTAATTCCATTTGCAGTACGCCCCTTCGAACTGAATGGAATCTTCTGTGCATGAGATTGTGCTGCATATCCAACCACTATCGGTTGGTCGGCATTATAAATAAAATAATCACTGTCATATTGATTACGAGTTACGCCAAACTTCGCTTCAGCATAGTTATTAAATGTTCCATGATAGTCTAGATGCGCATCATAAAGATTCGTCAAAATAGCAATTTTAGGCTTAAACGTTTTAATCCCCATCAATTGGAAAGAAGACAATTCTGTTACAATGATGTCATCTTGATTAGCTTCTTTTGCGACGCCACAAGCAACTGTCCCAATATTTCCAGCAATTAAAGGATTTTTACTTCCGTTACTTAACATGTCGAATATTAAAGTTGTCGTCGTTGTTTTGCCATTTGAGCCTGTTATACCAATAAATGGTGCATCACTAATTAAAAAAGCTAGCTCAATCTCTGTCCAGACTGGAATCTCTCGACTAAGGGCATCAGCCACAATTCGATTGCTATAAGGTATACCTGGATTTTTTACCACTAACTCAAAGCCTTCATCAAGTAAATCTTCAGGATGGCGACCACAGATAACTGTAATCCCCTTCTGTAAGAGCCCTTGTGCATCTGGACTTTCATCAAATGGTTTTGAATCATTTACTGTTACAAATGCACCAAGCTCATGTAAAATTTCAGCAGCGGCCACACCACTTTTTGCTAGACCTAACACAAGTACTTTTTTATGTTGTAAATCTGTATAGTTTTTCATTAGAACGCCTCCGATAAGACTGCAATTAATGCTACTGCTAAGGCAGTTGACCAGAAGACAAGCACTACTTTCCATTCTGACCAACCCGATAATTCAAAATGATGATGAATAGGGCTCATTTTAAAAATACGCTTTTTTCGAAGCTTAAAGCTACCTACCTGCAAAATAACGGAAAGTGTTTCGATCACAAACACTAAGCCAACTAGTAAAAGCAAGAATTCTTCTTTTACTAAGACAGATACCATAGCTAATGCTCCACCTAATGCTAATGACCCCGTATCCCCCATAAATACCTTTGCAGGATTTGCATTAAATAATAAAAAGCCTAATAAAGCACCTGTTACAGCAAACGAAAATAGTGCAATATCTGCCTGACTTTGGAATAGCGCAATAACACCAAATGCTGCAAAGGCAATGGAGGCAGTACCCGCCACTAGCCCGTCTAGTCCATCTGTCAAATTCACTGCATTGGAGAAGCCTACTAACCAAAAAATTAAAAAGGCTACATAGAATACATCTAGATCAATGGTCCACTCCGTAAATGGAATAGCTAACGTTGTATCAAACGATCCTACATGTAGAAGGAAATACGCAAGAATAGCAATAACAATTTGACCAATCAATTTTTGAAGAGAGGTTAAACCTAAATTTCTTTTAAATACAACCTTTAAACCATCATCTAATAAACCTATTAAGCCGAATCCTGCTAATACTAATAAAAGTACTACGGTCTGTGTCGTTAATAAATCTAAAAAGCTACCTACACCAACAGTTGTTACGAGGATGGATATTAAGAAAATGATTCCCCCCATTGTTGGTGTACCAGCTTTTTTCATATGTGATTTTGGTCCCTCTTCTCGAATACTTTGCCCAAACTTTAGACGACGAAGAAGTGGAATACTAATTGGTGCCAGGATAACTGTTACTATAAAAGCAAGAGCTAAAATGGTAAGTGTTGTTGCGAGTTTCATTGAAAAATCTCCTTTAAATCTTGTTTCACTTTCTTCTTTAAGAAAAAAGCATTAACTTTCATTTTATTATTACTACCCTTCATAATAATAGTGGTTCTTTCCCATTTTTTAAAGGTAAAGTTATTTTAGTTCTCCAAATATAAATGAATGGTACCATCTTGTTTGATAACACTATCCACTTCAGGTAATTGATTACCAATTTTAGTCCCTTCTCCATGCCATTCAATACGGAATGGATAAAATTGCTTGGCAATATCATCCTTTGTTTGACCAATAAAATTCGGTACCTTCACAGTAATTGGGTCACCATAACGATAATCCTTTTCCAGTTGTTCCTTCGATTTTTCAATACCTACAAAAGGCGCAACATCCTCAATAATTTGCCCCACTATAGGTGCTGCTACAACACCACCAAACTGGGTTGTCTTTTTCGGATTGTCAACAGCTACATAGACAACAATTTGCGGATTGTCTGCTGGTGCAAAGCCAATAAAGGATACGATGTACTCTCCACTTTTATAACGGCCATTTTCAACTTTTTGCGCTGTTCCAGTTTTACCACCAATTCGCAGTCCATCTCGAAAGGCTTGTCGACCTGAACCATTCGCTACTACTGATTCCAAAGCACCACGAACCTTAGCAGAGGTTTCTTCACGAATTACCTGATTTTTAACAACTGGTTGCGTTTCTTGTATGACTTCACCTGTATTTGGATTAAATACCTTTTTCACAACATATGGCGTATAAAGCTTGCCTCCATTTATGGCAGCAGCTACTGCTTGAACTTGTTGAATAGGTGTCACGGCTACCCCTTGCCCAAATGAAGTGGTGGCCTGCTCAACAGGACCAAAGGCATCCTTAGAAAATAAAATACCCGATGCTTCACCAGCTATATTAGACCCTGTCTTTTTTCCAAAACCAAAGTCTTTAATATATTGTAGTAATCGCTCATTGCCTAGACGCTGACCTAATTCTATAAAGCCTGGGTTACAGGAGTTCTCAACCACCTCTAAAAAGGTTTCATGCCCATGTCCTTCACGTTTCCAACAGCGAAGCTTTGCTCCCGCCACCATCGTATAACCTGGATCATAAAAGGTTTCATGCTCCAAATCTACTAAGTTTTCTTCCAACGCAGCACTAAGGGTAATAATTTTAAAAGTAGAACCGGGCTCATACGTCATCCATACAGGTAAATTTCGATTGTAGATGGCTGGCTCTACTAATTGATATTCCGCTGGGTGGAAAGTAGGATAAGAGGCTAATGCCAAAATTTCGCCAGTGTTTGGATTCATCGCAATCGCTAGTGCTTGGTCAGCTTCATAGCGCTTCATTGCTTGCGATATTTCGCGCTCTACGACTTGCTGTACATCAACGTCAATTGTTAGCTCGATCGTAGCACCATCCTCTCCTGCTTTCCAAGCACTTGAAACATTAGGCAAATTATTACCTTTGGCATCTGTAAAGAGACGGATAGCAGAAGAATTAGCCTGCAGAAATTTATCATATTCATATTCAATTCCAGCTAATCCTTGGGCATCATACCCCGTAAAACCTAAAAATCGAGATAATAAAGTGCCATAAGGATAATCCCTAGAATAATCAACACCACTATACAATCCTTCAATTTGCATGCCTTGTAATTCTACTGCTTTTTCATAAGGTATATTTTTGCCTTCAGGTGCTAGTTTCACTAAGTACGCTTTTTTTTGCATTTTCTCTAATAGCTTTGCTTTATCCACTTCTAGAACCTGGGCAATTTTTTCAGCAGCTCCTTCAATATCATCACTTTGTGAAGGCATGAAATATAAAGTAGGCGCTAGCTTATTAGTTACAATACTCTCTCCATCTCGATCTGTTATATGCCCTCGTTCATTCGCAAATGGAATTTCCCTGTCCCAGTTCTCCTCTGCCTTAGTAGTCAATTCTTTTTGATCTAACACTTGCAAAAAGAACAACCTAACAACAATTGCCACTGCTACACACATAAATAACACATATAAAATACGTAAACGCTTTTTAGAATGGATAGAAATCCACTTCATTCGACATCACACCTTGTTTTTTACAACGTATGAAATAAAGTGGACTTCTATTCAGTATTATTCATCCTCTACTTCTTCAACTTCACCCTCAGAGGCAGCTTCAACGTCTTGTACAAAGCTTTCAGCAGGTGTTTTGAGCTTAACAACAATCGGGGAACTATCAGTGATGACGGTTCCAGCTGAAACGCTTTGACTTGCTACAAAACCTTCGCCGAATATTTCCATCTCTAGTCCAGTCATAGATTTGAAGACTAGTAAATTACGTAATGACCAATTCGTAAAGTCTGGCAATGTTACCTCGCCATCTGTCTTTAAAAATACAAAACTACCTTTTACCAGCTTTTGAGTGTTCGATGGATATTGTTCAATAATTTTACCACCACTACCAACAACAATTGGTTGTAAACCATCATTGGCTAATTCTACTTCAACCGCTTCAGCACTTTGACCTGTAAAGTCCTGAATGCTGACTTTATTGACATGTTGAACATCGTCTGGGTTGATATTAAGGTGCTTTAAGCTATTTAACATAACTGGATTAAAGACTTTCGATACTGGTACAGATCCAAGCTCATTGTTCAGCTTAGGTTTTTTCACTGAGACATATACAATTAGCTGTGGATCATCTACAGGAGCCAAGCCTAAAAATGAATAAAGGTATTGGTTTGAAAGATATCCACCACTAGCTTTCGGAATTTGGGCAGTCCCCGTTTTCCCTGCAACCTCATAATCCTCCAATATAAAATCCTTCGCTGTCCCATGTTTTGATGTTAATGTTGAAGCTAGGATTTCTCGTACTTGTTTCGCTGTATCAGCTTTAATCGGCTGTCCTTTTTCAACAGGCTCATGATTTTGAATAATTTTCCCTGTAGAAGAATCAACAATACGGTCGATAACATACGGTTGCATCATCTTGCCATCATTCGCAATAGCAGTCATCGCTTGGATTAACTGAATAGGTGTTACTGTTGAACCTTGGCCGTAAGTTGTTGTTACTCGTTGAATAGGGTACTTCGATAAAATAGTACCCGCTGCTTCATTCGGTAAATCAATTCCCGTTTTGTGCCCAAAACCAAAGCGGTCTAGATAATCAATAAATACGTCATCGCCAATCTTAGTTAATAAATGGGCCATACCAGTATTGGCAGAGCGTTGAAAACCTTCTAAATAAGTGATTGGACCCCAACCATATCTATTGTGATCTCGAATCGTACGGTCAAATACTGTATATGAACCTGACATAAACCAATCATTCGGTGTCCATTTTCCCGTATCGATAGCTGAAGCAAGCGTGAAAGTTTTCATCGTTGAGCCAGGCTCAATTGTCTCCTCAATCACCTCATTCAGCCACTTCATATTTTGACTATCACGTGTTTCTGGGTTAAATGTAGGACGCTGTGACATTGCTAAAATCTTTCCAGTCTTCGGATCTGCTACTACCGCGGTCATGGACTCAGGATTATATTCCTGTTCAACCTTTGTCATTGCTTCCTCTAAGAAGCTTTGGATTGTTTTATCAAGTGTTAAATAAATGTCGTCCCCATTTTTTGCAGGTGTAATCATTTTCTCACTGTTTGGAAGCAAATAGCGGAAAGCATCTGTCTCATATTCCACCTTGCCATTAACGCCTGTTAATTCTTTATCATACGTATATTCTAGACCCATTTCTCCCTTGGTTGTAACCGTGCCATCTTCATTATCTTTTTTGAGAGCATAGCCAATTAAATGCGAGGCAAATACACCATTTGGATAATACCGTTTTAAGTCACTCACAAAGAGAATTCCTGGTAATTTTTCTTCCTTTATTTTACTCATGACCTCGTGACTAATGCCACGGCCTGCGCTACCAAACTCAACTTGATATAAAGGTTCACCATCACTTCTATATCGATTGTTCAATTTTTTAACAATCTCGTCTTCCTTTTCCTTCATCGCTGGAATATATTTCGCTAGTACTTTTGCCGTTTTCTCCGAATCCACTACATGACGAGGATTCTTTGGATCTGTTGTAGCCTTTTCGCTTACAATGGCAATCATGCGATAACTCAATGTATCCTCTGCAATTACTTGTCCATTTTGATCATAAATCTTCCCACGATTAGCTGTAATTACACTTTCCTTACCATACTTAGCTGCTGCTCTCGCTGCAAGCTCTTGTCCTTCCACTTCACCTGTAGCCTGTAATGTCACCATTCTTGTGAATAATAGAAAAAAGAGCCCTCCATAAAAAATTAATAATAGAAAGGCTCCCCATTGGAATCGAAATCTCTTTTTTTTCATTCTCCCGGCACTACCTTTACATTTTTCTCATTTTGAGTTAAACCGAGTTCTTTGGCTTTTTTCCATATGTTTTCGTATGTAGAAAGTTCACTTACACGAACCGTTAAGTCAACATTCTGTTTCGCAATCTCTTCTGCTTCTGATTCGATTTTTTGAATGTCTATACTTGTTGTTTGAATCGCTGCTTGTTTATTTAATACAAGAATTCCTAGTACAGCAATAATGCCAATTAAAACAATTAGCATTGTCTTTTCAAACTTCTGGTTCGTTTTTTTACGACGTATGATAGTGGGTTGTGGACTAGGTGGTGTTATCGGTTGTTGCACTTGTTGATGTTGGTGCTGTTGCCTTACACGAACTGCTGCCATTTACTCACGCCCTTTGTCGTTAATTTTCTCCACCACTCTAAGCTTCGCTGAACGCGCACGATTATTAACTGCCAATTCTTCATCAGAAGGAATAATAGGCTTTCGTGTAATAAGCTTTAAAGTTGGCTTCATGTCATCAGGAATTACAGGTAAATTTGGCGGTAATTCCGGTAATGATGACGCTTCCTTAAAGATTGTCTTGCATAGGCGGTCCTCCAATGAATGGAACGTAATGACACTAATGCGCCCCCCTACGTTAATCATATCAATCGCATCGACTAATGAATCCTCTGCTGCGCCTAGCTCATCATTAACAGCAATTCTTATTGCTTGGAAAATGCGCTTTGCCGGATGTCCACCTTTTCGGCGTGCCGCTGCTGGAATACCCTCTTTAATTAATTCTACAAGTTGACCAGTTGTTTCAATCGGTGCTGTTTTTCGAGCCTCTTCAATTTTACGGGCAACTTGTTTAGAAAACTTTTCTTCTCCATAACGGAAAAATATACGAACAAGATCTTCGTATGCCCATTGATTAACAACATCTGATGCTGTCAGTGTTGCAGTTTGATCCATACGCATATCAAGTGGTGCATCGTGGTGATAACTAAAGCCTCTCTCAGGTGTATCTAATTGTGGAGAAGATACGCCTAAGTCATATAAAATACCATCAACCTGCTTAATGCCATGAGCTAATAGTTCTTCTTTTAAGTAACGGAAATTCGAATGGATAAATGTAACACGCTCTATATAAGGTGCTAATCGAATTTTCGCATTTTCAATAGCCGTCATATCTTGATCAAAACAAATTAAGCGGCCTTTATCTGATAATTGTTGTACTAGATATTCACTGTGTCCCGCACCACCTAGTGTACAGTCCACATATACACCATCAGGATCTATGTTCAACCCATCAACAGTTTCTTTTAATAACACGGTTGTATGATCGAACATACCACTCGCTCCTCTCAGGCCTTAACCTCATTCAACTATCACGTTGTAATGCCTATTACAAGTTAAAAATCAAAGCCAATCATATTTTCTGCAATTTCATTAAAAGATTGTTCAGACTCACTAAAGTAAGCTTCCCAAGCATCCTTAGCCCAAATCTCGATTCGATTTGAAACACCCAACACCACACATTCTTTTACTAGATGAGCATGCTGCATAAGGGTAGCTGGGATGTTGATACGCCCCTGCTTGTCTATCTCTACCTCTGTTGCTCCAGAAAAGAAAAACCTCGCAAATGCTCGTGTATCTTTTTTGGTCATTGGTAAACCTTTTAATTTCTCTTCGAGTTTTCGCCATTCATTCATAGGATAGCCAAATAGACAGTTATCGAGACCTCTTGTGACAACAAACGTTTCGCCTAAAGCTTCACGAAATTTTGCCGGTACGATTAATCGCCCTTTCGCATCAACGGAGTGTTGATATTCTCCCATGAACATACTACTCACCCCACTTTATTAAATAATGTACCACATCCCCCCACTTTCCTCCACTTTTTTTAAAAAAAACTTGACATTTTATCACTTAATATGCAATTAGACCTTTAGGAATTTTTTTGACATGTGCTAAATGATACAAAAAAAGAGCCACCCCTGGTAGGATAGCTCTTTAAATACTATTTATCTCGACATTATTCATCAAATTCACAGGATATCAAATTACTACTTAGGTAAAAAGTATCTGTTTATTAATTTTATAAATAAAGTAAATAGTGGTGTTTACCGATGCTATAATTTTGCTTCAGCATTTCAGTAATTAACATAGGTCCAAACTCATTGAAATATTGATACGGATTAAAGGATCTCTCTTGGAAACCATCATTAGGATATAATTCATTTTGCAATGTCATAAATTTACGAATCGTCGTTTCATGCTTACCCAATACAGTTTGTTCAATTTTTTGCTGTAGATAGTCAAATTGCTTCGCATGATTTTCTTGATTTTTCTCAAGAATCTTATCTAATTGCAGATGCTGTTTCTCTAAATAGGAGGCTAGCTCTTCATATTTTTCTACTAACAACTGCTGCATAGCTTGAATTTGGCGTTTGGCTTCACTGTCCTGTACATCTGCAATAAAACGTTCTTTCAGGTGTAATGCTTTCCCTTCCCATACGTCAGTAACAGTTAGTTGATGCTCGCGTAATAATTGCTCTACATGACGAGTGACAATAGTTATATGTAGGCGCGGAGCAAAAATCGGCATTTGTAAATCTAACACTGAAAATGCATTTTTCAGTGTCGCCCAATAAGCTAGCTCTCCTGGACCTCCAACAAACGCTAATACTGGCAATGTCATCTCCTGCATCAATGGGCGAGTTACTACGTTATTACTTAAACGTTCAGGATGATTATGCGCCACTTCTAATAGCTCTTCTTGTGTAAATTTAAGGTTTGCCGCTAAATTAACAAACAGATCATTTTTTCTTTCTAAAAGATGTCGCTCCCCATCTTCTACGTAAAATAAATTGGCTGCTTCATATGTTGCTAAAATAGGCTTACCATAGCCAGCACGTTCAAGCTCTTGCTCCTTTTCCGTTACTACTCTAGCAATTTCTTCATTGGATTGAATGATTTGAGCAAAATATTTATGTTCAAATTGACGGAATTGAAAGTTAGCGGCATCGATTAATAATAAGCCTTCCTCTTTGAATAATTGATTCATTAGACAGGCAAAGAAATCTGTAAATGTTTCACTATTGTTCAATGCGTCAACTAGTTGCTTAATCAGCGTTTCTGTATACTCTGTTTCTCCAATATCACGAATAATTGTATTAATTAATTGCGTCATCAACTCTTTGTTGAGGGCTGTTGCAGAAGCCATCGTTTTACGTCTAGAGCGCTCCCCATAAGCTCTTTTTTTCAGCAATTCCCCATGTACCGTATAGGTGTGATTGATTTCTTCTAAGTCATGATCTTCTCCAGCTATCCAGAAAACAGGAATAACAGGCTGTTGAAGCTTCGTACTTTGCTCTTTCGCTAATGCAATAACTGAAATAGCTTTATGAACGGAGTAAAGAGGGCCTGTTAAGATACCTGCTTGTTGTCCACCAACTATTACCATAGCTCCTTGCTCTAGTTGTTCTAAATGTTCATTCGCTTTTTTGGATAACCCCAGCGGCTCCATAAATTGACGGATGATTGTTGTTAACTCTTTTTGATCACGGGAATTTCGCGCTAAATGCTCCGCTCTTTTCTCAAAAGCTTGATCATTGTATTCATACTCAAAAAATTGATGAATGGCAGTATTTGGCGACCAGTAATCTGCTAGTACATGATTTTTTATAGGTACTTGGATTGACTCCAGTTTCATTTAACATAAACTCCTCTACTCACTAAATCATTTCCTTACTCATAACAAGAAATTGAATTTCATTCATACTATGCACATGAGGCTCTCAATGTTGCCTTGACATTCAAATTGCTCAAAAAAAATCCGCGGCATCTATTAGCGGCTTTTAGGCAACAATGTTGCAGCAGACATTTCGATTTTAAAGCCATCATTCTCCCTCGAGAAGGATTTTCTATACCTAACTTTGCTTTCGGTACAAAAAAACATGCGCTGGTTCACTTCCTTATATCACTGAACTACGCTTCTAATTACGAAGGTTTATGAATGCAATCCATATTCTCATCCCCATAGAATGATTTTTATAACTATTTTAATGCTATTATTTTAACGCTTAAAGCTTCAACATGAAAAGAAAATGCTTAGACAACCTGTAAATATTCCATAATGGATTGGATAACACCCACGATACATATCAATAGGTAAGCCGTACTAAGTATTAAGAATAAAAAACGCCAAATTTTCTTTAATAACGGCTTTACTTCTATTTCCTTTTTAGTCCGCCAATCAATATATGTAAAAATCATGGCCATCATTATCGCGAGGATCACTAAAAGCGCTCCAACATTCACACGCCAAAGCACACCGATAGCTAACGGAACAGAAAAAAACAAGCACAATGTCGTAACATCAGAGGCTGCTCCAAAAGCATGTGTGCCTCGAATTTTAACTTTCCTGCCAACCAGATAAACAATTACGAAAAGAACAATTGGACAAAAAATAATGATACTAATAACTATATGTAAAAGGTCTTTCAACTTCTTTCACCGCTCTCCTCTATTGCAAGCACTTGATGATATAAAGTACGCAAAGTAGGTAAATTATGACCGTTTGCTAAAGCTTTATTTAGAATGACACCAACAATTGTTTCGATTTCACTTTTTCTCCCCTGCAGACGATCCGCTAGCATAGATGAAGTATTGTTGGCCGTTTTCCTACATAAGTCTATCACATCACTAAAAGATATGGTGTGTTCAATATCTTCAAAAGCTTCCGTAAGCTCTCGATAAATATTTTCTAGCAGTAAAAATGCTTGTTGATTAGTCACTAACTCTCCGTTCTTTACTTGCAATACAGCTGTCAATGGATTAATTAAGCTATTAAGTGCCGCTTTTGCAAAAAGCATTTGCTCTGCATTACTAGCCAATTCAATAGGAAATAAGGAACGTTGTAATTGTAGTAGCTGTTGAAAAGCCTGGTGTTCTCCTCGTTCTATTGCTATTTTAAATAGCCCTACTCCTCTATGTTGAACCGTTGAATGGTCCAACAATTGAGCTCCAAAGGTCACTGAACCAAAGGCGATATTTTTTTGTGGCAAGAGTAGTGCCTCCTCAAAATGCGCTAAGCCGTTTTGCATAAAAAGCAACGGCATTTCACTTGAGAATAAGGCTAATTGATTGTAGAGCTTTTGCAAATGTCCGTATTTAACAGCAATCACTAGTAAATCTTGTTTTGGTAGATTAGCCAAATCTGTAGTAGCAACAATCCTTTGCACAGTTTTAGTCCCATCAACGTTGATACGTGTTAACTTCTTGGCATTTAGTTCAATTACTTGTTCTTGCCTTCTGGCAACCAACGTTACTGGTACACCAGACTCCGCTAAAAAACTTGCTGTTAATTGACCAACTGCCCCTGCTCCAATTATCGCTACTTTCATTGTCTACACCCTTTCCATCTTTACTGATCAATTTTCCTCGATGTCATCACATCCAGATTGTTCCAAAAATACTCAAAACACTCTGTAATACTTTGAAGCAACACGATACTATTCACACCATCAAGCACTTTTTGGCGTGCCTCCTATAACAACAGACTTTAAAACCCCCATCTGATGCTCACCTCTGAATAGTATACTTTTCATAAAACTATAAGAATAAGGTGCCTTAGAATACATCTAAGGCACCTTCTACGCAGGTTCTTTTATTATACAGGATAGACTGATTATTGACGATATACAGAAAGGGTTTTATGTCCATAAAAGAAAAGCAATGTAATTCATGTTCCAAAAACCACGTAATCATAATTTTAATCTTTCATTAATGAATAACCTTGCTGAAGCCATTTCACTAGCTTCTCATGCTCATTTTGCAATTCCCGATGCTTCATTTCAAGCGTTTGATAAGCCTCCGTTAATTCGTCAAAACTTGTCAACGCTAATTTCAAATGACTTCGCATAGATTGTTGGGGCTGATTTCGCACAGCTAGTAGTGACTGACTATATTGACCACGCAATGTTTTATTCCATCGGAAGCCACACGCTTGTTTTGTACGACCTAGTTCTATGGCCGCCATTTCAAAGGCCTCTAGCTGTGTTTTGCCATTTTGCACATTATGCAATACGATTTCTGCTAGTCTTTCATCATCTTCCTTTGTCCATTGATCTTTTCTTTTTTTCAATTCCATAATCTATCACCCTCGCATTTTTTACTACTATATGCAAAAGCAAGCAAAATAGAATCATTGCATGAAAAAAGACAGTGATGATGTTTTTACTCTCAACACTGTCTTTATACATTACTTATTATTCTTCTTTGTCAAGAAATTATTAACCGCTTGATGGTGCGCTTCACTTTCCCACAACTTTGCACAGGTACTAACTTCTTCCATCACACGCTCATACATATTTCGTTCACGCCACTTTCTAAGCTCAATCTCCTTATAAGCTTTATGAACAGAAGGATGAATTTTTCGCATATGTTCAATAAAATCGTTCAAGGCATCTTCTTTTGAGCCTTCAAAAACACGCATAGCCCATCCTATCTCATATAATAATTGCGCAGGGTAAGGCTTCGCATCCACGAGCATCTTCATCGCACGATCATGACGCAAACCTCGTTCAAATAAATATGTACCGCCACCCCAGCCACTTGTAATGGCTAGTGTTCCTTGGATAAATCCACATTTCGCATGGCTAGCTACTAAACGAAAATCACAAGCTGTTGCAATCTCACAGCCCCCTCCAACAGCGGTACCATTTATAAGTGCTATAGTTGGTACAGGAAGCGTAGCAAGGTCATATAATATTTTCCCCATCTTACTTAACATACCAAACGCCTCATCCTCTGTTTCCAAAGAATGAAACTCAGATAAATCCCCTCCTGAGCAAAACGATTTATCGCCAGCACCAGTCACTACTAAGAAACGCACATCTTCATGCCCACGAATATATGTAATGACTTCTTGAAGACCGTTCATCACATCATCATTGACAGCATTCCGTTTCTCTTCACGGTTAATGGTAAACGTCATAATGCCATCATGATTGTCAATCGTATAAGACATATTACTCCCCCCTTTGTCGCAATGAATAAATTGTATCACACAATTATTTCACTATTGTAAAGAACTTCATAATCAACGAAATATTCCGTCTTTTTAAGCAAACAAAAAGGCTAGTAAAGAGCCATGGTCTCTCTACTAGCCTTTTAAGTGAGCAAACACTGTATTATTTGCTTACTACTTCTTTACCTTTGTATTGTCCGCAAGCTTTGCAAACACGGTGTGATAATTTAGCCTCACCACAGTTAGGGCAAGTTACCATACCAGGTACAGATAATTTGAAATGCGTACGACGCTTTCTTTTTGCAGTTTTAGAAGTTCTTCTAAATGGTACAGCCATTGATGGCACCTCCTTACAGATCGTCTATTCGTCTGTTTGATCAAAATACTTAGCTAAAGCAGCTAGTCTTGGATCCACTTTTTGTTCGTCAGCTTTTTTGTGTAGCTCTACGTCTTCATCTGTTGCATAAGACCAATTTTTACCACCATGCACTTGTCCTTCAGAATCTTCCTTGAACACTTGCATTGGTACCTCAAGCAAAACTAATTCCTCAAGAACCGGTTTCATGTCGATGACTTCACCGTCAATATAGTGAATGTCTCCGTCATCGTCTCCTCGTTTATCTTCGTCAATCCAGCTAAAAATTTCAACTGTCTCAACTTCAATTGGAAACTCAACATCCTCCCATGTGCGAGCACATGGTAGTGTTAACGTTGCTGTCACAGTTAACTGACATGTCATTTGCGATGCACCAAAAGTACATAGCCCTTTTACATGAACGGGCGAAATTGCTCGAATATCCTGGTTTCGCTCCATCACTTCATCCAGCTGGACAAAGGCATCGATTGGCATCCCGTTTTGGCGGTATTTAGATAATTGATGAATTGACCATTTCATTCGTTTAATCACCTCGAGACAACACTGTTGATTATATAATGTGTAAAAATAGATGTCAAGATAATTTCTTGTCACCACTTTAAAACCCACCTATAATTATATACTATGAGAAGTGTATTTACTCCTAACAGTTTAAAATAAAGACACAAATTATAAGGGGGAGAAGCATGCAAGCAGTTGGAATTGTTGTTGAATATAATCCTTTTCACAACGGACATGCTTATCATTTAGAACAGGCTAAAAAAGCAGCACAGGCAGATCTCGTAATCGCTGTTATGAGCGGCACATTTTTACAACGTGGAGAACCTGCCATGGTAGATAAATGGACACGTACTAAAATGGCGCTTTCTGGCGGTGTAGATATTGTTATTGAACTGCCTTATGTCTATAGTACAGCACCTGCTACAGATTTCGCAAAAGGTGCCATTTCCTTATTAAGTGCTGTTGGTTGCAACTCTTTTGCCTTTGGAAGTGAAGACGGCTCTATACAGCCCTTTCTAAACACTTTCGAGCTGATTGACAGCCACCGTGCAGAATATGACCTGTTCATTAAAGACAGCCTTAAAACAGGTGCCAGCTACCCAAAAAGCCTACATTACGCCTATGAACAGCTTTCTCAGATGTACCCTGCTCCATACATCGATCTTGCACAACCAAATAATATTTTGGGCTTTCATTATCTTGAAGCAGCGAGGGCACTTAACAGCAATATTAAACCATTAACAATTCCTCGCGTTGCAGCAGGATATCATGATGCATTAAAGGAAGATGCATCGATCGCCAGTGCCACTGGCATACGTAAAGCCCTTGCCTCTACAAATTCTTTACAAAGTGTACAAAATGTTGTTCCTACAGCTACTTTTGATTATTTAACAGACTGGCATACAAAGTATAACCAATTTGCAAGCTGGGAAACATTTTGGCCGTTATTACAGTTCACCATTATAAGACATACCCCTTCAGAACTTACTCGTTATGCAGAAGTAACAGAGGGCATAGAAAACGCAATTGTAAAGGCAGCCAAAAGCAGCTCTACATTTTATAGCTTTATGGAAAAAATAAAATCTAAGCGTTATACTTGGACCCGCCTTCAACGGATGATAACACATATCTATACAGGGTTTACCAAAAAGCAGCTTCAAAGTTTTAACGCGCCCTCTTTTATTCGGCTATTGGGTATGAGTTCGACAGGACAAGCTTATTTAGGTCAGCAAAAAAAGAATATAGAATTACCCTTAATCAGTCGAGTTGCAGCTACAAATGATGCGATGTTAGCTATCGATATACATGCAGCAGAGCTTTATAATTTAAGTATCGAGCAAGGAACAAAGGATTTTACGCTGCCGAAGGATTATCAAACACCACCTATTCGTTGCTAAAGACATCAAAAGGGATGCTAAAGTCCTTTTAGCATCCCTTTATATTATTTTGGTTGAAGTTGCTTTAAATAATTAATAGCATCGTCAACGCTCTTCACTGGAACGATTTTCATTTTCGTTTTAATCTCTTTGGCCGTTTTGACAGCCGTTGCATAATTCGATTCTAGCTCTGGATACTTCGCTTTCATTTCTTGAGAGATTTCATCATCTGGTGCAAAAAAGATTTCCATGCCGTCACGATCAGCGGCAATAACCTTATAGTCTATTCCACCAATTCTTCCAACAGATCCATCTATTAGCATTTCACCTGTTCCAGCAATTGCATAGCCTTTTGTTAAATCTTCATCAAGTAATTGGTCTAATATTTCAAGTGTAAACATCAGTCCAGCAGAAGGTCCCCCTATATCCTCTGTTTTCATCGTCACTTTCGGATTAGTTTCAATCGATTTGCTTTCAGTATAAGAAATACCTAAACCCGCTCTATGTTCTTGGGCGTTAGGAATTTCCTGTAGTGTAATAGTCTCCTGGTGTTGTTCTTCATTACGCATAAATTGAATGGTTACCTTATCGCCAAGCTGCTTAGGTTTTAATAGATCTACAAGCATTTGCTGGCTAGTTATTCTTTGTCCATCAACCTCGACAATTTCATCACCAGCTTTTAAAATACCGTCCGAAGCTCCTCCGTCTAAAACGTTTAATATGAATACACCATTAAAAAGTACCTTTGTCTCTAGCCCTGCTCTTTGGAAGGCTACATATTTGGCATTAAATTGTGAATCAGACATTAACTTTAACTGTCGAATATTATATTCCTCATCATCCTCTAAAGGATTTCGTACTTGTTCAATATCCATTAGCTTTTGATATTTTTGAACTTTCGCCCACAAATACGAAAATGGTGTGGCTTGCTGCATAGCAACTGTCATTAAACTTAAAGACCCCTCACTATCTGCCTCTTTACTATCCACAGTAACAAATTTACTGACATCATAGGCACTTCCAGGTTTCATAATATACGCGTCTAGTCGGTATAACATCATAAAACAAATCACGACTATCAACACTGCATAAATACTAATTTTTTTCTTCACTTGAAAACACCTCCTAGGACGCTTGCAAAACCATACGTTCATGTTTTTGCCTTTCTCACATATATTGATTTTAGCATTTGCCTATGTGAATGACAAAAAGTTGAAACGAGATGATAACATGTTTGCTACAATTCAAATAGTGCTCTGCGTAATTCTAATTCTCTTACTCTTGTTATTCCCACAAACCGCTCACAGTGGTACTGATTTAGGCTTAAATCTTTTCATGGAAGCACTTTTTCCGTACTTATTGCCGTATCTTGTGTTAACACAATGGCTTCTGCGTTTAACAGCCCCTATGCGTACCAAAACAAAAAGGGCTTCTTTATACGTACAAGCCTATATTATTAGTGCTCTTGGAGGCTATCCAACTGGTGCAACCACTATTGTTTATTTGAAAAATAGTGGTCAATTACACCCTAAAGAGGCAAATTTCTTGCTAGCTGTTTGTCATGCACCTAGTCCACTTTTTGTATTAGGTTTTGTAAGCCTTGATTTACTACACAGTAATACGTTTGGATGGTTGTTTTTATGTTTACTACATACGTTTAATATTTGTTGCCTAGTAACTGGCTACTTTTTCTTTCGCAAAACTGATTCACCTAATATCTCCGTACACAACACACCACTCTATAGTGCTCCATTTTCGGAAAGTATTAAAGAAACAGCCCCAACCATTCTACTAGTTGGTACAACCATCATCTTTTTCACAACGATTCAAACCATTGTACAACAAGGCTTAGATCAGCTGATACCAAAGCTTCCCTATACGATTGAGCTTTCCATAGCAGCTGTTCTGGAGGTAACGAACGGTCTTAAAATGACAGTTACAGCATTTCCAGATCTTCCCTATACCCATTTACTTGTTGTGATTTTGTTAACGATGCAAAGTATAAGTATTCACTTACAAATTTTTGTTATCGCCAAATCTGCAAAACTTTCTGTACGACCTTATATTAAATTCCGCCTCCTTAGCATAATCATTGTACCAACTATTTATGCTCTATTTTTTCTAAAATAACAATCGCTCTAAATATCAAAAAAGAGGATGTCATCGTTCTTTTGACATCCTCTGCATCCTTATTGTGTAAAACCATATTTTTCTTTTAAAGCCTTTACGACACATGTAGGGACTAGCTCGTTAACATCACTACCGTATTTCGCAACCTCTTTTACTATACTAGAACTTAGGAATGAATATTGATTTTTCGTCATGATGAAAAAAGTTTCAATTGTTTCATCAAGGAAACGGTTCATAGATGTAATTTGCATCTCATATTCAAAATCTGAAACTGCTCGTAAGCCACGAACAATTGCCTTCGCCTTTTTTTCCTTAGCATAATCAATCAATAAGCCTGAAGAACTCTCTATACGAACATTAGGTAAGGTTTTTGTCACTTCAGCCATCAAAGCCATACGTTCCTCTACAGAAAACAAAGGATTCTTTGCTGAATTGTTTAATACTGCTACATATACGATATCAAACACATCAGCCGCACGTTTAATTATATCTAAATGGCCGAATGTTACAGGGTCAAAACTTCCAGGAACTACAGCAATTTTTTCAGACAACTTATTCTCCCTCTTCCTCTGTACAGCGATAAACAGAAATAATTGTTCCGCCATAGGTTTCTTGTCTTGTTAAAACAAACTCCCCAAAATTTTGAGGTAATCCTATCTCTTTTGCATGTTCACATAAAATAATACCATCTTGTTGTATTTTACGGTTATCGACCAAAATCTGTACGAGGTCATAATATTCCTGCTGATGGTAAGGTGGATCTAAAAAAACGAGTTTAAATGTAATATCACGCTTTAATAGCGCTTTCACAGCACGCTTTGCATCTATACGAAAAAGCTCTGTATATTCTTCATAACGGCATTTTTTTATATTTTCTTGTAGCACCTGGAATGCTTTAGGATCTTTCTCAATAAAAATAGCACGTTCTGCTCCTCTACTTAATGATTCAATCCCCAAGCCACCGCTTCCAGCAAACAGATCTAACGCTAAACCTCCATCAAAAAATGGCCCAATTATATTAAAAATGGACTCCTTTACTTTGTCAGTTGTAGGCCTTGTCGTATTTCCTGCTATTGCTTTAAGCGGCATTCCTTTGCGCTCTCCTGCTACAACTCTCATATCAGCATCTCACCGTACTTTCGACTATATAAAGTATTTTGCAGCGAAAGGTTGGCCCTCCGCTGCAAAAGTTATTGTTGCTCTTGTTTTAATATTTGAATACGCTCATCCTTTTTTTGTAGTTCAACTAGGAATAATCGCTGTAACCAAGCTTCTTCTACATAATAATGATCAGCAATCTTAATGATTGGTTCAGAGATAGTCGAATACCTACGCTGGTTGAATACATAAAATCCAGGCTCTTTAGGGAAACGGAATGTACGATGCTCACTATTTACATAATAGCCATTCTTTCCTTCCGCAGCTGAGTAGCCGAGGTAAGGCAATAATGTATCTGCCGTATACAATACCTGTCCCTCATAGAGAATAACATGAACATCTTCCTTCAATGTATCATCCACATAGACATCACGTGCATCCTCAAATAAAAGTGGATAGGTTCCATTTTGCTGAGCTGCATTTAATGTAAAATAAGATGTCTTGGCATCTAATACCTGTGATAAGTACTTGTCCATTGTATCTGGTGAAATCGATTCATCTCCAAGCTTTTTCAATGTTTCCTGCCAAGCTTGTTGTTGAGCATCCGTCATGTAATCATTTAATGTCTTGATGATTTTCTTTGTTTTTTCTCCACCAATTGGATCGCTTATTAAATAGGATGCCACAACCTCAGGCAACCATTCTGGGGAATCTACAAAATTATATTGTGATTTGATTTGTGATAAAATTACTTCTTGCTCTACAGCTTGTGCAGTAAGTGTTGGTAAAAATAACAATCTTTCGTCATGAACTGCTACTGGACTTTTTTCTTGAATAATTGCAATATGCTCATCACTTAGAAGCTGTAAATTTTTTAATGACTTTAGAAAATCATTAGGGACTTCTTGCTGGGCATAAATTGATAACACCGGTGTCTGTTCTTGCGCTTTAAGCTCCCCGGCTTGCCAATATAAATCTTGAACAGTACCGTTTCCTCTAAACATGGTGTAATTGACAAGTACAAGTTGTTGTTGACCTACTAGGGGCAAACCCGTAACCCATTGTCCTTTCACCTTACTGTCTGTAGAAATTGAAACAATTGAATACGATGCTTCACCATTTATTAGTGTAGCAAAAACATTTTGAAGGAGCATCTTATTTTTTAAGCCACCCTCAATTGGAATTATGTATGACACAGATTGTGATTTTGTCTCCCCTTTTGCAAAGTAAGAAACTTCATCTGATAAACGATCACAGCTTTTTTCATTTTCAATAAAGCAACTAGCGTTTGTTGCTTTTTCTGGCCATTTAATTTTCACCTTTTGATTTGGTAGGTTTTTAAAATGTTGACGAATATCTAAGCTATTTTCGCGATAGACAATTTCTATTTCCTGAGAATAATGAAAATCCCCTATGCCTGTTTCTAAATCAGATGAATAAGCATGGTATTGGAAAAATACCGTTCCTGTAATGATTAGTGCTAAAATAGAAAAAAAGCTTAATGCAAATTTCATGTGCTTGACCTCCCGCAGCATGATACTATGAATATTGGAAAGGATGTGCAATTATTATGCCACAACAATTTATAGAATTAGGTGAAGGCTATGGTGATGTTTACGAGCTACTCGAAATTATTAAAACCAACCAGGAACGTTTTCATCAAGCCTTTTTACTAACATCTACAAAAGAAGACAAGAAGGTGATTTCTTTAGCTGTCGCCCTTAAACCAGTCGGCGAAAGTAAGTTCATGCCTATTTATATTTGTCGAGAAGGCATCCCATACAATGAAGAACAGCCAACACAGCGACAAAAAATGTTTGAAGCACAAATAGAACAACTCGGTCGAAAAGCAGTAGTTGTAGAAATAAAGCACTCATCTATATTTTCGGAATCAAAACTATTTTATCAATACTTAATAGGTATATTAAGACTAAATAACTATATACCTGCATTAACATAAGTTTATAGACCTACTTTGTAGTCATATTCCTTTGCTTTATCTGGTTTTGCATTTTCATATTCAGTTTTTATAAAAGGACGATAAGACGCCACAACGTCTTTCACAAATGGAAGGCGTTGTAGTTTTGTTGTCATCATGTCAATATCCTCACGATCGCAGTAAAGCACTACGTATTTTTGCCTTCTAGAAATATAAAGAACATGACCATATTTCCGAAGTGACTTCGCATGTTTTAATTGATGGACGTAAACGATTAGCCCTTGTCGTTCGTTCATAGTGGATTCCCTCATTTCTTACATAAAAGAATACCATAGACCAGAAAATGATAGCAACAGAGTTTAGCTGACAGAACGCTCAATTTTCCGTTATAATGGAAAAGCATACGACGTTGAACATCGTGAAGATGAATCAGTTGTTTTAATTAAATTCAATTGTAGCATCATTACAGGAACAGAAGAATGCTGAAAGATGATCATGCCTCAAATGAACCCTTTACAAGACATTTGCACCTCCATAATGATTGTTTTTCAAATAGGATGGCAAAAATCGGCATAAAAAATCATCATTCACTTATATAACTAATTTTAATAGTAGGCCCTGTACTTACTACTATTGATTAAACAATGAATTCACTACTACTTTTTATATGAGGATAATTGTTAAGGAGGACGAATATGGGTAAGAAAACAAAAATTGCGCTAGCAATTGCAGCAGCAAGTGCAGCAGCTTGGGCAGGCAGTAAAGCTATTTCAAAACCACAGCAACGCGAAGGTAAACAAGCATTACAATTCGAACGCCCCATAATTCTTGCACATCGTGGCGGAGCTCTTTTAGCACCAGAACATACAATGGTTGCATTTGAAAAAGCTGCACAGCTAGGTGTCGATGGCTTTGAAATCGACATTCGCCTAACAAAAGATGAGGAAATTATTGTTTTCCATGACGAGACAGTTGAACGTACAACGGATGGCTATGGTCTCATTGCAGATATGACGTTGGCAGAAATCAATGCCTTGAACCACGGCTACCAATTTGAAGATTTAGAGGGAAATTTCCCATATCGAGAGGATAAATTAAAAGTCGTAACTTTACGAGAGTTGCTTGAAGCCTATCCAAATATGTTAATCAACATTGATATCAAAGATGCTCCTGATACGTACGAAGGGAGTCTGATGCCTTCTAAACTTTGGCGCTTAATTGAAGAACTTCAAGCTGAACATCGTGTTGTTGTGACAAGCTTTTATGGTGAGCAAATAGATCGTTTTAATTTATATGCTCAAAATCAAGTAGCACTTGGTGCAGGTGAATCAGATGTCAGAAAAGCATTTGCTTCTTTCTCAAGTCAGTTTGGACATTTATATCACCCTAAAGTGGATGTTTTTCAAATCCCTCCAAAGTCAGGGGTTATTGCATTAGATTCTCCTAAATTTATTCAGTTTTTAAACAACCTCAATATTCCTGTCCACTATTGGACAATCAATGACCTAGATACGATGAAAAAATTACTCAATAATGGAGCAAAGGGCATTATTACAGATCGTCCGGATATTGCAGTTGAGTTATTACAAGTTCAAGAGTCTAAATAAAACTAGGAATGAAAGGGAAGCACACTGAACTGATGTGCTTCCCTTTCATGTAAATGTTAGATCCATTATTACTTCCCATTACAGTAATACTTAAGTTAAATAATCTATGATTGCATCAGTTACTTCTTGTAGTGTGGCAGCTCCACCCAAATCAGGCGTTTTTATACCCCTCGCTAATGTTTGCTCTATAGCATTCAATATCCTTGTTCCCACATCTTGATAACCAAGAAAATCGAGCATCATCTTACCTGTCCAAATTTGTCCAATAGGATTGGCAATTCCTTGACCAGCTATATCTGGTGCAGAACCATGGACAGGTTCAAACATTGATGGATATAGCCCTTCAATGTTTAAATTTGCTGCAGGTGCAATACCAATGCTTCCCATAATGGCACCGCCTAGATCTGTCAAAATATCCCCAAATAAATTCGATGCTACGATAACATCAAAATTTTCTGGCTTCATCACTAAAAATGCCGCTAGTGCATCAATATGATTAGATGCTTGACCTACCTCTTCATAGTCTTTTCCTACTTGAGTAAACACTTCATCCCAAAAAGGCATGCTATATGTAATCCCATTTGATTTTGTAGCACTTGTCACATGTCCATTACGTGTTTTGGCTAATTCAAATGCATAGCGCATCGCCCGTTCTGTACCCTTTCTTGTAAAAACAGCATTTTGGATTGCCACCTCATCTTGTCCACTATGTATTCTTCCTCCGCTTTCAGCATACTCCCCTTCAGAATTTTCCCTTACAACAATAAAATCAAAATCATTTGGTTGTCGTAAAGGTGATGGTAACCCTTGAAGTAGCTTTGCAGGTCGTACATTAATAGATTGCTGTAGCTCACGTCGAATTTTAATGAGAAGGCCCCATAATGATACATGATCCGGAACCAAATTAGGCATACCAACTGCACCTAAAAATATTTGGTCATACTGTTTTAACAGCTCTATGCCATTATCAGGCATCATTTTTCCTGTCTCTAAATAGTATTCACAGCCCCATGGAAAAATTGTCCATTCAAATTGAAAGCGTCCATCTAACAAAGCTGCCTGATCAAGAACTTTTATTGCAGCTGGCACAACCTCTTTTCCTATTCCATCCCCAGGTATTACGGCAATTCGATAAGTTTTCATTAATGCTTCCTCCTTGATTTTAATTATAAAAAAGACTGTAAACTAACTCAGTTGCCTTCGAGTTGTCTACAGTCTAGAAGAGATATGTTATATACACATCCTATTTACGCTGAGCAAGAGCATGAACCGCCCGAGCCACATCCACCTCCGCAAGATGAACCAGATGCAAAGAATGGATTACTAACAGGAACTTTTACCGCTTCAGAGACCGTTTTTCCTATTAATAGGCTAATCTCATCCAGTAAATCCTGAAAATCGTTTTCAGCAATTTTTAAGGCTGAAACTTTCTCATTTAAGTCAAGTGCCCTTTTCTGTTGGCGAATCGACTTCATAATTGTATGATAGTCCGGATGATATTTTCCGAAACGTTGTACATCTTCGTACTGCTCTTTCATGCGATTAAATGCATATATAGCCTCTACAATTTGTGCATCACTATATACAGCTTCATACGCTTGTTGTAGCGCCATCGCAGGTTCTGAGGAAAGAATCATCTCACAAAGCGCTTCCGCCTCATCCAAAATGATTACCCAGTCAGAGGTCATCATCATCTTTAATTCCCCCAATCTCTTTCCCATCATAACAGATTTTATGGTAATTTTACATTAATGATAATTTTAATGAAAGAGGTTTTCCAAATGATGACAACATCTAAGGATCAGGTTGAACAGTTAGTGGCCGAGATTTTACAAGACAGTACCGAGGAAGATGAAGAAGTTTTATTACATCTTTTAAATGGCCTACAGGAGAAACAGCAAGGCATTCACCGTCGTTATATTAATGCTACTTTACATATGGTAGGTAAATTTGAGCCTGAGGTCAGTGAGGTCCGTATCCCTATTACACCGGTCATTCATAATACGATAAAGGTGCCACACGGAGGTATTGTTGCAACGATTGCCGATGCCGCTATGGGAGGGCTTGCTTCGCGCTCTGTGCCTGAGGGCTATAATGTAGTTACTACGAACATGAATATATCGTATATTGCTACCACTACAAATAAAGAATTGATTGCACGTGGTCGTTTTGTTCATAAGGGACGCCAAACGCTTGTCATGGAATGTGATGTTGAAGATGAGACTGGTCGCAGACTTGCCATTGCTACAGGATCATTCTTCGTTATTCAGCGTCGTCCGTAATTAAACTCGCAAAATAGTCTTTAATACATTGTTGATCGGAAAAAGGGAACTTTTGATTTTTAATTTGCTGTGTTTGTTCATGCCCTTTTCCGGCAACAAGGACAATGTCTCCCTTTTCTGCCTTTGCTAATGCTTGATGGATCGCAAGTTTGCGATCTAAATAAATTTCATAATATTGTTGCTCTGTAAATCCAGCAATAATACTTTCATTAATCACAATAGGATCTTCATCACGAGGATTATCTGTTGTTAAATAAATAACATCAGCATATTTACTTGCTACTGCCCCCATTGCAAAGCGTTTCGCCTTGTCTCGATTTCCTCCACAACTGAAGACAAGGTAAATTGTTTTAGAGCGATCAAAGGTTTGCAATACCGCTTGCAATGCTTCTGCTGTATGGGCATAATCTACATAAACATCAATTCCTAATGGATTTTCAATCTTCTCTAGCCTGCCCTCTGGTAGCCTTAACGACCACATATGTCCAACTATATCTTCCATAGGGACACCTAAGCGCCATACAGCCATTAAGGATGCAACAGCATTTTGCACATGGTATTTACCGACAAAAGGAATTTCTACAATATGCTCACTCGCGGAAGTCTGTAAACAAAGTACGGTTTTTCCAACTGATTCACTGACGATTTGAATATGTAAATCATTGTGATTATCAAAACCAAATGAGCAAGATTTTTTCTTATCATAAATACCAACAGAACGGCAAAAATTATCATCTCCATTTAATACTAGCTTTTTTGATAAATCCGCTAAACGTTTCTTGGCACGTTTATAAGCTTCTAAACCTCCATGATCTTCTAAATGATCTTCTGATAAATTTAAAAATACACCACAGTCAATGTCACAATGATCGAGCCTATGCTGCTGCAACCCCATTGAAGAAGCTTCTAATACAACATGGGTCACACCTTTTCGCACACATTGCTTAAGAATGGGGTGTAATTCTTTAGCTTGCAATGTTGTTAATTGCTCATAAGCCGTTTGTTTTTTCTCACCATTGATGAAAAAGCCAACCGTTCCAATAACTGCTGCATGTTTATGTAGTGCATTTAGAAGCTGACTAACAAAATGGCTCACTGTCGTCTTTCCATTTGTACCTGTAATGGCGATAACAGTTAAAGCTTCTGCTGGAAAAGCAGCAAGCTTCGCACTTGCATACGATAAAAATAATGCTGTATTTGGAACCCATACAAAAGGAATTTCTTTATCTATAATTGGCAAAGAGATACTTTCTTCTGAAACGATGGCAGCAGCTCCACGTGCCAATGCCTCTTTGACAAACCGACTTCCCGATGTTTTTTTACCTTTTCGCACAATAAATATATCACCAGGTTGTACCGCCTGTGCATAGTCCTCTACACCAGTAATTTCTGTCCGTATAGATCCTCCCGTCACGCTACATGGCCAGTCTTTTAATAACTCTGCTAATTGCAAACCTCATTCCCCCTTTCAGTTCTCTATCATATGACGGCGTTTGTAACGGTGTGACGAAAAATGTAGAAGCCTAAAAGAAGGAAAAACTCCACATAAAAAATGAAGACAAGCCCGTTTGTTGAAAGCTTGTCTTCATCTGAATATTCTTCTGTTATGGTAAGGTTTGATTTGATTTATCTGTAGATTCTTCGCTATCTTGTTTTTCATTTTTCGTCTCTTCATTATCTTGCTCTTCTCTACCCACTTCTTGTGTAGTAGGTTCAAGATATATTTGTGTATAATAATCTACAAAGGCGCCAGAACCAACGCGGGTATATCGATCATTCAAAAGAACTTTTCTATGTTCAGGAGAATTTGTCCAGCCATGCATGGCTTCAATCGCATCAAAATAAGCAGTTGCCAGGTTTTCGTTCGCTTCACTATACTCGATTTTTTGCGTCTGTAATCGTTTTTTTAGATCCCCATAGGTTGGAGATTCATGCGCTAAAAAATTTTGCACCTTCATGTCCTCACTATGCATTCTTGCTGCTTCCTCCAATGATTCATCCATTTCTAAAGGAAGTAAATCATGATGGACTCTTGTTACATTTAGCAAATCGTCTAATTGTTTAGCGCTAGCCACATCAATTTCTTGCTGTAAGAAAGAGGAAGGTGGAGCACGTCTAACAAGCTCCCCTTGATAGCTCATTTCATATGGCTGATGAAGGACAAGTGTTTCACTGTCTGTATATCGTATCCCTTGCAACTCACTTGTCTCCCTATCTATGTAAAGCTGTGCATAAAGACCATCAAATTTGATAAGCAGCCTTGTTTGCATATCTTCTTCACTCATTGAGAAAATGAAAATATTTTCGCCTACAGTGGCGGCTACCTCATAATCAATGATCGTCATTCTGTATATTTCATCACGTTTTTGGCCTACTTTAAAAGGAAATGCATCAATTTCTTGTCCTGCTATGTAAATTTGTGTCACAATATTATTATCAATACCAATCATAAAAAAAGTTGAAACGTCTTCATTGTAGACCCACCATTGATAACCGAATGAAGACGGCTCTTTTCTTGCAGGCTCCCCATATTGTTCTAAAACAGTTTGTGTGCCTTTTCCTATCAATGTGGATATACCCGTTTGTGGACGTGTCATTGCTCCTATTGCAGGTTCCTGCTTTAGCTGTGTTTGAGGTATGATATTCGAATTGGTATTTGGGCCTTCTAGTGGCTCATTTTCCTTAGGGGTATTAAAAAACATAAAACCAATTAATGCAACTGCACCACAAACCATTAAAATGCGGAATAAAGCTTTCATACAGGGCTCCTTTTCATCACCATTATTGTAAGTTATTATATCAATTGTAATTGGGTTGACACAATGTTGTCATTGCAACAATGTCGAATATGCTCTATTATAAAAATGAGCGTATACTTTGTACGAGAACCTAAAGGAGGACTATACATGTATTTTGAAAATACTAACCTTGAAAATTTAACAGCTGATCAAGAGCTACTTGTCAGCATTATGAAAAAACATGGTTTAGAATGTGATGGCGGCTGGGATTACGAGCGTATGACATTTGATAAACGATTCGATACTCGTGAAGGTCGTTTTTACCTACGCGTATTCGCATATGCTATTTCTGGTGACGTAGGTGCACACGATGCTATCCTTACATTAATGAAACCAGTCCTTGGTAAATACTATTATCCGCATGGTGTTGAATATGGCGATGACGAGGTTTATCCAGCACACCTTGTAAAAAAATGTGAAGAAATCTTAAAAAAGGTTAAATTAGAGTTAGATCAATTCTCAATCGAGCCTACAAATAAAAATAACTTTGAACCTGTTAACGCACGCTAATCTTTCGTACATTGAAGTGACGGCAAGTAAGCGTAAATAGCTTCATGGTTGTAAAAAGACTGGTAGTCCAGTCTTTTTTTATTTTGAGTAAAAAAAAATTTTTTTCTCATACTACCTATATCTATTACAAGATGTAGGTGAGAAAAATGTTATCATTTTTTAATCGTCCTTTTTTTCGTCATCCCATTATTGTTATTGCAATGGGTATACTGATCCTTTGGTCCATCTCCATATCATTACCAATTTTACTTGCCTACTTAACCGCGTTATTGTTAGAACCAATCATCGTTCGAATGAGCAAACGGTTTAGAAAAAAACGGAAAATCGTTGTCTTCTTCTTTTTTTTGTTTTTTCTAAGTATATCTTTATTATTATGTACACTTATCCTTTATATAAGCTGGAAACAATTTTCTTCCTTTATTATTGATATACCTGATTATCTTAATCAATTGTCTGCCCTATGGATTCAAATGCAATCTAAGCTCAGCAATTACACCTATCATTTACCTGTAGAGCTAGTTTCACAAATTCAATTTATGATTGCAAAAGCTTTAGCATCCATCGAAAAATTTTCTTTATCCTTAACGAACGTCAATGTTTGGTCAACGTTACTAACATATATTCCCACACGTCTTTTTGATATATTTGTTTATTGGATTGTGTTGTATATGTTGCTTTTAGAATTACCAACAATTAATCGTAAATTATTATCGCCCGTTCCTTTTCATTACCATCAAAAAATTATCTTTATTGGCCAACGTGTTAAGCTAGCCTTATTTGGATTTCTGAAAGCTCAATTACTTGTAGGGATAGGGATCTTTGCTATATCATTCGCTGCGTTTTATTTTTTAAAAACACCATTCCCTATATTGTTAGCACTTTTACTTGTTGTTTTAGACTTTATCCCTTTTCTTGATTCATTTATTTTATTAGTCCCATGGGCAATCTATCAGGTCTTTGCTGGCGATTATTTATATGCAGCTGTCTTAATTTTACTAACCATTGGACAATTTCTAGTCCGACGAATGATTGAGCCAAAAATTATTGGCGATAAAATTGGACTTTCTTCCTTGAATACCTTTATTGCCATGTTTATTGGTTTTAAAATCTTTGGATTTATTGGAATATTAATTGGTCCATTACTGGTTGTTGTAGTGCTTTCACTATTCCAACCAACTATAAAAAATCTCCCTCCTGCACAGAAATAAGGAGGGAGATTTTTTTAAAATCCTAAAATGGCTTTAATTACTGATGTTGTTTCACCAGGCTCAAATAAAATATACAATAATAAATAAACTAATACACCAGTTATGGCAACAAAGAACCAAATAATACTTGTAATTGGCCCAATTCGTCTGTGTAATTTAATGTTCATTTTCAAACCTGAAATAATACTAACGATACCAAACACAGCTCCAGATGTCGCTAAAATAATATGGAAAATCAAGAAGAACGTATAGTATGGTTTTAAATCTTCTCCACCGCCAAAAGCCGTATTTCCAATAAAGATTGTACGGGACGCATAGATGATAAAGAAAATAAGTGCTGCAACACCTGCAGCAAGCATCACTTTCTTATGTCCCTCTACATTTCTTTTTATAATTAAGCCCCACCCTATCGCTACTAGTACAGCACTAATAACGATAAACGATGTACTAATAGTAGGCAAAATTTGCAATTCCATTGTCAAAACCCCTTACACAAAGTAAATTTCTATTCTTCAATTAATGTTGCTGTTGACTTTCCCACTTCTTTTGGTGGGCAGCTAAAGCGTCAGCAGTGATTTTATCTGGATCTTTTTGCTCAGATCGATACCATCTTGTGAAGATCGTACCAATTAGTACACCAAAAATAAGCTCTTGTAGGATTTTCATTAACACGCCACCTAATTGCTGATCTGCAACTGGTTTCATGTCTGTAAATAGCTCTGGTCCAGATAAAGATAATCCTGACAATGTAGAGGCTGGTACACAAAGCTCCATTGCCTTTAACCATGCATCACCGTTTGTATATGTCTCATACATTGCATTTGGCGCAAAGATGATTAATCCACAAGCAGGTGTAATTAAAACAGCATTAGCAATAATATACGCCAATTTATGCAAAGGCTTCATTTGATTACTATTTGGCAAATTTTGAATTAAAGGCCAGTACATAAACACTGCAGATAGAAATAATACAAATGTATAGGTACCATGTAATGTTTCATTTAATTTAATGTAATCCAATATGGACGGTAAATGATAGAAAGAAAATAGACCGATAAATACAAAGACAGCAACAACTGGTAATGTTAGCACTTTAAACAAAGTTCTAACTACAGGTGCCTCAATAGCCACCTTCCAAACCCACCAGGGAATCCCTTTAATTAAGAAAATAGGGACCAGCAATAACAGAATAGCCATTTGCACCATGTGCATGGTAAACATAATATGAGCCATTAAATCAATCGGAGATCCTTTGATAATATAGATGGTAATCATAGCTAAAACAAAGTAAATAGCTTCACTTTTTTTCAAAGGTTCACTTACTTTAAAATCTTTACGCCACTTTGTTGTGACTAAAAAATAGATGATTGTTATAAAAACAAGAACCCCTATTAAATACGGGCTCCACAATGCTTGGAAACCAAATATACTAAGTGGCATATGGAACGCACTCCTTTAAACTTCAGTACTCCTATTATAAAACGCTTACAGCTATACTGCAATGAACGAAAGGTGAACAAATGTTAAGTTTCAACAGTGTTGCCTCTTTGGATACCTAAATAACCTCAAAACATAAGAAAAGCACGTTCGTACAAAATAACGAACGTGCTTTTTTGGTGATTACCACCAAATGATTGTTAAAAATGCTAAGAAGAATGTAAATGCGATTAAAATTCCCATCCACATGAAGAAACCAATAACACCACCAAAGTGAGTTTTTTTATCTTCTAAGTGCATGAAAGAATAAAGTTGAAGTACAACTTGAACGCCAGCCAATAATAATACGAATGGCATAATTAAGTATTTAGAAAAATCAGCTGCAACTACTGCGAATGCGATAAAAGTGAAGAAAATCATAATCGCAAAGTTGATTACTTGTTTACGCATATGAACGGCATTATGATGACGATCATACTCATACTGTGCCTGTGACTTAGCAACTATAGGTGTATCGTGTGAAGACATTATCCGATCACTCCCATCAAGTATACTACTGTAAAGATAAATACCCAAACTACGTCGATAAAGTGCCAATATAAAGCAGCAACGAAGAATTTAGGTGCATTGTACAGGTTTAATCCACGTTTAGCATTACGGATCATTAAAGTACCAATCCATACAAGACCTAAAGTTACGTGGAAACCGTGTGTACCAACTAACGAATAAAACGCTGTTGCGAATGCAGATTGATTAAATGTAAAACCAAGGTGCACATAGTGGTTGAACTCATAGATTTCAAGTGCTAAGAATCCAAGACCTAAAGCTAATGTAATCGCTAACCAAGTTTGCATACCTTTAAAGTTAAAGTTACGCATATGGTAAATTGCATAAACAGATGTTAGTGATGATGTTAATAATAACATCGTCATAGCAAATGCTAATGGTAATTCAAATAAACCTTGAGTTGTGAACTCCATGCCAGCTGGCCCTTTGTTCTTAAGCGCTAAATAAGTAGCGAATAAACTTGCGAAAAGTACAACTTCACAGGCAAGGAAAATCCAGAAACCAACGACTTTATTTTTACCTTCCATCGTAGCTTGTTCAGGATGATCTGGCCAAGTATGAGGAGTAAATTTAGTATTGAAATCCATTATTTATTTCCTCCTTTGCCGTAAAGATGTTCTTCAATTTCAAGAATTTCTTCTTTGTGTAAATGGAAACCATGATCGTCTTTAACAGAACGAGCAATCATCGCACCAAATGTAATTGCTAAACCAATGATTAATACATAAATAGACCATGGCTTATCTGCGTCTGGATTGTAAAGTGCACCAAATGCTGCAATAAACATACCTAATGAAATAACGAATGGAATCGCTGAGTTATTTGGCATATGGATATCACCTAGTGGCTCAGCAAATGTTACTTCTTTATTACCTTCTTGTTTTTCAATCCACCATGGATCTAAACCACGAACAAGTGGAGTTTGACGGAAATTATAGAATGGAATTGGTTGTGGAATTGACCATTCTAAAGTACGTCCATCGCCCCATGGGTCGCGTCCTGCTGGTTTGCCCTTAATAGACATTAAGCAGTTGATTACCATTAAGATAACCCCTACACCCATCATTAATGCACCGATTGTAGAGATATAGTTGAATTGATCCCAACCTTGACCTTCCATGTAAGTGAATACACGACGTGGCATACCCATCAAACCTAAGAAATGTTGAAGGAAGAATGTTAAATGGAATCCGATAAAGAATACCCAGAAAGTAATTTTACCAAGCGTTTCGTTTAACATACGGTTGAAGAAAATTGGCCAGTAGAAGTGCGCTGAACCGAATAATGCTGTAACGATACCACCAACGATTACGTAGTGGAAGTGAGCAACGATAAAGTAAGAATCATGTAACTGATAGTCAAGAGGTGCAGATGCTTGCATGACCCCTGTAACACCACCCGCAACGAATGACGGGATAAATCCAAGTGCATAAAGCATTGGTGTTGTAACTTTAATAGATCCACCCCAAATAGTTAGGATCCAGTTGAATACTTTCATACCTGTTGGAACCGCAATTGCCATTGTTGCAACAGCGAAGATTGCGTTTGCTGTTGGCCCAAGACCAACTGTAAACATATGGTGAGCCCAAACCATGAACCCTAAGAAACCAATTAAAATTGTAGCGAATACCATTGAAGAGTATCCGAATAGACGTTTACGAGAGAACGCTGGAATAATCTCAGAGAATAAACCGAATGCTGGTAATACTAAGATATAAACCTCTGGGTGTCCGAAGATCCAGAATAAGTGTTCCCAAATTACTGTGTTACCACCCATTGTATGGTCAAAGAAGTTACCACCGAACATACGGTCAAATAACATCATTAATAAACCAATTGTTAATGGAGGGAATGCGAATAAGATTAAGGCACTTGATACAAGAGCAGTCCAAGTGAATAATGGCATACGCATAAATGTCATACCTGGAGCACGCATTGTAATAATCGTAACGATAAAGTTAAGACCTGAAATTAATGTACCTGCCCCTGAAATTTGTAAACCAAGAACATAGAAATCAATACCATGTCCTGGAGAGTATAAAGATAATGATGCATAAGAAGTCCAGCCCGCATCAGGAGCGCCACCCATAAAGAATGACAGGTGAAGGAATACTGCACCTAGGAAGAATAACCAGAACCCTAATGAGTTAAGGAACGGGAATGCAACGTCACGCGCACCAATTTGTAATGGTACAAGCATGTTCATAAATGCGAATAGTAGTGGCGTAGCAGCTAGGAATAACATTGTTGTTCCATGCATTGTTAATAATTCATTGAAAAAACCAGCTGATACGAAATCATTATTTGGTTTCATTAATTGAATACGCATTAATAATGCTTCAAAACCAGCGATAGCGAAGAACAATGTACCGGCTAATAAATACATCACTGCTAACTTTTTATGGTCAACAGTAGTGATGTAATCCCAGACAGCTGCTCCAAAGCCCTTTTTCTGTGTGTATGAGCTCACAACTTTTACCTCCCTCAAAATTTGTTACATAGAACGAAAATTATTTTTCTACTGATAAGCCCATGATGTAAGTTGCAAGAGCTTCAATTTCTTCATCAGATAAATTACCGTAGATAGGCGCAGTGCCTTCAGCATTCATCATTAAGTTACCTGGTTTAAATTCCTCAGGGTTTTTAATCCAAGCTTTTAAGCTTTCTTCATTATGCTCTAAGAAACCAGCAACACGGTTACGGTCACCAAACGTAGTTAAGTTTGGACCTGGTGTACCGCCTGCTCCTGAACCAGAGATAGCATGACAGCCTAAGCAGCTATTAGCAAAAGTCGCTTCACCAAGATCTGTTGAAGCTTTGTCAGCAGTTTGTCCTTCAGTTGCTTTCATTGCATCAACCCATGCATCAAATGCATCAGGGCTTAATGTTTTTACTTTAAAGTCCATTAATGCATGTGAAGGTCCACATAATTCAGCACATTTTCCATAAAATACGCCATCTTTAAGATCTTTTGATTCTTTATCGAATACTAAGTAGAATTTGTTTAAGTTTTCCACGTTTGTATCCATTTTACCGCCTACAGCAGGAATCCAGAATGAGTGCTTAACATCGGCAGCTTTTAAATTAAAGTAAACTTTTTCACCTGTTGGTACCACTAGCTCTTGAGCCGTTACGATACCTTGGTTAGGATATTCGAATTCCCACCAGTATAATTTTGCCGTTACATTGATCGTTAGGGCTGTTTTGTTCCCTTCTTCATCTACCTCATCCATTGCAGCAACATCTGCAAATTTATAAGTAGTTGTAACAACTGGTACAGCGATAATTAATAATAAAATAATCGGAATAACTGTCCAAATCACTTCTAAAGTATGACTACCCTCTACTTGCTTAGGGATAACATTTTCACCTACGCGTGCACGACGGTATTTTAGGAATGCAAGTAAATAGATAACAGATACTATTACTACTACTAGCGTCATAATTACAGTAGTTAACAGTAATAAATTTAATTGTTGTTTACCTACTTCTCCAGATGGTTTTAGTGTAGAAAGATAATCTTCACCACAACCTGAAAGGAAAACCATCATCACTGCTAGAAGTGAAAAAAGACGCCATTTTTTAAGCCCTTTCATCATAGCTTAATTAAACCCCTCTTTCTTTGTTGTATTTTCATGTGTACCTAGGACATCAGTTCTGTCTATATGAATTCTTATAAAAAGAAAGAATCCCTAACTTTAGCTAAACACCGCAAATATTATGATGGCTACAAATAGTATGGTCATATGATTCAACGAATAAATAAACATTTTATTTGCCCATTTCATATCATCTTTTGTTGTAAAGCCTTTCAGAGCTAGTATTAACCAACCCAAGTTCAATGCAGTAGCAAGAGTTAAAAAGCCAATTCCAAGCTCTGTTAAAAGGAAAGGTAACGGTAATAATAAAAGAATCCAGAATAACATTGAGTACTTTGTACGTTTAAATCCCTTTACAACAGGTAGCATTGGTATTTTAGCTGCACGATATTCCTCAGTCCGTTTCATTGCAAGCGCATAGAAATGTGGCGGTTGCCATGCAAACATGATAAGGAATAAGGCTAGTGCTCCTGGACCTAAGGCAGGCTCAATCGCTGCGAATCCAATAATAGGAGGAATAGCCCCCGAAATACTACCTACAACCGTGTTACTAACATGCTTCCTCTTTGACCACATTGAATACAGAACGACATAAGCAAATATTCCTACTAGTCCCCACATGCCGGCTGCAAACGATGCCGCAAATAACAAAATTTCACCTACAATTAAAAATGAGAGGGCAATGGTCAACACAAAGTTTGGCTTAAATCTGCCTGTCACTGTCGGTCTTGCCTTAGTTCTTTTCATGATGGGATCTATATCCTGATCAATGAAGTTATTCATTGCACCTGAGCCACCAATGATTAATGCCGCACCCAGCATGGTGTAAAATATGACATCAAGCTCTTGCAAGAAATGTCTACTAGTAAACTGAAAAGCCAGCCACATCCCTGTAAACGTTGTGACAAGATTCGAGTTAACGATTCCAATTTTTATTAGTGCTAAGAAATCTTTTACAACAGATGTTGTTTCTGGACCAGGATTTCTAGTAGCCGCCAGTGTACGACCGTTTGACATAATACCTCTCCTTTCATTTTTGTAAGCATATTCCGCTAACAATAACTATAGCGAAATTTGCGATTGATTTCTAGACATTAAGTGAAATTTAGATGAAGTTGTAAAAATTAGTTTTGTCTAGAAATATAATTAAAAACAACATATCTATAGTAAAACATTTTCTAAAATGAATTGTGAAGGTTAAAGCACGAAATTATGAACAATTTGTGAAATGGAATCGACATCTAGTAGTCCCTTCTCTTTACAAGTTGTTTTTTATACGTATTTTCGATATTATCTAGTAGCAGAAACATTACGTTCTTGTAATGTTGATAGATAAAGTAGGTGACTCATTTTATGCAACACAACAGGTATTTGAAGTGGTTTGCTGTTGCCGCTACAGTAGGGATGCTCCTTATATTACTAGGTGGGGCTCTCGTTACCAAAACAGATAGTGGCCTAGGCTGTGGTCGAAACTGGCCTGATTGTAATGGATCTCTTATTCCAAAGGAGATTACACCAGAAGTCCTTATTGAATTCTCACATCGTCTCGTAACAGGAGTTGTATCTATCTCAATTCTTGTGTTAACCGTTTGGACATGGCGTAAGCTCGGACATATTCGCGAAGTAAAACTATTAGGTTTCCTAGCAATGTTTTTCTTAATTGCGCAAGCTCTTATTGGAGCAGCTCAAGTATTATGGGGGCAAGGTGATTTCATCTTAGCACTTCATTTTGGGATATCTCTGATTTCCTTTGCCGCTGTTCTTCTTCTCTCTATGATTGTATTTGAAGTCGATCGGAAATTTGATGCCGATAACGTATTTATCGGTAAAAAGTTACGTTGGCATACAATTGCTGTCACAATTTATTCTTATTTAGTCGTTTATACTGGGGCGCTAGTTCGACATACAGATTCGAGCTTAATTTGTCCCGATTGGCCATTTTGCTATAATGAAACACCTTTGGCACCCCCGAATAATATGTATGAATGGGTGCAAATGGGACATCGATTAGCTGTTCTTATTATTTTCATTTGGATAGCATACATAACTTGGCACGCTGTAAAGGAATATAAACATCAACGTGTTATCTACTATGGATGGATAATTGCCTTTACTATAGTAGTTTTACAAGTTATTGCAGGTATGTTAGTAGTTCTTACTAAACTGAATTTAACGGTAGCTTTACTGCATTCATTATTTATTTCCCTTTTATTCGGTTTATTATGCTATATGATCATGCTAGTTGCTCGAAGTAATTATAATGAGAAAAAGAAATAGCCCAGAAATAGCCCATTAAAAAAGATTCGCCACCAAAGATGTGTCGAATCTTTTTTCTATGACTATTTTTGTTTCTTCATAGCTTCAGTCCCTATAATTCCAACAATTAAAATAATCATGGATACCAGTGCATAATCTTTAAAAAATGTTGTAAAAGGAATGTCGAAATATCGACAAATTAGCGTTACGAGACGGCCTCCTAATAAAATTAAACCAATGACTAACATCCAGTTAAATAGCGCTCTAAGCATTTTTTGGCCCCTCTACTTTCATTGCTGTCCATATAATATTTGTTACTTCGAGACTGTAATCCTCTGCCGCAATCGCAAGCGGTCCCCCTATAAGCATATATTCACCAATCGCTCCTTGAATTACTTTTGCCATTACATTGACAGAGCGAACACTAAAAGTCCCCTGTTTTTTACCATCTTCCAAAATATTACATAATGCCGTCAATAGTGGGTCTTCCTCTTCATCTGGCAGTTTATAGTAAGGGATGTCATGTGCAGTCCGAGCGTTGAAGACAATTTCTAATAATGCTGCATTTTCTTTTGGGTGTGTCGCTTGATAAGCAATGCTTGCCTCTATGAAGTTTGCTAATTGTGTGACAGGGTCACTGGCAGTATATGTTTTTGTCAAAATGAAAGTTGTGGATTGCTCAATTAGTGCTTGCAGACTTTGGTTGATTAAATCTTGTCGATCTACAAAGTGATAAGAAATTAATGCTGTGCTAATAGAAGCACGTTTAGCGATTTGTGCTAAACTTGCCTTTACATAGCCTATATCATCAAGTGTCGCTATCGTAGCTTCAATAATTTGCTGCTTTCTTGCTTCCTGAATAAAGGTATTTTTATTGTTATCCATAGAATTCTCCTGATTGATTGAATAAACATTTTCCTGATTAAGTAATCAAATTTTATATGATTTATCGCTTAAACACAATAAAAAAGGTTATGTAGATACTAATAAAAGCATCTAATAACCTTTTTTTCATGACTATTTATTCAATTTCAATTAATAGATCCCCTGTTGAAATGGCATCTCCTGCACTTGCATATACCTCTTTTACAATGCCGTCTTTAGGTGCTTGGACAGTTGTTTCCATTTTCATGGCTTCTGTAATTAACAGGTGATCACCACGTTTAACAGGACTACCTTTAGAAACAACAACTTTCAACACAGTACCTGGCATTGTAGCACCGATTTGGTTTGGATTGCTTGGATCGGCTTTTAATGCTAAATTGCCATCAACCTCAACAGTCATATCTTGAATCACCAATTCACGCGATTGACCATTAAGCTCAAAGTAAAGGACACGTGTTCCATTGTGTTGTGGTTCCCCGATTGAAACGAGTTTAATAATCAATGTTTTCCCTTTTTCAATTTCAACCTCAATAATTTCACCAAGCTTTAAGCCATATAAGAATGTCGGTGTGTCAAGAACTGAAATATTGCCAAAGGATTCTGCTGTTTTCGCATATTCCTCAAAGACTTTTGGATAAAGTGCATAAGCCAGTACATCTTTTTTCGTAACTGGGCGATTTAACTTTTCCTCTAGCACAGCCTCTAATTGATCAAATTGAATAGGCTCTAATAATTCTCCTGGACGAACTGTAATTGCTTCTCGATCTTTTAACACTACTTGTTGTAATGCCTCTGGGAACCCGCCATGTGGCTGCCCAAGATAACCTTGGAAGAATTCAATCACAGAATCTGGGAAGTCAATCGTTTTCCCTCTTGTTAAGACTGTATTTTCGTCTAGATCATTTTGCACCATAAATAAAGCCATATCACCTACCACCTTGGAGGATGGTGTAACTTTAACAATATCACCAAATAGTAGATTTACACGGGAATACATGCGTTTCACTTCTTCCCATCGATCACCAAGCCCTACAGCTTTTGCTTGTTGCTGTAAGTTACTATACTGACCACCAGGCATCTCATGTACGTAAATCTCAGAATGCGGGCTGATCATGCCACTTTCAAAATCTTTATAGTATTTACGAACATCTTCCCAGTAGTACGATAATTTTTCTAATGCATCGATATCCGCTCGTACCTCACGTTTGCCGCCCTTCATTGCATAGTACAAGGAGTTTGCACTTGGTTGAGATGTTAGGCCTGCCATAGATCCAAGCGCTGTATCAATAATATCAACACCTGCTTCTATCGCTTTAGCATATAAGTAAATTCCATTGCCACTAGTATCATGTGTATGCAAGTGGATTGGCAGACTTGTCGTCTCTTTTAACTCGGAAATTAAACGGTACGCCGCTTCCGGTTTCAATAAACCAGCCATATCTTTAATCGCTAAAATATGGGCACCAGCTGCTTCAAGCTCTTTCGCCATATCCTTATAGTATTGCACTGAATATTTCGCACGACTGTCATCGAGGATATCCCCCGTATAACAGATGGCTGCTTCAGCAATTTTTCCTGATTGACGCACAGCATCTATCGCTACTTCCATGCCTTTAATCCAATTTAAGCTATCGAAAATACGGAATACATCAATTCCTGATGAAGCCGATTCAGCGATAAATTCTCGGATTAGATTGTCAGGATAGTTTGTATAACCAACAGCATTAGCTCCACGCAGTAACATCTGGAATAACACATTCGGCACTTGCTCACGCAGTTTCGCTAGCCGCTCCCATGGATCTTCTTTTAAGAAGCGATATGCTACATCGAATGTTGCACCGCCCCACATTTCCAGCGAGAATAACTGATGCATCATGCGAGCTGTTGCATCTGCAATTTGATACATATCCTGTGAACGAACACGTGTTGCAAGCAGGGATTGGTGAGCATCGCGGAATGTAGTATCTGTTAGTAGTACGTCTTCCTGTGCTAAAATCCACTGCACTAAGCCATCTGCTCCCTGTGTATCTAAAATCTGCTTTGTACCTGCTGGTGGTACAATTAAAGGATCAATTTTAGGTTGGTTTGGCTGGACAAAGATAGGTTTTGACTTCTTCTCTACACCAGGGAAGCCATTTAAGGTCACATTCCCAATATAGCTTAACAGCTTTGTTCCACGGTCTTTACGCACAGGGAACTCGAAAAGCTCTGGTGTTGTATCAATAAAGCTAGTATCAAAGGCCCCTGATAAAAACTTTTCATGAGTCACCACATTATTTAAAAACGGAATATTCGTTTTAACGCCACGAATACGGAATTCTTTTAAATTACGATCCATTTTCGCAGCAGCTTCTTTAAAGTTCATACCCGAAGTAGAAATTTTCACCAACAAAGAGTCATAGTATGGTGTAACGACAGCACCCTGGAAGCCATTCCCAGCATCTAATCGCACGCCAAAACCACCACTTGAACGGTAAACCATTAACTTTCCTGTATCTGGCATAAAGTCATTTGCAGGGTCTTCTGTTGTCACACGTGCTTGAATGGCATAGCCAATCATTGGCATATCTTCTTGCTTTGGCATATGAATTTCTTCACTGTGAAGTCCATAGCCTGCCGCTACCTTAATTTGGGCATGGACGATATCAACACCTGTAATCATTTCTGTAATTGTATGTTCTACTTGAATGCGAGGGTTTACCTCGATGAAATAAAAATCGTCTCCTGCGACTAAAAATTCCACTGTCCCTGCATTTATGTACGAGACATTCTTCATTAATTTCACAGCAGCATCGCAAATACGATTTCTTAACTCTTGTGAAATCGAATGAGATGGCGCAATTTCTACCACTTTTTGATGTCGACGCTGAATTGAGCAATCACGCTCATATAAATGCACAATATTGCCATGCTTATCGCCAATAATTTGTACTTCAATGTGTTTTGGTTTTATGATTGCTTTTTCTACATATACTTCATCGGAACCAAAAGCAGCCTTTGCCTCAGATTTTGCTCTTTCATAGGAGGAAGCAAGATCCTCTGGCGTATGGACTAGACGCATCCCTCGACCACCACCGCCAAGTGCTGCCTTAATCATAACTGGATAGCCATAATTGCTAGCAAACGTCTCTACCTCTGCTAGATCGGCTACTGGGCCATCTGTACCAGGAATAACAGGAATCTCAGCCGCAATGGCTTGAGAACGTGCTTTGACCTTATCTCCAAACATATCTAAATGCTGAGAAGTTGGTCCGATAAAGACAATGCCCTCTTCCTCACAGCGACGTGCAAATTCCACGTTTTCTGATAAAAAACCATACCCTGGATGAATCGCATCAACATCTGCATCTTTTGCGATGGCAATAATACCTTCAATATCTAAATAAGCATCGATTGGTTTCTTGCCAGCTCCCACTAAATAAGCTTCATCTGCTTTAAAGCGATGAAAAGCACCACTATCTTCTCTTGAATAGATGGCAACAGTTTGGATATTCAGCTCCGTACAAGCACGGAAAATACGAATTGCAATTTCTCCTCGATTGGCTACGAGAATTTTGTTGATTGATTCCATAGGTATCCCCCTTTATGATTGTGTTTTTTTCCTCTCTACCTTTTCAAACATAGAAACATTGATCAATATTCCCATCGCTAAAGATAGAATGATTATAGATGTACCGCCATAGCTTATAAAAGGTAACGTTACACCGGTTAACGGGATTAACCCGGTTACACCCCCAAGATTAATAAACGATTGCCAGCCTATCCAGCTCGCAATACCAGCCGCAATCATGCGTGCCAATGGATCTTTTGTCCGCAATGCAATAGAAAAACCTTTATATACAATAAATCCCAAGCCACATAAGACAATCAAAACGCCCCATATCCCTAACTCTTCCATTATGATTGCCATAATAAAATCTGTTTGTGGTTCAGGCAAGTATCCTAATTTTTGAATGGATTGACCAAGACCACGCCCTTCTAAGCCGCCTCCGCCAATGGCATAATAACTATTCACCACTTGGTGACCACTACCATCCTCATACTCAAATGGATTTAAGTAAGACAATATCCGTCCTTTTCGATTTCCTGTAAGTAGCTCTCCCTTAAATATCCATAGAATACCAAGAATAGCTGTACCAAACGCACCTAATACACCGAAAAATTTCCAAAATGTTCTAAATGGGATACCACTTGAAGCTACAACTGAAACGGCAATACCACATAGAATAATCACTGCTCCTAAGTCTGTTTCAAAGGCTACCCCAGCAACCACTAAAATCCATAGAAAAATTGGGTAAAAAATTTCAGTCGGTTGTAGCTTTTCAAACGTATATTTTTGCGCTTTTCGATAAAAAGCAGCTGCAAAATATAAAATTATAAATAGTTTCGCATACTCTGAAGGTTGAAAATTCCCTAAACCTGGGATAGCAATCCAACTTTGAGAACCTACTTCTTCTGCCCCATTCCCTGCTACTTTTACCCATGTAAATAACACAACCAATACAACAGTTAGCAATAACATAATATTCTTATTCGCATAATGTTTATATGGGAAAAATGCTGTAATGATAAAGCCAAGAAATGCCACCATTAAATTGGTCACTTGCTTTTGATAAAAATAATCAGGTGCTTGACCTTTTTGAACAATAGCAACCATCATACTTGAACTGTAAATCATTATTAACCCAAATAAACTTAATAATAGGACCGTAAAAAATAAGGGATAATCAAAATTTTGTGCATAGCGTTTTAAGTATTGTCTCATTGGAAAACCTCGTTCTAGTAAAAAAACTCAAAGCGCAAAGAAGCGTTTGAGTTTTTCTTTTTATTTGTCTGTATACGCGTCGTGTAGTACAGAAAGTTCCTTCTCGAGTGAATCGAGAATTTCTTTGCCTTTTTCACGTTCAATCAATCCAAGCTTCACAGCAAAGTCAATTTCACGTGATAGACCGAACATTTGTGTATCTAATACTTCCTCATATAAAGGGCATTGTGGCATTGTTAAATGATCCATTTGTACTCGAATAAGGCGAGCAATCTTATCTGCATCAGCAACTAATAGCTCCAAAGCCTTCTCTTGAAAAGAAGTTTGTGATTTCGTATCCATGAGGACGCCCCCATTATCTGATATTTCTTCGATTCTATCTTAATAAAGTTTATCTTTTAGTCGATAAAAATGCAAGTGTCTTCATTGGAAAATAGAGAATTCGAATTATATTTCTTTATTATCTCTAGGCATTAGCGTTATACTATGTCATGGATATACAAGATTTGAGGAGGATTTCTATTATGGAAACAATAATTCCTATCACAGGTGCAGTCACATACCAACTAACATTAGATCCTACTGTGTGGATTTTCGATGATCGTAAATTAGATTTAAACACTTACTTCACTACTCAAAATGTTGAGGAAGATGCTGACGTCAAATATATGCGTGAAGTAGGAGCACACTGGTCACGTGAAATTATGGAAGGAGCAACATTCCCACCTACATTAAAATCAGAAAGGAAATTTGACCGTAAAGGAATGGAGACAGGTACATTTGGTATCGAATTAAGTCACTTCTTGAAGAATGCTGAAATTAAACCAGAAGCGACAAAAATCGTCTTAACTTGCAAAGATGGCGAAGAATATCCTTTTACAATTGAAGAAGCTTATACACTTATTTTAAAATATAGCCAAGACGGTAAGCCTCTTTTAGAAGACGGTCCCATCCATGTATTACTAAGAGACGGTTCAAATATTGACAATCCTATTAAAAACGTATCAGCCATTCGCGCTGAATAGGAGGGAATGCAATGCGCGTTAAATGCGTTATTTGCGATACGATTCATAATTTAGACGATAATTTACCTTTAGCAAAAAAATTGCGAAATCGACCAATTCATACTTATATGTGCGATATTTGTCATGATCGCATTTCGGAAAATACTGTAGCACGAATGGAAACAGGCAATTTCCGTTTTTATCGTACTTCACCCCAGATGGATAAAGAATTTTAACTAAAGAACAGATTAAAAAGAGGTGCCTCTATTTTGAGACACCTCTTTTTTATACTATCCATTATTTTTAATAATCGTTTTTTCAACTAATTCTACAACTTGATACATAATGGTAGCAAAAAAGGCAATGATCAGAAGTGACATAAGGACAAGGTTAAAATTAAATACTTGGAAGCCATAGATAATTAAATAACCAAGTCCTTTTGAAGCTACTAAAAATTCCCCTACAATAACCCCTACCCATGATAAGCCAACATTCACTTTCAAGGTCGAAATGATTGTAGGAAATGAGGCTGGCAAAATGACCTCACGAAAGATTTGCCATCTTGTCGCTCCAAAGGTTTGTAAAACCTTACTATAATTCGGATCGACACCTTTAAATGCCGTATATACAACAATCGTTGTTATAATGATGGATATTAATGCACCCATAGCTATGATAGAAAAATAACCTGGGCCGAGTGCAACAATCAAAATCGGACCAAGTGCAACTTTTGGCATCGCGTTTAAAATTACTAGATAGGGATCGAGTACTTTTGATAGTAACGGGGACCACCACAAGACAACAGCTATCAATGTTCCTAATAAAGTCCCCGCTAAAAAGCCAATAACTGTCTCCATTAATGTAACACTCACATGCAATGTTAAAGAACCGTCAATGACTTTCTCAATAAATGTATGCCATACATGAGTTGGCGAGCTAAAAATTAACCGATCAATCCATTCTAATCTTGAAAGCAGCTCCCATCCACCAAAGAATAGCAGTAAAATAATAAGCTGATATATTCGAACATAGCGTTTTTCTTTTTTTAACAATTGCTGATATTGCTTAAATAATGTATTATCCAAGGCTCTCCAGCTCCTTCCAAATAGTTTGGAAAATATCTGCATAGGCTGGATGCTGTCTTACATCAAAAGGTGATAGTTCATTAAGGGCTTTAGGTATTTCAAACACTTTGTGAACTGCCCCTGGGTTTGCAGAAAATAAAACTACCCGCTCACTCATTGCGATTGCTTCACCAATATCATGTGTCACAAGAATAGCAGTCTTTTTATAAGTTTTTAATGTTTCCACCACTAAATCCTCAAGCTTTAATTTCGACTGATAATCTAACGCTGAAAATGGTTCATCTAATAATAAAATTTTAGGATTTACAGCTAAGGTACGAGCAAGGGCCACACGTTGCCGCATACCTCCTGATAATTCTCGAGGGTAATTGTTCCCCACATGCGGTAATCCTACTTCCTGTAATAACGCATTGGCCGTTACTTTATGTGTTTTATGACTTTTTTCCATTATTTTCAAGCCGATTGTGACGTTTTCTTCAATGGTCTTCCAAGGAAATAAATAGTCCTGCTGAAGCATATAGCCAATGCTTGATTGATTACTTGCTGATAGCTTTTCACCATCTATATAAACATTGCCTTCAGTGGCAGGAAATAATCCTGCAATAATTGATAATAATGTGGTTTTACCGCAGCCACTCGGCCCAATAAACGAAACAAACTCTCCTTCACGAATGGCTAAACTGATATCACGTAATACTTCCTTTGCCTGTGTACTTGAAAAATAACTATGGTGAATATTCTCCAGCTGTAAAAATTCCATATTACTCAGCAGCCTTTTTGGCAAAAGTAGTGTTCACAAGTTTTTCATACTCCACTCGTTGAGGAAGTTCACCTGCTTCCTCCATAATTGTTTGCAAGTTATCCCACTCTCCTTCATCAAGGATTGGGTCAGTAGCATAAGAGCCTTGTGCTTTATATCGCTCAATTACCGTTTCAATTATCTCTATATCCACATTTTCAAAATACGGTTGAATAATTTTTGCTACTTCAGCAGCACTCTCATTTTGCACAAAATCCTGTGCTCGTTTCAATGCATTTGTAAAGGCTTGAACAGTTGAAGCTTCATCCTTTAAATAACTACTTTTGGCCATAAAGGACGTGTAAGGAAGATTACCAGACTCCGTTCCAAACGAAGCTACAATATAACCTTTTCCTTCTTTCTCAAAGACACTCGCAGTAGGTTCAAATAATTGAACATAGTCACCAGTACCTGATGCAAAAGCAGTAGCAATGTTGGCAAAATCAATATTTTGAATGAGCGTTAAATCATTTACAGGGTCGATGCCATGTTTTTTCAGCACGAATTCACCTGCCATTTGTGGCATTCCACCTTTACGTTGCCCCAAAAACGTTGAGCCCTTCAATTGATCCCACGAAAAATTATCTATCTTATCTCTTGCCACTAAAAAGGTACCATCCGTTTGTGTTAACTGTGCAAAATTTTGAATGGGATCATTTGCACCTTGTAAAGTGACATAAATAGACGTCTCCGACCCAACTAAAGCTATATCAATTCCATCTGACAGTAACGCCGTCATCGTTTTATCGCCACCTGCAATCGTTTGTAGCTCAACAGAAAGACCCTCCTCCTCGAAGAAACCTTTCTCAAGTGCTACATATTGAGGCGCATAGAAAATCGAACGAGTTACTTCTCCTACTTTGACTTTTTCTAGCTCTGCTTTATTACATGCCGTCAAAGAAAGGAGTAACAAAGCAATGACACCTAATAATAAACCTTTTGTAAGCCAACGCATTCCCTTTCCTCCTTGATGTGTTGAAAATAAGCCTATCGACATTAACTTATTCACATAAGAAGATTTCGGTGCCTATCATTTTTTAATTTGTGTAGAGTGCGGGTGTTTCTTCAGCTTGACTACAAGGGAAACATACAAAAAAAACAGCCTTAGCATTAAAACCGCTAAGACTGTTTATAACAGATAAAAAGTTCTTATTATAAAGTACGTAATTGTTATTGATTGGTAGCTTGTTGCTCTTCTCTTTTTTCACGCCATAGTCTTGTTTTATAGACAATTAGAATTAAGGCCGCTACAATCAGACCTTCAATCATTGGTAAGAATAGGGCGAAGAATGTAAGCATGATACAACCTAAAAATAGGAACGCATAAATAATAATATTTTGAGATAACTTTAATTTCTTGGCAAAGCCTAGTTTATAGACAATGGCAGAAAGTACAAATACAAGAAGAAATACAACATAACCTGCTATTTCATAGCTTGGTAAATTTTCATATAAAAATCTAGTGATACCAGCCATTCTCCCATAAACTCGTGTTGTTTCATCTGTACCTGTCTGTGCAGCAACTTGAATAACATTTAGTTCACCCAGTAAAGCGGACTTCAGATCCAAGACTCCTCTTCCTTTCGTGGAAGCAAAAAATTATTGTTCAGCGTTTTTTAGTTTTTTCGCTATTCTTTCACGTTCATTTTTATCTAGAATTTGTTTACGAAGGCGAATAGATTCTGGAGTGATTTCTAAATACTCATCATCATTTAAGAACTCTAATGCTTCTTCTAGTGTTAATAGACGCGGCTTTTTAATAACGTTTGTTGCATCTTTTGTCGCAGAACGAACATTCGTTTTTTGCTTCATTTTTGTTATGTTTACAGTGATATCATTATCACGTGTATTTTCACCAACAATCATACCTTCATAAATTTCAGTACCTGGCTCAACAAATAGTGTACCACGGTCCTCTACTTGCATCATACCATAAGTTGTCGATTTACCAGTTTCCATGGATACAAGAACACCTTGGTGACGTCCACCAATACGGCCTGGAATATATGGTTGGTAACAATCGAATGTATGGTTAATGATACCAAAACCTTTCGTCATAGACATGAATTCTGTTGTATATCCAATTAAACCACGGGCAGGAACAAGGAATGTTAAACGTACTTGGCCATTGCCATTGTTCACCATATCCAACATTTCACCTTTACGCGTACCAATCGATTCAATAACCGAACCTACATTTTCTTCTGGAACATCAATTTGTACACGTTCAAATGGTTCACATTTTACACCATCAATTTCACGAATGATAACTTGAGGTTTTGATACTTGTAGTTCAAAGCCTTCACGGCGCATATTTTCAATAAGAATTGATAAATGAAGCTCACCACGTCCAGAAACCGTCCATGCATCTGGTGAATCTGTATCTTCTACACGTAGAGATACGTCCGTTTGAAGTTGTGAACGTAAACGCTCTTCTACTTTACGAGCAGTTACCCATTTCCCTTCACGACCTGCAAACGGTGAATTATTCACTAAGAAAGTCATTTGTAATGTTGGCTCGTCTATACGTAATGGTGTTAAAGCTTCTTGATGTTCCACCGGACATACTGTTTCCCCAACGTTGATGTCTTCCATACCTGAAACAGCAATTAAGTCACCAGCTTTTGCTGATTGGATTTCTTCACGTTTTAAACCAAAGAAACCAAATAGTTTTGTTACACGGAATTGTTTCACAGTCCCATCTAACTTCATTAAAGCAACTTGTTGCCCTACTTCAATTGTTCCGCGGAATACGCGTCCAATCCCAATACGACCAACATAATCATTGTAGTCAAGTAATGCCACTTGGAATTGTAATGGATCTGCTGAGTTGTCTACTGGTGCAGGAATTGCTTCAATTACCTTTTCAAATAGACATTGCATATTTTCTTCTTGTTTTGCTGGATCAGCATCAAGAGAAGCTGTACCGTTTACACCTGATGCATACACAACAGGGAAATCTAATTGATCATCATCAGCGCCTAGCTCGATGAATAATTCTAATACTTCATCTACTACTTCTAAAGGACGAGCTGAATCTTTATCAACTTTGTTTACAACTACAATCGGTGTTAACTTTTGTTCCAACGCTTTTTTCAGTACAAAGCGTGTTTGCGGCATACAACCCTCATACGCATCGACAACTAGTAAAACGCCATCTACCATTTTTAAAATACGTTCTACCTCACCACCGAAGTCGGCGTGTCCAGGCGTATCAAGGATGTTAATACGAGTTCCGTTATAGTTTACTGCAGTATTTTTTGCTAAAATTGTAATACCACGTTCGCGTTCAATATCATTAGAGTCCATTGCACGTTCTTCAACATGTTCGTTTGAACGGAATGTACCTGATTGTTTTAATAATTGGTCGACTAAAGTAGTTTTACCATGGTCAACGTGGGCGATAATTGCGATATTGCGAAGATCTTGACGTAAGTTTGTCATTATTCCACTCCATATTCTTTTTTCGAATGTTTAACTGTGATATTATAGCACAAGAAGGATAGAAATGTCCTTATTAGAATTTCCATCATTCTAAAAAATATATTTGATCGACAAATTTTTTATATAGGAGGCTAGGCTATGAATCGTGCAAAAATCGTAATGGCCATCTATGCATTGGCAGCTGTATTAGCAATGTGTTCTATCGGCTACTCTGTTGCAGCTAGTAATGTATTTGGTGTAATAGCTGGTATTGTGGCTACTTGTGTCATTTTCATGACAGCCTTTAAAATGAAGCGTAAACTACGTGCGCAAGGATTACTTTAAAGAACATAAAAAGGAGCTGTCTAATAAATAGACGGCTCCTTTTTATTCATATGGCACTATATATTTTTCTAATAATTCTTTATGAATAGCGGGATTAGCAATAATAAATGTATCCTGATGAAGGAAATCAAAGCCTTCACCATGTAGATTTGTAGCAACTGCTCCAACTTCCTGAGCAATGATGGTCCCTCCTGCAATATCCCATGGTGCTAAACGCATAGAGACATAGGCATCTAATTTGCCACTTACAACAAATGCAATTTCCATTGCTGCGGAGCCATAGGACCGTGTACCGCGAACTTTACGAACCATATCTATCACCTTTTCATGGTGAATATGTCGATTAGGTGCGACCCAATGTGCATTTATGCCAATGACAGACTCCTCCATTGTAACAGACTGTAGTTTACGCAATGGTGAATCATTATACCATGCCCCTTGCCCCTTGATGGCACTAAATAAATCCTCCCGCATGACATCAAATATGTAACCTAACTTTCCTACGCCATTGACAAAAATACCGATTGAAATCATAAAATGGCGATGCTGTTTAACAAAATTCATCGTTCCATCAATTGGATCAATAATCCAAACTACACCATCTAGTGATTTAACCTGTTCGCCCATTCCTTCTTCCCCTAGAATTTTGTGGGTTGGATCAAAGGCTTTAATTTGCTCAATAAAGAATAACTCCGTCTCTCGATCAATATTGGTAACGAGGTCATTTGCACCTGATTTTGTCTCAATTACTAGATTATACGAAAAAGCCTCTCGAATACGTCGCCCAGCTTCAAAAATAATATCTTTTGCAAATTTATCAATTTGTTGTAAATCCACTCATAACCCACCCTTCGAATATAAGAAAAGGCCTTCTATATTAATCGCTCTCGTATGTTTATGATACCTTTTCCCACTACTTCACAACTTTTGCTATATAAAACCTAGTACTACCTTATGATATAATTTCTATTTTACCCTTTGTCACAATAAAAATCACCTGCTGTCGGAATATTCAGCAAGTGATTTTTTAAATGGGTATTAGATTTTGATTACGCATAGGCGTGCAAACTTTCAAGTTCCATCTGAATTTCTGCCAGACGTTTTTTACTTTTTTCAATTTCCATGTCATTTTTTTCATTCATTGCTGCAAAAAGTGAAGCTAATTCATAATCTAATTCTAATTGTAAAATGTGCTCATATTGCTTTTCAATGTCAACTTTACGTATAATTTTTACGAATGGTTTCATAAAAAACACTTCCTTTTTTTAATTTTTTTACAAAAACTTTACTCATTTGATAAAGTTCTTGTTATAAGATTTTTTCCCAAATTCAGCGTAAAATAAACCTTATAAAACGAAAGGAGTAAAATAAAATTGCCAAAAATAAAGTGGACAAACAAAGACTTTAAGGTTTTTACAATAGACGGTTTAGAACAAAGAATGGATGCTTTAAATTTACATGTACGTCCAAAATTCAATCAGCTAGGTGAAGATTTTTCTGCATTTTTCTCTAGCCAATTAGGTGAAGAATTCTTCCCGCATGTGGCTAAACATGCTCGAAGAACTGTTAACCCTCCAAAAGATAGTTGGGTTGCCTTCGCCCCTTATAAAAGAGGTTATAAATCATTGCCTCACTTTCAGATTGGTCTATGGCACACACATTTATTCATCGTCTTAGCTATTATTTATGAAGCGCCTCAAAAAAATGTTATGGCTGAGCGTTTACTAGCTCATAAATCTTTAATTGAGCAGCTTCCAGATGATTTTATCGTGTCAGGAGATCATATGTCCCCTGAGGCCGTTTCTCTCGAAGTGGCAAAAGAAGCCAAGCTTGAAGAAATGCTTATTCGCCTACGAGATGTCAAAAAGGGTGAGTTTTTAATTGGCCGTCATATTCCAAAAGAACAAGCAACCAAACTAACAGCAAGCGAATTACATCAATTAACAGAAGACACATTTAACAGCTTACTTCCTCTTTACAACATTATTGTTGGAAAATAAGCTAACCTTATAAAGTTTTTTATTGATGTAGTTTATGCAATATGTCGTTTTTTAACACAAAAAAATAAAGAGTGGATGTGAGTTGATCTCACATCCACTTTTTTTAATGGCCATTTCTTGGGGTAACTTTTATAATCATCCCATCTTCGGCTTCCTTTGTTTGTTTTACAACTGGATAGCTAATGTAGCCACTCGCCTCTTCAAATTCGCGAAAAATTGATTTTTCCTCTGCTTGGGAAGGAACAATCTCTTTAAAGCGTCGATATTTAGCTAGCATAACTTCACGCTTGATGCCTTTTTCATAAGCTTTCTCAATTCCCTCAAAGAATTGAACAACATCCACAATCTCCTCTGTGGACCAATCAGTTGAAAACGGATAAGAGTATTCCATTCGACAAAACCACCTTTACGTTATTGCCCCCATTTTAACCGTATACTTTCAGCTTCTGCAACCATTCTCTTAATAAGGTCATCAACGGTTGGGATATCGTGAATCATTCCAGTCACTTGTCCAGCCCAGCCAAAGCCCTGTTCCTTATCACCATCGTAAATAAAGCGTTTATTTGCTGAACCACTTATATATTCTTTCAATGCCTCATATGTTGGTGTTTTTTCCTCAATTTCTAAAATCTTTGTAGTAAAGTCATTGCGTAATGCACGAGCCGGCGCACCAATTGAGCGCTTAATAATGGTTGTATCTGCTTCAGTACTTGCAACTAGTGCCTCTTTATAAGCCTCAGAAGCATCAACACACTCTCGTGTTGCTATAAAACGAGTGCCCATTTCAATGCCTTCAGCTCCCAATGCTTGAGCAGCCATCCAGCCGCGTCCATCACCAATTCCACCTGAAGCAATGACAGGAATACTAACACTATCAACCACCTGGGGAACAAGAACCATTGTACCGACATCATCACGCCCCAGATGACCGCCACCCTCTTGACCCACAACCATTACAGCATCTGCTCCAAGCTGTTCAGCCTTTTGAGCTTGTCTACGAGCAGCTACAAGGACTAATTTTTTTATAGCTGTGCCTGCCAGTAAATTAAATATAGGCGCTGGATTTCCCCCTGTCATTGTAACAACTGGAACTTCTTCTTCGATTGCAACGCGCACCATATCCTCATAGCCTTTACCATGCATGCCAATCGCAAAATTTACGCCAAATGGTTTATCTGTTAATGTTCGTACCTTATGGATCTCTGCTCGTAATAATTCAGGATCACGTAAACTCATAGCCGTTATTTGCCCTAAACCACCAGCATTCGACACAGCTGCGGCTAAATCAGCATATGCTAAATAGGCTAATCCCCCTTGAATAATTGGATATTTAACCTGTAAAAGATCCGTCACACGTGTATTCCAATTCATAGTACCTCCCCTTTCGTTCAATACTATTTTCTCGGTATCCTGAAAAAAATCCTTTTATTTTTTAGGAAAAGCCTATTTTTTCGTGTCGTTAGGTGCTATAATTCATTTGTTTTCTTAGATATTATAAAGTGAGGTGGTACCTGCGTTGTCACAATTAGAGACTCCATTGTTCGACGTATTATTAAAACATCGGAACAGACATCCCATTCAGTTCCATATTCCAGGCCATAAGAAAGGGCAAGGGATGGATCCTGCTTTCCGAGAATTCGTCGGCGACAACGTTTTATCAATTGATTTAATTAATATTGCTCCACTAGACGATTTACATTCACCAAAGGGTGCTATAAAAGAAGCGCAAAACTTAGCAGCTGAAGCCTTTGGTGCTGATCATACATTCTTTTCCGTTCAAGGTACTAGTGGCGCCATCATGACGATGATTCTGACCGTCGTCGGTCCAGGTGATAAAATTCTAGTGCCACGGAATGTTCATAAATCTATTATGTCGGCGATTGTATTCGCTGGTGCCATTCCAATTTTTATTCATCCTGAAGTTGACAGCGAATATGGGATTTCTCATGGCATATCCCCTGAAGCTGTTGAAAAAGCATTAAATGCTTACCCAGATACAAAGGCAGTACTTGTTATTAATCCAACATATTTTGGCTTTACAGCTGATTTAAAGCGTATTGTGGAGATTGCTCATGACCGTAATATTCCGGTAGTAGTAGATGAAGCGCATGGTGTACACATAAAATTCCATGATGACCTTCCATATTCAGCTATGGAAGCAGGTGCTGACATGGCAGCAACAAGCGTTCATAAGCTTGGTGGCTCCATGACACAAACGTCTATTTTAAATGTACGTGAGGGTCTTGTTTCTGCAAAACGTGTACAAGCTGTATTTTCTATGTTAACAACTACATCGACATCCTATCCATTACTTGCTTCACTTGACACAGCTCGACGTCAGTTAGCCATTCATGGATACGATTTAATTGACGATGCATTACGTTTAGCAAAGGATGCTCGTAAACGCATCAATCAAATACCACATTTAAAGTGCGCAGGTAAGGAAAAGTTACATTCTTCTGCAACTTATGATATGGATCCATTAAAACTCCTGATTAGTGTGAAAGATTTAGGTATTTCTGGTCATCGAGCTGAGGAATGGTTGCGTTATAATGCCAATATTGAAGTCGAATTGTCTGACCTTTATAATATCTTATGTTTAGTGACTTTAGGAGATACAAAAAAGGAAATTAATCTTTTAATAAATGCATTAACTCGTATGTCAAAAGCATTTGATTCTGAAGCGGCTATAACAGAGGCTTTGGTAAACGTGCCAGAAATTCCAGCTCTTGCTATGTCTCCACGTGATGCTTTTTATGCAGATACAGAAGTCGTTCCACTTGCAGAAGCAGATAACTGTATTTGTGCAGAATTTATTATGGTGTATCCTCCCGGGATTCCTATTTTTATTCCCGGGGAAATAATTACTCAAGAAAATATTCATTATATTCAAATGAATATTGAAGCAGGTTTACCCGTTCAAGGACCAGAGGATACAACATTAAAAACAATTCGTGTTATCAAAGAACGTAAGCCAATTTTCTAAAAAATATAAGCTAGCTCTTCAATAAGAAGGGCTAGCTTTTATATTTATAAATACTGATGTGAGTATATTCTTCTTGTTGAACACAACCAGAAAACATTCTCTTCATTACAAAATAGTTATAATAGAATATTATCTGAAGTTTTTTTCATTTCATTTTCACAATGAATAATTGCTTCTAGAAATAACCATTTATTTAAAACAAAAGGGTTGTTTCCTATCTTTTTTGAGACAGCTCCTTTTCTATAAAGCACCATTCTATTATAAAAATAAATACACAAATAAAGGGCAGAAGAAGGCTCCGATAATAGCCGTTAAACCCATTGATAAGGAACCAACTGATAATTCCTGTTCCCCATATTCTCTTAATTTCACAAGACCTACCCCATGTGAGGCACTTCCTACTGCCACTCCCCTACTCACGGCAGAGTCAATTTTGCCATACTTAATGACTAACGGTCCGATAATGGCCCCTACAAACCCTGCAATCATGACGAAAACAGCCGTTAAAGGAGGAATGCCCCCAATCGTTTCGCTCACCTGCATTCCAACAGGCGTTGTTAACGATTTAGGTAAGGCTGTCAGCATCCAGCTAGGTTCTACACCGATCCATTTTAGTAACACAAAAATTGTCACTAAGCCTGTTATCATGCCGATTAGAAGTCCTGATAAAATAGAATACTTATATTTCATAATAATAGCTCGTTGATTATAGAGAGGATATGCAAGTGCCACAACAGCAGGCCCAAGCATTTTCTGAAGCCATTCCCCACCTTGCATATAAGTTGAATAAGGAATATCAAATACAAGTAAAATCACTGCACTGACAATCGTAGTCGTGACCAAGGGAATCATGATAGGATGAGGAAATCGTTGATAGAGCTTTGTAAATAAAATAAACATGATGATGGTGCTAAGGACAACCGTTACTTCAATCAACAGTTAATTCCCCCTTTCCTTCTTCCACATTAGGCTTTGAGCTTTCTTTTTTGGCCAGTTCTCTTTTTTCAATGAGTTGTGTCAGCAATCCTGTTACATAAATAGAGATTAATGTACTAGCAATAACTGCTAAAATGATGAGCAGACCAGTGAATGTCATGAGCTCTGGATAATCAATAACACCTACAGTTGCTGGAATGAAAAACAACGTTAAGATGCCAATTAAAAAACCTGCTCCATCTTGTATATATTCGACTCTAATAATTTTAAAATTGAGTGAAAGTGCTAATAAAAGTAAGCCAATAACGCTTCCTGGAAGAGGTATGTGCAGATAAGAAACAATGCCAACCCCCATGTAATAGAAAATAGTAAGTATACCGATTTGCACAATAATCCGAACAGCTCGTAACAACAACGTAGCAAAATTTTCGTTCAACATTTCGCCACTTTTCACCCCCTATATCGTTCATTCTACATCTGTAGGAATTTTCTGTCTATTGTAATTTTAGAAAAATAATAATCAAATACAGAAATATCCAAGCAATTCTATGAAACAGTATTAAAAGTCCTATTCTACAAGAACTTCATGATTTTACTTTTTATCATTATGACTTATCAACTTTTTTATATTGTGCCTATCCACTTCAAATCACTTTTTTAATGATCATCTAGCAAATTTCGAAATTTTTTTATATAATCGAAAATTACAAAAGATTACTAGTATTATCAATGACTAAAATTTCTAGAATAAACACAAAGGTGGGATTCACTATTTTCTTTAAAACATTAACACTCCAAGCCCGCTTTGCCTATTACAGCAGTTTTTTAATTTTTATTATTGTTATATTAGCAGGCATCCTCTTTTATATGACCATATCTGATGCATTGCAAACACAAATTGGAAACCGGGCACTATATTTAGCGGAAACAACGGCTAGCAGGGGTGATGTAATTGAAGCGTTTCATACAAATAACCCTTCCGAAAGTCTGCAAAAAATTAGCAAAGAGATTATGCTTGCTGCAAAAGCTACTTATGTTGTAATAGGAGATAAAAATGGTATACGCTACACCCATCCTATCGCTGACCGTATTGGTAAATCGATGGTCGGAGATGATAATGACCGAGCATTAATCAACGGTGAGTCTTATATTTCCATTGCAAATGGTTCAATGGGACAATCCATTCGTGGGAAAGCACCTATCTTAGACTCAAATGGATCGATTATTGGTGTTGTTTCAATTGGTTACTTAACAAGTGAATTAGACCGCTTATATTTTTTATACCTTGATAATATTTTTTATACGATGGTTATTGCACTAGGCATTGGTATTATCGGCTCTATTTTTTTATCCCGAAACATTAAAAAGCAAATTTTTAATCTGGAGCCAAGTGAAATTGCCAGTCTATTAACAGAAAAAAATACTTTAATTGAATCAGTTCGTGAAGCTATTATTACGGTAAATCAGAAAGGTGAAATTACGACCCTAAACAATGCTGCCGCGAAAATCTTACATTTAACGGATTCAGCTTCTATCATGGGCGATAATATCGAACAGCATATACCAAACACACATCTGCTTAACGTATTAATGAAGGGTGAAAAACAACTTGATAAATTGATGATTGTTAATGGTCATGAAATTATTGTTAACCGTGTACCTATGAAGGTGAATGGTAAAGTTGTCGGCGCAGTTGCAAGTTTCCGATTACAATCAGAAATAGAACAAATGGCTATCGAATTATCACAAGTAAAGCAATATACAGAAGCTTTACGTGCTCAAACACATGAGTTTAATAATGTCCTTTACACAATATCAGGCCTTATTCAATTAAATGCATCTGATGAAGCACTATCTATTATTCATAAAGAGGTACAAGGACATTCTTCTCTAACCCAATTTATAACAAAGCGTGTAAAGGACCCATTTTTAAATGGTTTAATTATCGGATTTTTTAATCGTGCACGTGAATTAAAAATCAAGTTGATTTTTGATGAGGATAGTTATTTAGAAACATTCCCTGAAAGCATCGAAAAAAGCTTAATTATTTCTATTATTGGAAATTTATTAACCAATGCTTTTGAAGAGGTTGAAAAAAACAAAGAGCGACAGCCAATTATTAGACTTTTTATATTTGATAATGGAGAGGAAATCATCTTTGAGGTTGAGGACTCGGGACAAGGTTTTGCACAAGAAAAACTAGACGTGCTATTTTCAGAAAATATTTCTACGAAAGATAGTAAGCATCGAGGCTATGGATTAAGGAAAGTCATTTCCAGTATCCAAGATTTAAACGGTACTCTTGCTCTTGAAGAAGGAGATTTAGGAGGTGCCCTATTTATCGTATCTATTAGCAAAAGGGGGACTATGATCCATGAACAATATTGAAGTGCTAGTAATTGAAGATGATGTACGTGTAGCAGATGTACATTGTCGTTTTTTAGAAAAAATTGAAGGCTTTACAGTAATTGCACGGGCAAGTACGGGAGAAGAAGCTTTAGATTGGCTTCAATCATTTTCACCACACCTTATATTACTCGATGTCTTTTTGCCAGATATACTGGGAGTAGATTTAATTGATAAAATCCAAGAAGTGAGCCCAACAAGTAGTATTATTTTGATTACCGCAGCTACAGAGGCACATATAGTACAGAAAGCTTATCAGAAAAATGTTACTGATTACATTTTAAAGCCATTTACATTCGAACAGCTAAAAGAGAGTATAGAAAAATTCCGTTACAAGTATCTATTGCTGAAAAATAATGAGAAATTTACACATGAAAAAATTCAATACCTTTGGCCAAAAGCAGGTTCATCCCCCCTTCAAGAAACACCGTTATTATTACCAAAAGGGATAGATCCAACAACAATGAATCATGTTATCAACCATTTAAGTATAATGGAGAATGGTAGTACAGCTGAGCTGTTGGGAAAGAATATAGGTGTCAGCCGTTCCACCGCTCGTCGTTATTTAGAATTTTTAGTTACACAAAAGCAGGTCTATACCGAACTGACTTATGGTACAGTTGGGCGTCCTGAACGACGATACTTTATTTCCACATAAACTTTATGAACAAAATGATGTTAATCCACATTATTATCACAATATTTCCAAAATTGAGAAGTAAGTTATAGTATGGGTAGCGCTAAATTGATAGCGCTACCATTTTATTTTTAAGGGGGATTTTTATGTGGAGGAACATTTCTAAAATAATGGTAGCTGGCTTACTATTTACTAGTTTGGTTGGCTGTTCAGCATCAAATGGAGAAAAAACAGAGGGAAAGAATGCCAGTGATTATCCAAAAAGTAATATTACCATTGTTGCTCCATCAGGTGCTGGTGGTGGCTGGGATTTAACGGCTCGTGCAGTAGCAAAAACAATGAGTGATACTGGGTTGATTGATAAGGCGATTCAAGTTGAGAATAAGCCAGGTGGTGGTGGCGCTGCCTTCATGGCAACATTTGCTACAAAGGAAGCCAATAATGATTATATGTTAATGGTTAAATCACCACCGATCCTTATAAATCATGAAAAGGCTGAAGGAAATAGTAAATTTGGCTATAAGGATACTACACCTTTAGCACAATTAACACGGGACTATGGCGCAATCGTTGTTAGAAAGGATTCTCCTTTCCAAACGCTTGCAGATGTTTTAAATGCCATGAAAACTTCACCAAAAGATGTCACATTAGCAGGTGGGTCTGCACCAGGTTCGATGGATCATCTAGTAGGAATTATCCCGGCTTATAAAGCGGGGATTGACTTAAAAACAATTAAATATGTTTCTTATGATGGTGGCGGTGAGGCGGTTACAGCATTATTAGGTGGCAATGCGGATGTAATTGCAACAGATGCCTCCACAATTGCTACTTATGTTAAATCCGGAGATGTTCGTGTATTAGCTGTCAGTTCCTCTGAACGCTTAGAAGGTGAGCTAGCAGAGGTTCCTACTTTTAAAGAAGCCGGTATTGATGAGGAGTTTACAATTTGGCGTGGTATCTTTGGTCCAAAAAATATGAGTGAAGATGCGATTGCCTATTGGTCTGAAAAATTACAGGCAATGTCTGAATCAAAAGAATGGCAAGCTGAGGTGACACGTAATGGCTGGCAAGCAGAATACCGTAATGCGGAAGAATTTACAGCTTATCTAGACAGTCAAAATAAAATAATCATTGAACTACTAACAGCTCTTGGTATGCAAAAATAACGAATCGTTTTTTTAAAAAGGCACAAGTATTTCCATTAAATATAGAACTACTTGTGTAACTTTATCTATTTTCAATGGAGGTGTAAAACGGTTGAGCTATACATTTGATAAAACATTTAGCATTACCCTCTTAGCACTTAGTATTTTGTTTATTTTTCAAGCAACACAGATTTCTGATAGTGCTTATGGGTCTACAGTTGGTCCCAAAATTTTTCCATTAGGTTTAGGTATTATTTTAGGTTTATTAAGTCTTCAATTATTTTATGAATCATGGAAAAAAGCTGTGAGAGAGCGAGTCACAGGAGGACCAACTACTTCTTCTAAAATATCTTCAACAGAGCTCAAAAAGTTCTTAATTATTTTAGGTAGCGCTCTTGCGTATGTATTTTTCCTTGAAAAAATTGGCTATATGATAACAACATTTTTATTTTTGTGTATTAGTTTCCAAACAATGGAACGTACTAAACTTATTTATTCAATTATTATTGCAGCTGGATTTTCACTGGGCGTCTATTATTTATTTACAAGTTTACTAGGAGGGTCATTGCCTAGTTTCCCAATTTTTTAGTACAGGAGTGAACATATGTCGACATTGCAATTTTTAGCTGATGGATTTGCAGTTGCCCTTCAATGGCAAAACCTTTTATTCGCTCTTGTTGGTGTCATAATTGGTACAGCAGTTGGTGTACTTCCAGGTATAGGTCCAATGAGTGGAGTTGCATTATTAATCCCCGTTACAGCAACCATTACAGCTGGACTACCTACTGAGGCTGCCGCTACCAGCTCAATTATTTTACTTGCAGGGGTATACTATGGGGCCATGTATGGTGGATCAACAACTTCCATTCTATTAAACACGCCTGGTGAATCCTCATCAGTTGTGACAACATTGGATGGCTATCAAATGGCTAAACAAGGTCGTGCTGGAAGTGCTCTTTCTATCGCGGCCATTGGCTCATTTTGTGCAGGCGTTGTAGCACTACTAGGTCTGATATTATTAGCTAATCCATTGTCAAAATTAGCACTTAAATTTGGACCCGCAGAATACTTTTCTTTGATGTTATTAGGACTTGCAGCAGTAAGTGGCCTAGCAGGACGTTCTATTACCAAAGCTTTAATTATGACTGTTTTAGGGCTTATGCTCGGAACAGTTGGTATTGATGCCGTATCAGGTATAGAACGTTTTACATTTGGTCAGCCAATGCTGTTCTCTGGCATTGAATTTTTAACCATCGCTGTTGGTTTATTTGCATTAGGCGAAGTATTTAAAACCATTCTTGAAAAAGAAGAAGAGGATGGTCAATTAGCCAAAATTAATCGTGTATTACCAACAAAGCAAGATTTAAAGGATAGTGCTGTTCCTATTGCTCGCGGCTCCTTATTAGGCTTTTTCATCGGCGTATTACCCGGCGCAGGCGCAACACTTGCCTCATTCTTTTCTTATATTACCGAGAAAAAATTCAGTAAAACACCCGAGCAATTTGGAAAAGGTCATATTGCGGGTGTAGCTGGACCTGAATCAGCGAACAATGCTGCATCAGGCGGTGCAATGATCCCATTACTAACTTTAGGAATTCCCGGCTCAGGTACTACTGCTATTTTAATGGGTGCACTTATTATGTATAATATTCAGCCAGGTCCATTATTATTTGATGAACATCCTCAAGTTGCTTGGGGATTAATTGCCAGTATGTTTATTGGAAATTTAATGTTATTAGCATTAAATATGCCTTTGGTCCGCATTTTTGCCAAAATCATCGAAACACCTAAAAAATATTTATTGCCTATTATTATTGCAATTTCAATTTTTGGAGTTTATGCCGTACAATTCGCCACGTTTGATTTATTTTTATTAGTAGCTTGTGGTGTACTTGGTTATCTATTTGCTAAAAATGATTACCCAGTAGCTCCATTAGTACTTGCATTAGTACTAGGGCCGATGATTGAAAATAATATGCGCCGTGCATTAACCATTTCGAATGGAGACTTTTCTATTTTTATAACAAAGCCTTTATCATTACTATTTTTAGTGGTTGCCATTTCTTGGTTACTTATACCACTGATTATGAAAATACGTGGTAAAAATGTACTTATTAATGAAGAAGGATAAATATTCTTAAAAATCCACTATACTTCTATTAGTATAGTGGATTTTTACTATTCTATAATGCGTGACCAGAGCCACCATCAATATTAACAGCTGTACCTGTAACATAGCTCGCCGCATCAGATACTAAAAAAGTGATAACGTTTGCTGCTTCTTGCGTATCACCTACACGACCCAGCGGAATTGCTTGCCCCACTTTACGAGAATATTCTTCCCACGATAAATTTGGTTCTTGCTTTTTCCATTTCTTTTCGATTTGATCACTACGAATAAGTCCTATACATACAGAATTTACTCGAATATTATCCTTCCCTAAATCCTTGCTCATCGCTTTTGTCAAGGCAAGCCCCGCAGCACGGCTTACAGTAGTTGGAAGTGAACTTGCAGGTGGAGTTTTAGCCATCACGGCAGTCACATTAACGATTGCACCGCCCCCAGCCTTTCGCATATATGGAGCAGCATATTTTGAACAATGAATAGCTCCAAATACCTTTAAATCTAAATCTGCCTGCCACAGCTCACTACTCACCGTTTCAAAGGAATTCGCTGAAGCTGTACCAGCATTATTAATAAGAATATCCACACATCCAAAATGCTCTACAGTACGCTCAATGAGATACTTACAATCTTTTTCTTTTGTAATGTCAGTTGGAACAATTAATACATCTACGCCTGTTTCATTTTTTATGCATCCTGCAGCCACTTGCAGTTGTTTTTCACCACGAGCGCAAAGTACAACCTGTGCACCCTCTTTAACAAGCTGCATGGCTGTATAATAGCCAATTCCTTTACTCGATCCTGTTATAATTGCTACTTTCCCCGTTAAATTAAGCTCCATTATTAAATCCTCCCTTACTTTCTACAATGCTATCATTATAGCATTTATCGATTATTCAGAATAATCAAAGGAGCTTGTAAAAGGTAGAAATACGATTTAAAAGCTATAATAATTGAATATTTTCCATGAGGAGCTATTTATTACTTATCATTATCATTCAAGCCTGTTACGGGAAAAAGCTAATAGAAAAATTAATTGTTCATATAAAACATTGGCTAAAAAAAGAGTGTAGATAAGCGAATGTCCCGCTTTATCTACACTCCTTTATTCAAATTATTTTTTCGCTACAATGTGGATTGGATTGCCAAGTAATACTTCAGCAGTTTCCATTGTAATTTCACCTAATGTTGGGTGAGCGTGAATTGTTAATGCGATATCCTCAGCAGTCATGCCGCCTTCAATTGCTAAGCCCATTTCAGCGATCATATCAGATGCACCTGCACCTACGATTTGAGCACCAATTAATAAGCCGTCCTCTTTACGAGCAACAAGTTTCACGAAACCTTCTGATTGGTTTAATGCAAGAGCACGACCATTTGCTGCGAATGGGAATTTCGCGGCAGTGTATTCAATGCCTTCAGCTTTTGCTTGTTCTTCGTTGTAACCAACTGTCGCCATTTCTGGATCTGTGAAACATACAGCTGGCACAGCAAGATAATCAACTACTGATTTTTCACCCGCAATTGCTTCAGCAGCAACTTTACCTTCGTAAGATGCTTTATGTGCAAGTTGTGGACCTGCTACGATATCACCGATTGCATAGATGTTTGGAATATTTGTACGACATTGTTTGTCAACATTGATTAGACCACGTTCACCGAATTCAACTCCGATTTCAGCAAGGCCCATTTCATCTGTATTTGGACGACGTCCTACAGTAACTAATACGTAATCAGCTTCAACTTTTTTCTCTTCTCCGCCTACTTCATAAGTTACTACTACGCCGTTTTCAGTTTCTTCTACGCCTTTTGCAGATGCGTTAACTTCAATTTCAACGCCTTTCTTTTTAAGGCCTTTTTTCACGATTTGCGTCATTTGTTTTTCGAAGCCAGCTAAAATATCTTTTCCGCCTTCAATAATTGTTACTTGAGAGCCAAGGTTCGCATAAGCTGATCCAAGCTCAGTACCAATATAACCGCCACCGATAACAACTAATTTACCAGGTACTTCTTGTAGAGAAAGTGCACCAGTAGAATTTAATACACGATCAGTGAATTTGAATGTTGGAATTTCAACTGGACGAGAACCTGTTGCAATAATGACATTGTTAAATGTGTAAGTTTGAGCAGATTCACCATTGATGATACGCACTGAATGAGCGTCAACGAAATAAGCTTCACCTTGTACAATTTCAACTTTGTTACCTTTAAGTAAGCCTTCAACACCGCCAGTTAATTTCTTAACAACGCTGTCTTTAAATGCTTGTGCTTTTGAGAAGTCTAATTTCACATCAGAAGCGATGATTCCCATGTCATCTGAATGTTTAGCTTGCTCAAAACGGTGACCTACTGAAATTAATGCTTTTGATGGGATACAACCTACGTTTAAGCACACTCCACCAAGTACATTTTTTTCAACGATTGTTACTTTTTGGCCAGTTTGAGCTGCACGAATTGCTGCTACATATCCTCCAGGACCTGAACCAATGACAAGAGTATCTGTTTCGATTGGGAAATCTCCTACTACCATTTTTGTTACGCCTCCATTAATAATAATTCTGGCTCACTTAACAAACGCTTTAAATGATTTAAAGCATTTTGCGCAGTGGCTCCATCGATCATACGATGATCAAAGCTCAATGATAATGCTAACACAGGTGCGGCTACAATTTCACCATTTTTTATTACAGGTTTTTCTGAAATTCGACCAATACCTAGAATTGCTACTTCAGGATGGTTAATAACTGGTGTAAACCATTGTCCTCCTGCAGAGCCAATATTCGTAATGGACATGGAAGCACCTTTCATTTCATGTGGTGCTAGCTTACCTTCACGGGCTTTTGTCGCTAATTCATTAATTTCATTAGACACTGCAAATACAGATTTACGATCTGCATGCTTAATAACTGGTACTAGTAAGCCTCTTTCAGTATCTGCTGCAATACCAATGTTATAGTAATGCTTTTGGATAATTTCTTGTGTTGCATCATCTAAAGAGCGATTAAATTCTGGGAACTCGCGTAAAGTTGAAATAAGTGCTTTCACTACATATGGTAAGTATGTTAATTTAACACCTTTTTCGGCAGCGATATCTTTGAATTTTTTACGATGTGCTACAAGAGCTGTTACATCGACTTCATCCATTAGTGTAACATGAGGAGCCGTTTGTTTCGAGTGTACCATTGCTTTTGCAATCGCTTTTCGAATACCTGACATTTTTTCACGAGTCTCTGGGAAATCCCCCTCAAGAACTACTGGTGCTGCTGGTGTAGACGTTTCTTGTTGAACTGTATCTTCTGATGTTTCGATATTTGCAGTTTCAGCCTCTACAGTGCCGCCACCTTTTAAGAAGTTTTCAATATCTTCTTTAAGGATTCGACCGTTTTTGCCTGTACCCTTCACTTCACGAATATTTACATCGTTATCACGGGCAAATTTACGTACAGAAGGCATTGCGATCACACGTTTTGTTTCATCAACTACTGTCTCCACTTTTTCAGGAGCTTTTTCTGGTGCCTTTTCCTCTTTAGTAGGAGCTTTTTCTACGTTCTGACCAGATTCAGCAGTTGCTTGAACTTGTGCCTCTGTTTTTGCTTCGGCATGATCGTCACCTTTTAGCTTTAAGTCTTCATAGCCAGGTGCGTCTAATCGGATTAAAACATCGCCAACTACGGCAACTGTTCCTTCTCCTACTAAAACTTCCTCTACTGTTCCTTCAACTGGTGAAGGGATTTCTACTACTGCTTTATCATTTTGTACTTCACAAAGAATATCGTCTTCTTTTACTGTATCTCCAGCTTTAACGAACCATTTCACAATCTCGCCTTCGTGAATACCCTCGCCAATATCCGGTAATCTGAATTCAAATGCCATGTGTACCCATCCTTTCTATTTACTGTTGTTCAAGTTTAGAAGCTTTATTAGAATGTTAAAACTTTTTTCGCTGTTTCCATTACATCTTTGTAGTTTGGTAACCAAACACCTTCAGCTTGTGGGAATGGGTACACAGTATCTGGTGCAGCCACACGAAGAACAGGAGCCTCTAAGCTTAGAATTGCACGCTCTGTAATTTCTGCTACTACGTTCGCAGCGATACCTGCTTGTTTTTGAGCTTCTTGGACAACGATTGCACGACCTGTTTTTTCAACAGATGCGATAATTGTTTCCACATCGATTGGTTGAATTGTACGTAAGTCAATTACTTCTACAGAATGTCCTTCTTTTTCAAGTTCTTCTGCAGCCTTTAAGCTTTCATGAACCATTAAACCGTAAGCAACAATTGTTAAATCAGTACCTTCACGTTTTACATCCGCTTTTCCAAGTGGAATTTCGTATGCTTCCTCAGGCACTTCTTCACGGAATGAACGGTATAGTTTTAAATGCTCTAAGAAAATAACTGGGTTGTCATTACGAATAGAAGAAATAAGTAAACCTTTTGCATCATATGGTGTTGATGGAACAACAACTGTTAATCCTGGTTGTGCTGTCATTAAGCTTTCTAAGCTATCTGAGTGCATTTCAGGTGTGTGCACACCACCACCAAATGGTGAACGGATTGTTACTGGAGCATTGTAGACGCCACCACTACGGTAGCTCATACGTGCTAGCTGGCCACTAATTGAATCCATTACTTCATAAACGAAACCAAAGAATTGAATTTCAGGAACTGGACGGAATCCTTGAAGAGAAAGGCCAACTGCTAAGCCACCAATACCTGATTCTGCTAATGGTGTATCAAATACGCGGTCAACCCCAAATTCTTTTTGTAGGCCTTCTGTCGCGCGGAATACCCCCCCGTTGACACCTACATCTTCCCCGAATACAAGAACGTTTTCATCATTCTTTAATTCTGTGCGAAGTGCATCTGTAATTGCTTGAATCATCGTCATTTGTGCCATAGGTTATTTCGACTCCTTCTCTTTATAGATTTCATACTGTTCTTTTAGATTAGATGGCATTTCGCCTTTATACATATTTTCCATTAATTCTGTTACTTTTTGTTTTGGAGCAGCATCTGCTTTTTTGATTGCTTCTTTAATTTCTTCTTTTGCTCGCTCAATAACTGCTTCTTCTTTTTTCTCATCCCATATACCTTTTGCTTCTAGGTATTTACGGAAGCGAACTAGAGGATCTTTTTGAGCCCATTCATTATCTGTATCAGAAGTACGGTAACGAGTTGGGTCATCCCCAGCCATTGTATGAGGTCCATAACGGTAACACATTGTTTCAATTAATGTTGGGCCTTCACCATTAACCGCGCGCTCACGAGCATCACGAGTTGCTACATAAACTGCAAGCGCATCCATTCCATCTACTAAAATACTTGGTAATCCTGCTGCTACACCTTTTTGTGCAATTGTTTTAGCAGCTGTTTGCAATTCACGAGGTGTTGAGATTGCATATTGGTTATTTTGTACGATGAAGATTGCTGGAGATTTAAATGCACCTGCAAAGTTAATGCCTTCATAGAAGTCTCCCTGAGAAGAACCACCGTCACCAGTATAAGTTACTGCAACAGCTTTTTTCCCGCGTTTTTTAATACCAAGTGCTACCCCAGCAGCTTGAATATATTGTGCTCCAATAATAATTTGTGGAGCTAAAACGTTTACACCTTCAGGAACCTGATTCCCCATGAAGTGACCACGTGAGAATAAAAATGCTTTTTCAAGAGGTAAGCCATGCCATACAATTTGAGGTACATCACGGTAACCTGGTAAAATCCAATCTTCTTGTTCTAATGCAAAGTGAGAAGCAAGTTGTGAAGCTTCTTGACCAGCAGTCGGTGCATAGAAGCCTAAACGTCCTTGACGATTTAATGAGATTGAACGTTGATCTAAAATACGTGTGTAAACCATACGTGTCATTAACTCAACTAGTTCCTCATCTGATAATTTCGGATCTGCCTCTTTATTTATAATTTCGCCTTCTTCATTCAAAATTTGAAACATTTCAAACTTATCTTCGATTTCAGTTAGCGTTTGTTTAGCATCAAAAATATTATTGTTTTTCTTGCTCATTTGTCACATCTCCCTTTCAGCTGTATTAAAATAAATCACCTTTTTAACTAGTACAACTTATTCTTGACACTCAGTATACTGAATAAAATACTGTCGGTCAATCATCTATTACTGCTATATACAAAGATTTTTTCTAGAATAACAATCAAACACCGCTGTCCTATACTGTATTACTAATATTCAAATTCTGTATTACAACACCTTACTCACACCATACAACTCTTACGTTTTCCAACAGGTTTTCCCCTAGTAGAATACCCCATTCTCGAAAATCTAATAGCATTAGAAAAATTTTTTGAGTATATTCAAATAAGGACTTTTTTCATGGGATTGTACGAAAACGTGATGTATACTTATTAGCAAGCACTACAAAGTTGAAAGGAAGATTACTATTATGATTTTAATGGATGATATTATCCGCGAAGGTCATCCGACTTTACGCACAAAAGCAGAGGAAGTTAAATTCCCTTTAACTGAAGAAACAAGAAAGCTTGCTGAGGATATGCTTCAATATTTAATCAACAGCCAAGATCCTGAAATGGCAGAAAAATATAATTTGCGTAGTGGCATTGGTTTGGCTGCCAATCAGGTAAATAGCTTACAGCGTATGTTTGCTCTTCATTTAAAAGATGAGGCTGGTGAACAATTAAGCTTTGTAGCCATAAATCCAAAGATCGTTAGCCATTCTGTTGAAAACACATACCTATCAGCAGGAGAAGGATGTCTTTCTGTTGACCGTAATATTCCTGGGTATGTACCTCGCCATGCACGCATCACAGTAAAATTTAAAACAATTGATGGTGAAGAGAAAAAAATGCGCCTTAAGGGCTTGCCATCTATTGCCTTTCAGCATGAATTAGATCATCTAAACGGCATTATGTTTTATGACCGTATTAATGAAAAGAATCCATTTGCGGAAATACCAGATTCAATCCCATATGAGCGCGACTAAAAACAACCTCGGCAGTTTTTTACTTCTGCCGAGGTTAATTATTATTTATATTCTAATTGTCTATCCATATTTAACCGAGCATTGATCGTTTCAATTAATGCTGGCAACTCCGCCATTGTTTCAATTGTATAATGAGCGCCAGATTCTTCAAAAACACATTTTGTTTTCTCTATGATTTGTTGCTTTTCTTCTGAAGATAGGGCATTGAATTCTTCTTCGGATAGTCCCATTTCTGAGCTTCCAATAATAACGCCAACAGCCCAAACACCTGCATTCAAGGCTTCCTTTATATCTGATGTTGTATCGCCAACCTTCACAACTTGCTTCGTCGCTTGCGAACCTAATGCCTCCATATTTTTAAAAATCATATATGGATATGGTCGCCCTTTATCACCAACCTGTGTTGGTGTTACAAGAAAATCAGGTTGATAGCCCTTGTCAGCAGCATGCTTTGTCACTACTTCCATCATTGCATCTGTATAGCCAGTTGTAGAGCCTATTCGAATACCTGCATCTCTTAATTGCTGTACTGTTGTTTTCACGTGCTGGATAGGATCTGTATAGGTCGCTAAAGACTCCATTAATTTTGTTTCAAAATGATTATACAATACATGTACATCCTTTTCAGTAAAGGATTGTCCATGTACACGATGCCATTCTGCTTTAATTCTTGGCATTTCTAGCATGGTGCGGATATGATCAATTTTCAGCATCCCCATTGGTTTACGAGCCTCTTCCAGTGTAACTATTACACCAGCATCTTCAAAAATTGTTAAAAAAACATTAACAGGAGCAAAACAACCAAAGTCAACTGCAGTGCCTGCCCAGTCCAAAATAACCGTCTCAATTTTCATTGTTTTTCACCACCATATAATTTTCAATGATTTCACATAATGCAAGAATATCTTCCTCATGAATATCACCAATATTGCCAATACGGAATGTATCGACATCCGTCAGCTTACCTGGATAGATAACGAAACCTGCATTTTTTATTTCCTGATAAAAATGCTCAAAAGAAAACTCTTTATACGGGAATAAAAATGTTGTGATAATTGGTGATTGAAGCTCCTCCGAAATATACGCTTTAAATCCCAGCACCGACAAGCGAGAGCGAAGTAGTTGATTATTATACGCATAGCGTTTGTAGCGGGCATGAATTCCGCCTTCTTCATTCAACTCTTCAAGCGCCTTCGCAAAAGCTGCCACTACATGTGTAGGCGATGTGAAACGCCATTTCCCATCTTGCTTCATTACTTCCCACTGACTATGCAAATCTAATGCAACACTTCGAGCTTGTCCCTTACATTTTTCCAGTGCTCTTGTATTCGCGATAACAAAACCAAAGCCTGGGACACCCTGAATACATTTATTGGCACTACTAATACAAAAATCAATATGCAAGCTTGATAAATCCATTGGTACGCCTCCAAAGCTACTCATGGCATCCACAATAAACGTTTTGTTGAACGAATGAACAACTTCCCCAATTTCTTTAATAGGATTTAAAATACCAGTAGTCGTCTCACAATGTACGAGAGCTACATGAGTAATACTCCTATCTCTTTCAAGGAAGGATTGAACTTCTAACAAGGAGGGCTGTTCATCATAAGGAGCACTATAAACAACATGCTGTAACTTTAAGGCTTTGGCCATTTCAACAATTCTTTCACCATAAGCACCATTTGTTAGTATCAGCACCTTATCATTTTCACCAATTGCTGTTGTTAGTACAGACTCTACTACAAAGCTTCCACTTCCTTGCATTAGTACCGTAGTGTAATCAGCTTCATCAACTTTTGCTAATTTTAAGAGTTGCTTACGAATCACTTGTGTCACATTTTTATAATCGTCATCCCATGTACAACGATCTTTTAACATTTCTCGTTTCACTGCTTCAGTTGTTGTCAATGGACCTGGCGTCAATAATTTATAGTTACTCATTTGCTATAACTCCTTATCGCTGTGCTTCTTTAAAGAAGGCTTGGTGTTTTTCTAATAAATCTACGGTTAAGGTAGTATCCCATTTTTTCAAATAGGTAGGAACGTGCTCGTCCTTTACTTGTTCTCCTTCATATAGAGCTACAGGATATTGCTCTAGAAGACCATCACGAGCCTCTGTTGCAATTACCTTTGCAATTTCTTTTGCTAATGCTTCCTCACCTTCTTTATCTACAACAGCTACAGATTCCGTTAAAGTGAAATTTCCTTCTGTCGGGTCAATATAATCAATCGGTAACCCTTCGTTTTTGGCATCAATAGCTTGGATACGTAAACCAAAGCCTGCAGCAACTTCTCCTGTTTTCACCTTTTTAATAGGGCCAGAGCCTGAACTTTCAATATGTGGTCCTGCATTTTTAATTAACTCTGCTAGAACTTTTTTCCCTTCCTCTTCACCATATTCCTTTATAATAGCTTGTACTAGAAGCCACCCTGTTGAGGAGTCCATAATGTTTGGGAATGACACTAAATCCTTATAAGCAGGGTCTGTCAAATCTTTAATGGATTTCGGAATAGATAGCCCCTTTTGTTGTAATACCTCTGTATTAATAAAGATAGAGCCTACATTGCCTAAAATCGGTAATGCATACGTAACACTCCCATCAAGAGGCTTTAAGTCTGAAGAAATATCCACAAACATGGATTTTGAGGTTTGTGCACTTTCTATAAAATAAGAAGCCATTGTTACAACATCTGCTTCAATATCTGTCCCTTCCGCCATCATTTTGCCACCTAACTCAGAAGTACCAAACGACTGGATTAAATACTTACCTTTATAGCCTTTATCATCTAATGTAGTTTCCATCACTTCAATAGCTTCATCATCAGCATTTGAATAAATGATGACTTGCTCTTTGGAATCTGCTGCTACTCCTCCACATGCAGCTAAAACGACTGCTGCTGCACTTACTGTCCCTAACATCATGCCTGTTGACTTCTTCATTTTGTAATCTCCTCCGTTTTTTCTTTATGTGCTGCTATATAATCACAACCTAATTTCACAATGAGGTTTGTACATAAAATGAATATCGATAAAACAAAAATATCGGTGTACTTTGCGAAATGCTGTAGCTCTTTTATCCTTGTCGATACAAGCATTGTCTTTGTGCTGACAAGAAAAATAACACCGCTGACTGTAACCATCGCATTTAAAAAATAGTAGCTAAACATTTGATAAATCGTTGGCCTAATATTCGGTAAAATAATTCGTATCACGGTTTTTAACCACGAATCCTTTAACAGCTCAGCTGTCACTTCCCACGTAGGATCCATTTTTTGCAATGAATTTTTCGCCATTAAATAAGGTGTCGTAAAAAAATGCACGATATTACATGCGATAATGATAAGAAAAGTACCCTTTAAAGAACTTCCATTAAAGAAAAATAAGTAGGATAATCCAAGTACCATACCTGGAACTGTATTTGTCATCATAGAAGTTACATCTAAGCTTTTTCTTCCCTTTAATGGTGTCCTTGTATTAAGAAGCGCCGACATAAATGTTATGCCCACACCTAATATTGCTGTTAGAATCGCTACGATGAGAGAATTGATGTAAACCTTTGTTAAATCTTTCTCTGCGAGTACATTTTGAACATGCTCTAATGTAAAGCTGAAATCGTACGGATAGCCTTTGGTAAAAGGCACAATAAACATGGTTGAAAAAATAATACATACAGCTGTTACACAGAGAATTGAATAAATTGTAAATAGCGCGTCTCGTAAACGATGCTTTACAAGTTCACTTTGCCCAACCTGTTTATATTGAAAATTAAAGCGCTCTAAAATCGTTAGCATGACAACACCTAATACAGCAGGTACTAGCATTAACACAGAAATGACTGCTCCACGTTCAAAATGCACAATGGAACCTAACATAGCTTGGTAGAGTTCAGTAGCTATTACCCTGTAATTGCCACCAACCGATGCAGGGATTCCAAAGTCTGTGAAGCTTAAAACAAATGTTAAAATAAATGCCCCGCCAATTGTCCCAACCATAGGACGGTATACGGTATGATAAAAACGACGCATTGGCTGATCATGCATTAATATTGAAACAAGTAAAAAACGTTTATCGATATATTGCATGGAGTTTTGCATTAATATAAAAGCAACTGGTAATGTGTATAAGACGTAACCGATCACCAAGCCGTTATACCCATAGATTGTAAAAAGAGGCTGCCCCACTAATTTTGTTAGAATTCCTTGATTCCCAAATGTATAAATCAATACAAAGCCATAGGTGATGGTTGGCAGTAGCATCGGCAAGGTAATTCCAATTTGAACTAGCTTTTTTGTATGGCGATGCATCGTAGTAAAATGAACAGCATAGGCCAACCAAAAGGCTAAAATGGTTGTAATCACTGATGCTACAAAAGAAACTTTAAAACTATTCGTAAAAGCTTCACGAATTTCGATATTCCGTAAAGCTTCTATATAATTTTGAGTGGTAACGACATTGCCTATTTTGAATGACTGCCAAAACATATAAAGCAATGGCACAATTAAAAAGAATAGAAAAAATAGTAGAATCGGTAGAAAAATTAATTTCATTATTTTATTCGTTTTAAGCATATGTTTCTCCAAACAATTGATAGATGTTATGTCGCTTAATATGAAGCTGCCTTAAGATAAAATCTTCTACAAATTTATTTTTTGGCGCTGTAACAATTTCATGAGGTGTGCCAAATTGAGCAACTGTACCTTCATTAATAATGATGACTTTATCCGATAAGGTAAGGGCTTCTTCCGGATCATGTGTCACGATAATCGTCGTCAAATTAAATTCACGGGCGATGGATTTAATACGTTCCTTTATAGATTCCTTTATAACGCCATCTAGTGCACTTAGTGGTTCGTCTAATAATAGAATTTTAGGTTGCATCACGAGTGTTCTTGCAATGGAAACGCGTTGTTTTTGCCCACCAGACAATTCATGAATCTTCTTATGCAAGTGAGGAGCTAGCTCTAAAAAATCAATGTATTCTTGTATCTCCTCTTTGGACATTTTCACGTTTTTATTTTTTAATCCATAAATGATATTGTCGTATGCATTTAAATGAGGAAATAACGCAAAATCCTGAAACACTATATTAAATCCTCTTTCTTGCATTGATTGCTTGGAAATATCTTGTCCATTGTAGACAAGCTGACCAGCAGTTGGATCTACAAGTCCTAAAATGATATTAAGCAAAGTAGTTTTACCGCAGCCACTCGGTCCTAGCAAAGAAATAATCTCACCTGATTCGACGGTTACATTGATATCTACTAAAACTTTTTTATTTTTATAGCTTTTTGAGATATTTTTTAGCTCTAACAAATTGGGTCACCTCACTCAGTTCTTAGCTTCAGTATAGAGACTATTTGTAAAGGAAAATGCTTATTTGTGTAAATGTTGAGTAAATTCTGACCAACTGTTGACAAAGTTATGGTTATTTTGAGTAAATATCTAGTAGAGGTGATGAAATGTATATGATAGAAAGGCAACACCAAATTTTGCAGTTTATACGTCAACATAAGGTAGTAAAATTAGTAACACTTACAAAAGAGTTTAACGTTTCAATGGAAACAATCCGTCGTGATGTCCAACAGTTGATGCAAGACAAAAAAATTGAAAAATTTTATGGGGGCGTTAAATATATTGAGCCAGTAGAAGGACTAATTGATCACCGACTTCACGAACAGTTAACAGAGAAAATCGCCATTGCCAAAGCATGTGCTTCGCTCGTTCAAGATGGGGAATGTATTTTCATTGATAGCGGAACAACTACCTATCAAATGACACCATTTTTATTGGACAAGGAAAAACTAACAGTGGTGACAAATTCACTACCTGTAGCATTTGATCTAATCGGCTCTAACATTGAGGTTATACTGCTTGGGGGTAAAGTACGCCATTCTGAAAAATCAGTGACATCAAATGAATTTTTATTTCGCTTCGAGCATCTTAATATCAATAAAGCTTTTATTTGCGCTAGTGGCGTTTCAATTGAAAAAGGCATATCTGATTTTAGCTTGGATGAAGCGATTACTAGAAAGCAAATTATTTCCATCTCTCAAAAAGTCTACGTAGCTACAGATTCCTCAAAATTTAATAAAGATGTAGCGATTCAAGTTTGTCCAGTGGATGACGTAGATGTCATTATCACAGATGACGGACTATCCAAAAAGACGATTCAACATTTTTCGGAAAAAGGTGTTCAAATAAAAACCGTCAATATGGCATAGACCATTAATCAATAAAAAACAACTAGTTGTAAATTTCACAACTAGTTGTTCATTTTTATATAATGGAGAGCTTACGCATTATTTTTGAGAGACCATCCTCGTCTACATGGTCTGCAATATGATGAGCGACTGCCTTCACTCGCTCATGGCCATTTCCCATAGCAACACTTGTCCCAACTGCCTGTAGCATCTCAATATCATTTATGCCATCGCCAAAAGCAAAGGCATCTTGTAAAGTGATGCCCATTTTTTCAAGCACCTTTTCAATACCAGCAGCCTTCGAACCTCCCTTTGGCAAAATATCACAAGAATAACGATGCCAACGTACAAATTGAACATTTGGGAATGTTTCATTATATAAAGGTTCATCTTTTTCTTCCATAAAAATAAGTGTTTGATATACATTGTTCTGCATATAATAAGATGAGTCTAATTCTGGATACGGATATTTAAGAGTATCTAAGCTTTCAGCTACCATACGATGATCGCCAACTGAGGCAATCATCCGTTTATCATCTAAAAACACTACCGGTTCGTTACGCGCCTCACCAAAGGCAATAATTTTAGCTAGTTCATCTTTCGCAATCCCATTTGTATAGACAACCTCACCTTTATAGACAACATATTGGCCATTGAAGGTAACATACGTATCGATCTCTAATTCTTCTAGCAATGACTCAATCATAAATGGTGCTCGACCAGTAGCAATTGCCAATTCATAACCATTACGTCGTGCTGTCAAAAGTGCCTCTTTTGCAGATGAAGGTAACTTTTTTTCACTGTTATAGAGAGTACCATCGACATCAAAAAATAAAATTTTGTTCATTTTATTAACCCTTTCCATAAATATTATCCTTTCAAGCTAAATGACTTTACATAGACAATAATTTTAGTTATAATGATCCTAAGGAGTGATGTGCCATGCTGAAGAAACTCAAACGAAAATTATTGAAGCAACTTCGCGGCGTACTCGGAAAAAAATCAATTGCCTAACATTTGCCCTTCATTATTTGAAGGGCTTTTCTTTATTTTAGAGGAAGTGCGTGATAATATAAAGGAAATGCATTTATTTGGCTATACGCAACCACTGTCTCACTACTTCCTATACAATTTTATAACATAGTGCACATCTGAAGCATTGAGATACAAGTATTACAAACGTACATTTCTTCAATAAAAGAAATTCGTTGTTTTCTTGTAGCACGTGTGTGGTAGTAGTCAAAGGTGCAAGAAAATTGTACGCAATTAAAGGAGAGCAAACTATGATTTACAAAGTTTATTATCAAGAAAATGCAAATGAGATTCCAGTTCGCGAAAATACTAAAAGTCTATACCTAGAAGCTACTTCAGAACGTGAAGTACGTGAAAAGCTAAAAGACCGAAACTATAACATCGAGTTCATTCAACTGCTTGAGGGTAACTACTTAGAGTACGAACAAGCAAGCCCGAACTTCGTCTTGGAGGAAATTTAACAAACATGAAGTTTGTTAAAAATGACCAAGCAGCTGTTTTCGCGCTCGGCGGACTGGGCGAAATCGGCAAAAACACTTATGGCGTTCAATTTCAAGATGAAATTATCTTAATTGACGCCGGTATAAAATTTCCAGAAGACGACTTACTCGGCATTGACTATGTTATTCCTGATTACACGTACTTAGTACGTAATGTCGATAAAATCAAAGGACTGTTTATTACCCATGGGCATGAGGATCATATTGGTGGTATTCCATACCTTTTACGTCAAGTAAATATCCCTGTCTATGGCGGTAAGCTTGCACTTGGCTTATTACGTAATAAATTAGAAGAACATGGCTTGCTACGTACAACAAAACTCATTGAAATTAAAGAAGAGGATGTTATTAAATTCAGAAAAACATCTGTTAGCTTCTTTAGAACAACACATAGTATTCCTGATGCTTATGGAATTGTTGTTAAAACACCACCTGGTAATATCGTTCACACAGGTGACTTTAAATTTGACTTTACACCAGTGGGTGAACCAGCCAACCTAACAAAGATGGCTGAAATCGGACGTGATGGCGTGCTTTGCTTACTATCTGATAGTACTAACGCTGAAAAGCCTAATTTCACAATGTCAGAGCGCACAGTTGGAAAAAGTATCGACGAGATTTTCCGTAAGGTGGATAGCCGTATTATTTTTGCTACCTTTGCATCAAATATTCACCGTTTACAGCAAGCCACAGACGCAGCCGTAAAATACGGAAGAAAGATTGCTGTCTTTGGTCGCTCAATGGACAATGCTATTACGATTGGTCGTGAGCTAGGTTACATTACTGCTCCAAAGGATACATTTATTGATGCTCAAAGCATCAATCGACTTCCTGCAAACGAAGTGATGATTTTATGTACAGGCTCTCAAGGTGAACCAATGGCTGCCTTGTCACGTATTGCCAACGGGACACATCGTCAGATTCAAATACAGCCTGGCGATACAGTTATCTTTTCTTCTTCACCAGTACCAGGTAATACCGTGAGTGTTAATAAAATCATTAATTTATTGTTCCGTGCAGGTGCAGAAGTCATTCATGGTGCATTAAACAACATTCATACATCTGGTCACGGATCTCAAGAAGAACAAAAACTGATGCTTCGTTTAATGAAGCCTAAGTTCTTTATGCCTATCCATGGTGAATTCCGTATGTTAAAAATGCATACACATTTAGCTGAAGATTGCGATGTTCCACTAGACAATACATTTGTTATGGAAAATGGTGATGTTCTAGCACTAAGTGCCAATGAAGCACATGTAGCTGGGCGTATTCCTTCAGGAGATGTTTACATTGATGGCAATGGTATTGGCGATATCGGTAATATCGTGTTACGTGATCGCCGTATTCTTTCTGAAGAAGGTTTAGTGATTGTAGTTGTAAGTGTTGATATGGAAAACCAAAAAATTGTTTCTGGCCCTGACATCATCTCACGTGGATTTGTCTATATGCGTGAATCAGGTACGATGATCAACGAGGCACAAAAAATGCTAAACCGTCATCTGAATGAAACAATTCAAAGCAAAACTCCTCAATGGACAGAATTGAAGAATGAAATTACAGACGTATTGGGACCTTATCTATTCGAAAAAACAAAACGTCGTCCAATGATCTTACCGATTATTATGGAGGTTTAACCTCGTAAAAAGAAACTATGTAAAATTTACATAGTTTCTTTTTTATTTTTGAAACCTCCTTTTTATTTTTGCGTATATAGTAATAACAACATCAAAAAGGAGCGTTTTTATGCTAGATAAAATTCTTCATTCCTTACTCAATAGTAAATCCAAACGCCATTATTCTTCATCAAGTAGCCGTAGTAGATATTCAAAGCGACATAATTATTATGGTCACAAACATTATAAGCGTGGCTCTCGTAAAAGCTCACGCAGTTTTTTCAGCTCTATGAGTTTCTTTAGTAGCTAATGTGGTGGAAACGAATTTCCGAAAAAAGTTTTGACCAGGCTGTAGAACTTTACATAGCCGAACATCCCGATTTTTCTTTTAAAAAATTCCTTGGCTATGGCTCATATGGTCGTACGTATTTAATTGAAGATTGCTCGTCAGCAAGTCTATTTGTTTTAAAATGCTTGCGACCCAAACATCGTCACCACCAGAAAACCATTCATAAATTTCAACAAGAAATTCACATACTCCAGCAACTTTCACTACCCTATGTTCCTACCATCCATTCAGCAGGAACAATTTCAGACAGCCCATTTTTTATCATGGACTATGTCAATGGGCAAACTTTTGAGGAGCTTATTTTTCAGAATGGTACCAAATTTACAATTGCTCAATCCCTTGCTATTACAAAGCAATTATTAGAGCAAATTGTACAGTTACACAATTATGGTATTGTACATCGCGATTTACGGATTCCGAATATATTGTTAGTGGGTCAGCAATTGCATATTATTGACTTTGGTCTAGCTACCACTTATCAAAAGCAAATCGATATCTCTACGATTGAAAATCCAAAACGTGCCGAAAATCATATTAGTGATCTTTATTTTGTCGGCCATTTTTTATTATTTTTACTATACTCAGACTACAAGCCAAGCAAGAAAAAAGAGAAAGCTTGGCAGCAGGAATTAAAATTACCAATCAAAGTCCAAGATTTTCTTGAGCGCCTATTATGGATTCAAGAACCCTTTGCAAGTGCGTTAGAGGCCTTGCAATCTATGCCTCCATCCATAGATAAAAACCATTAAAAATAGAATTGTTCACCGCCAAACGTGAACAATTCTATCCTAGAGTTCAAATCTTAAAGTATTTTGCAGTTACATATGCAATCCAATGATACGCTGGGTCTAAACGTAGATTTTCAATTAGCCCCTTAATGATTGCTTTACCATAAGTAGGATTTTCTATTTCTTGCTTTAACAACTCAATGGATTCTTTTTCTATAGAATCCTCAGTATGATTTATATTTTGCTCCAATAATTGTAGTAAAGCATCTTTTGACACGTCTTCCTCACACGGCTTTGCAATAAACGGCACAAGATCTGCTGTAATAAATGGAATGGTTGTATGATGGGCAATAATATCTGTCTTTTCTGCTAAAGATTTAGCTAATTGCTCTAAATCAAGTGGCATATCTGAAAAAATAAAAAGCTCAGCATAGCTCTTCATAAATCCTTTTATGCAGTACATTACATCATATTTCATTTCTTTTAATTGATCCTGATAAAGCTGCTCAAGCATATAGAGAATTGATTTCGACATTTCTGCTTCATACGCTGTTATTTTATGAAATAGCTCTTTTTTTGTTAAAAAGACCTTTTCATTAAAGAATACACGTGCAGATGCAGAATGGTCTTTGAATGCTTGAAAAATACTTTTATAAAATTCAACCAAAACAGTTTCTTTGTTATACGTTCCTCTGACTACTTGGTCAACATCTGTAATAAACTGCTGTAAATAGTAATCAACCATAGATATAACAAGCTCATCTTTGGTTTTGAAGGATAAATAAAATGCACCTTTAGAAATCCCGCAGCGTTCTGTAATTTGTTGTACTGACGTAGCTTCAAAACCCTGTTCAGAAAACAGCTCTAACGCTTTCTCCATAATTAATTGCTTTTTTAACATATTTTTAACTCTCTCCTAATGCATTTCGTTGACAAATGACCGATTAGTCATTAGTATAAATAATTGAATTTAGATAGTCAATAAAGGGTAGGTGTGAAGGTGAAAGGTTTAGTTAATTTCGTATTAAAGAACAAATTGGCAGTGTGGTTATTAACAATTATCATCACTGTCTCTGGTATTTATTCGGGTACTAGGATGAAAATGGAATCGATACCCGATATTTCGATCCCGTATTTAATTGTCATGGGCGTATATCCTGGCGCAACGCCTGAACAAGTCATGAATGAACTTTCCATTCCGTTCGAAAAATCCATAGAAAGTTTAGAAGATGTGAAGGCAGTTTACTCAACTTCCTCTTCCAACGTAGCACAAGTTCAAGTGGAATACGACTATGGAATTGATATGGATGAGAAAAAACGTCAATTAGAAGCAGCTTTAGATAATCTTAAACTACCTGAAGGTGCTCAAGAGCCTACTATTATGGCAATCAGCATGAACATGATGCCCGTAGTCGCTTTATCTGTAAGTAGCTCTAAGGAAGATATTGTTGATTTAACTTCAACAGTAGAAGAAGTTTTACTGCCTAAAATCGAAAAGATTGATGGTGTTGCATCTGCTACCATCACAGGTCAGCATATTGAACAAGTATCGTTTAAATACGATGAAGAAAAAATGGCAGCACTTGGTTTAACAGAGGAAACTGTTAAACAAATGATTCAGGCAAGTGATATGTCACTGTCACTTGGTTTATATCAATTTACTGTCGGGGAACAAGCCGTTTCAGTAGATGGTAAGGTAAAATCAGTGGATGAACTGAAAGACTTATTAATTCCAGTTACACCTTCAGCTACAAATCCTTCACCTTTCGTTCGTCTAGGTGATATTGCAAAAATTGAAGTAGAAGGTAAAGTGCAATCTGTTTCACGTACAAATGGTCAAGATGCCATTGCTATTCAAATCGTAAAAGGCCAAGATGCGAATACGGTAACAGTTGTTAATGCAGTAAAAGACCTTATGAAGGATGAGGAAAAACGATTAGACGGCTTAAACGTAGAGATCTCTCTTGACCAAGGTGCCCCAATTGAAGATTCTGTATTTACAATGATCGAAAAAGCAGTCTTTGGCGGCGCAATTGCCGTATTAATCATTTTACTATTCTTACGTGATTTCAAATCAACGATTATTTCAATTATTTCTATCCCAGTTTCTATCTTCATGGCATTACTCCTATTAAACTGGATGGATATTACTTTAAACATCATGACCCTCGGCGCGATTACCGTCGCAATCGGTCGTGTTATCGATGACTCAATCGTAGTTGTAGAAAATATTTACCGACGAATTCACTTAAAACAAGAAAAACTTACAGGTCGTGCCCTAATTCGCGAAGCAACAATTGAAATGTTCAAACCAATTCTTTCTTCAACATTGGTAACGGTCGCTGTATTCGCTCCTCTTATTTTCGTAGGTGGTATGGTAGGCGAATTATTCATGCCATTCGCCCTTACAATGACATTTGCATTAGGTGCATCGTTATTAGTTGCGATCACAATCGTACCTGCTTTATCTCACTTCTTATTCCGTAAAAAGTTATACGGTGAGAAGACTGAAAGCCAACATAAAGAAGTTGGTAAACTTGCTACCTGGTACAAAGGTGTCTTAGAAAAAGTATTAAATCACAAAATTATTACATCTGTCCTTGCGATTCTTTTACTTGTTGGTTCTCTTGCATTAACACCACTTATTGGTTTTAGTTTTATGGGCTCACAAGAAGAAAAAGTTATGTACTTAACGTATACGCCTGCAACGGGAGAGCTGGCTGACGAAACGGCAGCAAATGTTGAAAAAGTAGAAAAAGAATTAATGAAACGTAAAGATGTTGATATTTTACAAGTTTCCATTACAGATGCGAAGAATGTCGATCCATCAGCAATGATGATGGGTGGAGGTGCTGGCGGTGCCTTAATGTACCTTATCTTTGATCCGGATATGGAAGACTTCCCTAAAGCTCGTGATGAGGTTGAAGACTATGTATTTAACATCGGGCAATCAGGAGAATGGAAGTCTCAAAACTTCACTTCTATGTCGATGTCATCAAACGAAGTTAGCTATACACTGTATAGTGATGATTTAGATAAACTTCGAGATGCTGTGAAACAAGTAGAGGGTGCTCTAAAAGAAGTGGATGGCTTAGAAGATATTAAATCTGATAATGAAGATCCATACGTAGAGCATGTGCTAAAAGTTGAACAAAAAAATGTCCTTCAATACGGGTTAACGACAGCTCAAATCGTGATGGCATTAAATTCAAATACATCGCAAGAAGTATTAACTACCGTGAAAAACGATGGTAAAGATATCGATGTCATCGTTCAACGCGATGCTAAAGCAGCTGCGACTTCACTTGATGATGTCTTAGCCACTGAAATTAAAACAGCATTAGGTACAACAATGACTATCGGAGAATTAGTAGATGTTGAGGAAGGTACAACACTTAACTCATTATCTCGTTCAAAAGGTGAATATTTCGCAACAGTATCTGGTACGATTATCGGTGACGATATTTCAAAAGCCACTACTGCTGCTGATAAAAAAATTGATAAATTAGATTTACAAAAAGGTGTAACACTTGGTGTTGCTGGTGTTGCTGCAGATATGCAAGAAACATTCACTAAGCTTGGTATTGCGATGTTAGCAGCCATTGCCATTGTTTACTTCATTCTAGTGGTAACATTCGGAGAAGGTTTAGCTCCATTCGCTATTCTTTTCTCACTACCATTCGCAGTAATTGGTGCATTTATTGGTTTATTCGTTACAGGGCAGACTATTTCTGTATCTGTCATGATGGGTCTATTGATGTTGATTGGTATCGTCGTAACAAATGCCATCGTATTAGTTGACCGTATCATTCATATGGAACATGATGGTCTTGCCATGCGTGAAGCGATCCTTGAAGCAGGAGCAACACGTTTACGTCCTATCCTGATGACAGCCATCGCTACAATTGGAGCTATGATTCCAATGGCACTTGGTACTGGCGGTAGTGGGTTAATTTCCAAAGACTTAGCTATTACTGTAATTGGCGGTTTATTATCTTCTACCCTATTAACACTCGTTGTTGTACCAATTGTTTATGAAATGCTATCTAAAATGTTAAAGAAAAACCGTAAAGATATTGAAGAAAATTAATAAAAAAAACAACCACTCATGCAATCTTTGCGTGAGTGGTTATTTTTTATCCTAAGCTTTTTATTGATTTTCTATTACTACAAAAACTTCCTTGCTTTCCACACCTGTATTTGATACAGCCTTAATGCCGTATGTATAGCTATGCTTAGCAAGAGCTGACTTGTCCACAAATTTAGTGAATCCATCCATATTATAAACAACATCCACTATATTTCGAGGGTCATCATAAGAGCCTTCTTTGTTTCCTGTAAAACGATAAATGACATACTTGCGTGGTTGTGTTTCATTTTCGTCTATAATCTCTATCTTACGACCTGCCGCTTCCTTTGTCACTTGCACAAAAGTCGGCACGTTCGGCACTGTGTCATCATCCCAAGTTGTTTCTGGTGTCAGTGCTGTGTAATTATATAATTGTTGACTAACAATCGTTGCATAGCCTAGTTTATTGTTTTGAAAGCTTCTCAAGGAGAAATGCATTTGCCCCTCAGCCGCTACCTTTTCCGAACGATTCGCTAGTATTTGACTAGGTAGCTCCATTTTATTTTTCCATGCTGCATCACTATCATTGCCAACTTTGTAATCAGCAAGCCCAATGTATAGATGTACAGGGTGTGTTGTTGCGTAGGTTTGCACTTCATGGCTCCACCAATCTAGCAGCGTTCCATATTTCGCAACAGATAATGTTCTTGACCAATAAATTTGTGGTGTAATGTAATCAATTGTGCCATTTTGAATCCATGTTCTGACGTCTGCATATAAATCATCGTAATTATTAACACCAGCCCTTGTATCGCTTCCTGTTTTATCTAGCGATTTATTGCGCCATACACCAAATGGTGAAATACCAAATTGAACATATGGCTTTGTGTCTTTAATGGCCGTGTAAAGATTTTCTACAAGACGGTTGACATTATCTCGTCGCCAATCCTCCACCTTTTTGAAGGAAGCACCATAGTTTTTAAAAGCTGCTTGATCTGGAAAAACTTCATTAGCAACTTTATATGGATAAAAATAATCATCCATATGCACTGCGTCAATATCATAATTGGCTACTAGCTCTCTTACTACTTCAACTAAATAGTCTTGTACTTCTGGTAAACCAGGATTTAAATAATATTGCTTACCGTATTTGATAACCCAATTTGGATGTGTTCTAGCCACATTATCAGCAGCAAGGTCTGTCAGTTTTTGTCCAGACATTGTTACACGATAAGGATTCATCCATGCATGTAGCTCCATACCCCGTTTATGACTTTCCTCTATCATGATCGCAAGAGGATCGTAGCCTGGATTCGTGCCTTGCTTTTTGCCTGTTATGTAAGATGACCATGGCGCTAAATCAGAGGCATACATTGCATCATTTGTTGGTCTTACTTGATAAATAACAGTATTGAATTTATTGGCTTTTAGTTGATCCAAAGTTTGGCGTGTCCAAGCCGTGTACTGCTCCTTCGTCATACCTGCTTTCATATCAAGATTAAGAACGGTTGAAATCCAGACAGCCCTCATCTCCCTTTTTGGCTGTGTCGTGCTTGCCATGGCAGTCTTTGTAGGGATTGTCGATAGGCATAACACAAAAATCATCGCGACTAAAGTTAAGATCTTCCATTTACTATTTTTCTTTCTCATATTTCCTCCATTTGCTATTTTTCTATTTTAGTATATGACAAGTACTCGCTATATGCACGTCTCCGAAGCAACTTTATCGGAAACAATGCAAGCAGATAATAAGTTTCATCTCTAACAAACGTTCTCGATAGTTTCAAAATATGTATAAAAAAACTACTGAAAAGACAATGTATAGTACTTTTCCTTTAAAGAAATCGATAAATATAGATGCATGGCGTTTCATTTTATGAGATTCATTTTACAATTTCCAAATTTTTAAATTCAACCTAGTTTTTGCTTAATTCATTCTTTACGCATCGATGAACTTTATGCTACAATCAACACAACTTATATAGAACGGAGGGTATTCCAAATGACAGCTTCAATTAGACTACGATTTCACCTTATTAATTAAATATGTGTACACTTTGCCTGCTGTGCAAGGGAAATGGAATTAGGTCTAGTCTGTTTTAGGAATACTGGAAAAGAGGGGACTTCTACTCCCCTCTTTTTTTGTGTTGTCTTTTACTTTCCACACAGGCACTACTGTTAGAAAGGGATGACGAAATTGGAACATTGGAAACGTAACACAATACTTTTTTTAAGTAGTCAAACGATTTCACTTTTTGGCTCTGCTCTTGTGCAATATGCCATTACATGGTATATCACACTTACAACACAATCAGGCAGCATGATGACCATCGCGATCATTTGCGGCTTTTTACCAACCTTCTTCTTAGCACCTATTGCTGGTGTCTGGGCAGATCGCTATAACCGTAAATGGCTTATTATTTTAGCAGATGGAATGATTGCCTTATCTACGCTAATTCTAGCTATTTTATTTTTAATCGGCTATGATGAGCTCTGGCTACTATTTGTTATATCAGCCGTACGCGCAGTTGGTGCAGGTATTCAAACACCAGCAGTGGGCGCAATTTTGCCACAATTTGTTCCTGAAGAGCATTTAATGAAGGTTAATGGTGCAAATAGTAGTATTCAAGCCTTCATCATGATTCTTGCACCTATGGCAAGTGGTGCATTATTAACGATGGCTTCTATTGAATCCATTTTCTTTATTGATGTGACAACAGCGGCTATTGCCATCGCTATCTTCTTATTATTTCTGCATATCCCTGCACATGCAAAAGCTAATCAGCCACAAACAACAGGCTATTTTAGTGATATGAAACAAGGCTTCATCTATATTAAAGAGCATGCTTTCTTGAAACAATTATTCTTGTTCTTTGCCTTTTTCATGCTGCTTGCTGCACCTGCTGCCTTTTTAACGCCTTTACAAGTTACACGAACTTTTGGCAATGATGTATGGCGTTTGACTGCCATCGAAATGGCCTTTGCCATTGGGATGTTAATCGGTGGTATCGCAATCGCAACATGGGGTGGCTTTAAAAATAAAGTGCATACAATGACATTATCTGCTTTGTTATTTGGTCTTTGTACAATAGCTCTCGGCGTCATTCCTATTTTTTGGTTGTATCTCGGAATCATGGCCATTACTGGCATAGCCATGCCAATCTTTAATACACCTGCAACGGTGTTATTACAAGAAAAAGTGGAAAGTGACTATATGGGAAGAGTATTTGGCATTCTTAGTATGATATCTACCTCTATGATGCCTTTAGGAATGCTAATTTTCGGGCCAATAGCTGATATTATTGCTATTGAGTGGCTACTCATCGGTACAGGATTATTACTCTTCATCCAAGGATTTTTCCTTCTGGGCAGTAAAGTCTTATTAAAAGCTGGTAAACCTACTGCTGAGCATGTTGACTCGCTAGAAAAAAAGTGAAGATTTTATTTCAAGAAAATTGTTAATAAAAAAAATAACATTTAAATTTAGCCTATACACAATCTCAAACAACGTTGACGCTAAAAAAGCCTTGCTTTATGCAGGGCTTTTTCCATCTTAATTTATGTCTTGGGAATAATTTTTTGTGCTTTAGCATCTTGCTTCCCACAATATCTGAATTGTAATTATTTAAAATTTAAATGGTCATGAAGATCTCTTCCAATACGCAACAACTTCGGTATCCAAAAATTTTAGATGTTGCCCTTAAAGGAATTTAAAGATATGTATTAGGAAATAGGACGCTTAGAATTTATCTGTACATTTTTCACCATAACTTATTAAAATACGGACTTTAATCTAATTGAACTAAATATAATAACGATGAATAGGACGTCCTACGTTTCCATATTGTATATCTACTTTTAATAGTTTCTGCTTTTCTAAAAAGTCTAGATAGCGTCTAGCTGTAACACGTGCTGTACCTATATAAGCTGATACCTCCTCCGCTGATACTGCCTCGCCACTTTTTTTTATATATGCAAGTACCTTATCTAAGGTAGCTCGATTAAACCCTTTTGGGAGTTCTTCTATAAGAATGGCATCCATTCCTGTTGTTTCTACTACAATTTGTTCAGGAAGACGCTGTTGCATTAAATGATCGACATCATGCTGAGTTAAATCTTGCATCCCGCTTATTTTCCTTCTATAGCTTTGATAATTTTTTAAAGTCTGCTCAATCCGCTCAAACGTAAAGGGCTTCATAATATAATCATAGACACCTAAGTGTAATATTCGCTGCACAGTGGGCATATCATTCGCAGCTGTTACAGCAATAACATCAACATGAAGATGCTCTTCTCGTATTTTCCCTAACGTAATAATGCCATCCTGCTCTGGCATAAAAATGTCCATAAAGACAAGCTCTGGGGTTAATTGTTTAATTTTTTGAATTCCCTCAATTCCATTGCTAGCATAGCCAACTAATGAAAAACCTTTGATTTGTTCAATAAATTGTCTGTTCACTTCTCGTACCATTGGATCATCTTCAATCAATAAGACATTTATTACATCCATCTATACTTCTCCTAACTCAAATAAAATTAAGAAACTTGTTCCTTTCATAAATTCACTTGTTACTTCAATATCTCCATTGCCTTTTCTTACAATTTCATAGACTAAATGCAAGCCAATGCCTCGATTTTCACTAGCCTTTGACGAAAATCCATTTTCAAACATACGCTCCTGCACCTCTTTGGTCATGCCAATCCCGTTATCGGTAACTGCAATCGCTAAGACGCCATCATGCTCGTCTACAGAGATGGCTACATATTTATCTTCCTTAGAAAGTACATTTAATGCCTCAAAAGCATTTTCAATTAAATTGCCAAACAACACAACAAAATCATGATGATCTAATAGAGGTGGAAAGCGTTTAAAATGACTTTTCCGATCAATTTCAACCTCGATACCCAGTTCTTTTCCATAACTTACTTTACTTAATAACAAACCTGAAATATTTTCATTATGAAAGCGTTCATTTAAAAACTTCGTTAATGAGGCTTCATTTTCAGTAGTAACGGTAACATATTCAAGTGCTTGCTTTGTATGTCCCAATTGCAGTAGTCCCGCAATCGTATGAATCTTATTTTTATGCTCATGGGTTTGTACACGTAATGCTTGAACAAAGGCCTTTACACCTGTTACTTCCTCCGCAAGCTTTTTCACAGCTGTTAAATCTTTAAACATAGCAACTGCACCAACCAGCTCTCCATTCACAATAATAGGTACACGATTACTTAAGATACTATGATGATTAATGTAAAGCTCTTGATCATAAACAGGTGTTGCTGTTTCAACAATTTCAGGCAGACGGGTATCAGGCAAAACGTCATAAATCTTTTGTCCAATACAGTCCTCTATTTTCCTAGTAACACCTAAAATATCGGCCGCTTTTTCATTAAAAATGGTGATATTCATTTCCTTATCTACCGCTATTATTCCCTCATGCATGGCATTAAAGGTTTCTGTTCTTTCCACATACATTTTTGCAATTTCATGAGGTTCAAGCCCAAACATTTGTTTTTTTATATGTCGTCCTAGTGTATAGGCACCGAAAATACTGAAAATCAGTGATATAACAATAGTTATCATAATTTCTCGCTCATAACTTTGTAACATTTCCAGAAAATCTGGTAATGAATAGCCAACGACTACAATGCCCACTTGTTCCCTTTTATTATTAATAATTGGCACGAAAGCCCGTATCATAACACCCGATTCTCCACGTGCCTTTGATACATAATAATGTTCACTAAATGCGGCGTTTAAATCCTGCGACTCACTGCGTTTTCCTATTTCCTTACTTACTGGGTGTGATAGTTTAATACGCTCCATATTCATTACAACAATATACTCGGCCTTATGAATCACTCTAATGCCATCTACAATTTTATTAATATTTTTTGCAGATTCTTTTATATTGGCATTTTCCAGATGTACACTAAGCTCTGGTACATTTGATACAGTTCTTGCCACAAGCATTGCTCGCTGTCCAAAATCTTTTTCCTGTTCAGATAATAGGTTACCGAGTAAAAAAATACCACCTAGTAAAAAGGAGAGTGCAATGATTAAAAATGTCACTAACAGTATTTTGCCGTTCACAGGCATTTTCATCATTAAAAAATTCCTTCCTTTCAAATTTGCATTCTCATAATCAGTGGCACACATATTTAGTTTTAAGATTATCTGCAAAAAAATCTTTTGACAACATATTTAGTCGATATAAGTAGCAGAAAATATTGAATTTAATGAACAATATTATAAACTGATAATTTAAAAAGAACTTAATTATCACTCTATGTTTTTGTATTATAACAATAATTAATTAACTATAGCGTACCATAACAGAGATAGTTATTGATATTACTATATTTATATGTAAATGTAAGTAAATGTACTTAATGAACGATATGTTTCTTATTTTCTAAATCTCTTTTTTAAAGAAATATTCGCTATGATACTTTTAGTGAAAGCGATATCAAAGAGAAAATTTAGAAAAGAGGTAGCAAAAAATGAAGTTACTGAAAAATTTGACTATTCAGGTTATAGTGGCTATCATACTTGGGATTATTGTCGGAGCCATTTTCCCCGAGTTCGGTGCCAGCTTGAAAATCTTAGCAGATTTATTCATCAAATTAATTAAAATGTTAATTGCTCCTATTATTTTCCTAACAGTTGTTATTGGAATCGGCAGTATGGGAGATATGAAAAAGGTCGGGAAAATCGGAGGTAAGGCATTGCTTTACTTCGAAATAGTTTCCACAATTGCATTAGCAATCGGAATTGCTGTTGCTTTAATCGTAAGTCCTGGTACGGGCTTGGATACATCAGGTGCATCTGATGCTGATATTTCAAAATATACAACTGCTGCAGCTGAATCTGAGCAAGGCTTGGGTGCCTTCATTTCTAGTATTATTCCAGAAAATGTAGTTGGTGCATTGGCAACTGGTCAATTATTACCAGTCCTATTCTCTGCTGTTTTATTTGGCTTAGCAGCTGCCTCAATCGGTGCACCCGCAAAACCAGTCATCACATTCTTTGAGCAAGTAGCAGAGATATTCTTCAAGATTGTAAGTATGGTTATGAAAATATCACCAATCGGAGCTTTTGGTGCAATGGCCTATACAATTGGAAATTTTGGTTTAAAATCTTTAGGTAATCTAGGTTTATTAATGGCTGCCGTATATATAACAATGTTTTTATTTGTTGTCTTTATTTTAGGTGCCATTGCAAAGTTCTTTGGATTCAACATCTTTAAATTTATCGCTTATATCAAAGATGAGATTTTCTTAGTAATCGGGACTTCCTCTTCTGAATCAGCTCTGCCATCTATGATGCGAAAGCTTGAGAACTATGGTTGCTCGAAGCAGGTTGTAGGTTTAGTCGTTCCTACAGGGTACTCCTTCAATCTAGATGGGACTTCCATCTACCTGTCCATGGCTGCATTGTTTATCGCACAAGCATATGGAATGGAACTAACTTGGATTCAAATCATTACACTGCTCGGAATTTTAATGATTACTTCTAAAGGTGCAGCAGGTGTAACAGGCTCAGGATTTATTACATTAGCAGCAACTTTGGCTGCCTTCCCAATGATACCAGTGGAAGGAATAGCGCTGTTAATCGGTGTAGATCGCTTTATGTCTGAGGCTCGAGCTGTTACAAATTTAATTGGTAATGGCGTAGCTTGTGTTGTCGTGTCAAAATCTGAAAAAGAGTTTGACACAGCTATGGAAGAACGTGCACTTCAGGGAAAGACCACTATATCTTCCTAACAAAAATGGTAGGAATGATAGCCATCTCTGTTTCACTATACTCATTATCATTCGAGTAAAAGCTATGTCCTTATGGATTGACGCTGACAACAAACAATTAGCTTACACTATCACCCAAAATAAAATGTTTACACTCTAGTAAAAAAGTGAAAGTTAATAGTAAGAGGTGATAGTGAATGAATGATAAAAAACAGGCAAAAACACGTAATACGAATAACCCTGATGTTTTGGATACAGATAAAGAAAGCATTTTTGATAAACACGAGGACATGAAAACAGTAGATCCAATACCTGTCGAAGAATTGAATGAAAAAGTGAAAGATGAACAACATAAAACCAAAACTAAGGATTCCTCTGCAACAGATAAGCGCTATCCTTAATGTGATCGCTGCAAAAATGAATAAATATAAAAGTCGACCTAATTCATAATTATAGGTCGACTTTTTTATATACTATTTGTTAAAGGGGGTAAATCATGAGTAAAATACCAATTATGAAAACGGAAAGGTTACTATTAAGACCAATTACACATGGGGATTTAGAAGCAATGTATGACTACTCTTCCAGTGAAAATGTGGCGCGTTATGTGACATGGCAAGCACACACGAGCTTAGAGGATACAAAGGCTTTTATGGCATTAATTTTTAATGGCTATCAGCAAGGCAATTTGATGTTATGGGGTATTGAATATGCAGGCACAATTATTGGAACGATTGATTTTGTGACGATTAATGACACCCATAAATACGCGGAAATTGGCTATGTGCTTTCTGAGGATTTTTGGAATAAGGGGTTCACAACAGAAGCAACAAAAAAACTCATTGACTTCGGTTTTAATGAATTAGATTTAGTACGTATCCAAGCACGATGCTTTGAAGAAAACATTGGCTCACAAAAGGTTATGGAGAAGTCAGGTATGCAGTTTGAAGGGTTATTACGGAAAAGTATGCTTGTTAAGGGACAATACCAAAATGTAAAAATGTACGCTATCACTGATGATGATTATAGGAACCTCTAGAAAATAAAGCCTTGCTACGATTTGCAAGGCTTTATCATTACAACCATCTTTCCAAACAGTATATCTTCTTAGCTGTGGCATCTATCCTTACTCGTTTGCCTATCGCAATTGGATGCATAGGATGTGTATGACAAATATCCACCTCTGCTAATATAGGAATCTTTATTCCATCCAACTGTTCAAGTAGAATATGATATGGCTGTCGACCCGTTCCTAAGTCATCGTAGCATTCATGTTTCCCCAAAATAATCCCACTAACTTTGTTAAAGATACCATGCAATTTTAGCATTGCAAAATTCTTTTCAACTACAGCAGCATTTTTTAAGCAGTCCTCCACTAATAAAATATCACCTTCCACAATTTTAGGGAAATACGGCGTACCAATAAATCCATACATGGCATTGGCATTCCCGCCAATTAACCTTCCTTCAGCAACCCCACCCTGAATCGCTAACCATTCATTCTTCTTGAGTTTTTTATCCACTGTCTTCTCTAGCCAATTAACAGGTTCATCCGACCAATAAGAAGGCATTGGAATTTCGTATGGTAATGCTTGAGGCTTAAAGAAATAATGCTCAAAAAATTTGAAGGTATCATTTACCAATGGTTCAAACTCGCCAAAGGAAGGTACGAGGGCTGGACCATAAAAAGTTGAGATTCCCGTCTTTGCATAAAGTGCCAGTAGAACGGCCGTTGCATCTGAATAACCTACGACCAATTTGGGATTTTGACGAAAAGCCTCATAATCAATATAAGGTAGCATACTATTGGCATTGGTGCCCCCTATCGTAGACATAATCATATCCACATTTGGATTACGTAATAACTCATTCAATTCTTCTGCTCTTTCTTTTGGCGAACCTGAACGATAATAATCAGTTTTACCAGTTAGAGAACCTGTCACGATTTGAAAATTTTTATTCTCGAGAAATGCTTTAGCACGTTCATATCGTTCCAAAGCCGTCACCGTTGCTGGGGAGGACGGGGAATAAATGCCGATGTTTATTTTTGAAGTCATACGGTAGTTCCTTTCCCAATCAATAGTTTTGACATGTAGTATTCATTAATATATTGTCCATCTACATACAGCGAAGCCCGCTTCGTTCCTTCAATATCAAAGCCCATTTTCTTATACAAAGCAACACCAGCCTCATTATTTTCCATGACGGTTAATTCTAGACGATGTACACCATTCACTATTGCCCAATTTTCTACGTGTTGAAATAAAGCTGTTCCAATTTTTCTTCCTCTATAGTCACTATGTATGCCTATGACAAGATAAGCACGGTGAGCAATTCTTGACGGCTCATTGCCTTGTACAATTAAGTACGCCACAACCTGCTCATCCATTTCAGCTATGAACAAAGCTGAGTGGTGACTATGATATAGCTTGTCTATATACTCCCCAAATGGCTTAGGTGCTAAAATGCGCTCACCTGGTCCAAATAACATATAATTTGATGCCTCTGCATTTGCCATAACAGCTATAATTCGTTCACTGTCATGTCGGGTTGCTTCTCTTATGATCATGTTGAACACGCTCTCCTTCTAAAATATAGTCACCTGAATCCTCAATTCTTTTGTATTTATATGGACCTTGCCACCAAAGTATCTCATCACCCAGTGTTAATTTTGCTGGAATTCTCATACTTTTCTTCGTCCCTTCTAGTAGGTTTGAATTTTAGCTACTAGCTTTTCATCCCTAAAATGGAGTGTCTCAGTATCTATGAGTGTGTATGCTTGTAATGTGGGATGATTTTCTATCCAGCGATCAAATGCCCTCCTTCTCTCTTGATCATTATAATGGGGACAATAGGTACCTGATAATAGTCCTAAGCCATTCCATTCCTCAAAATCATCATATGTATTTTCACTATAGCATTTTTCAAACCAACACATTGCCCCAGCACTGATGCCAGCTAATATAATCCCTTTTTGATAAGCTTCCTTTAACAATTTATCAAAACCATATTCTCGCCACTTTTCAAGAAGATAACCTGTATTCCCTCCACCCACATAGATAATATGCTGCGCTAGTACTTTTTCTCGAATGCTTCTATCATGCATATCTTTTTGCAAGATATGGGTTGCATCACAATGATGGAATGCTGCATAAAACTTCTCGATATACCCTTGTGCATCATTACTTGCTGTGGGAATAAAACAAATTTTAACTCGTTCATTTTTCTGAGTTTGTCGTAAAATATACTCATCGATAAATGAAGGGTTCTGCTGAGAAAACCCACCACCTGATAGGGCGATGATTTGTCTTATCGGTTGATTATTTTTACTTAATTCATAGACAGCTTGTTCCTGCCCAAATCTTTCTAACATCTGTACATTTTTCATTCCTAATTTTTCGAGCAAGCGACATGATGCCTTGTTCGCTGTTTGTGTTTCTGCCACAATAGATTCTATATTCAGATAATTCAAACCATCCTGAATTACCTGCGTTAGCACTTCAAAAGCTAACCCCTTCCCCCAAAACTGAGGTAAAAATTGATAGGAAAGCTCATATAACTCCTTATCATGGTATTCATCGATCGAGACAAGACCTATAAATTCACCTGTCTCCTTTAAAGTAATATATAAATATGTATTAGGGAATGGCGCTTCTAGCATGCCTTTAAAAGATGCTTCTATATAGCTGTTTGATGGAACACCACCGAGATAAGTTCGAACTTGTTTATTAGAGTAGAGTTTTTGTATATCTGTAAAATGCTCTGCTTGTAATTGTTCGATTACACAATTAGTTGACATGATTTTCATTACATCTAGCCCCCTTCTTTATGTCAAAGTTTAATCTAACTCTCTCGATGAAATCAAATATTTTTTCCAATTTTTTCTTAAAAATAGAATAAAAAAGTAGTGACCAGCATGAATTGCTGTATCACTACCTGCATTATTGCCCGTATTGTTCAAGTAATCGTTGCGTGTTGGTCGATTGTTCGAGTACCTTTTTCTCTTTTGCCCAATAAACCAAATATTGTGCATCATCCACACGAAAAACCATTTGCTGTAACTCTTCATCAAGTTCAGAACTAATAGCCACTTTTAATATTTCTACCTCATAAAGAGGCTTATCCTTCATTTTATAAACGATATGATAGACAGGCTTTTCTTCAAAAATAGTTCTTTCCTTTTTGGAAAGCTTCCTTACATGACTTAAAGGATATTTCTCAATAAAGTCTTGTGCTTCATCGCCTGTAGCATGAAATAGTGATTGATCTCCTTGGAATAATTCAATGTCGTCAATTTCTGTGGCATGATCTAGAACAAGAGAAATAGCTTCATCTTCACTTTTTTCTCTGTTTTGCATAATAAAAGCACCGACTAATAAAATACCAGCGAATATAACAAGTCTCCATCTGCGTTTCGTCATTTGCTCTTACCCATTCAAGGCCTTTTTAACAAAGCGATTTATATCAACATCAGCGCCTATAACAAGCATAATATCTCCTAATAAAATCTTGTCACTCGCCTGTGGAGATACGATAATATCAGCCCCACGCTTAATTCCTACAATATTGATGCCATATTTAGCGCGAATATCTAAATCCATAATGGAATAGCCAGCAATCGCATCATTAGCCTTTAATTCCATAATGGAGTGTTCATCTGATAGCTCTAAATAATCTAGAACAGTATTCGACAACATATTATTAGCAATACGAATACCCATATCTCGCTCAGGATGGACGACAAAATCTGCGCCAATTTTACGTAAAACCTTTTCATGGTAATCGTTTTGAGCTTTTACTGTAATTTGCTCAACACCAATTTCCTTTAAAATGATTGTTGTTAATATACTTGCTTGAATATCTTCCCCAATTGCTACAATCACGTGCTCAAAATTACGAATACCTAATGAATTCAACACCGATTCATCGGTTGAATCTGCAATAACAGCTTGTGTAGCAATGGAAGCAAACTCATCTACACGCTCTGAAGAATGATCAATTGCCATTACCTGTGCGCCCTGACTCATTAATTCACGAACAATACTGCCTCCAAAACGTCCAAGCCCTATGACTGCAAACTCTTTTTTCATCATAAAAATCCCTCCGAAAACTACTATACCACCATTGTAGCCTATTCTCTGCGATATGTATTGTCAAAACAAGAGCCAATTCGTCAATGGTGGACAACAAAAAAGACGAGGATCTTAATCCCCGTCTTCAACATATCATTATTATTCTGCGTTACGCATCTCATCTAGCACGCGGTTTACACGCTTTTCTAGCATTTTCATACCACTACCACCAGCTTGCATATGACGCAGCTGACCATCTTTATCGAACACAAAATATGCTGGAACATATTGGTTTTCAAAAGCATCTGTTAGCTTCATTTCACTATCTACAAAGATTGGTTGCACAATATCATGCTCTGCTGCTACTGCTTTAATTGTGTCTAAATCAGTATCTGCCTCAGAACGTGGCATATGTACTGCTACAACGTTTAATTCATCTTTATATTGATCGCGGAAATTGTTCACATCTGGCATTGCTTCTTTACATAAATGACAGCTTACTGACCAGAAGTGGATTAATGTTGGTTTTTTGCCTACTAATTCTGCTTTAGTTACTTCACCATTTAACCAAGTCGTTGCGCCAACTAATTCAGGCATTTGTTCACGAAGTTTCATAAAAATCCTCCTCTAAAAGATCGTTTGTCTTCAAATATTTAGATAACGGTATAAAAACACTTTCCCAAAACAAAAATTCAGTTAAAAGTCCCCACAAGCTTGTCGTGGGGACTTTTAATTTTTCACATAATGATTCGACTCTATTTAGATTATAGAGTTGCTTGGCCTGGACGCCAGTTAGCTGGGCAAAGACCACCAGTTTGTAGTGCTTGAAGTACACGTAGTGTTTCATCAACATCACGGCCGATGTTGTTATCAAACACTGTTTGGTATTTTAATTCGCCTTCTGGGTTGATGATGAATAAACCACGTAATGCGATACCTTCTTCTTCAATTAATACACCATATTCTTTAGATACTTGATGGTTTGTATCAGCAGCTAATGGGTATTTTAATTCACCAAGACCATTTTGCGTACGGTCTGTGTTAATCCATGCTAAGTGTGTGTGGATTGTGTCAGTAGAAACACCGATTACTTCTGCATCTAAGTCTTCGAACTCGTCATAACGATCGCTCATTGCAGTGATTTCAGTTGGACATACAAATGTAAAGTCCATTGGATAGAAGAAAAGAACTGTCCATTTATCTTGTGCTTTAATATCTTCTAATGATACTTTACCAAACGATTTGTCTGAAAGTACTGCTTCCATTGTAAAGTCAGGTGCTTGTTTACCTACCATGCGTTCTGCCATAATAAATCCCTCCGAATAAATATGTAGTTTATATATTCCATTCGCACTAGCGAACTCGTCTTCTACGATAGCAGAGTAACCGCAGTTTTTCAAACAAGTAAACTCCGCCCGTTTGGATGATTAAAATGGATTGACAAAAATTCGTCAAATCCATAACTGGAATTATTGCTATTGTCTATCTACAAGCTATTTTTGACAATAATATTCTACTCTATTCAAAATTTTTCTCACTTTCATTCATACCCTATTTTTTAACTTTTTACAGCTATTTTTTTCACGAAAAACGATTGCAAATTTTTTATTATTATGTATAATTGTAATGGTTTTAGTAAACTAAAAGTTTCGTTAAAGTAAACTTCATATTTCGAAAGTTTATCATTGCTAAACTTCTCTTAGGAGGGAAAAGATGCAAATAGGAGCAAAAATTAAAGCGCTTCGTTTAAAAAAAGGTCTTACCCAAGAGGAACTTGGAGAACGTACAGATTTAAGCAAAGGTTATATTTCCCAATTAGAACGTGATCTAAACTCACCTTCAATTGAAACATTATTTTCAATATTAGAAGTATTAGGGTCAAGACCCAAAGACTTTTTTGATGATGAATCACCTGAACAGAAGGTTGTTTATACAGAGGAAGACCAATCTACCTATACAGATGAAGAAAAAAAATATGAAATTCAATGGCTGATTCCTACTTCGAATGAAAAAGAGATGGAACCCATTTTCTTAACCTTTGCAGCAGATGGCGAGTTTAAACAGTTTGAGCCTTCGCTTTCTGAAACATTTATTTATGTTGTTAAAGGGCGTATTCGTCTCGTTTTAGGGAATGAACAGTATATCGCAAGTGAAGGTAACGCACTTTATTATGACGCGACAGACCATCATCAGATTTTTAATGCACATGATGATGAAACAAAAATTTTACTTGTCGCAACAGATTCTTATTTATAGCTTAAGGAGGCGCATCCATGACAACCAATTCAATTATCCGCTTTGAAAATGTTTCAAAGTCATATAGCGACGGTACCGTCGTTTTAAAAAATATCAATTTGGAGCTTGAAAAAGGGAAATTTTATACACTCCTTGGTCCATCAGGTTGTGGTAAAACAACCATTTTACGAATTATTGCAGGATTTACGGAACCTACAACAGGAAATGTATTTTTCCATGATAAAAAGATTAATGCAGTTCCTGCCAATGAACGTCAAGTTAATACTGTTTTTCAGGATTATGCGCTGTTCCCTCATTTAAATGTGTTTGAAAATGTCGCATTTGGCCTACGTATTAAAAAGCTTCCTGAAAAGGACATAAAAGAGCGTGTAGCTGAAGCCTTAAAGTTTGTCAATTTGGCAGGCTATGGTAACCGCGAAATATCTGAAATGTCTGGTGGACAACGACAACGAGTCGCGATTGCACGTGCCATTGTCAATGACCCTGAAGTAATTTTACTGGATGAGCCACTTTCAGCTTTAGACTTAAAGCTACGTACAGAAATGCAATATGAGCTACGTGAATTACAGCAACGTCTTGGTAAAACATTTGTCTTTGTTACACATGATCAAGAAGAAGCACTTGCCATGAGTGATGAAATTTTTGTCTTAAGTGAAGGACAAATTCAGCAGTCAGGTACACCAGTGGATATTTATGATGAACCGATTAACCGCTTTGTTGCTGACTTTATTGGTGAATCCAATATTGTACCCGGCGTGATGATTGAGGATTTCAAGGTTGAATTTGCTGGCAAAGTTTTTGAATGTGTCGACCAAGGGATGAAGCCAAATGAAAAAATAGACATTGTCATTCGACCAGAAGATTTAGAAATGACAACGATTGATAAAGGCAAACTTGTGGTAAAAGTGGATACACAATTATTCCGAGGGGTACATTATGAATTATCCACATACGATAAAGATGGTAATGAGTGGCTAGTCCATTCATTGAAGAAAGCAGAAGTAGGGACTGAGATTGGCTTAGACTTTGATCCTGAGGCGATTCACGTAATGCGCTTAAACGAAACAGAGGAAGAGTTTGATAAACGATTAGAATCGTATGGAGACGATGAAGATGCAAACTAAAACATCAAAATCAGCGTTATTTCCATATGTGTTATGGATTGCCTTTTTCGTTATCGCGCCAATTGCACTCGTTGTCTATTATTCCCTGCTTGATTTACATGGCAACTTTACGCTCGATAACTATAAAGCGTTCTTTTCTTCTGTTTACTTAAAGATGACTTTGAGCTCGTTTTGGTATGCATTTTTAATTACATTCTTTACACTATTAATTTCATACCCAACTGCTTATTTTTTAACGAAGACTAAGCATAAACAACTTTGGCTTCTACTTATTATTATTCCTTCATGGATTAATCTTTTGTTAAAAACATATGCCTTTATCGGCATCTTTGGGTTATACGGGCCTATTAATGCATTTATCGAAGTATTTGGCTTCGATCCAAAGCAAATGCTCTTTACCGATATTAGCTTTGTCTTTGTGTCGGTCTATATTTTTATTCCATTTATGATTTTACCGATCTTCAATTCTTTAGATCGTTTAAACCCAACGCTCATTTATGCAGCACGGGATTTGGGTGCTTCGGCTTTTACAACCTTCCGTCGTGTTGTTTTACCATTGACAATGGATGGCGTTAAATCTGGTATTCAAGTTGTCTTTATCCCTGCCCTATCCCTGTTCATGATTACTCGCTTAATTGCAGGGAACCGTGTCATTACTCTAGGCACAGCGATTGAACAGCAATTCCTTGTGACGCAAAACTGGGGTATGGGTTCCACTATTGCTGTATTCTTAATTTTATTCATGGTGATTATCATGCTAATTACGGGACAAAAGGATAAAGGAGGTCGCGTACGATGAACAAACTATCTGCTTCAGCCAAAGTCTATTTAACAATTGTTTTTATCGTTCTCTATGCTCCAATTTTCTATTTAATCTTTTACTCGTTTAATAGTGGCGGCTCCATGAATAATTTTGAATCCTTTACTTTGGAGCATTATCAAGCTGTTTTTGAAGATTCGCGTCTTCTTGTTATATTAATAAATACGGTCATCGTGGCATTACTTTCTGCTCTCATTTCTACTATTATTGGTACGCTAGGAGCAATTGGAATTGTGACGGTTAAGGATTCTAAAATGCGTAATACTTTATTATCCTTAAACAATGTCTTAATCGTCAGCCCAGACGTAATTATCGGGGCTAGCTTCTTAATTTTATTTACAATGGTAGGCATTAAACTGGGCTTTGCATCTGTTTTATTAGCCCATGTTGCATTTAGTGTACCGATTGTTGTATTAATGGTTTTACCAAAGCTACTAGAAATGAATAACTCATTAATCGATGCAGCATTAGATTTAGGGGCAACGAAAAAGGACGTTATGATGCGTGTCATTCTTCCTTATATTCAGCCAGGTATTTTTGCAGGCTTCTTCCTTGCACTTACGTATTCATTAGATGATTTTGCCGTGACATTCTTTGTAACAGGTAATGGCTTTAGTACTTTATCCGTAGAAATTTATTCAATGGCCCGCGCAGGAATTTCTCTAACGGTGAATGCAATTTCTGGATTAGTATTCTTTGTTACGGTTTTAGTTGTTGTTGGTTATTATTTCATGACAAGTCGTACGAGTAAAAGAATGGAGGGGCATCGATGAAGTCACTAATTCAAGCTACCATCGCCATCCTTGTCGTTTCAGCCCTTTTATTCTATGCGGCTGATGCCTTAAGTGCGGGAGGCGGTAAAAGTGGAAAAGACACGTTAACCATCTTTAACTGGGGAGAATATATTGATCCTGATTTGTTAAAAGAATTTGAAAAAGAAACAGGCATTCATGTCATCTATGAAACATTCGATTCCAATGAAGCTATGATGACAAAGATTCAGCAAGGCGGAACAGCTTACGATATTGCTGTCCCTTCTGAATATATGATTGAGAAGATGAAGGAAGAAAAATTATTAATTCCTTTAGATAAAACGAAAATCCCTAATTTAAAAAATATTGATCCTTACTTTTTAGATTTACCATTCGATGCTAACAATAAATATTCTGTCCCTTATTTTTGGGGAACAGTAGGTATTGTCTACAATCCGAGCCTTGTTGGAGACTTAGACTTCTCCTCTTGGGACGATTTATGGGACCCTTCTTTAAAGCGAAAAGTCTTTTTAGTAGATGGTGCGCGTGAAGTCATTGGGATGGGCTTAAACAGTCTTGGCTATTCTCTGAATTCACTAGATGATCAGGAACTTCGTGAAGCTACTGACAAATTAATTACACTTGCACCAAATGTTAAAGCGATCATTGGAGATGAAATCACACCGTTAATGATCAATAATGAGGCAACTGTTGCCCTTACATGGTCTGGCCAAGCAGCTGATATGATGTATGAAAATGAAGAGTTAGACTTTGCTGTACCTGAGGAAGGCTCAAACTTATGGTTTGATAATATGGTCATACCAAAAACATCAAAAAATATTGATGGTGCCCACGCCTTTATTAACTTCATGCTAAGTGCTGAATCAGGTGCTCAAAATGCTGATTTTGTAGGCTATTCTACTCCTAATATTGCCGCTATGGACTTAATGGACGAAGAAGTTGTTTCTGACGAACGCTACTATCCTTCTGAAGAACAACGCGATACATTAGAGGTCTACAAAAATTTAGGACCTGATTATTTAGGGAAATACAACGAATTATTTTTAGAATTTAAAATGAGTATCAGATAATTAAACTAGCGAATTGGTTTTCACACCAATTCGCTAGTTTTTTACTCTGCTTATCTAACTGTTTATTAAACTAAGAACATTTTCAATCACTATTTGCATTATTATATTTATAAAATATTTTATCTAAATTTTAATAGATTCTCACATTAGTGTATTTTTGATAGTCCATAACTTCTAACGCTCAACATCGCTACAATTTATAGCCATGCTTTATACCATTACAGACAGACTCTCCAAATTTTTAATTCTCCCTTTATAAGAGAAGTCCCTCAATTGTTGTTGCTTTACTAATTTATCCTCCCATAGCTTCTTTTCCCTCAACTTTTATGACTAAAATGTATTATTTCATAATGCATAGGTGCGTGGATAAAAACTTTTGTGGAAAACCATTCTAAATATAGAACCAGTACTATAATCTTAACTATTAGCCAAGCAATAATTCTTTATGATAGACTGTACTATATTTGATTACAAAAAGGGGGTTCATTCGATGACCCAGCAGAAGTCCAATAAGGCGGCTTTGTATATTTTAATGTTTAATATGTTTATCGCAATGGGGAGTATTGGCATTATTATTCCTGTCATGCCAGAGTATTTAAAAATATTTGGTGCAGCAGGACAAGTTCTAGGTATGCTAATCGCAACGTTCGCCTTAGCTCAATTCGTATTTTCTCCTATTGCTGGGAATCTTTCAGATCAGTACGGACGAAAAAATTTAATTATTTTCGGTCTTATCGTAACAGGTCTTGCACAAATCGGATTTGGCCTTGCTACAGATGTATGGATGCTCTTTTTAGCACGATTTTTAGGTGGTCTAGGTTCCGCATTTGTTGCACCTCCTATTATGGCTTTTGTCGCTGACGTCACAACCTATGAAGAACGTGGGAAAGGTATGGGGATGTTGGGTGCCGCTATGTCTCTTGGCTTTATGATTGGACCTGGTATTGGTGGCTTTTTAGCAAAGGTAAGCTTACATTTCCCATTTTTCACAGCTGGAGCTGCAGCCATTGTAGCATCTATTTTATCTTACTTTTTATTACCTTCTACCAAACCAAACACTGCTCAACAGAAACAAAAGCAAGACAATCTGGCGAAGCAAATGGCTCGTTCCATACATATGCCTTATTTTGTTATGCTCATAATTATGCTGGTGTTCTCGTTTGGAATTGCAAATTTCCAAACGACATTGTCATTATTTGTGACAGAAAAGTTTAATTACACACCTGTAGATATAGCGATTATATTAGTTGTTGGTGGTGCTTTTGGAGTAGTAGTACAAATGTTTATTATTACACCACTGTTCAATCGTTATGGTGAAATGAAAGTAGTACTAGTAAATTTATTTATTGCATCCGTTGCTATTTTCTTAATATTATTTGTTTCTGGCTTTGCCCTTATTTTAGTTGTAGCAACAATTTTCTCTACAGCAACGACATTAATTCGTCCAGCTGTTAATACACTCATCTCAAAGCTTGCAGAGAAAGAGCAGGGATTTGCTGCGGGGTTGAATAATGCCTATATGAGCCTCGGAAATATGATTGGACCCGCTTTGGCAGGTTTATTATTTGACTGGAATATGAATAGTCCATATATTTTCGGTTCTATCATATTATTAGCCTGTTTCTTCCTTGCGCTCATCTGGACAGTGAAAAAAGCACCTCATTTAATGCATCCCGATACAAAATAGTCTGAAAAATCATTGACTATTTTTAGCAGTATGTTACATTATTGTTGATTCACAAAATTGAATGATTTTAACCACTAGGGGAGTCTTTAAAAGGCTGAGACGTATATGGTAATATACGGACCCTTTGAACCTGATCTAGTTCACACTAGCGGAGGGAAGTGGCGCTACTTGCTGTTGTCACTATACACATACAAGGCCGCTTCCTATTGTTTAAAGGGGGTGGCCTTTTTATTTTTCCTCACGAACTTTACCAAAAGGAGTGAACTTTATGTCAATTCGTAAATTAACAGTCATGGCTTTATTAGTAGCCGTTGCTGTTGCAGGCTCTACTTTCGTATCCATCCCAACAGGAATCGCACGTGCTTACCCAGTTCAGCATGCTATTAATGTGATAGGAGCCATTATACTTGGACCCGTACCAACAGTTATAGTTGCCTTTGTCACTGCCATCATTCGTATCCTTACTGGAACAGGCTCTCTACTAGCTATCCCTGGTAGTATCATCGGCGCGTTCTGTGCTGCCCTTGCCTATAAATATAGTAATAAAATGTGGTTAGCTGGTATCGGAGAAGTTATCGGAACGGGCATTCTGGCTTCACTTATTGCAGTCCCTTTTGCAAAATTATTCATGGGAACATCTGTAGCAGCATTCTTCTTCCTACCAGCCTTTTTAACATCAAGTACGATCGGTGCTATTTTAGGTGTAATGGTTGCGAGTAGCTTGCGTAAAACAGAGCTAGTAAAGAGGTTTAATTCTTCTCTTTATTGAGAGAGATTGAATTATGAGCATTCATTGAGCTGGGGTAGTCCAATTTGGATCGCTTTTCTTCTCATTTACCCTCTTTACAAAGGGGATAACTCTTTATTTCATGCAATATAAAAAAGCAGTGCAAAACTATTCGAGTTTGCACTGCTTCCTCTATATTTAAGATCGTTTTTTCATGCCTTTTAACAACTGTGCTACATTCGTGTCTTCTGGTATAGTTTTTTCCTCAACCAGCGGCTCTTTTTTCTTCGCATTCGTTAGGAAATTCCAACCAAAACGTCTTATGGTAATATCAATAAAGAAAAGAAGCATACTCGCTAAGAGTAGCCATGTGGCAATATTTTGCCGATCTGCTCCTTTTGTCGTAAAGTCACGGAAGACATCTTGTGGTTCCTTTAAAACAGTGCCTCCTGTTCGTTGAGTTAACTCTTCTATCAGTTGGTTATTTACAGGGAGTAGTTCGTATTCAGCACTATAAGGAACACTTAGCCCTGCCTGATAAATGGCCTGCTTTTCATCTGCTATACGGAAGAAAATTAATCCAGGTTCAGCTTGTACTACAGCTCGAACTTGAGATGCGGAAATGGTTTCAAGTTTTGTTTCTAGCTCCTCCCCTGCTTCATTTACCGCTACAATATCTAAAAATGCGGCTTCATTTGTAGGGTCTGTAATCATAAAGGAACCATCTGCTTCCAATCTTACATCATAGGCTACATCATTGTAGCTTGGTAGCATTTGAGAAATAAGTGTTTGCCAAAATGCTCCCCAATTCTGCCATCTTGCCCAATCTCCTGTCCATTTACCCGTTGAATCAGATGTAAAGGCAAATGTTTTACCAAGACCATATTGCCACTGCGCTAACACAGGATCTTCTTTCTCGCTTTCTGCTACAACAGTAGCCCCCTGTTTTGCTGTTGTCCCAATATATGCATTCATTTGTGGGACACCATTAGCAAACAGTGAGTTCCATCCTGCTGCATTATAAATTGCCGGATAGAACGGATTGTCCTCAATATAGGTGCGGGAAATCATAGCTGTTTCTCGAGATAAAATAGAAGGAATGGTTTGCTCATCTATCACATCATAGAAACGTCCACTGCCCATGTCACTAAGCGCTTCTAATAAGTTCGCATCGGCATCTTGTCCAATCGCTACTGTCGATAAGGTTATACCCTCTTCTTTTCCTCCACCAATTAAATCCTCATAGTTCCCTGCCTGTGACTGCCCATCTGTTAAGAGGATAATATGCTTACGTTGGAGCTTTAAATCAGCAAGGTTCTCGTAGGCTTTAGCTAATGAACTATAGATTTCTGTTCCCCCACCAGGTGTTACTGATAAAATAGTATCCACAGCCTCTTCTTTACTGCTAAGAGGCCCTGTCTCTATAATCTCCCAAGGACGATCATCAAAGGCGATGAATCCTAATGTATCCTCGTCTCGCAACATCTCAACAGAACGTGCTGCTGCTTCCTTAGCAAGCTCAAGCTTCGAGCCTTGCATACTGCCAGAACGGTCAAGTACAATCACTAATCCTAAGGAAGGTAATTGCTCTTTACCCTTAATTTCCATTTCCACTGGCAATAAGGTTTCAATCGGTGTTTTAAAATAGCCGCCTAGACCAAAACTATTTTCTCCACCCACCATTGTAAAACCAACTCCAAAGTTTTTGACTGCTTGCTCAATAACACTCATTTTTGCTTCACCCACTAAATGACCTGGTACATTGTCGAAGATGATAGCATTATATTGCAAATAGCTGGATAGTTCATTTGGTAAACTTTTAGGTGCTACAACATCATAGGCAATGGATTGACTACCAAGTGCTGCTGCGATGGGTGAAGCTGTTTCATAACCATTAACGATTAATAAATGTGGTTCACTTTGAACCATTGTGACACTAGTTAACTTATTGTTTTCAAAAATGGCATCCTGACCAACTTGAACAACGGCTTCATATTTTACAAGTCCTTCAGCTGTTGCTGCATGTTTATAGGTAAACACATTCGTGCCTTCAGTCAGCTCAACTGCCTCTCGATGAATAAGCTCATCATTTTCATATAGTAATAGCTCGCCTTGGCCTGCTGATGTTGCAAGTATGTCAGTCACTAATTGTTGTTGCTCTCCAACGTAAGCAACTTGAGGGGATACAAAGCTTTTTAGTGATACATCATTGACAACTGGTTGACTAAAAGGCTTAATATCCACACTAATATTAGAGCCTTTCAACTTCGTAGCAAATTCTAAAGCATCGCCCTTTGTCTCATTACCATCTGTTAATAGCACAAGACGAGTTGCTTTTTTAGGATCTATAATCCCTGAAGCAAGCTGTAGACTTTGTTCTATATTTGTTTGATCGGTAGCTTTAATTTCAGTTAGTTTCGGTACTTCCTTTAATGTTTTAGATAAAATGGCTTCTGTTTGTAAAGTAGAGGAAAATGAATAAATGCCCGCAAGCTGCGGTTCTTTTTTTGATTGGAGGCTCTCCTGTATAAACTGAACCATCTCATCTTCCGTACCATTCATAGAAGCAGAACGGTCTACTAAATAAATAATTTGTTCTTCTTTGATTGGTAATAATAGATATGGACCTGCGAGTGCAAAAACTAAACAGCCTGCTGCCACTATGCGAATAGTAAGTACAACAATATGACTTCTTTTAAGTCGCTGTCGCTCATGAAAGTATGTCCATCCAAAATACAAGAATAATGGAAGGAGTAACAACAATACTAACGGCATATCAATTCGTAAATCCACGACGTCGTTGCACCTCCCACTCTGAAACAAGCAATAGTAAAATAATTACAATTAGCCAAGGCACGAAAGAGGTCATCGACACTTCTTCCTTTCCATTGTCTGAAATATCACCTAATGTAAAACTTGTTCCTTGTTCAATGACACGTTCTTGTGCTTGCAATTGTACAATCAATTGTTTTTCCTCATTATTTGAGCGTACCATATAAATGCCTGGCTGTTTGGGCGCAGTTAGCATCCCCTTCGTAACAGACGAAAGAAACTCGTCTTCTTGCGAATAAACATTCCAGTCTCCTTGCGCTAAAGCAACTGCACGTTGTTCATTGGGTGAAAAAATCCCAAGTGACCCAACTGATTCTGTTAGCTGCTGCTCTGTACTCCATAGAAATAGTGGGAATGATGGATGTAAAGGCCAATCTGTATCAGCAATATCGGCTAAAACAACGATATCTCCTTTTGGGGAGCGTTGGATGAACGGCTCTTCTCCAACAGAAGCAATCGTTTCATAGTCCGCAAAACCAGGATAAACAGCACTAACATAAACATCCTTTAGTTCACTAAAGGCAAATAATGCATCACTGCTAGTGCTTACCGTCCCATTCGCATCTACTTTTTCTGCATCATCACGACCAAATAATACGAGGGGATTGTCCATCTTTTCCAATAACGCTGATTGGTTTGTGATTATGGTAGCATCTTGATTGTCAGCGACTTGCAAGGAAGGGACGATTTTTACGCCACTACTAACTGTTTGAAAACCTTTTTGTATCAGTTGATGCAAGCCTTGATCAACAATAATTTTTGACGTAGTCGTTTGTAGTAAAACTGTTTGTTGATTGTCTATGTCATAATCATCTTTTGCATCAATAATAGCTGTCATGGATTTTGCTAAAGGCAAATCTTTAAATGTTTTCGTAATGGCTTCATTTGGAGGCACAACGACACTTTCTGCTACCAGCTCCTCACCCTCTGCATTATTCAATGCGAGCGTTACCTTTTGCTCGGTATTTGTATCATTATGGAGTTGTACAAGTGCCAGCGTAGCTTGCCCATCTGTCGTAGCAGCAAAGCGGGTGATAGCGATATTTGTTAAGTCTTTTGTAGCACCTCTTACTAGCCATTTCACAGAATCCTTGTCCATCGGTAATTGCTTTTTATCAAGTGTATCTGTAAAAACATAGATAGAAGTCGGTGTGTCGCCCACAAATGCCTGTGCTACATCCAGCGCCTTATTCATTTCAGCAGTTTCATAGGTTACTTGTAAATCTTGAATAGCTTTTTTTATTTCACTCGTGTTTGTTTCTTGCTGTAAAACAGCTTTTGGTGCAGCACCAGTTGTAATTAATGTGACAGGTCGACCATTCAATTCATTCATCAAGTTCAGCATTTCCTGTTTATGAGCGTCAAAGGTTGATTGCTCTTTACCTGCCAGCATTGTGGCTGAAGTATCTACAATAAATATGGTTTGTGCACCAACAATGGTTGATTTTTTTATATAAGGATTCATCAATGCCAAAACAAGTAGCAGTAAAGCAAGAAGCTGTAAATATAGTAGGGCATTTTTTTGTAAATGCTTTAAATAAGGCGATACTCGCGTTTCCTGCATAATCTCCGACCAAAAAAGCGTCGAAGAAACTGTTTGATCTGTATATTTTTTTCGAAAGAAATAATAAAGTAGGACAATGACCGGGATGATGGCCGTCCAGCTAAATATAATTTGACTAAAGCCCAATACGGCTCACCTCACCTAATCCAATGTGCTTTTAATAATTGCTGGAAAATCGCATGTTGCAATCCATCTTCCACTTTCAATTGTAATTTTCGAACACCAAAGCGACGGCAAATGGCTTCAAATTCTTCTTCATGTAGTATGCGTCTTGCATGGTAGGACTCTAATACTTTAGAGGACATCGTCACATTCACATCATTACCTGTTTCACGATCAAGGAGACGTACATCACCCGAATAATTTGGTGACAGTTCTTCTTGCGTTACAATTTGCAAAATGCGAACATCTCCAGCATAGCGTGGTATCCTTTTTAATAGCTGTTCCCATTCCTCAATTGGCTCTAATCCATCTGTAACAATGAATAATACGGTACTATCTTTAGGTAAAGCTTTAAGTGCATCCTTGGCAAAACGATTAGAGTAATTAGCTTCCTCTATATCTGTTACTAGCTGTAAAAAAGCTCGGCGATACATGGTACCCTTCCGTCGAAATGGTGGCTTCACTTCATCTTGGACAAAAGAAAAGGATAGACGATCATCTCGACCTAATACCATCAGACCGAGGGAGGCCACAATTTGACGAGCAAATAACCACTTAGCATGTTGCCCCATTGATTTGGTAGCATCTAGTAGAATATGTACACGCATCTCTTGCTCATCTAAAAACCTTTTAATAAAGTATTTATCTGTACGAGCAAAGACGTTCCAATCCACTTGGCGTACATCATCTCCTAAATGGTATTCTCGAAAATCCGAGAAATCAAGGGATGCCCCGAAGCGTTGAGAACGGTGCGAGCCCTTATGTTGCCCGCGTAGTTTGGAGGCCGTCGCTACTTGAAAGCGACTGATTTTCGCTAACCAGTCTTCGGGCAATAAGTATTTTGCTGTCACTTGCTAATACCTTGCTGAACTTTTTCTAAAATAACATCAATCACATCGTCTGCTGTTTTTCCTGAAGCCTCCCCTTCATAATTCAACAGCATGCGATGACGTAAAACAGGCTTAGCAACAGATTTAATATCCGCTACAGAAACATGAAAACGACCATTCATTAAAGCTCTTGCCTTTGCCAATTTGATTAAGCTCTGCAAACCACGTGGACCACTGCCATACATTGCATATTGTTTAACCTCATCAAGCGCATCTGTTCTCTCAGGATGCGTAGCCACTACTAGATCAGTTGCATACTCTAGCATTTCATCAGCAACCATCACTTCCTTTACCATTTGCTGAGCTTGAATGAGAGCATCCGTATCCATCTGTTTCTGTAAACCAATTTCCTGGGCACCTGTCGTTCGCTTCATAATTTCCATAAGTTCGCTTTTTTCTGGATAGGGTACAAGAATTTTACAAAGGAAACGGTCCATCTGTGCTTCTGGTAATGGGTATGTTCCTTCCATTTCAATAGGGTTTTGAGTTGCCAGCACGAAAAATGGTCTCGCCATTTTTTTTGTATCCCCTAATATGGTTACCGTTTTTTCTCCCATTGCTTCCAACAAGGCACTTTGGGTTTTGGGTGTTGCGCGATTTATCTCATCAGCCAATACCATTTGACTAAAGATTGGCCCAGGTTGAAAGGTAAATTGCTGCTTCCCATCGGGTGTACGTTCAATCATGCTCGTACCTGTTATATCTGCTGGCATAAGATCTGGTGTAAATTGAATACGTGAAAACGACAGATCCAGTACCTCTGAAATGGTACGAATTAACATCGTTTTTCCTAAACCAGGTAAACCTTCTAACAATGCATGACCATCCGCTAATACTGCATACAGGGTATAATCAATTGCTTCTTCCTGTCCAACAATGAAGCGATGGATTTCTTCTTTAACTTGTTGTAATTTCGTACTCATATCTACATACTGTTGCTCTGTAAAGGCCATTTCTTTTCCTCCTACTGCGACTCAATTGACGTGAAATAAGATTGCACGACATTTTGTAAATCCTTCGGTAATTGTAAGCGCTCTGAACTCTCTAAATAGCTGTCTTTATAAGAGCCAATTACTTCTTCATAAGGTCGAATAGAACCTTTTGTTATCGGACCATTTCCTTGTTGCTCAGATACATGGGAACCATCTCCTAATGCGCCACCATCTACTGATGTCTCACTTGCCCCACCTATTCGATTCGGTGTCGTTAGCAAATTCCGAGCGCCTTGGCCACTTCCTGCTCCTTGACCACCTTGGCCCTGACCTTGACCTTGGCCCTGTCCTTGTCCTTGTCCCTGTCCTTGGCCCTGTCCTTGGCCCTGTCCTTGGCCTTGGCCTTGTCCCTGGCCTTGGCCTTGTCCCTGTCCTTGGCCTTGGCCTTGTCCCTGGCCTTGGCCTTGTCCTTGGCCTTGGCCTTGTCCCTGTCCTTGACCATTGCTCTGGCTACTACCATTTTGCTGTTGAGAACCACTTTGAGCATTATTTTGACTAGACTGGCTTTGTTGATTACTAGGTTGGGAATTACCAGATGACTGTTGACTGTTTTGATTGTGGCTGCTGGCATTATTGGCACTCGCAATTGCATTTTGTAAGGAGTTACTTGCTGATTTACCAAGTTTACTCATAGCAGTTTGTGTGGCATTTGCATTTTCTGTGAGCCCTTGCTGCATTTGGGCAAGCTCTTTTAGCTGCTCAACCTCTTCCTTCGATAATCCTTGGCCTTCTGTTGTGCCATCTTGACTAGCCGTTTGTTTATCCTTTAATTGCTGCTCCTTTAATGCTAGCTCCTTTTGCTTTTTGACAACTTCTCGTAAAGCTTTTTCTGCTGTTTCAGCCTCTTTTAAAGTATTTTGAAGTTCTTGCAATTGCTCCTTTACTTCTTTTGTTTCCGCCTTCTTCTCTAATTCAGCAACTTCCTTCTTCATATCTTCGATAACTGCTTGCTCCTTTTCAACCTCTATTGCTTCAATTTGCGTAGCTGCTGGGAACATATAAAGAATGGCTAGTACAACTGTTGTAATAAATAAACCGATAAACGCCTTTGGACGAAATAGATTTTTCTTTCGAGCCTTAAAGTCTGCGAAAGCTTTTTCAGCATTTTGGATAGCTTTCGATAATAATGATTGAACAAGAGGATCCTGATCATCTTTAAATGATAAAGCTGTCACTAATTCATTATGTGAGAAATAATGATCCAGTTTATGCAATGCCTCTTTCTCTTTGACCCGTTTCCACCAAATATAAGCAATGGTTGAAATAATAACGGTAATAAAGGCTCCTAACGCTATTTGGCGATAATATGGCCAGACAAATAGTCGGGAAATAAGTACGAGAGAAGCACTCGAAAGCAATGCCAAAAACAAACCGTATTGTGCAATGGGAATGCTTCTTTCAAGAGTTAATCTCGATTTTGCACGCTGAATATATTTTCGTAATTGCTTACGACGCTCCATACCAATTCCTCCTCATCGGTTACTTTTCATGTTGGCACGCAATTTTTTAATCGCAATCGTTAAACAAAGCACAATGATGAATACATAAGCAATTAAATAAGTAATCCATACAGGTAGTTCTACACCCGACAGCTCTGCTAATGCATCCCCCATCTCTGGAGAAATAAGTGTCAGCATCAAGGCACCTGGATTAATAGATGCCCAGAAATAGGTCATAAAGGAGGCACCTGTTCCAATGGCATTGCCCATTTGATGAAAGGCCATTGTTAAAAAGAAGAAGAATGCTGTAATACCTCCTAAGAAAATGATTGAGCCGTATGTGGCAATCATGGCAACAATAGTTCTCTTAGTAATCGTAGAAAACATCACGCCTATACTACCTATTGCTACTACAGTGACTAAATAAAATAAAAATATAGAAATAAGCTGTGAAGGCGACACACCACCGAATAGAAACACTAGACTGTATAGTGGTAATCCCGCTACCAGCATCAATACTAGAAATGCTACGGAGGATAGTAATTTTCCAATAACAATTTGTGTAGAACTTTGTGTCGTTGTTAATAAAATATTTAATGTTTGCTTTTCGCGCTCACTACTGATAGCACCAGCAGTCAAACTTGGTGTAATGAAAAGAACTAATGCCATTTGCAAGATGGTTAGCACAGCAAACATCATAAAGCTTGTCTCTGGTCTAAAGAAGCCTCTGCCAGTAAATTCAGTTGTAAGCAATAAAAACCCTGCAATGAAAATACACAGTACAGCTAAATAAAACATTAAACCTGAAAAGCTTTTAAAAGAACGGAAGCGTAACTTCAATTCTTTAACAAGTACTGGATTATAAAATCTTTCCATCATTGATTGTCCGCTCCCTTCGTAATCGCCATAAAGACATCCTCTAAATCCTTCTCTTCTTCACTTAATGCATAGATTGGTAAATCTGTAAGCATAGCTTTTTTTAGCAATGCCACCTGCTCAGCATCTGTTCCTCGATAGTTAAAGGCTATTTCTAAACGATTTTCAATGACATCAATTGATGAAATATGAGGATCTTCCTCTAAAAACGCTCGTACTGCATCCAATTGATCTGTCACTTTCAACACAATACGCTTTTCTCCTTGTAGCTGGGCCTGAATCGCGGCTACATTTCCATGTGCAATTAATTTACCATTATCAATAACACCGATTTCATCACACATCTCAGCAAGTTCAGGTAAAATATGCGACGAAATTAAAATTGTTTTTCCCATAGACTTTAAATTCCGTAAAATATCTCGCATTTCCACACGAGCACGCGGATCTAGTCCTGATGCAGGTTCATCTAGAATCAGTACCTTTGGATCATGGATGAGTGCACGAGCTAAACATAAGCGTTGCTTCATACCACGTGATAATAAATCAACATATTCATAGCGTTTACTTGTTAAATTCACTAGTTCTAATAGTTGTGGAATTAACACTTGACGCTCTGCTAATTGGATACCGTAGCTCGCTCCATAAAAATCTAAATATTCATCTACTTTTAACTGATCATAAACACCAAAGAAATCGGGCATATAACCAATTTGCTTTCGAACTTCTTTTGGTTCCTTCACAACACTTTTGCCATTTATCAGAGCATCTCCTGAAGTCGGTGACAATAGTGTAGCTAAAATAGAGAATGTCGTTGATTTCCCTGCTCCATTTGCGCCAACAAATCCAAATACAACGCCTTCTTCTAAAGATAAATTTAAATGATCTAATGCTGTAAAGGAGCCGTATCGTTTCGTTAAATCACGAATTTCAATCATTATTTTGCCACTCCTTTCAGCTCTATGTCTGGTAACTTCGTTTGTTCTCCTGATGGATCGGGACCATATTTGATTTCAATTCGCAGCTCTCCATCTTGATTAAAGTATGTTGAAACCTTGTCTGTAAACACTTGCTTTGTATCGACTAAAGGCTCATATATATTCGTTTCATTATTCCAAATGGATAGTTGCATACGTGAAACATCCTTATTAGAAATTGTCAACTCATTAAGTGATTCAACGGCATCCATGAATTGATCTGGCATGGTCATCGTTACTTCGTACAACCCTTCAGATAGGTACCATTTATTCAATTCTTCCTCGATCTTTTCATAATAGCCATTTGCTGATAGTGGCTCTACTGAATACGAGAAGTTATTACGCTTCATTGTAAATGGACCTGTTAGCTCAACTTTTCCTTTAAATGGTTGAACAAGCATCGTAATCGGTGACATATTGGCACTTGTTTCTAATTCAACACCTACCACAGCTTGATCTGTCCAAGCTGTAAGTATTGGCTGGTTATCCTTTTCGACAAGCGGCAATGCTAAAGTTTTCATTCGTTCAATCCGCATTGGGTTTACCTCATCCTTTTTCGATGGGTAACTATAATTATAATTATTGAAAATAGATGGTTTTTGAAGAACCGTTGTTTTCAGTTCCTTATTTACCTGTAATGTTCCATTTGCTTCAATATCACCTAGTTTTACTTCTTTCACACCAGAGATTAATGTGACATCTTTTAATGCAAACGGGAAATTATTTTTAACTGTTCCTGTTAGTTTTTCATTTTTCAGTGTTATATCTATATCCATCTTCCCGATATTTTGTGCTGATGTTTTTCCACCAAAGGATTGCACAGACCAGTAGCTTAAATCACGTAATGTTAGTGTTGAACCGCTAGCATTTTCTTTTATATAAGAAGATTCATGTAATGGTCCCATCGTGCCTGTGAAGTTATTATAATTTCTTAATGCAACAGCAGTTGTATTTTGGTCAGCATTGACCACAAAGTCCCCACTACGATTCGTTAGAATGGACTCTACATAATAGCCATTTACACTATTGTCTTCATTTACTTTATAGAATGCAGATTGTTGAACTTGTGGCTGAACAATACGATCCTTCGCTCCGACAATAAAGAGAACAATGGAAAGAACAACAGAGATGGACGGTATTATCCACCATGCATGTTCACGCTTGTCCGCTTTTTTCAAGACAAAATAAAGAATTGGCCCGATTATTAAAATATAAAGAATAATGACAATTAGCATATAGCTCACTGATACTTCGAATGATGGAAATAGTTCATTAATGTTACGAAGTTCATAAGATATTTGATCGAGAGGAGATTGTCCCTGTCTCATCATTCCTTGCTGTGAAATACTTTGAATATTTATCACTTTGGCTAAAAGTGCTCCGTAGCCGTCCATAGAAGCAAGTGGTTGATCACCTAAAGAGAAGGTTGTTTGAATCACTTCCCCGCTACCCACTTTTTTCTTTGCTGCTAACACTTCATTATTTTCTGTTAATACAGGTAAACTTCCTTCACTACTAGTAGCTGAGTATACTGAAATCGGCTGTGTAAAAATGCCGCCTCCTGACAATTTAGTTAAAGCTTCTGCAGAAATCGCAGTCATTTCTTGTGATAATGACAAAGGTAAATACTCTTTAAAAACCCCTGCTGTAGCATTAATTTGGTCAGCAGCACCTAGAAGTAAGGTACCACCATCCTGTACCCATTTTAGTAATGCTTCTTGTTGTTTCGGTGTTAAATCAGCAATAGCCACTTCATCTACAACAATGACATTGGCCATCGCAAGTCCCTGCGAATCTTCTGGAAGTGTATAATCTTTTAATTGATTGATATTAAATACTTCCACATTACTTTGAGCTACAAATGTTGATAAACGTAATAGTGCAGAAAGACGATCACTTTTATCTGTTAATGTATAAATGAATGTTGATGAGGGGTCTAAAAAATTTGATTGCAGACGTTTAGTTCCCTTATAGGCAATCTTTTTTCCTTTTTCAATGCTTCCCTCATAAAAAGCAAATAAATCGGTGTCCGAATAACTATAGTCAGCTAAACCATCAAGATAGAAAGTAAATGTCTTTTCCTCTCCTGCTGCTATATCAATTGGAACGACAAGTGCTGAAGCTGCCTCATAAGAATTTGATGAATTAATCGCCATATCTCCTGAGAAGTCAGCTCCATTATTTTTCACTGTAACTTGGAGTGGTACTACTGATTGATATTTCGCTTTACCAGAAACACCCGCTGTTGCTTTCACCTCTAGCGTAGCAGCAGCACTTGCCTGAGTTGTAGGCAAGATAAAGCTCATTACCAGCATGACTAGTAAGGTCAGTGCCGTCCATTTTGTCTTTTTCAAAAGCTCAACCCCTTTTTATGTAAATAGATGGTTACATAATTATACGATTTATATTGCATTTTGTTCCATTTCTTATGTTATCTTCATTAATATTCATAAACTCTTAAGAATTCTACAATGCAAAAAGGCAACTCCAAAACAACCTGGAGCTGCCTGATTTTCTATTTAGTATAATCAAACAAACACCGTGCATGATCCTGCACTACTTCCACAAACGCCTCTACTTGTCTTAATTCAAAAGAGGATTCATAACCAATTAACCAAGTATCGCGTGTAAGACCAAACTCTTTTTCATCATTTGATAGAGGGATTTTGTGAATGGCATCGTGGTCATTTAACGTAATAGAAGGCAAGATCGCATAACCGATACCATTTAATGCCATTTGCTTGCAAATTTCAATTTGATCCACTAAAATTTGTTTTCTTGGATTCGAGGCAAAATGCTGCTGCCACCATTGCTGAATTTCTTGATAATAGTTGGAATCACTCTTATATTGAATAAATGGACGGTCTGTCTTTAACACATCTTCAATTGTTTTAACCTCTTTGTCCACTAAATAAAGAGTATCTCTGAAAAGGTGGATCTTTTCTCCTTTCCAGTCAACTTGGCCTCGTACAATGCCTACATGGGCCTCGCCCTCGTAAAGAGCCTTCACAATTTCAGAACTCCAGCCCGTCATCAGTGATATTTTAGCCTCTGGATATTTTGACACAAACTCCTTCAAGATTTTTGGTAGCCAGTTCTGACCAACAATGGATGCACAAGCTATTTTCAATGTCCCGTTTACCTTTGTCGTTAAGGATTGAATCGTTTCAAATATTTCTTCCTTTTTGGCTAGCATTTCCTTTGCATAAGCAATAACTTGTTCACCAGCAGGTGTTGCTGTTAAACCTTTTTGTGAACGAATAAATAATTGTGCACCCCAGTCTTTCTCAATCGTTTGCAATCGTTGTGAAAGGGCTGGTTGGGATAAAAATAGACGTTCTGCTGCTTTCCGCATATTGCGTTCTTCAGCTAAGATTTTTAAAATTTCTGCCTCTGTTGCCATCAATCTGTAAACCTCCAATACAAGCAAAGAGGGCCTCATGATTTTCATCTGAGTTCCCTCTTAAGCTACTACTCTTTTTGATAAATATATTTTTTCAATTGCTTTAAAATAACACGTCTTGTTAATATCCCTGCGAATGTACCATCTTCGTCCACTACACATAAAAAGGCGTGGTTAATAACTAAATCCAAAGCACGCTGGAAAGTATCCGTCAGCTTCAATACAGCGATCTCTTTTTCCATAATAGAGTCAACCTTAATATCAGGTAGCTTTTCATATTCTATATGCTCAAGTCCAAGAATCGATTCGGTAATCATTTTCATGCTAAGTAAACCTTGAAGTCGATATTTCAAATCTAATACAGGTATGGACGAGTACCCTGTACGTGTTAGTACAAGGAGTGCATGTTCCGCACTATTTCCACTTTGTACATGCGCAACTTTTTCAGAGGAAATGATAAAATCACTAATTGGCATTGCTAATAAGTCTTTGCTGTTAGTTGAAATCATGAACTTCTTCTCCTTTTCTGTCCTCACTGTGTAGAACAGTCCTTCCCTTTCATCATATCACAACTTTTCTATGTATGACCATGACCAGGCCGAGAAGAGTTTTTCATGAACAATGAATTATTTTAGCCTTTACAGCAAAAACTTAGAATATCTTCATCCAGTCAAGTTTTTCGTGACCGAATGAAGATGGTTCTTAACTAATAGCCAGCCTTACTCCAGTAGTAAAAAATCATGATCCCTAAAAAAAGTAAAAAAATTGCATAGACCCAAACAATAGGGTTCAACATCGTTGCATATTCTTCAACTGTTTCTGAAATAGGGGTATCATTTTCAGATTTCCGTTCAGAGGTCATTTTAGCTATTTTTAACGTATAAACAAACGAAATAGCAGAAATGATCACAATGGCAATAATTGCTGGTATTAACCACATACCCATCGGCAAAACTCCTTTCTTTACCCTTAGTATGCGTCAACCCAGCTATTCGTTATGCAAAGATTTTTAGAATGGATATTGATTGAGCCACTGCCCACCATCCAAAGTTACACATTCTCCATTCATATAACTTGCTTTATTAGACATCATAAATGTAGCTAAATCAGCAATTTCTTCTGGTGTTCCTATACGGCCTAGTGGAACAGAATCTAGTGTACGAGCTGCCGCTGCTTCTGATTCCCAAAGCTTATCGGCTCCACCAGTACGCTCGATCGGACCTGGTGCAATAGCATTAACCCGAATCCCATACTGTTTCCCCCACTCAACAGCTAGCGTTCTCGTCAATGATAGTACCCCTGCTTTTGCTGCAGCTGAATGGATCACACCTGCTCCTGCATTCCAAGCATACGTCGCTACCATATTTAATATAGACCCTTTGATCTTATTCTCAATCCAATACTTGCCTACTGCTGAAGAGCAATAGAATGTACCATTTAATACAATATCTACGACAGCCTTCCAGCCATTCGGTGATAAATCCTCTGCACGTACAATAAAGTTACCTGCTGCATTATTCACAAGCCCATCCACTTGACCAAATTTTTCAATAGCAAATGCGAGCATAGCCTCAGCATGCTCAGGTACACGTACATCCATTTGGAATGTCTCAATAGAGGGACCAGCCTCAGCTATAAATTTCTTTGCCTCTGCTAATCGTTCTTCGTTACGACCTGTTATGACAACATTAGCTCCCTCAGTTACGAACTGCTTTGCCATATACAGCCCCATACCACTTGATCCACCCGTAATAATAATCGTTTTCCCTTGCAACATTCCATTTCCCCCTTTGTTAAAAATGAATGGTGATTCACTAAAAGTTTACTATATATTCTCGAATATGTCATATTAATTCTATAGAATGCGAGTTTATTTTCTGAAAAAATATAAAAGAGCCATTCATTCAATGAATAGCTCTCCAATATCATTAAAACTCATACGTATAGGCAATTTTATATAGCTCCATTAACTCTTCTAAAGTTGGTATCTTCGGATTGTTACCAGGACTCCCACTTGCAAGTGCATCCTCAGCCATTTTAGGAATGGCCTGATAATAAGCATGCTCCTCGATTCCCCACTGCTTTAAATTGCCAATTTTCATATACTTACACATATCTTTAATGGACGTAATAGCAAGCTGAGCAAGTTCCTCTTGCGATAGACGTTCTTTTGTTTTATTAAAAAATTGTCCTAAATCTGCCAATCGATTTATACAAGCGTCTTTTGAATAATCTAGTACAGCTGGTAAAAGCATCGCATTGGAGATGCCATGCGGTACGTGGAAAAGTGCCCCAATCGGACGAGACATTCCATGTACAAGGGCAACAGAAGCATTAGAAAATGACAGCCCTGCCTGCATCGAACCCAATGACATCGCTTCCCTAGCATCAACATCATCTCCATATTCATAAACCCTTATGATGTTATTCACAATTAATTCCATAGCAGATAAGGCGAGCACATTCGAATAAGGATGAGCTAAACGTGATAAATAGCTCTCAATGGCATGGCTCAATGCATCTATTCCAGTTGCTGCGGTAATTGCTGGAGGTGAGGTAATGGTTAAAATAGGATCAACAATCGCTATAGTGGGCATAAAAGCTGGTTGCTTAATCATCATTTTCACATCACTTTTTGTATTGGTAATAACAGTGGCATCTGTTGCTTCAGAGCCTGTACCTGCTGTTGTTGGTATCGCAATGTGTGGAATTGGTGCTTCAGCTGCAACCTTTGCCATTTTCATATAATCTCCTATGTAGCCGCCATTTGTAGCCACTACTGCAATCGCCTTCGCCGTATCAATACAGCTACCACCACCAACAGAAATAATGACATCACAGTTTTCTTTCTGCAAAAGCTGCAATCCCTCTGCAACATACGTATCATCTGGCTCAGTTGTCACCCCTATATATGAAACGACGTCTATCCCTTGGGTCTTTAACAGTGTATGGCATTTCTTGATAAAGCCTAAACTGTCCATAATTGGATCACTAATAATTAATGCCTTTGAACCTAGTTTTTTCGCATACTCTCCTACTTCTTCAAATGAATCTCGACCATATACAATCGTTCCTGGAGAATGAACAGTAAAGATGGTTTTTGTTTGAATCATATTTTCCCTCCTAAGCTATTGAGCTGTATAGCCACCATCTAATAGTATGGCCTGGCCGGTTAACCCCTTTGCTACATCACTTGCTAAATATAATGCAAGTCCTGTAATTTCTGAGACATCAAGTAAACGTTTTTGCGGTACAAGTGGATATAACACTTGTTCAAGAACTTCTTCCACTTGAATACCCCGTGTCTGTGCTAAATCCATAAACTGATTACGTACTAATTCCGTGTCAACATACCCTGGACAAATAGCATTTACCGTAATTCCCTCTGTCGCCACCTCTAGTGCCGTTACCTTAGTAAGCCCAATCACACCATGCTTTGCTGCATTATATCCCGCCTTCCCAGCAAACCCAATGACGCCATTGATGGAGGCCATATTGATAATACGACCAAATTGATTTTTCTTCATATGTGGTAACGCATACTTCATCGCCACAAAGGGAGCAACGACCATCACTTTTTGCATTGACTCAAAAATTTCTGTCTTAAAATCCTCAATAAGCGACACATGTTGAAATCCTGCATTATTGATTAAAATATCTAATGTTGAGAATTCATTAATCGTAAAATCAATGGCTTCTCTTATGGCTTGTTCTTCTGTCACATCACATATATAGGAAGTTAAAGAGGGGTATTGTGCGACGGCTTCCTCAAGAAGCTGTTCATTTTTATCTGATATCACAACATTAGCCCCTTGCTCAGCAAATGCTTGTGCCATAGCAAGACCAATACCACGAGCTGCCCCTGTAATAAAAACCGTTTTTCCTTGCATACTTCATCCCTCCTACATCCCTAATGAGAATAATATGATTGCAAGTATTGTACCTATGATAGGGATAATAACCGTCAAAGCTCCAAATGGCATATATGCATCCTTATGCTTTTCATTACATACTGAATTGATGGTTGTCACAACATATCCTCCGTGCGGCAATGAATCTAGGGAACCAGATGCTATAGCGATTGTCCGATGCAACGCCTCTGTATCTACACCCATCTCGATATAATGCGGTGCTAGTAAGGGCATAGCAATTGTTTGTCCCCCTGATGCTGAACCTGTTAAACCAGCAATAACCGCAATTGCTAAGGCTCCTCCAATCAGCGGACTGCCAGGGATATTGGTCATTACATCAACAGTTGCAACAAAGGATGGTGTTGCTTTTACTACCCCGCCAAAGCCGACAACAGCCGCCGTATTTGCAATGGCAATAATAGCACCCATTGCACCTGCTGCTAATGTTGCGCCAACTGACTTTGCATATTTGTAACTCACTAAATAAGCAACGATACAGCCACTAGTTAAGGCTACAATTAAAGCAGAGGTTCCAAGTGAATCATGGAAAATATAAGAAATGACTAAAACAACTAATAATGGTATGAGACTCAAAAGGGGACTCGGAAGCTTTCTTGTTTCATCAGCTACTGGATCGGTGGAGCGCTCAATGAAAATTTCCCCATTGTTAACAGCGCGTTTAATCATCCAATTCAGCCAAAGCGAGCCACCAACGGCCATAAAAATAGCCACGACAATACTAACTTGCCAACCTGCATATGGAGTTGTACCAAGATATGGAATTGGTATCCAATTTTGAATCTCAGGTGAGCCTGCTGATGTCATCGTAAATGTGACAGAACCTAGGCCCAGTGCAGCAGGAATAAAACGTCGTGGAAAGTTTGCTTGTTTAAATAAACTAATAGCCATTGGATAAACTGAAAAGGCTACGATAAAAACTGAAACACCACCATATGTGAGTACTGCTGCAGCTAAAACTACAGCATATGTGGCATATTTCACCCCTATTTTTTCTACAATCCATTTAGAGACACTATCTGCAGCGCCTGTGTCCTCCATGACTTTGCCGAAAATGGCGCCCGCCATGAACATTAAATACCATGAACCAACAAATCCGGTGAATCCATCCATATAGCTCGTTAGAAAGTTGGCCTGATCTTTATCAGCTGTTTGAGGAAAAAATGCAAGACCGTTTGTTAAGGCTGCTAACAGCGCAGTTAACGGTGCTGAAATAAGTAGATTTACACCCTTCATTGTTAAATAAACTAATAATGCTAAACTACCAAAAAGACCAATATACTCTAACATTTACACCCCACCCATCCCCTTTTTTAGAAAAAGAGCTGTATAACTCTACAGCTCTAGGTTTTATTAGTCGTTATTGCTTGGGAATGAAAACGTGGATGCTGAGGAGGCATTGCCAGCCATCCAACGCTCTGAAATTGTCTTAGTTTTTGTAAAAAATCGTGCTTGATCTGGGCCAAACATATGCCCCTCACCAAAACGAGATCCTTTAAAGCCTGCAAAGTTATGGTAGCCAACAGGAATTGGAATTGGTACATTGACACCAACCATGCCAACATCAATTTCTGTTGTAAATTTTCGAGCTGCTAATCCATCATTCGTAAAGATTGTGACACCATTACCTAGCTCATGCTTATTGATAAGTGTAATAGCTTCCTCTAAGGAATCTACACGAACAACATTGCGAGCTGGACCAAATATTTCTTGCTCGTAAACTTCCATGCCTGGCTTTACATGATCTAATAATGTAGGCCCTACATAGAACCCTTTAGACTCTTTGACAATATCAAGTTCTCGTCCGTCACAAATTACTGAAGCTCCTTCGGCTTCCCCTCGATTAATTGCAGTAAGAATTGCTTCTTTTGATTGCTGAGAAATAACAGGGCCAAAATCTGAATCAGGGTTTGTATATGGGCCTACTTTCAGATTAGAAATTTTTTCCTTAAGAATATCCACTAGGCGATCAGCAGTATCCTTTCCTACAGGCATGATAGTAGATATTGCCATGCAACGTTGGGATGCTGCTCCATAAGCTGCACCAATAAAGGCATTAGCAACCTGTTCAAGATCCGCATCTGGCATCACGACCATATTGTTTTTACCACCACCAAGAGCCGTGACACGTTTACCGTACTTTGATCCTGTTTCATAAATATATTTAGCTACTGGTGTTGATCCAACAAATGAAATCGCTTGCACAGCTGGGTTTTCTAAAAGTTCATTGACCGCATCTTTATCACCATTGATTACTGTCCAAATACCATCAGGCAATCCCGCCTTCTTCCAAAGCTCACTAACATATAATGAAGTCATTGGCACACGCTCAGATGCCTTTAAAATAACCGCATTTCCTACAGCAATGGCCATACTCGTTTGTGCTAGAGGCACCATGATGGGGAAATTAAATGGAGAAATTGCTGCCACAACCCCTAATGGATATTTTGCAGAATAAGCATTTATTTGACCTCCAACATTTACGGAGTATTCTCCTTTCATTAAATGTGGCGCACCAATGGCTAAGTCAACAGATTCAAGTCCTCGTGTAATCTCACCTTTGGCATCTTCAATCGTTTTACCGCTTTCAGTACAAATGATTTGTAATAGCTCTTCCATATTTTCAGTGATAAGGTTACGGAACTTTAATACAATTTCTGCACGCTTAGCCACTGATGTATCACGCCAAGCCGGAAATGCTGCTTGAGCTTGCTCGATTGCATCTTGTGTTTCCTCTACTGTTGCAAGGGGTACCTTAGCAATGACTTCACCTGTTGTTGGGTTAAATACCGAACCGAATCGGCCACTTTTTCCTTCAACCAATTTGCCACCAATAAAATGTGTTAATGTTTTAACCTCTTGTGTCGTTGTCATATCCATTTCCTCCTCTTAAAATTGTTCTAGTTTACATTTTTCTTTTAAACTTAAATAAGCTGCAGACATATCTTTTTCTCCATAGCCCTGCTGAGCAATTTCACTATAAAGATCCACTAACTTTTCGCCGATTCGCAGCGATACGCCTGCTTCATCCGCCATTTCCTTAGCTAACTTCAAATCTTTTAATAGTAGATTTGTCGAAAAGCCCGGCTCATAATTATCATTTTTCATATATTCCAAATAATTACGTTCATAAATACGGCTTTGTCCATAACTATTATTTAATACTTCATAGAGCGTGTCTGCCTGAATACCCATTTTTTCGCCAAGTACAATCGTTTCAGCGACTGCCTCTGTGTAAAAGCCAATCATTAAGTTATTGAGTAATTTAATTCGCGTTCCTATACTTGAAGATGTGCCTAAATGATAAATATTTTTACCGACTATTCTGAATATTTCGCTAGCACTTATATAATCATCTGTGCCACCACCAACCATAATAGTTAATGTCGCATTGATAGCCCCTATGACACCCCCACTGACAGGCGCTCCCAAATAACGTAATCCCAAAGCTATAGCTTCTGTATGTAACGTATCATTCAATTCGGGATTAACAGTACTAAAATCAATCAGCAGGCACCCTTTCTTTGCATGTTGTAAAATTCCTTGCTCTGATTGATAAACCAATTCTACAACCTGAGGGGTAGGCAAACTTGTCATAATAACATCACATTTTTTCGCAATATCCATAGCTGTCTCAAGGCCGAAACCACCTGCTGCTGCGAATTGTTCCATTGCTTCCGCATTCGTATCGAAACCATATACCTGATAATCTGCTCTTAATAAGTTAATAGCCATCGGTAAACCCATATTCCCTAAGCCAATAAAACCCAATTTTTTCTTCATTGTGACCTCCCCATTCCTTGAAAATACAACAGAAAACTTGATGATATACTAGCCAACTTTCATTTTTTAAAGTAACATTAGTAACGAGATAACATCATTGACCGCAGTCATTGACTTCGGTCATTTAAATCATAATCAATCGAAATCCATCTCGTCAATTAAAAAATTAATATTTTCAGAATATTTTTTACAAAAGATATTTTACAATATTTAATATAGGAGGTATTAGCTACCAATGGAAACACTCACAAGCAGACAGAAAAAGGCATTAGAAACACGTGAAAAATTATTGAAAACTTCTTTAGATTTATTTAACAAGCATGGTTATGAACATGTTTCTGTTGAACAAATTACAAAGGCATGTAATGTTTCAAAGGGTACATTTTATACACATTTCCCATCTAAATATGATGTTATTTTAGAAAAATTTAAGGAGCTTGATAATTTTTATCGTACAGTTGAAAAAAATATTGATCCCACATTACCAGCAAGTGAAAAAATACTCTTAGTGTATCAAGAGCAAATGAGATATTTAACCAATATTGTGGGAAAGGATTTATTACGTACAGTATATACGGCTGCTATGACAAACCAAGTAGAACAGGATCATTATTTAATCAATCCACAACGTAAGATTTTTCAGATAATGAATACATATATCGAGGAAGGAATTCAACATGGGGAATTTAGACAAGATGTTTCTGCTGCTACCATACAAACACTTATTCAGCGCTGTATGCGTGCCAATGTCTATGATTGGTTGATACATAGTGAAGACTTTGACCTAGCCTCTGAGATGGCGCAATTCACAGCAATTGTCTTAAACGGTCTTAAAAACGGCAAATAAAAAAGTAGCACTTCATCTATTTTGTGATGAAAGTGCTACCCTTTTTCTAGCTTACAAAATATTGTTGTACAATCGTTTCAACTGGTAATGGTTTATTATACAAATAGCCTTGCCCTTTTTGACAACGATGGCGTTTGAGAAAATCAACTTGTATTGGTTCTTCAATTCCCTCAGCAATGACCTCTAATCCTAAATTATGAGACATCGAAATAATGGCTTTTATGATGGCTTCATTTTTGTCATCCTTTGCTATATCTGCAATAAATGACTGATCAATTTTAATAATATCAATCGGATAACGCTTGAGATAACTTAATGAGGAATAGCCTGTCCCAAAGTCATCCACAGACACATAAACACCTAATTGCTTCAGTTCTGTAAGAATCGAAAATGTTTCATGTACATTTGTCATGGAACTTTCGGTAATTTCTACTTCTAATAATTCAGGCGGTACACCATATTTCTTTAAAGCTGTTTTAATTTTTCGGGCAAAATTTTCTTTTCTAAACTGTTTTGGGGATATATTGACTGCAATCCGCACAGGACGATATCCTTTTGATTGCCATTCTTTTTGGTAACGACATACCTCATCAATAATCCAATCACCGATTTCAATAATCAACCCTGAGGCTTCCGCAATAGGAATAAATTGTGCTGGTGATACAAAACCAAATTTACGGTTATTCCATCGTAATAATGCTTCAAAGCTATTGATGCTATTATTTGCTAAATCCATTTGCGGTTGTAGATGGAGACTTAGCTCATTAAATTCAATTGCTCGACGTAAATGTGCCTCCATTAATGCTTCGTTTGGAAAAATGGCCGTCATATCTTCACGGTAGTAGCGATAATGTGAACGACCATGTTCTTTAACAGAAAATAAAGCTTTATCTGCTTTCCGTACAAGTGTCTCGATATCTTTACCATCTGCTGGGCTAAGTGAAATCCCAATCGATACGCTAATAAAATATTCCTGTCCATCTATCATAAATGGCTGTTTTAATACGTCCATAATCAAGTTTGCAGTTCGTTCAATTTTTTGGATGGTTGCATCTTTTAGCACAAAAATAAACTCATCACTATTATATCGATATAGCGAACACTTTGAATAGCAAAGCTCCCGTAACCTATGACTAAACATACGCATTAAATCATCTCCCTTGCTCTCGCCAAGGGATTCATTAAACTTTTTAAAACGGTCAATGTCAACTAAAATAAGAGCGGCTTGCTTATGCCCTTGCTTTTTATCATTTAAATGCTGTAGCCAATGCTCCTTAAAAGCTTTTCGATTCCAAATACCTGTTAATTCATCCATTAGTGCTAGGTAATAGAATGCTTCATGATCATTCATAAATGAATTAGCATCTTTAACAAATAGGTGGACACCCACAACTTCACCATTATAATAGGTTGGATGCGTTCTTAAATAAAAGGGCTCTTTGCTTAGTAAATCACCTTTCAATAAGCATTTAGGCATGCCAAACGCTGAACCTTCGATTGTTTTGGTAAATAATAGTTTAAACTCATTGAGATATTTACTTTCGAGTAATGAAAAAATATCTAGTCCAATTAGACTGTGCTGCTCTCTCGATAGTGTAGCAGTAGCAGCAATATTTTGATGAATTATTCGACCTTGTAAATCTGTCGTTAACACTGGACTTATATGTTGTTCAATGAACTGTAAATAGGGATTTTCTTCAAATGATGTTGCTCGAAGAATAATGGCAACTATTGATTCAGAAAAGTGCTGAACATGAAGCATAAATGTTTTCTCTTGAAGACCGTTACCTAATTTTAGAGTATGCTGTTTATTGATTTCTTCAATTAGAAATCCCGACAATTGCAGCCAGCATTGCTTAGTAAAAAAGTTCTCAGCGTTTTTGGCTGTTATATCCTGCAGCTCAATCATTGACGATAGCTTTTCATTAAATTCAACGACCTCAAACACTGTCTTATCAACTTGTCTCAAACAAATGATTGCATCAAATGGATTCAGTTGCATGAGCTGTTGATATTCTGCAAATGGCGCTACATTTTCTCTACATTTTTTCATTCTATCCCTCACTAAGTAGCGTGTTTGCTCTATTCTTCGTCAAGCGTAGGCTTTAATGCATCCTTCAAGAAAATTTCCTGGCTATTTAATGGATCTTCGCTACGATCAAACTCTTTATAATGATACTTACCATTAGAGTCTTGAATACGGGCTTTGGCAGTATCCATTAATTGTGCATTCATTATGTCAATAATACGAGTTTTTGCTTCACTTGCATATACAGGGAATAAAATTTCTACACGTTTAATCATATTGCGTGTCATCATATCTGCAGAGGATAAATATACTTTATTTTCCCCATTATGATGGAACCAATAAATACGAGAATGTTCAAGGAAACGACCAACAATACTTGTTACGGTAATGTTCTCACTAATACCTGGGATTCCTGGTCTAATACAGCATATACCACGAATAATAAGCTCGACCTTTACACCCGCAATCGATGCCTCATAAAGCTTCATCATTAAATCTTTGTCTGTCAATGAATTCATTTTTGCACGAATAAAACCATTTCCATATTTTTTATGACAGGCAATTTCCTCATCCATTAACCGAATAAACTCATCGCGTATATCAAATGGTGCAACGACTAAATGATTAAAGGTAGGCTTTTCTGTATAGCCACTTAAGTAGTTAAAGAAATTTGTCGCATCAATGCCAAACTCTTTATCTGTCGTTATTATGCCCATATCCGTATAAATTTTTGCAGTAGCATCATTATAATTTCCTGTACCCAAATGGACAAAACGTTCAATTTTGCCGTTACGACGACTAACGACTAGCGTGATTTTTGAGTGCGTTTTTAAATTATTCATCCCATAGATTACAAGACAACCTGCTTGTTCTAATTGTTTTGCCCAGTGCACATTGTTTTCTTCATCGAAGCGAGCCTTTAGCTCCACTAATACCGTTACTTGTTTACCGTTTTCAGCGGCAAGCTTTAACGCTTGAATAATCGGTGAATTCCCGCTTACTCGATATAATGTCTGTTTTATAGCCAACACATTTGGGTTGACAGCGGCCTCAGAAATAAAATCAACAATAGGGGCAAAAGATTCATATGGATGATGGAAAAATATATCCTGTTGAAGTGCTTTTTCAAAAATATTTTCGTCAGACTGTAAATCTAAAGGTGGCTGTGGGATAAAGCTTTCATATTCTAAATGCTCACGACCTACTGAAATACCTTTCACAAAAGAGAACATAAACGTTAAATCCAAAGGACCATCAATATGGAATACATCCGATTCTTCTATTTCGAATTCATCTAGTAAGTATTGCAGCACTTCCTCGTTCATTTCTCCAACTCGAACTTCTAAACGGCTTCCTACTCCCCACTTTCGCTTTTTCAGCTCTTTTTCGATCTCCACGAGAAGATCTCGAGCCCCTTCTTCATGGATAGTTAAATCTGCATTTCTTGTTAAGCGGAAGGCTTGTGCTGATTTTACGCTATAGCCATAAAACAGCTTTTCAATATGCGCTACTATCACATCCTCCAATAAAACTACAACTGTCTTACCTTCTTCGGACGGTACTTTTATATAGCGATCTAACACAGATGGAACTTGGACAATCGCCACTTTTTCACGACTTTCAAGATCTGACTCATCCTGCTCTAACAGCACTAGTAAATTCAAAGTTTTACCAAGCAAAGTTGGGAAAGGACGATATGCATCCACTGCAACAGGGGTTAAAACAGGGAAGATAGTTTCTGCAAACATTTCATTGATAAATGATTTTTGCTTGCTATTTAAATCTTTCATGTCCGCAATATGTACATTATGTTGAGGTAGTAAATCATAGATTAAATGTCTATACACCTCAGTTTGTCGACGCACTAATGCTTGTGTGCGTTCTGCTATTTTGGCCAACTGTTCCTTCGGCGTTAAGCCAGATTTGTTTTCGGGCTTATGAAAACCAGCACGTACCTGGTCCTGTAAGCCTGCAACACGAACCATAAAAAATTCATCTAGATTGGAACTAAATATAGCTAAAAATTTTAAACGCTCGAGCAGAGGATTATTAATATCCTCTGCTTCCTCTAGCACGCGTTCATTAAAGGCAAGCCAGCTTAATTCACGATTATTATAATATTGAGGCTTTGCAATTTCCTCTAACAATAGATTGTAGTTTTCGGAGAACTCTTCCCCATGTAGCTCGTTTTTCGTTACTTCAGTTGTCATCCATTGTTCCACCCTTCTTCAATAAAATTGATCTTCATTGGGATTTTTAATGCACGTTCTAAATGCTTTCTATGTCGATTGGCTTGATACTTTTCAGCCGCAGCATTCTTTTTTACATAAATATTAAGCTGAACATGATCTTCTTCGGTGTGCATTTCAATAGCATGTACTATATTGCGTTTTGAAACATTTAATGCATAGACAAATTTTAATAACGCTCCGAAATCTCTTATTTTACGATGTTCCTCCCGACTCATCCATGTAGCAAATGGAGCAGCAAATCGTTCGAAATAATCTTTATTTTTATAGGAGGCAAGAAGTGCTAGTTTTACTCGTTCTAAATGATTTAAACCATCAATGGATTGATTCGCAATTAAATAAAAAGTATGTTGGCTTGAAGAGCTTAATTCGATATACTCTCCTATATTAAAAACCTTCGCCGCTTTTGCTAATAAATGCAAATCTTCTGGATGATATTGCAAGTAGCCTAAATGACAACATTCACGATACAGTTGGTCTGCTAAATGCATTAAATAATCTACTTCCACTTCACTCCGACCATACTGACGTGCTAATCTTCTAGCATTTCCTTCAAATACATTATATTTATCAAACGCCTGTGTATCTGTTTGCAAAATCCGTTGAATAATGAGTCCCTCACGTAACCCTCGCTTTGTCAGTTGGAAGGTCTCACTACCAACTACCTCCATCAACACTCTAAATACCTCTAATGCAGGAACAATGATATCTGCGCGGTCAGATGAGAGACCATCCAATTGTTTCAATTCCTGAAAGCTTAATTGCCCTAAAAATAAGCTTAAATCATCCAAATTTTCCTTTGTCATTTCATAACCATGTACGCTGGCAATAGGGTAATCATGCTTTTGTTGATGTATTTGAGCAATATTCCGCGCACTACCACCAATTGCGATAATAGGTAGAGCAATATTTTTTATCCAAGGGAGTGTTTGGAACTGCTCTTTGACAAAGGCAAGAAGCTCTTTTTTCTCACTACTATTGATAATGTCACCTTTTACAAAACGTTGCTTTAAAGAAACTGTCCCAAAAGGGAAACTATGTGATTGCTGAATTTCTTTATTTTCAAACAGCGTAATTTCGGTACTACCACCACCGATATCGATTGTTACGGCCGATTTCGTACCCATGGAGTAGGCAACAGCAACGTAGCCAAAATAGGCCTCTTCCTCTTCTGATAAAAGCTCTATTTGGATACCAGTCCGTTCTTTCATTTCCTCTATAATTTTGTCTCGATTAGTGGCTTGTCGAATAGCCGCAGTAGCAGCAGCTTTTACATCTGTTACTTCAAAATCCTCAAGCATGGCTTTAAATGTTAATAAAGTTTCTGATAACACTTGAATACCTTCATCAGACATCTCTCCTGAGGGCTGTAAATATGTACGCAAACGTGCTACCGTCTTAATATTTCCAAGCTCACGAAGTCCCTCTTCATTATCATATTGATATAATACTAATCGTATAGTATTGGAGCCGATATCAATAATAGCTGTTTTTAATTCATTCAAATAATCACATCCTTCAAGCATCTACCATTTATTTTGTTCATAATATTTGGACATATACAAAAAAATCGGACCCTCTTAATTAAGGCATCCGACTTTACTTTCATTTATTTATACTTGCAGGATACCATTATTAAAATTGAGAAGTATCATGTAAGCCATGGTGATTACAGAATAAGTTGGTCAACACGTAAAATGAGCTCTGCAATTTCTGGCTTACTTATTTGATCCTCAGCCCCTACTTGATCACCTTTATGACGAAGGTCATCTGTAATTAGACTTGAAAAAATGATAACAGGAAGCTTTTGAAGATCGGGATGCTCTTTGATTTTTCGTGTTAAATGATGGCCATCCATTTGTGGCATTTCAATATCCGTTACCACCAATTGAATATGCTCTGCTATGTCACTACCACTCTTTGCAATTCCCTCTAAGTATTCATAAGCATCGCGGCCATTTTCAAAGAATTCAACATTGTCATAACCAGCTTCACTCATAGTATCAAACAGTAATTTACGTAATAACGGTGAATCTTCTGCAATTAAAATTCGCTTTCCAGATCGCTCACGTTTACCGAGCTTTTTAACAGATTCCACACTAATTCCTGATGCAGGATTGATATCCACCATAATTCTTTCGAAATCTAGTAATAGAATCATTTGCTCATTCTGTTTAATCACACCAATTACTTGTGATGTACCCCCTTGATACATATCTGAAGGCTTTTCGATTTGATTCCAAGAAATACGATGAATTTGTGTTACATTATCTACATGGAAAACGACACGTTGTTTATTAAATTCTGCGACAATATATTTTTGTTGTGGATTACGCTCAGCACCTTGAATTCCTAATACTCGTAGCATATCTACAACAGGTAGTACCTCACCTCGTAATTGAATGATTCCTTCTACATGCGGGTGCGCGTGTGGGATAAACGTTACTGGGATCGGTTGAATAATTTCTTTTACTTTAATAACATTGATGCCAAACTTATTGTTTGCTACTTCAAATTCAACAATCTCTAGCTCATTTGTGCCACTTTCTAATAATATTCCTTTATGTTCCAATGCAACCCCGCTCCTTTCTCTACATCTGTTTATAATTCAATTGTATCATAGGCAATACATTTCTCCTACTTGCTATTTCCATTTTTATCATTAACTTTTAGATGTACCAATAGACCAACGACAGTCATAACGATCAACGTTGATAATGCTACACGACTAGCAATAGTACCATAATCCTTCATCCATAATGTAACAGTTCCATATATAGCTGGACCAATAATGGAGGATACTTTACCTGAAAAAGCAAACAACCCAAAAAATTGTCCACGTTTTTCGTTCGGTGATAATTCAATAATATATGTCCGAGATGTCACCCACATTGAGCCAAGTGATATACCAAATAGACTACCAGCAAGCCAGAACATCCATTGTGCTGAAGCAAAAACAGCGAATACCAGAGCAACAATCATAATAAGTGCAACAATTGTAATGGCACGTTTAGCGCCTATTGATTTCGTAATATACCCAAAGGCAAGTGACCCAATGATTGTTGAGACAGTAGAGACCAAATAAAGTACGATAAATTGTCCAGAACTAAAGCCAACAATCGTTGTCGCATAAACAGCCATCATAGCAATCGTTGTAGCAATGGCATCATTTAGAAAGAAATAAGCAATCATAAAGGTAAAGATTGCTTTATATTGCTTCATATCTTTAAATGTTTGAATGATTTCTTTATAACCATCTAAAAACTTTAAGGACTTTCGTTGGGACTTTGGGATCGGTGTATCTTTATTAATTAAGAATAATGGCAATGAAAAGAGTAGATACAGAATGGCTGTTGGGATAAACGCTCGATGAAAATCGCTGTTACCAACATACAAGTAAACAAGTAATCCAAAAAGTGTACCAAGATACCCGATTGCAACACCATACCCTGAAATGAGTGGCATCTCTTCTTTTGTCCCTAGATCACCCATCATAGAATCGTAAAATACTAAACTTGAATTAAAGAAAAATTTTGCTATGACAAAACTTGCAACTACCAAAAATAAACTAAGAGGCACACCAGAGTAATTGACAGTGGTTTGTACATTAGCAAATATTCCCATCATAAATGTAAATAGAATAGATATGGATGCAAACCATACAATAAATCTCTTTTTATAACCTGTGTTATCAATCCACACACCGAAAAGGGGTGAAAAGATAACGAGCAACAAGCTTGCAATGGCATTTGCATAAGATATAAAGGTGCTCGCAACTTGTTGCATGACTTCATTTGTTCCTAAAACCTCATCCATGTAAAAGGGAAAAAATATTGTATTTATATTTGAAGAAAAAATTGTATTCGCAAAATCATAAAATGCCCATGAAAGTATCGGTAATGATAAATAAATGGCTAATTGACTTCGATGTTGTACGTCTATAGCTGTACTCTTCTTCATAAAACCCTCCTCTCCATTCTCTATAATAAACAATTAATTTCTCTCTGAAATAAAAAATACCTTTTTTTAAAGAAAATTAATATTATTTACAATATAACAGTAAATTCACTGAAAAATAACTGCCAAATGGTCGATAATTGAACGCTTATTTTCTGTGTAAAACCAAAAAAGGTATTCAAGCCCCTCGCTTGAATACCTTTTTATCATTCTATATCTATGGTTACCCATTCAGAGGACCATTGCTCAATCGCTTTTAGCACAGGTGCAATAGCATAACCCTTTTCCGTTAGTTCATACTCAATGACAACTGGTGTTGATGGAATTACTGTACGTAGCACTATTTGCTCAGTCTCTAACTCCTTTAAACGTTCTGTTAATACACGACTACTAATATTCAACTGATTTTTAATGGCCGAATACCTTTGCGGACCATCTAATAGCTGATAAATAAGTAGCGTATTCCAACGATGATTTAATATCATGAGTGCTTTTTCAAATCGCGGACAAATATTTTTTTGATCCAAATGACTTCCCCCCTTTGTATATTAGTTCCTATTTAAGAGTATATCACTTTTTAAAAAAACTTGTTCTAAAAACACATTAAGTTACTTGACAAAAGTTGTTTTTAAAAATAAACTAAGTTACTAATTGTAAGCAAAAAAAGATAAGGAGTTACTTTATTATGCAAAATATTGGTTCAACAATTTTACGTATCGTTCTAGGCGTTATTTTTGCAGTGCATGGTTTTCAAAAATTTCAAGGTGGCATTAGCTATACAGCTGACTTCTTTGATAGCCTAGGTATACCAGGATTTATGGCGTATATCGTGGCAATTATTGAATTAGTTGGTGGAATTGCAATTATTTTAGGTTTAGCAACAAGAATATTTGGTGCTTTATTAACCATTACAATGATTGTGGCGATCTTTACAGCAAAACTTAGCATCGGCTTTATCGGGGCAGATGGATTGGCTGGTTATGAATTAGATTTAGCTTTAGGTGCAATAGCTCTTTACTTTACTCTCGCAGGCGCATCCAGCTTCTCACTGGATTCTCAACTTTTCGGTAAAGAGTAAAACAAAAAAACCTGAAGGTCTCCCATTTAAGGAGCCTTCAGGTTTCCTATTCAGAATCCCATCGCGAATTATTTATAATACTTTAAGAGTGCTTGTGTACCATTATCACCATAGCCTGCTGCGATTAATTTCTCATACATTTCATAGGCTAATGCAAGTCCTGGTAATGTTATGCCCATTTTGTTTGACTCGTCTAAAGCTATTTTCATATCCTTTACAAAATGTTTAATATAAAAGCCTGGTGCAAAATCTTCTTTTATCATACGTGGGGCTAAATTGCTTAAAGACCATGAACCTGCTGCACCTGAAGAGATCGATTGTAAAACGGTAGGTAAATCTAATCCTGCCTTTAGTCCATAAGCTAGTGATTCACACACGCCAATCATACCAGAGGCAATAACAATTTGATTGCACATCTTTGCATGCTGCCCAGCTCCTGCTTCACCCTGATAAATTATATTTTCTCCAAATTGCTTCATAATTGGCAATACCTTGTCGTATGTGACCTGATCGCCACCAATCATGATAGACAAAGTGCCATTTTGAGCACCAATATCCCCACCTGAAACAGGGGCGTCTAAAGCCTCTACACCGATGGATTGAGCATACATATAAATTTTCTTTGCTAAAGATGGCTCTGAAGTCGTCATATCAATGACAATATTGCCTTGTTCTGCTGTTTGGAAGAGGCCATTTTCCCCAAAATATACTTCCTCTACATCTGAAGGATAGCCAACCATTGTAAAGGCAATTTCATGATTTTTAAATGCTTCAGCAGGTGAGCTTGCCCATGACGCCCCTAAGGCAACAAGAGGCTCTGCTTTTTCTTGCGTACGAGTATAGACGGTTACTTCATGACCATTTTTTAGTAAATGCTTAATAATACTAGCACCCATTACTCCAGTTCCAATAAATGCAATACGTTTCTTTGTCATATGTACATGCTCCTTTGTTCTAGAATTTCTGTACTCTCCGTGAGAGTCCAACTCTATATCTTTTCAGTTTAGGTGAAGGAATGAAATAATTCAAACTCTTCCCACAACTCTTGTACTAAAATTTATATGTAGGGCATATATACCGAATAAGCAAAAAAAAGAGAGCAAGTGATTGGGGGATCACTGCTCTAAAGGGGGAAATGAGAATGTTGCTGTGTTCATAGTAAGTTATTCCCCATTGAAATGCATTTTAAACATATATGTTAAAATGTTTTTTACTCTGAATACTGGAACAATCTTTTTTAGTCTTCGTGATCTTTTTCTTCTTCAAATGCCATCTGTCTATAATAAGTATTCATTAACTGATCTAATCTGCGACTCAGTTGAATGGTTTTTGCATTTTGTAACCCGTTTTCTACACCTGAGCGAATCATCATCTCACGAGTTTGTTCCATTTGTTTCAAGAGTAGATTGACCATTCATACAACCCTCCACACACAAATAATCATACCATTATTATACATTTATATTTCATTTCTTACAGCATTAACTTACGACAATGTTCGACAAATTAACTTCTAGGTGTTTCAGTATAAGTATAGATAATTCGCCCATTTTGCTTGGCCTCACCTCTATAATGTTTAAATAATGGGTGTTTTACAAGAATTTCACGAAATTCGTAAAATTCTTCCTTTTGAATTTCAATACTTTCTCTTTCCCCATTTTGTAATTGTTTAAGCATATTTTCGTATTTTTCCATGAACTTTATTCCTCTCTTTGCCTCATTTGTGTAATAAATTATGAATTATTTAAAAAAAGCTTTACGTTTACCAATTTTTCATGCAAACTGTATATTATTAGTCGATGAAGGAGCTGACTGTCTGTGAAAATAGCTGAAGTTGGAAATATTATCGAGTTTAAAAATGGTCTCCAAGGTATTGTAGAAAAGGTAAATGAAAATTCGGTGATCGTTAACTTAACATATATGGAGAATTTTGATTCCCTTGAAATTGAAGAAAAAACGGTCGTCAATCATAAACGATATAAAATTTTATATACTAATGAAGCTTAATAGTCTGAATAGTCCCTATTTGTCTTAATAGATGATAAGGGACTATTTTTTTGATAAGATTAAGGTATGGAGGTCGAATATGCTAACAAATTCGAAACAAACAATACTATTTCTCCTTTCTTTATTATTCGTTTATGGTATGCTTGCTTTTACCTTTGCTAACCAAGCTGTATTTTGGTACATGTATGCATTCACTCTACTAGTATGTATTGCCATTGCCATCTTAGCTGGTTCCATTGAAGATCAATTACCTACATGGCAATTTTTACTCTTTGGTATTGGATACGGTACCATCACATATGGTATTATTCGCTTTGGTTACTGGCTCGCTCCATATATTAATAATAACTTAGTACAATCCGTTCAAAAATTTTTAGCAAGCTACGGACCACAAAATATTTGGCACTATGTTTTACTAGTATTTATCGTTGCCATAGGTGAAGAATTATTTTGGCGTGGTTATATCCAACAACAGTTAAAACGTTTTATGCGCCCACCGCTGGCTGTCATAGTTACCGCAGTATTATGTGCTGTATCAATTGCCCTTAGCGGATTTATGCTTGGTGTCATTGCTGCATTGGTAACAAGCATTATTTGGGGCTTCTTATATGAATGGCGTAAAAGTATGCCACTTGTTATTGTAGCTCATGTCGTTTTTGTACTATTATTATTTTTAGTGTTGCCGTTAACATCATAACATTAATATTTGGAAACATTTTATCTTTACTAACGTTTAATTTAGAAAAGGAGGGTTTTTTATGCAAAAAAAATTAGTTTCAATTCTTGCATTATTACTAACAGCCGTATTAGTTGTAGGTTGTAATACATCTGATAAAACAGGGGATTCAGATGCTCAACAAAATGAGCCATCAAATACTGCTGCCGATCAAAAACCATCTGGAGATGATACAGCAGGTGAATCAAATGAGGAAGAAGAAGATACACCTGCATCAAATGATACAAATACAGAGGATGCTTCTAAACAGCCTCAACAAGATGTAAAATACGTCCAAAATGGTGTAGATAAAACTGAAAAGGCAACTGAATCAGCAAGTGTTGATCAAAGCTATAAACTACAACAGCTTCCTGGTTTTACACTGACACAAGAAGAGCCTGGTAAAGACATGTTAGTGTCCAATGATGATGACGAAGTGTTTATGCGTATTGAAACAATTGAAGCTTCACAATCGAGCTTTGAAGAAGTAAAAACAACTATGCAAGATTATATGAACGCAGTGGGTGAAACAGTAGCTCTAACTGCTGAGGAATTAGCAGCATTTAAAGATGTTCAAAATATCGAGGGTTATGTTGTGGACTTCGACACTGAGAAAGTAATTGGGGTTGTCCTTGAGAAAGATGGTCTCATTACAAAATTAACTATTCATGATAATGATGAACAAGATTTAACAGATGCTATGCTTAATATGGCAGCAACTATATCTAAAAAATAATAAAATGCTAAGGACGATAGACATAGTCTATCGTCCTTCTATTTGATCACAAAAAAGTTGTCTCAAATCAATGAGACAACTTTTTTAATAAGATAGGTCTTTGATAGAAAGGCCAATTTTCTTCAATAACGTAATAGCTTGCTCTTTTTCTTCTGGGGATAGTACACTCATTAATTCATGCAAATGCTGTTCGTGTTTTGGGAACAGCTCTCCCATAAAAGCTTCACCTTCAGGGGTGATTTCTGCATACGTAACACGACGATCAGCAGGACAAGATACTCGTAATAAGTAACCTCTCTTCTCTAGCTTATCAATGACATACGTAATAGACCCACTGGCTAACAAAATTTTATTGCCAATTTGCTGTAATGGCTGTCTTCCTTTATGATAGAGAAGTTCTAGAACAGCAAATTCAGTTGGGTTTAAACCATTATCCTGAAATAATTGATGTGTTGTTTCATTAATTGCTTTTAGTGCACGTGATAATACAATATATAATTTTAAAGATTGTTTTAGATCTTCTGACGGCATATTCTTTTCCTCTCACTTCGCTCTTTATACATGACATTATAGCGACATTAGAAAAGCATTGTCAAAAGCAATATATGATTTAGAAGGTTTTGTTGTTCATTATGCAACCATTTTTACTTTCTTTATGTTACTAAATAAGCAGAATCTTTTGTGGATACTTCCATTGTATCCATCTGATTGAATGTGTAAATTGGAAACTGCAGATGGAAGCATGTCCCCTTCTGTAGTTCACTACTAACGCCAATTACTCCTTCATGTTCTTCAATCACCTTTTTCACGAAAGCAAGGCCCAGTCCTGTCCCTGTTGATTTTGTCGTGTAAAAAGGCTGGAATAGGTTTTGAAGTGTCGTGCTGTCCATGCCAACACCTTCATCTTTTATCATAAGTTCGACAATCGCACAGTCATTTGTTGCCATTTCGACGGTAATCGTACCACCATTATTCATGGATTCCATTGCATTTTTAATTAAATTCATCAGCACTTGCTTTAGTCGATTCTCGTTGCCGCCAATATAGACTTGATTAGAGGTTGAAATATACTGAATCATAATATTTTTCATGAGTGCATCTGGTAGCATAAACTCAATGACTTGCTTTACAATATGATCCAGTTCTAATAATTCCACTTTCATCGTTGTTGGCTTAGACAATACTAATAATTCGGATAAGATTTGTTCCATCCGTTGAAGCTCACTGTCAATAACAGAGAGATACATGCGTGATTCATCATCAGCATTTAATTTTAGTAATTCAGTAAAACCCTTTAAAGAAGTTAATGGGTTACGAATTTCATGTGCAATACTCGCTGCCATCTGTCCCACAACGTTTAATGCTTGCTGATGCTCAACTTTATGTTGAAGTTGCTTTTTCTCTGTTTCATCATTAATCACAGTGACAATAATATTATTGTATTCATCAAAAATACTTGAAATTTCATAATAGCAAGTTCTGCTTACTTGTGTTTCATCGACTACATGAATGCTTGCATGTTTTTCACCCATTAACTTAGAAAGGTAGGTTGTAATTTGCCCCTTTTTCAATGTAAATGAATCAAATATATGCTGATGCGCTTTATGAAGAAGCTGCGAATTTTCAACTTTCAGAAACATTTCCGCATATTTATTTAGCCCAAGAATAATACCACTAGCGTCACTAACAATAACAGCATAAGGTAAGTAATCGTAGGCATTAAAAGATTGCGCTCTCTCATGTGCTTGGCTAACATATAATTTATGGGCAACATCATCATTTAATGTTGAAATTTGCGCAACAATTTCCTCTGTATTAGGATCGTAAAAGCATTTGAAAGATAACATTTCGTAGTCATTTCCAACTGTGCGAATATTGAAAATTTCCTCTGAACGTAAATCATTTTGTAACTGTTTGACGAACTTAGTCCATTTAAAATTAGATGGCTCGTCCATAGCTAAATAGCCAATATAGGTTAAATTAAGATTGAAAAGATTGATAGCAGCCTCATTGACGTTTAAAATTTTCCCTGCTTTATTGAGTATAAGTGTTGGTGACGAAGTACTTTTCATAAGATTTCCAAAACATTGATTAATATCATTTTGCTTCAACTTTCTCACCGAACCTTTCAAAAGAGTAAAAAACCTCTAAAATCGAATTTTGAGCCTTTACTATACTTTATGACAGCACGATTCTATTATTACAAAATTTAGTAAATTTAAGTATTTTAAATTATTTCACGAACCGTTCACAAAATAAATAGGTAAAAAGAATTATATTGTATGTCAGATACTTGACTGATACAATAGGATGTTGAAAGGAAGATTATTGCATGAATACTATTTTAACTACTTTGAATGCAAAGTATATTCACACAAATTTAGCATTGCGCTATTTAAAAGGCGCAGCTTTACCGGAGTTTAATCCAATTATAGCAGAGTATACTATTAAAGACCCTGCTTTTAATATTGTATCAGATTTATTCCAAAAAAAACCTGATATCGTTGGATTTAGTTGCTATATCTGGAACATCGAAGAAACAATTCACGTTATCAAGATGTTAAAAACTGTCTGTCCAAATGTTAAAATTCTGCTCGGGGGACCTGAGGTTTCTTATGATTGTCACCATTGGTTACGTCGAATACCTGAGGTAGACTTCATTGTGATGGGTGAAGGAGAAACTTCATTTAAACAATTACTGCGCTATTTCCACGGTGAAATATTGTTAGAAGATGTTCCTGGTATTTGTTATTTAGAGGACGAGAAAGTCAAGATTCACGCTATGCCACCTAAAATTGATTTGCGCGAATTACCAAGTCCTTTTCGTTTTGAGGAGGATCTGCCCTATCTAGGTAAGCGAATTCAATATATCGAAACAAGCCGAGGCTGCCCATTTAGCTGCCAATTTTGTTTATCTTCTATTGAAGTTGGCGTCCGATACTTTAACCGTGAAAAAATAAAAGAGGATATTCGTTTCTTAATGGATAACGGAGCTCGAACAATTAAATTTGTGGATCGCACCTTCAACATCAGTCGTAGCTACGCAATGGAAATGTTCCAATTTTTAATTGATGAACACAAACCAGGTGTTGTATTCCAGTTTGAAATCACGGCTGATATAATGCGCCCTGAAGTCATTCAATTCTTAAATGATAATGCACCGAAAGGTTTGTTCCGATTCGAAATAGGTGTTCAATCTACGAACGATTTAACAAATACTCTTGTAAAACGTCGTCAAAACTTTGAAAAACTAAAGCGAACAGTTACTATGGTGAAAGATGGCGGAAAAATAGATCAACATTTAGATTTAATTGCAGGTTTACCAGAGGAAGATTACGCTAGTTTTCGTCAAACATTTAATGATGTCTTTGCAATGCGGCCAGAGGAATTACAGCTTGGATTTTTGAAACTTTTACGCGGCACAGGACTTCGATTAGAAGCCGAGAAGTTTGGCTATACCTATGTGGATCTATCTCCTTACGAAATCTTTTCAAATAATGTTCTAACATTTGATGATATCGTCCGTATTAAGCATGCAGAGGATGTTCTTGAAAAGTATTGGAATGATCACCGTATGGATCATACGATTGAATACTTGGTTACAGAGGTCTTTGATACACCATTTGATTTCTTCCAAAACTTCGGAACATATTGGGAAACAAAAGGTTGGTCTCGTATTGGTCATCAGCTAGAGGATTTATTCCGTCGTTTATTAATGTTTTTAGAAACGATTGATGATGTGAATTTAAACATTGTCCAGAGTTTAATGCAGCTTGATTACTTAATGGCTCAGCAGTTCCAACCACGGAAGCTATGGTGGAATGAGCGTCCTACAGAAGAGCAACAAAAAGCCCTTTATCACGCTTTACGAGAAGATCCAGCTATCGCAGGCGAGGAATTTGCTAACTTTAAGTTAACTGAAAAAGAGTTGTTTAAGCATACCTTGATTATCCCTCATGCTCTTGATTACCAAGAGTTTGCAAATGGCAAAATTGTACAAAAAAATGGCTATCTGTTAACCTATTTCCGACATGGTCAAGCACCTTACTTTGCAACAATCTACTCTAACTAATAAGAAACGCTAGTCCTGTCATAACTATCAGGACTAGCTTTTTTTATTACTTAAACGATTCTTAAATCCTCATAGTAACAATAAAGACTGCTAAATTTATTCCTTCTGCGCTTCATTGTTCGGTTAGTTAAGTACTCATAGCCAGCCTTACCAATATAGGTCAAATTCCTTAAATAAAGATTGATAAAACTTTGTAAAAAATGCCCAAAAAACAATCTATCTAATCAGGAAATAAAAGTTTAAATTTTTTGAATATTTTATGACAAGATAATATTTTTTACTTTTATATGAGGTTTACGATGGAATTACTCCTTACTTAATGCCTCACATACTTTAAAAATTTAACCAATAATTACTCGTTCCTTCGGATAGTGGAAGCCTGATTTCTTTCCTCTTCCGCCACCCCCAAGAGTATAAAGGAATGATATTAATCCAACTCGACCAATAAACATTAAAATAATGATAATGATTTTACCAACCACTGATAAATCAGATGTTATGCCTAACGACATACCACATGTACCGAACGCTGAAGTAATTTCAAAAATGATTTGAATAAGAGATGCGTGTGGCTCTGTTATAAGCAAGATAAGGGTTGCAACTAATACCATGAAAAAGGCTAATAAAATTACGACAAATGATCGGAAGACATCAATCAAATGAATTTCTCGTCCAAATACTTGGATATCCTCTCTTCCTCTAGCAAAGGTAATTAAGAATAAAATGGCCAAGGCAAAAGTTGTGGTGCGAATACCTCCACCAACTGAGCTTGGGGAAGAGCCAATGAACATCAGGAAGCTCATGAATATATCTGTAGCTTCACTAAAAGTCGTGACATCGTAAGTAGTCAGTCCAGCTGATCTCGTTGATACAGAATGGAACATTGCTGAAAATAATGCCTCATGCCAAGACATTTCCTTAAAAGAATGGAATGATTCAAGGAGTAAAATGACAAGTGCACCAACTATAAATAAAATAGCGTATGTTGAAGTAGTGATTTTAGTAAATAAACTAAAACGGAAATTCTCGCGTCGATTAAGCAAAAAAGTCTTCAATTCAATTAATACCGGAAATCCGATAGCACCTAATACAATCAGTACCATGGTAACCATCTGTACAAAATAATCATCATGGAATGGCAGTAAGCTCATTCCCGTTATATCGAATCCTCCATTTGTCGTAGCAGAAATAGAGGCAAAAATTCCATGTAAAAAGGCTTCTTCTAATGTATCAAAATAATTGGTAAAATGTAGCGTTAAAATAATGGTACCCGTTAATTCAATGCCAAATAAAATTTTTAAAATTTCGCGGATTAATTTAACAACACCAGAGACACTGTACTGGTTATGATCAATCATGATTAACTGTCGCTCACGCATGCCTATTTTTTTCCCAACAAGCAGCCACACAAAGGTACCAAGTGACATAATACCAATGGCGCCTAACTGTAAAATAACAAGAATCATTACAAGCCCAAAGGTAGTATAGGTTTCCGAAATATTAATGGTTGTTAACCCAGTAACACTTACTGCACTTACTGCTGTAAACAAGCTATCTAAAAAAGAGACTTTTACACCTTCTTGATGAACGCCTGGAAGCCGTAATAACAGGAAGGAAATCGCTATTGCTATAAAATAATAAGAAACAAGTACCTGAAATGGTGTGACTAGTTTATTTGATGATTTTTTCCAAGGCACTTTAACAACTCCTCCCACATATGATGCCCAACTAGATAGATTATAGTATAGAAAAAATACATAAAAAAAGAAAGAGGAATAGTGATAACTATTCCTCCAACGTTCATCTACTTATTTTTTCTTTCTTACACCGACTAAATAGCCGACAAAAGCAATACCTACTAGGACAATCCAGAATGTTAACTCCCATGCCGTGGAATGTGGAAATTCTTTAGGCAATATTCCCACCTTCTCATGTGCCAATGTTAAGACAACTAACTTCACACCTACCCAGCCAACGATTAGAAATGCCGCTGTTTCAAGTGAAGGGTAATCATTTAATATTTTTACAAACCATTGGGCCGCAAACCGCATCATAATGACACCAATAAATCCGCCAAGGAGCATCACAATGAACTGACCGCCATTGATGCCACCAATATCAAATTCACCTAAGTGTGGCAAAGTTACAGCAATTGCAACGGCTGCTAGCATCGAATCAATAGCAAATGCTATATCGGCAGCCTCTACTTTTAGTACTGTTAACCAGAAACCAGAACCCTTTTTTCCACCATTTTCGGTTGCTGCTTCTTCTTCATCTTTATGTTTTCGTAAATCATATATATTTTTCGCAGACATAAATAATAGATAAGCTGCACCGACCGCTTGTATTTGCCAATAATTTACTAAAACTGTAATAACAAATAATGCGGAGAATCGGAATATCAATGCTCCAAATAGTCCATAAAATAACGCCTTTTTTTGCTGCTCTTGTGGTAAATGCTTCACCATAACAGCCATTACTACCGCGTTATCAGCTGCTAGTAATCCCTCTAATACAACAAGGACAATTAACACCCAGCCATATTGTAGTAAAATCGCTTCCATTCTAGTGCCTCCTCTAAGCTCTCTATACCCTCAATGACCCTGTCATTCAAGTATAAAAGAAAAAAACCCCTGCCCTAATTCAGGCAAAGGTCTCGCTAAGTAAATTCGTACCCTTTCTATTTATGGTACTTCAATCTACACGTCATACGTATAGAGCCATTCACTATCACACCCGATGGTTGTACCATGTCTTGACGAATGTGAAACCAGGGAAAGTTAATTACCTGTTAGCTACTCCCCTTTGACAAATTGTCGAAGGTATCTTCTTTCAAATATTATAGCACTATCATTTACAACTGACAAAAATATCTATATGTTTTTTTCGTTACTTAATCTGAATTTGATAGCTCTTCTCTTCCTTATGTGCTAAATAAAACTCAATCATTTTTGGCATCGTCTGTATAAAATCAGGACATGTAATACCACCTTTTTGTAAGATATGATATGCTTCAGTCGTATCAAATGAGGCATTCCATGTTAAATAATCTAATGTTTCTTGTTCGACACCTAATTTTTTTCGAATAAATGGAATCTGCAATGAAAGCTTAGCCAATGTAAATGGTAAACGTCCTTTTGGATAAGAATTTGTAACTAGTTTCACCATTGTACGGTATACCTCCTGTACAGGGTGAGGATTAGGATCAGTTAAATGAAGTGTCTTCCCTTCTGCACTCTGTTCACTAACCAGAAAAGTAGAAGCATTTATAATATAATCAACTGGCACTACATTAATTGTCGATGAAGTTTGACCAATGTACGGAATAAAAGGTAAACCCTTTAAACGTTCAACTAAGTTTAAGAAGAAATAAGGACCATCAAATTTAATGGTTTCACCAGTTTGGGAATGACCACGAACAATTCCAGGTCTAATTATTGTCAATGGTATTTCCGATTTTAAATCTTCTACTCGGTGCTCAGCCTCATATTTTGTTTCCTCATAGTGGTTTTTAAATGCTCTTGGTCGAATTAATTCATTTTCACGCAGTATGCCCTCACGTGTACCAGCCACATAGGCAGTGCTGAAATACATATAGCGCTGTATATTTGGTAAGGTGCGAACAAAATCATTAACCATTGTTGTACCATGAACATTTACCTTCCAGGCAATATCACGTGGTACAGCTAAATCATAGATAGCAGCTAAATGCCAAAGCACTTCAATTTTCGGTACAATTTCTTTGATGATTTGATTTTCTAATCCAAGGTTTGGTAGTGTAATATCGCCTTCCACAATTCGAATCGAACAGTCAGGAAAATCCTCTAATATTTTGTTTTTTTCTTTATGTGCCTTTATGGTTTCACCAGCCAATACGATGGTAATTACTTGTTGTGCTTGTTTCTTTTGAAATAATGCTCGAATTAGTTGACTCGAAATGAAACCAGGAAAACCTGTAAAAAAATGAACCTTCATCTCCCATTCCCCCTTGAACCTAGTGCATCTTTCTTGTATCTTTATCCATTAAACTGTAAATGATCGGTACAATATACAGTGTCAGTAAAGTTGAGGTCACAAGCCCTCCGATAACAGCAATCCCCATTGGCTGATTCATCTCGGTCCCTTCTCCAATGCCCAGTGCGAGTGGTAAAAGCCCTAAAATAGTTGTTAAGGCTGTCATTAAAATTGGACGAAGCCGATCTTGGGTAGCAAGTAAAATTGCCTCATAAGCTGGCATGCCCATTGCCTTTTGCTGATTAATATAATCTACCAGCACAATACCGTTATTTACGACTATTCCTACTAGTACTAGGATACCGATAACTGAGGTTACACCAATTAAAGTATTTGTTAGGAACATAGCTATCGCCACACCAATGATCATTAATGGAACAGTAAACATGATAACAAACGGATATTTAAATGACTCAAATTGAGCTGCCATCACAATATATACAAGCACGATGGCTAGCATCACAGCTAGTAACATATCATCAATTGCACTATCATAGAGCTCTCTGTCCCCACTGAACACAACTTGAGTAGTAGATGGTAAATTAACTTGTTCTAATGCTTTATCTACTTTTGCAGAGATTCCTCCCAACGATTCCTTTGTTTCATAATCTACAAAAAAGGCCACTGCTGCTGCTTGATCAGAACGACGAATGGATACCGGCCCCTCTTGTATAGAAACAGTAGCCACTTCCTCTAATTTTACAAATAATCCTGCTGGCGAACGCAGCTGCATGGCTTTTAAAGCATCTATACTCGTATTAAATGACTGCCCAAAACCTGTATAAACGGGTAATACTGCACCGTCATCAGTAATCAATTGGGACGTTAATTGACCTTTTGTCATTTGATTTACAGTTTGAGCGATTTGTGCTGGAGCAAAACCATAGTCTTTTGCTTTTTCACGATTAACCTCAATTTGAATCTCTTGAACAGTATTATCTAAATCCGTAGAGACATTTGTCACTTGCTGAATCGCTAGTAGTTCCTGCTGCACTTTCTTAACAGTTTGCTGTAGCCTCTGTTCATCGGAATCTGTTAAACGGAATGTTAAGGTGTGTGGTGACGATCCTGTAGCTGTCGATACATTAAATGTAATTTCAGCTTGCTCTTCAAGCTCTCCCTGTATATCTTGTTCTAGCTCTTCTACAAATTTAAAAATGGAACGTTGCCTTTCTGCTAATGGGACAAGCTTTACATATATCTCAGCTTGGTTGGCGCTAGTTTGTCCACGTGCTTGGGATTGTTGTGTACCGCCAATTAAACTAACATACACATCTACATCCTTTTCCTGCTTTAAACGTTCCTCAATTTGCTTAACAATCTTTTCTGTTTCTGATACAGCGACACCTTTTTCAAGATTGACACTTATAGAGGTGAACCCCTCATCTGTAGGCGGTAAAAATTCAGTACCTATTCTAGTCAGTCCAAACAAAGAAAGACTAAAGCAAACCACTGTAAAAAGCAGTATAAGCATTCGATGCTTTAGTACCCATACAATTGACGCCTTGTAATGCCTATAAAAACGTGATTTACTGCGTTGTACATAAAAATTATTGTTTTTCATTTTTAAAAGTCGACTTGCTAGCATCGGAACGACTGTAAGCGCAACTACTAAAGATGCAATTAAGCTGAATGAGATTGTTAAGGCAAACTCTGTAAATATTTGACCAATCAATCCTTCGATGAACATAACAGGAATGAATACTGCTATTGTGGTTAAAGTGGAAGCTGTAATGGCAAGGGCTACTTCCTTTGTTCCTTCCTTTGCTGCAGTTATCGGGTCTTTTTCTAGTCCTAGATGTCTTTCTATATTCTCAATAACGACTATGGCATTATCCACAAGCATACCAATTCCAAGTGCCAGAGCACCTAATGTCATAATATTGAGGGAAAAATCCGCAAAAAACATCAAAACAAATGTGACAATAACGGAGTAAGGAATCGCAATACCAATAATGATCGGACTCTTTACACTACGTAAAAAAACAAATAGGATGAACATCGCAAATAATCCACCTAAAAGTAAGGAAGAGCCAATATTACTAATCGCTAAATCCACATAATTACCTTGATCAATTAAAATATCTGCTGTGATACCTTTATACTGATCTTTCTTTAGTAATGTCTCTAAGGCCTTCTGGAAATCCTTAGAAACCTCTGCCGTATTTGCACCAGATTCCTGTAATACAGACATAAGAACAGCTGGATGCTCATTTGCTCGTGTTGTGGTAATAGATTGTTGTTCTGTCCTCTCAACGGTTGCAAGATCACCAATGGTTAATGATTTGCCCGTTAAAGGGTCCACCGAAACAATTAAATTGGCAATGCTTTCCGGAGAAGATAATGTGCTAACTATACGTGTTGTTAGCATTTTGCCATCATCTGTTGAAACAGGCTCACCAGGAAGAGACACATTATTCGCTTGAACTATTTGCATCACGTCTGTCTGAGTCAAGCCTTTTTCAACTAGCTTTGCTTCATCCAATTCTATTTGGATTTCATCAATCAATTTGCCAGAAACATTCACACTGGCAACACCCTCTGTCCGTAGCAGTTCCTTCTCTAAGTGCTCTGCTAATACACGTACATCTACTTGATTATTTTCCGCACGTAAAGACAGCTGAATAATAGGAAATTGAGACGGATCAAATTTTAGGAAACTAGGCTTGCCAGCATCATTAGGCAATGGGGTCATATCAATTCGCTGTAAAATATCAAGTTGGACAACATCCATATTTGTGGACCAGTTGAACTCAAGCACAATTAAATTGGAGCCTTCCTGTGAGGTTGACTGGATTTTTTTGATACCAGGTAAGGTGGCAAGTGTAGCCTCTAATGGCTTCGTTATCTTTTCATTTACCTCCGTCGGGCTTGCCCCAGGATAAGAGGTGACAACCACTCCAATAGGAGGATTTAACTCTGGAATTAACGTAATCGGTATTTTTAATAAAGATACACCGCCTAGTATGATGACAAAAAGCATAGTAACAATCGTAAAGACAGGTCTTTTAATAGAAAAATGACTAATATTCATATAAACAAACTCCTTTTCTACCTCTTCCTTTCTATGATAGCCGAAAAGGAGATTATTTTATAAATAAGCTCCTGTTATTGAGATACTATCTCTAAGGAAACTTATATTTCCTAATAATGTATATATTCTACAAACAGTGTCATTTTTCCTTGCAAAAAAACACGAATCGCAAAATTGTCGATTCGTGTTTTATAATTATAAAAGGCTATAAAGTTTAATGTTTTCGTTTTTATCTGCAAACCAACGCATAGCGAACTCATTTTCAAATAGGAAAACAAGATTGTCAAAACGGTCTTTTACAAGCATTGATCGACCTGATGACATTGATTCTTTGACATCCTCTTCATTTTCAATCCAGCGTGCGATTTTCGAACCAATTGGCTCCATTTTTACTTCCACATTGTATTCATTTTTCATACGATGTTCAAATACTTCAAATTGTAATTGACCAACTGCTCCAAGTATAACTTCCTCTGTATGCAGCGTTTTATAGTATTGAATAGCACCCTCTTGCACTAATTGTAAAATCCCTTTATGGAATTGCTTTGATTTCATAACGTTCTTCGCCGTGACACGGACGAATAATTCTGGTGTAAACTGTGGTAATTTTTCAAATTGGAATGTTTTCTTGCCACCTACAACAGTGTCTCCAATTTGGTATGTTCCTGTATCATATAAACCAATAATATCGCCAGCAACTGCTTCATCTACTGTCTCACGATCATCTGCAAGGAACTGTGTAGATTGTGTGACTTTAAATGACTTCCCTGTACGAGATAACGTCATATTCATTCCACGTTCAAATTTACCAGAAACAATACGTACAAAGGCAATACGATCACGGTGTGCTGGATTCATATTGGCCTGAATCTTGAAAATAAAACCTGAAAACTCATCATGCTCCACAGGATCAATAAACTGCTCATCTTCAGTAATTCTTGGCTGTGGCGTCGGTGCGAATTGTAAATAGGTTTCCAGGAAAGTTTGAACACCAAAGTTCGTTAATGCTGAACCAAAGAATACAGGTGTTAATTCCCCACGACGAATTTTTTCCTCAGAATATGCATTCCCCGCTTCATCTAAAAGTAAAATATCGTCCATTGCTTGTGAATAATAAGAAGTCACCTTCATTGGATGCTCCACAGCAAGCTCCCCATTGTCGTCAATTGGTAAGAAACGTTCCGCTTCATCTGTACGGAATTGCTCAATGCGTTTATTGTAACGATCATAAATACCAAGGAACTCTTTACCCATACCGATTGGCCAGTTCATAGGATATGCATTGATACCTAATACCTCTTCAAGCTCTTCGATCAATTCAAGCGGCTCTTTCCCTTGACGGTCTAACTTATTAATAAATGTAAAAATAGGAATACCACGCATTTTACAAACCTTAAATAGCTTTAAAGTCTGTGCCTCGATCCCTTTGGCAGCATCCACTACCATGACAGCACTATCTACAGCCATCAATGTACGATATGTGTCTTCCGAGAAATCTTGGTGACCAGGGGTATCCAAGATATTCACACGAGAGCCGTTATAATCGAATTGCATGACAGATGAAGTAACCGAAATCCCACGTTGTTTTTCGATCTCCATCCAGTCCGATGTTGCAAATTTACCTGTTTTTTTACCTTTTACTGTACCTGCATCACGAATAGCACCACCAAAAAGTAAAAGCTTTTCTGTAATCGTCGTTTTCCCAGCATCAGGGTGACTGATAATGGCAAAAGTACGACGCGATAGTATATCTTGTTCTAAATTTGAATTCATCTCGTCATTCTCCTTTTTTCATACTTAATAATAATAAAAGAAGACTTGCCTTTCGTACAACCTTTTTACATGAAATCTCAAAAAAGAAAACCCTTTAGTTACAACTAAAAGGGTTTCCTAAGAATTTAGCTTTCATCACACGAATTTTAATCGGCCTGCTTCTATCGCAATTTCTGCATCACTATGTGGAAATTTTGTATTTTCGATAATTTGATAATCCTCATGGCCTTTACCAGCAAAAATAATCATGTCACCCGGTTCAGCAATTTCAATCGCATGGCGCACTGCCTCTGCACGATCTCCAATACAAGCATAATTATCATGAAGCATACCTTTAGCAAGATCGCCTGTAATACTATCGAAGTCTTCATAGCGTGGATCATCTGTCGTTAAAATAACATATTCCGCAGCAGACGCTTTTTCAGCCATGGCAGGACGCTTTGATTTATCACGATTGCCACCTGTTCCAACTAAGAAAATCAACTTGCCCTTTTTATAAGGTTGCGCTGCTTGAATTGCCTTTTCAATTGCATCTGGAGTATGGGCATAATCAATAAAAATTTGCACAGGTAGATCTGAACATACTTTCTCCATACGACCCTTGACTGGCGGTAGTTGCTCGATTTGTTCAATAATGGACTCCATTGAATAGCCCCTACCATAAAACGCAATCATGGCTGCCAATACATTATAAATATTAAATTCCCCAAGCAAATTCATTTTTACACGATAAATTCCTTCAGGCATTTCCACGTCAAATGATGTCATATAGTCGTGATATTCACAGTTAATGGCGCGGAAATCAGCATTTTCATTTTTTAAACCATATGTCCACACTGGAAATGGTGTCATTGCAGCATATCTCTCTGACCAAGCATCGTCTGCATTCAACACAACAAATTTATTTTTTTCTAAATCTTGTCCAAGTTGGGAAAATAATAAGCCTTTTGCATGGCCATATTCCTCCATCGTACCATGGAAATCAAGATGATCGTGCGTTAGATTCGTAAAAATAGCGATATCATAATCAACACCTGCTAAACGTCCAAGTGCTAACCCGTGTGATGAAACTTCCATTGTCATTAATCGACAGCCTTCCATTTTTGCACGGAAAATCATTTGTTGTGTCGATAACGCATCACTCGTTGTATTAGCTGATTCATATAAAATTCCATTTAAATTAAAGCCAATTGTGCCTGATAAAGCCGATTTCTCGCCCATACCATGCATTATATTTTGAATAATTCCTGTTACGGATGTTTTACCATTCGTTCCCGTTACACCAATCATCGTTATGTCCTTTGAAGGATAATCAAAGAACTTTGCAGCTAGTAAACCTACTGCACGATCTGTATCTTTCACAATCACTTGTGCGATTGTCTCTCCTAACGGTAATTCTCGCTCCGTCACAACAATTGTTGCGCCACCATCTACAGCCTTTTGCGCATAATCATGCCCATCTACTGTATACCCTTTGATACAAACAAACATGCTATTTGGTTGCACACTTCTTGAATCTACTACGATATCGCTAACCTGATCTGGCAGCACGCCAATTATTTTTTTCAAAGGTAATGCGCTTAACAATTCCTCTGCATACATTTCATAATCCTCCAATCAATCTCTACACTCATGTCATCATTCTTAATAATCGACAAAAAACGACAATATGAAATCCCCCACGTTCTATTGAACTTATTTTACTACTTATTTCATGATAAATAAAATGCCTCTCTAGTGTTTTTTCAACGAAACCGCTTTCATTTGAGGAAAAAATCATGTTTTCTTCAAATTTTCATTTATAATCACCAATCGGCATTTTTCGACATAACGAGAAAAGGTTATTTAGAGAACACTTGTCTATGCATGGTAAGGTTATAGTTACAATGGAGGCATCAAGAAGATACCTCCATTGTTAAACTATTTCATAATTGAGCGCACAATTTTCACTTTCTGTTTATATGGCGGGAACAACACATTTGTCTCCAGCTTGGAAGATTTCTTCAAGATAGATTTCGGGTGAGTAAAGTTTTCAAAGCTCGCTTTGCCATGGTATGCTTTCACACCTGATGGACCTACACCACCAAATGGTAAATGTAAATTTCCAACATGTGTGATGGTGTCGTTAATACATCCCCCACCAAATGGTAATTCTTCTAAAAAGTATTGCATGGCTTTTTCATGTTCTGAGAAGAAGTATGCCGCTAAAGGCTTTGGTAATTGCCGGATTTGATGAATGGCAAGTGGCAAATCATTATACATCATAACAGGTAAGATAGGACCAAATAGTTCTTCCTGCATGGATGGACTTGTCCATTTTACATATTCAACTATTGTAGGTTCAATATATAAATCATCCCGATCTATTCGTCCACCATATGTAATGGCATCACGTTCGTCCACAATTATTTGCTGTAAACGATCAAATTGTTTTAAATTAACGATACGTCCATAATCAGGGCTTTTTAAAGGATTTTTGCCATAAAACGAACGGATTGTTTCTTTTAATATTTTCATAAAACGGTCATAAACGTCTTTGTGTACAAGCAGATAATCAGGGGCCACACATGTCTGTCCAGTATTAGTAAATTTACCCCACACAATCCGCTTTGCTGCTACCTCTAGATTTGCTGTTTGATCGACAATTGCTGGACTTTTGCCACCAAGCTCTAACGCAACTGGTGTCAAACGTTCTGCAGCAGCTTTTGCTACTACTTTACCAACGGCTACACTACCTGTAAAAAAGATATAATCGAAGGAAGCATGAATAAGAGCCGTAACCTCTTCCTTTTCGCCTTCCACGACACGTACATATGAAGACGGGAATGTTTCCTCAATGATTTTTTTCACAATGACTGCTGTGTGTACAGAGGTTTCTGATGGTTTGACGATTGCTGTGTTTCCTCCAACTATGGCGCCAATCAGTGGCTCCATTACAAGTTGGAATGGATAATTAAATGGCCCAATAATTAACGTTACGCCATAGGGCTCACGAACAATAAAGCTCTTGCCCATTTGATATTGTATTGGTGTTTTGACTGCTTCTGGTTCCATCCATTCTTCTACATGTTTTACCATATATGAAATACTATCTAATACAATGCCAATTTCTGTTGCATACGCTTCAAATTCACTTTTACGAAGGTCTAAGTAAAGCGCATTTAATATTTCCTTCTCATATTTCAAAATTGAAGTTTTTAATTTCTTTAATTGCTCTTTTCTAAATTTCACACTTTTTGTAGCACGTGAAAAATAAAATTGACGTTGCTCTGTAATCATATTTTCCACATCTTGTGACGTAAAATTCATCAATAAAGCACCCCTTTTTTTAAAATGGCATACATAGTTTTTTCATTTTGAAACAAACTATCTTTGTCTATACGATACAACATCGAGAGGCAAAAATCCTCTTTCTACATCGAGGGGGTGAAATAGCAATATGTGAAATGAAATGTTTTAGTTTTTTCATCTCGGGAAATATACAACTACATATTAAAACCGAAACGGGGGCGTAGATGAATGACAACAACAACAGGAACATGGTGGGAGTCCATTTTTTCTGGACCATTATCGCATGGAATTTGTGAAGAAAAAATATTGCTATTGCAAGATGAGGCTTTCTTATATCTCTCTACAATACCTGTGGAGAATGAAGAAAATCCAGAAGGAAATTAAAAAATAACGCATTATAGGATGCCCCTATAATGCGTTTTTATTTATTCTAATTAACAATGAATGCTTGCTGCAATTGATTTAATTGTGCTTCAAGTCTACTGATAGCCTCTTCTTCTATCGCAAAGCCGCCCTCTTCCAAACGTATAATTTGTTTATCTACAATGTAAACAGAATTGGTAATGGAAGTGGCTCCTAGTACAGCTAATACTGGCTTTAATGCATATTCCAATGCCAACAAATGACTGATCGAACCTCCTACAGCAATGGGGAGTATAGCCTTATCGAGCAAGGCTTTTTGCGGTAGTAGATCCAAGTAAGTCTTCAAAATACCTGTATAGGATGCTTTATAAATTGGTGTAAGGATGACAATAAAATCTGCTTCCTTAACATGCTCATTTTCAGACTGTATTTGCTTACTAGAAAAATTCGCTGTTAATAAATCTGTAGCTGGGAGCTCATGTATATAATTTGAGTGAACCTCTACTCCTTGTGCAATGAAATGATTCTCCACCTTTTCATGAATGGCGGTAACTCTAGAATTTTTCGAATTACTTCCATTAATAATGACTGCTTTTGTCATCTTGCCCACTCCTTTTAGCAATGTTATAAAAAAGGCCCCTATTCTACAAATCGATGAAACATCGTTTTGTAAAATAGAAGCCTCTAGATGTCTAGTTAACTTAAATTCCTAGTATTCTTATAAAATTAATTTAACATAAATTTCTAGAATGTCAACAGCTTTTTATTGGTGTATTGCTTTCCCAAACACAGCTTTAGCCACATCTCCAATATGCTCCGATACAGTAGGATGTGGAAAAATCATATGTGCAAGTGTTAGAGCTGTACCACCAGCATTTTTTGTTGCTAATAGTGCATTAAGTATTTCTGTTGCACCATCAGCTACTACACAAGCCCCTAAAATTTGCCCATTATCCTTAGATGAAATTAGCTTGACAAAGCCTTCAGTATTCCCCTCCATTAATGCCTTTGGGTTTGTTTGTAGTGGCATTTTGGTTACAATGTACGGTGCCTTGACTTGCTCTTCTAGTAAACCAAATGTAGCAATTTCAGGGTTTGTATAAACACAACGTGGAATGCTTGTTTGATCAATTGGTATTGGTTGATTTCCTACAATATAATCGACAACGTAAATTCCTTCAGCACTGGCAGAATGTGCAAGTTGATAACCACCCACTAAGTCACCTATCGCATAAATATTCGGCAGGCTTGTTTCAAAATGCTCATTAACAGCGATTAATCGACCATCAAAAGCTAATCCTAGTTGCTCAGCAATTTCTATATTGGGACGACGTCCAGTAGCAAATAAAAGGTTTTCATATGTATAAGATCCTTTAGATGTATGAATGATATTACCTTCAAATTTTTCAAATTGAAAATCTGTCACAAGTTCAATACCAAGTTTCTTCATCTTTTCTCGAATCAGCGGTCTTGCATCCGCCTCTTCCGTTTGTAAAATATCCTCGCTATGATTAAGCACTGTTACCTTTGTACCAAGTGGTGCTAAACTAAACGCCATTTCAATGGCAATTACGCCCCCGCCAATGATTGTTAGCTGGGCTGGAAGCTTGTCTATCTCAAAAAATGTGTCCGTCGTATAGTAGGTGGATGTCTCTAACCCTTCGAATCGTGGAACAAAGGGTTTACTACCTGTCGCTAAAATTATATCTGATGCCATTATCGTCTCATTCCCGATAGTTATCGTTAAGTCCTTTACGATTGAAGCTTCACCACGATATAAAGTTATATGATTATCGATAATATATTGCTCAATGTTTGTTAGTAGTTCATGAATAATTGTATCTTTCCGTTGCATTAGTCGAGGAAAATTAATTTCCACTTTAGGCACTTCTATTCCCCAGCTATTCCCTCTTTTTATTTCCTGCACAAGTTTACTATGCTCCAATAAAATCTTTGATGGAATGCAGCCAACATTATAGCAGGCTCCTCCCAATTTATCTCGTTCGATGAGTGCTACTTTTTTGCCATTCTTGGCTGCATGTATGGCAGCCACATAGCCACCTGGTCCCGCTCCAATAATAGCAATATCAAAATTTTCCATAATTTTCACCTCATGTACCACCATATCATTTGCAAATTTTGAATGCAATGACAGACATAGTAAAAGCCTTTCATTACAATGAAAGGCCTTTTGACTTATTTATATACGTTTATGAGCATTCGTTTCTCTTTCGCAGGTATAAGGCTTTCTCTCCGCGGGTATTTGCTTCTCTTTCATGAGTATTCGACGCTCATTGATCTTTTTAATAAATATTTCGTTGCCAAAATCGTTGCTGGGCAATGGCAGCTACAAACTTTTTCGGAAAATCTTTATTACCTGTAGCTAAAACGATTCCTGGCCCTACATTGGCATTCGACATATTGAAGAAGGTTGTGCCAGTTGCAGCAAATCCTATAGGCTTAAAGTGGCGATATGCTTCATTTATATAATTGACGATATAAGTATTGAATTTCGCCTGATTACTTGCCTTTACTCCAACAACATATAATGAGTCAAATAATACAGCATCGGTTGTAATAAATGTGTCAGTAGCCGTTAATTGCACACCATTATTCCCTATTACCACACCTAGTCGATCAGAGATTATGCTATAGCGCACACCTTGTCTTGTTAAATATTTCAATACTTCCCCAACTTCATTTGCATCAAAGCCATCACCAATTAAGACGCCTACTTTCAACGTATAGGGTAATTTAACGGTATTGGCTTGACTCAGTGCAGGTGAAGAGGCCGTTACTTTAGACTGCTCGCCATTAGGTCGATTAACACCAACGTTGTCTGCCACTGTGGTAGCCATTTCTTTATCCACATGAACAAACATATCCACTACTTGCTGTCGAACAGATTTACTTTTCACTTTTCCTACTTCGAAGCTAAAGGCATCGATAATGTGTTGTTTTTCAGGTGGAGACATGCTGTTCCAAAATAGCCTTGCTTGTGAAAAGTGATCGTTAAAGGATTTACTACGCGCTCTCGTGATTCTTCCTTCAACCTTTTCTTCATAATGAACATATCCGCCTTCTCTTGCAGTAGAGGTAGCTGGTGTATTATTTGCTAATGAATTTTTATGATAGCTTACCCTGCCTAAATTAATGGTCTGTCGACTAAAGCCATTACGTTGATTGTTATGCACTGGGCAAATCGGGCGATTAATAGGGATTTCTGCAAAATTTGGTCCACCTAATCGAATCAATTGTGTATCTAAATAGGAAAACAATCGACCTTGTAGTAGAGGATCATTCGTAAAATCTATGCCAGGTACAACATTACCTGGATGAAAGGCAACTTGCTCTGTTTCAGCAAAGACATTATCTACATTGCGATTTAAGGTCATCTTTCCAATTTTCTTCACAGGTACTAATTCCTCTGGCCAAAGCTTTGTCGCATCTAAAATATCAAAATCAAATTTAAATTCATCCTCAGGTTCTAGTATCTGTATGCCTAACTCAAACTCTGGATAATCTCCAATTTCGATGGCTTCCCATAAATCTCTCCGTTGAAAATCTGGATCCTTCCCTGCAATTATTTGTGCTTCATCCCAAACAAGAGAATGCACTCCTAGCACAGGCTTCCAGTGGAATTTCACAAATCTTGATCTTCCCTTGTCATTGACGAAACGGAATGTATGCACACCGAAACCTTCCATCATACGAAAGCTTCGTGGAATGGCACGGTCAGACATTACCCACATTACCATATGTGCAATTTCCTGATTACTGGCTACAAAATCCCAAAAAGTATCGTGTGCAGAGGCTGCTTGTGGCATTTCATTATGAGGCTCAGGCTTTACGGCATGAATTAAATCGGGAAACTTAATGGCATCCTGAATAAAAAATACAGGGATGTTATTACCAACTAAATCATAATTCCCCTCATCCGTATAAAATTTTGTTGCAAACCCACGTACATCACGAGCTGTGTCCATTGAACCTAAGCTCCCTACCACTGTCGAAAATCTGACAAACACAGGTGTCTTCTTTTTCGGATCCTGCAAAAATTTTGCCTTCGTATATTCCGACATGGATTCATATAATTCAAACTCGCCATGTGCTGCAAAACCTCTGGCATGTACAACACGCTCTGGAATGCGTTCATGATCAAAATGGGTAATTTTTTCTCTAAGATGAAAATCCTCCATAATTGTCGGACCACGAACACCTGCCTTTAACGAATCCTCATCATTGGACACCCTTAGTCCCTGATTCGTTGTCATTTTCGTACCCTTATTTTCGACACGAAACGGCTCTAATTGATGATCCTTTGGGTTTCCTTCTCCATTTTTGGATTGATTCGACTTTGAGTTATCCACACAATCCCCTTTCATACATGTACTAATTTCGCTCCATATACACTATATGTTTCGGAAAAAGAAACATACCTTCATTCCGACAAAGCATTATGTAAAGATAAAAAACAGGCTTCTATTTGTTAATAGAAAACCTGCTCAATCTTAAAATATGTATCGTATCATTTCATGTATGTTACAGTATGGGTTGTCACGGCTCTCTGTCTCTCGAAGTGCCATCATATCTGTGCAATTTTTAATCGCTAACTCATGTCGTAATGCAATGGGGGCTATGAGGGATTCATCAGCCTTATGTCGGAAATAACGACTCACACCAAGGTGCTGTTCCATTTTGTCATTAAGGACAGCACGAGGGTACTTTTCTGTACTATCAACTTCCTCAAAATGCAAGAGTAACCACAATTCAAATGCTTCATTTGTATAGGCAATATGAATATTTTTTTCCTCACAAAATTGATTTACTTCCTCTAGTTGCTTTTCGGTTAGATCATCCTTATCAAAAACAATCCAAACTTCATCAAAGTATTGGTAGCTGGAATCTCGATAAGCATGTTGGGCAAGCTTAATCGCTGAACGTTTAACGTTTTTTATCTTGACGCTAACCATCTTAGAGCGCTTTAAAATACGCATTTGTTCAAAATAGATGCGTTCTGTTTCACCTTCACAATAAATTAAAATAGTTTTACGCAGTGTTCGGCTCCCTTGTTGACGTACTCTCACTGCTCAGATACCTCCGCTTCTTCTAAGTATTGTTCAGATAAATACTCATTAATGACAGGCGTTGCACCAAATTCCCCTTTCATATAGCGTTTCGCATAAGAAAGATCTCCACGTTTCCTTTGTAAATCTGCAAAATCAAATAAGGAGTATAGTTCCGATTCATTTTTAAAGCTTTTATTAACAAACCAAATTTGATCGGCGCGTAGTGGCTGATCAAGTAATTCTATTTCATGACTTGTCACGACAAATTGATTACTGCTATTGCGTTTGCTATTCATAATAGCCATTAAAAACTCACAAATCGATACATGGAAGGCTGTGTCGAATTCGTCTATAAAAATGGTTTTTCCTTTATTATAAGCATCCACCATCACACAGGCTAAATGTAGCATTCGCACTGTGCCCTTAGAATCCATTGTCCAATTAATTGTTTTTGTCCCTATCGGTGCACCTGCTTCATCAAATGATAAATAATGTAGATCAATATCTACTTCTTGAATCACCTCAGGCGAATCAAACTCATAGCCAATTGTATTTTTCTCTCTGCGTTCCACACGTCTAGCCGTGACATCTTGAATGGAGAGGTCTGCAATTTTTAGCAGTTTGATCACTTCCTTTTTAAAGGGCTCCTCTTCAAGTTTACGAATAAGAGGATGACTTGATAACCGATTTGCTTCATCTAGGAAAAGAATTTTATGTAAAAACCAATCGAATATCTTTAAAGCGTCTGGATCATTAAAAACATGTAATACGGATAGAAAGGCTGTATTATTACGAGTATATTTTGTCAATTCCTGTGAAGCTGTTTGAAATGTCTCATAAGAATATTCTGTACCATCCCATTGTCTGACAAATAGTTCTTCCTTCAGTGACTTGTTCGTTTTCACAAGACGTTCATAAAGAACTTGAGAAGCATTATACTGTATTTCATAATCATATAAAGCTCCGTCCAAAAAAAGCGATATCATAAACTCTGTTGGTTTGTCTTGCTGACTTCCTAACTTAAACGGTTGATAGGGTAGACGTAACTGCTTTACATTATTTAAGTTTTCAAAATTAAAAAGCAAGGAACGTAATACTTTAATAGCCGTAAACAGATTAGATTTTCCGCTTCCATTTGGACCAAAAATAAATGCGCTTTTTACAAGACGAAGTGTATCAAACTGAATTGTATGGGTATCCTTCCATTTTCGTAGGCGACTTCCAGCTACCATTGAAAACAACGTATCATCTTTATAACTTAAACAATTCTTTACTCTAAAATCTACAAGCATATGTAAACCTCCGTCCACAACCATTTCTTTAATGAATTATTATACTATAGACATAGAAAAAGACATATTACTCAATGTAATATGTCTTTTTACTTTATCCACTTTTTTGTTGAATTTCTGCTAATGATTCATTTTGTAGCGCATGCAATGTACGTTCAATGCCTTCTGCAAAAGATATTTTAGGCTTCCAACCAATTGCATTGGCTAATTTATCATTATTTAAAAATGAATGCTCAATATCTCCTTCTCGTGCTGGGGCATATTGAATTTCAAGTGGATGGTTTAAGTGTTGGAGCAGTAAGATGACCTGGTGAATTGACCAAGCCTCATTAGTGGATACATTATACGTGCCTTGTAAACGTGCAGATACACCTGCGTAAATAGCATCAGCAATATCGTCTACATAAATAAAATCACGTGTTTGTTCACCATCACCATAAATTGTAAATGGTTTACCTGCCATACTGCTTTTTAACATACTTGGAATCACAGCTGCTTCACCTTGCATTTGCTGTCTTGGCCCGAAAACATTGGCAAATCTATAGATAAGAACGGGCAAACGATAATCTTTTTGCCATTTCTCACAGTAGGTTTCGCCAATGCTCTTGTTTAATCCGTACATAGATATTGGTTCACAGACATCTGATTCCTCTAATGGAGGATAGTGACTATCCCCGTAAACAGCTGCTGAGGAGGCAAAGACAAAGTGCTGTACCTTATACTTGGATGATAAAAAAAGCATTTGGCTAAGCCCAACTATATTTGTCAAAATATCCTTTACTGGCTCCTGGATAGATTGCTGCACGCTCGTTTGCGCTGCACAATGGACGACCACATCAAAGTTTATTTCCTTAAAGAGATGCTCGCAAACCTCATCCTCAACATTTAAAAGATAGGATTTATGCTCGAAGTCAACATTCCGTAAATGCCCCGTACTTAAATTATCAATAATATAAACCGTTGCACCTTCTTCAAAAAAGCGCCTACCTACTGCACTGCCAATAAAACCATAGCCACCTGTCACTAATACATTCATCCTATCGCCCCCAAAAACAATATGATGATTTATATGCAGTAATTACTAAAAATATGCAAGAAACTTATTTACTGGAAATTTTTCTCAAATTCTTTTTACTAGATTTCTTCATTCACAAGTATCTATTTTGAGCTATATAAAAAGCATGTTTGAAGATTACTTCAAACATGCCCTAGCTATCTATTTTTAAGCTGGATTAATTTCTAATTCAACCGTTACTTTAATATCTTTCCCAACAAGGACCCCACCAGTTTCTAATGCCGCATTCCAAGTTAGACCAAAGTCTTCACGATTAATTGTTGTTTCAGCTTCAAAGCCGTATACTTCTTGACCCCATGGATTTGTGCCTTTTCCATTAAATTCTGTATCAAATGTTACTGATTTTGTAACGTCTTTGATTGTTAAATCACCAGTTACTGCATATTCATCGCCTGCTTTTTTAGCAATATTTGTAGATTTAAACGTAATCGTTGGATATTTTTCGGCATCAAAGAAATCTGCTGCTTTTAAATGATTATCGCGATCTTCGCTACGTGTATTAATACTTGCTGGATCGATTGTAAAACTAATGTTAGCAGTTGTTAAATCTGCAAGATCTGCTGCCTCAATATCAGCTGAGTAACTGTCAAATACACCCTTAACTTTTGATACCATCATGTGTTTTACTTGAAAGTTAATTGCTGAGTGTCCTAAATCAATGTTCCATTTTGCCATTATAAATTCCTCCAATTGGTTGATTTTATCTCGATTTCGAGATATATTTTAAAATATGAAGCAACTACATCTTTTATGTTACCCAAAATTGGATAGGATAAACATTTGTAGTTACTTATGTGTTTACATCTTAGCTTATGAAAAGTTTTTAATTACTTTCTGTAACCTACTATATATTAATAATTTAGTTACGTCAAGTAATTAAAAATAAATTTTTAAAACATAAAAAAAGTCGAGTCATCGGTACATCCCTCTCTATGTAATAAAAAGAATATCACCAATATTTGGTGATATTTAGCCGCAGCAATATATTATTTTGCAAAAACCTCAAAAATACCAATCATGATAAGTAGCCATCCTGAGATTGCTGTAGAATGCTTGCCAATAAACGTTTTTGCTAGTAAAGAGCCACATCTACTTCCTACTCCAACTGTGATAAAGGAAAATACGCCTATGGAAATGACTGTCCAAAGGGCTGAGATGCCATTTGCGCCTATTGCAATCCCTCCTGCTAAACAGTTTGCTGACAAGACAAAGCCAAGTGCCATTGCTTCTCTTGTTGAGATTACTAGATTTTTATCTTCATCAAATAATTCGGGATTTCCTGCTATCCGCTGATTAGAAAAATTATTGGACATCAAAGTCCATATACCAATCACACACAGTAGTAAACTCCCTAGTAAATTGGCAGTATGCGGTGAAATATACTCAACAACTGTGCTACCAGCTGTTACTGCGACATATGTGACAATCATCGACATAACAGCAATCACAGCATTTGATAAAATTGGAATTTTAACTTGTTTAACTCCATAGGCTAGACCAATCCCCAAGTTATCTAAATTCGCAGCGATTCCTATTAGAATAATTGTAATCCAATGCATACTAAGCCTCCTCAAATCTCCGTCTCCATTTTCACCTATCGTATGACAACAATAAAAAAATTAATGGGCTCAAATAAGTTAGTTGATTATGTTTCATCTTTTTAGCACGGTGTGACTAAACCATCAATTTGACAAAAGTAACAACTTGTTTATAAAATTAAGTTGTTACTTGTTAATATTTTTATTTTTATGTAAGAAATAATAGAAAGGAGATGTAATATGAAACTCATCAAGTTATTGAAAATAGGAATAGCATTTATATGCCTTATTGTGTTAACTGCATGTGGTTCAGAAAATGAGGACACAAAGAATACTGATAAAGGTGAAATTAATTTAGCATATGTTGAATGGGATACTGAAGTTGCATCTACACATGTAGTAGGACAAGTACTAGAAGATTTAGGATATAAGGTAACAGTGACACCTTTAGACAATGGGATCATGTGGGAAGCACTTGCAAACGGAGAGGTCGATGGTATGGTATCTGCTTGGTTGCCACAAACACATGCTCCACAAGTAGAAAAATACAACAATAAGATAGAGAACTTAGGAGAAAACCTAACTGGTGCTAAGATTGGTTTGGTTGTACCAAGTTATATGGATGTCGATTCTATTGAAGATTTAACAAACCAAGCTAATCAAACCATTACAGGCATTGAACCAGGAGCTAATATGATGGCTACGACAGAAAATGCCTATAAGGAATATAAGAATCTGGAAGGTTGGAATGTATTGACCTCGTCTGCTGGTGCAATGACCGCAGCCCTCAGTCAAGCTATCTCTAATAATGAAGAAATCATCATCACAGGCTGGTCACCACACTGGATCTTTAATGCCTATGATTTAAAGTACTTAGATGACCCCAAAGGTTTATATGGAGACGAAGAATATATTGGCACTTTTGCGCGGAATGGTTTAAAAGAGGATGCCCCTGAAGCCTATAGCGTCCTTGACCGTTTCAACTGGAGTGCTGAAGATATAGAAAGTGTAATGTTTGATATAATGGAAGGCATGAGTGCCACAGATGCTGCGAAAAAATGGATTGCCAATAATCAAGATAAAGTAGCCGAATGGACGAAAGATGTACAAGCATAAAAAGAGAACCCATTTACTACTCATTAGTAAATAGATTCAGACTGTAGACGGCTCATTCTATAATAGAATGAGCCGTCTACAATTTTTAACGTTCCCAAAAATGAGGGGGGGTTCAGGAGCGTAATCATGAACTAGCAAACTTCTGGAGAAAAGTAGCTAAAGTTCATCCTCTCTACACTGTATTGTAGAACAAGGAATATTCTTTATATGATAATGATAATCATTATCATATTGATTGTCAACATTAATAAAAATGATTTTTTCATTTATCAGTAGCCGTCTTCCACTGTTAAGTAAACAAAACGTTGCTGGTATCTTGCTTTCCTTTGTGCAATCGCTTTCCGCTACCGTGTGCTGAACCTCTACAGTAGATTTTTACGACCAATATCATGAGTGCATTATATACAGAGAGACGACCCTAGAAAAGGGAATCACCCTCTCATGCCAAAAGCTTTTGCAAAGGGAATTTAAAATAGGAAGCTGCTACCAGTAAGATACTGGAAGCAGCTTCCTAGCTAAAATTAAACTTAAAAGCGTATAGTAATGGATTTATAGATTATTGAACTACTTCAGGGTGAAAACCATCTTTTTGGAAGTAATCCTCATGTGACCAAATATTTAATTTTGCATCCTGAGCTTTTTGTTGAATAGCTCTAAATGCATCTTCAAATGTATTGTTTGGTTTATGAATATAACGTACAACTGCAAGCCCTTCGTTTAATAAAGATTCCTGCAATAAGACATTATCTACAAACACGTAGGCTAGAAGGCGATCATAATTGTCTGTTTCTGGTCCAACATCATAGACCGCTTCAATTTTCTTAGCCTTTTCCAATAAATTGATCGTATACTCTTTTGCTTCTTCCGCATATGGCTGAGCGCCACCTTTATTGTAATTCATTTCAGGAGTATCCACCATTAATAGACGAATTTTTCGTTTCTCACCATTAATTGTCGCCTGAATCGTATCCCCATCATATGCTTTAATATAGTCTATCTCAAAGCGTTTATTACCTGTTTTTCCTTCCACTTGTTCAATGGTAATAGTACCTTGCTGATCTGTAACTGATTTAGTACTTTGATCTTCCGCAGGTGATCTGCCAAATATCATGTACAATGCTACAGCCAAAATAATCGTACCACTTGTTATTAATGTTTTTATATCTTGCATTTTCATGTAGTAGGCCCCTCACAACTAATCATCATTGCTTATACTTACGATTCGTATAAGTTGTGCACCTCATCATCAGAAAGACAACAAGTTTCACGATGTTTCTATTGTAAAATATCAAGCTACTACATTCAAGCTATCATATTGTCACTGCTACCCAGTGATTTGGTAAAACCTCTACTAACTGACTATTTTCTACCTCATAACGTATTTTCACGTCTTCTGCATGATCAGCATCAGTATATTTCTGCTTCTCAATTGCAGGATCTGGAATAGGAATAGAACGTAGTAATGCACGTGTATATGGATGTTGTGGGTTAGCGTATAGCTCTTCACTTTCTGCCAGTTCTACAATCTTTCCACCATACATGACAGCTACACGATCACTGATGTGCTTCACCATGGATAAATCATGGGCAATAAATAAATACGTCAGCCCAAGCTTTTGTTGTAATTCTTTTAATAAATCAACAATCTGCCTTTGAATGGAAACATCCAGTGCCGATAAGGGTTCATCACAAACAATAAAGTTTGGCTCAACCGCTAATGCTCTCGCAATACCAATTCGTTGACGCTGACCTCCCGAAAATTCATGAGGATAACGCATGGCATGCTCTTTTTTCAAACCAACAAGTTCAAGCAATTCCTCTACCCGTTGTCGCCTCTCCACATGTGTCTTCACCAGACCATGAATATCAAGAGCCTCGCCAATAATATCTAAGATTTTTCTGCGAGGATTTAACGATGAATAGGGGTCTTGGAAAATAATTTGCATATGGCGACGCATTGCCTTTAGCTGTTTTTTCGATAGCCTCGTTACAGGTATTCCTTGATATAGAACCTCTCCATTTGTAGGCTGATGAAGTTGAAGAATCGTCCTACCTGTAGTCGATTTACCTGAACCAGATTCACCAACCAAGCCCAATGTTTCACCAGGATATATATAGAACGATAAATCATTCACTGCTTTCAACGTTTGACCACGACCTAATGGAAATTCTTTGGATAGATGGGTCACTTCGATTAACGGTTTATGTCGATCGATACCTGGCTGAATAGTAGCAATCTCTTTTGGCTGCTTTTTCTCATGCAGTTTTGGTAAGGCATTCAATAATTTCTGGGTATACGGATGCTGGGCATTTGCAAAAATTTCTTCTGTTGTGCCCTGTTCAACTATTTCTCCTTCTTTCATCACTATGATGCGATCACACATACCTGCAACAACGCCTAAATCGTGTGTAATTAAAATAATAGACGTTCCCATTTTCTTTTGCATATCGCGCATCAATTTTAGGATTTGAGCTTGAATAGTAACGTCCAGTGCTGTTGTTGGCTCATCTGCAATAAGCAGTGAGGGATTACAAGCAAGCGCCATAGCAATCATTACCCGTTGACGCATACCACCTGAAAATTCATGAGGGTATTGTCGATACCGTTCTTCTGCGTCTCTAATACCAACCAGTTTTAATAATTCTATTGTTTGTTGATAGGCTTCGTTTTTTGACATTGACTGATGCTTGATTAAACTTTCAGCCACTTGATCACCTATTCGAATAGTAGGGTTTGTGGATGTCATCGGATCTTGGAAAATCATACTAATATCTTGTCCACGTATCCCTTCCATTTGTTTTTCACTAAATTCAGTGAGTTCTTGCCCTTTAAACACAATTGAGCCAGATTTCAAAAATGAAGGTGGCGATGGTAATAAACGCATAATGGAGCGAGCCGTTACACTTTTCCCGCTCCCAGACTCTCCCACAATTCCTAGTGTTTCACCTTTATTTAGATGGAAGTTAACGTCCTTAACGGCTTCAAATTCTGTCTCCCCTGTGATAAAGGATACGCGAAGATTATTGATTTCTAAAAGCTTTTCACTCATTCGACCCATCCTTTTTAAAATTTGTGATTGACTTACTTTCAAGTATAATCCATACTTTACAATACTGATAGGAATTATACAATATAATACTGAATATTTTATTTACGTTTGGAGGAAATGCATGGTTACTTCAAAAAATCATTTAAAACCAGAGAAATTTATTTTCTTTTCTACGGTTTATCAAAAACTAATGCATCAAAAGCCTTATCATCTACTTCTTTTTCTTTTTAGTATTTTAGTTCACCCTTTTACATACTTTATCTATCGGAAAAGGAAACTTTCAAACACTTATGATCAGGCTTTTGCATTGCGTAGTCAGTACTATATAGAGCATGGATTGGTTGCCCAGTGGCAAAAGGAATTTGAGCAACAAGAAATAGCAAAAGCTACATTTTTTAAAGAGGCTGTATTGGAGTCACAAATTCAGTTCACAGCCAAGCACTTAGCTCAAAGGAAGCTTCAACAGCAAGTGGATCAGGATTTACAAAAAGAGGACATACAACAACTATCCTATGCCCAATTTTTTAATCAGCAACTAACTAACAAACGTTTTGTGGCTCTTACCTTTCTACCAGCTGTTTTATTTTATGTAGTACTTATCTTATTTGCGAATCCATTTCTGCAATTTATCATTGAACGTATTTTACAAAGCTTCATTGTGATTGTTGGAGTGGCTACATTAGTGTTTACCATTTTATATTTATCACCTTTTGATCCAGCAAGAAACCTACTCGGAGTTGAAGCAACACCTGTGCAAATAGAAAACTTTAATCGCATTCATGGTTTGGATCAACCTTATTTATCACAGCTATGGAACGCATTATCTGGTCTATTTACATTTGATTTAGGTACATCCTTTGCAGGTAAAGAAGATATCACACATAGCATTGCTACAAAATTTCCTGTCACTCTTGAAATTGCCGTATTGTCGTTGCTAATGGCTATTGCTATTGCCATACCAGTTGGAATTATTTCAGCTGTTCGTCCAAATTCATATTTGGATTATACATTTATGTTCATTGCTTTAATTGGTCTATCCATCCCAAGCTTTTGGCAAGGTTTAATTTTTATTTTGACATTTGCTCTAAAGCTACAATGGTTTCCAGCTACCTATAACCCTCATAATTGGCTCTCGCTTATCATGCCAATTGTCGTCTTAGGAACATCCATTACGGCTTCTATTGCTAGGATGACAAGGTCAAGTATGCTTGAGGTGATTCATGAGGATTACATTATTACAGCAAAAGCTAAGGGCTTAAATGAATTCAAAGTGATTTCAAAACATGCCATTCGCAATGCTATGATTCCGATTATTACGGTGATTGGACTTCTTTTTGGAGGTATGTTGGGAGGCGCATCTGTAACAGAAAAGGTATTCAACATTAGTGGTATAGGTAGCTATATCGTCGATAAACAATTTATCCCTGATATTCCGGCAATTCTTGGGGGCGTTGTTTATATTGCCATCACCATTTCGATTGTCAATTTATTCATTGATATCATGTATGCCTTTTTTGATCCACGCATTCGCTCGAAAATGAAGAAGTCTTAAAGGAGGATCACCTGTGAAAAACATCTTACATGTCAAACTACTCTTGAAGATTACACAGGAATATGTCAATTCTCATTTTACTTTTGTCTTTTCCTTACTGTTTTCTTTACTATTTCTAGCCTATAGCTATAATTTTTCCAGCAATAGCTGGCGACCAGTGGTTCTGCTTCTTTTTGTTATTTATGTCATCACTACGGCATATGTTGCCTTCGTCAATTTACGAATTAAAAAGGATTTAGCAACGTATGGTGACATTCAAAAAAATACTCGAATGTTTGGCTATCCTCTTTTAATAACGATACTGTCAGGCAATATTTTTTCGACATCCTTTGCATTTATGCTTGTGTCAAAAAGAAAGACTGCTGAATATACTTTTGCTGCCTATGCCTTTATAACACAGCTATTCATCTTAGGTATTGCAGCATTGAATTTATTTAAGCCATATGTCACAGATACCTTTGTACTGGCAATGGGCGTTTTCTTAGTACTCTCGCTTCTCTATATCGTGATGGCCATTTTATGTACGAAATATGTCACAGCAACTGAGGCACCTAAATGGATGCTCATTCCAGGTATTGTCCTATTATTGGCGACTTTCACTGGTAATCTATTTGCGACTTTACTAGGATATAGCCTTATCCAAAAGGCTCGAAGGGCAAATCCATCTTCTATTGAGAAATGGCAAAAAATATGGGAGAAGATTTTACGCAATACAATGGCTGTATTCGGCTTATTCTTCATTATTTTCATGTTCTCGTTATCCGTTACAAGTTCTTGGACTTTCGACTATGATTTCGCTACTGAAAATAATTATGGAGCATTGCTACAAACACCGACATTAGAATATCCACTAGGTACAGATAATTATGGTCGAGATTTATTTTCTCGTATTGTGTTTGGGGCACAAATATCATTAATCGTCGGATTTTTCTCCACGATTATCCCCGCAGTTATTGGTGGCGCATTAGGAGCATTTTCAGGCTATTATGGTAAATCCACTGATAATATCATCATGCGAAGTCTCGATATTTTATATGCCATTCCTGGGATATTGTTAGCCATTGCTATTATCGCCGCATTTGGTGCTAATACTGTGAATCTTATTATTGCACTTAGTGTTGGAGCAATTCCAACCTATGCCCGTACAATGCGGGCAAATGTTATGCAGCTTGCTAATTATGAGTTTGTAGAATCGGCTAGAGCTTTAGGTGCATCTGATGCAGCTATTATTTTCAAGCACATTGTCCCCAATTCTTTAGCACCAATGATTGTGAAAGCAACATTAACGATTGGTGGAGCTGTTATTTCCACAAGTAGTTTAAGTTTTTTAGGGCTAGGTATTGAGCCACACATTCCTGAATGGGGCAATATTTTAAAAGTTGGTAGTACGTACCTGGAAACACATTCATATGTCGCGATTTTCCCAGGTCTTTGTATTATGCTTCTTGTCCTCTCCTTTAACTTCTTAGGAGATGGTTTACGAGATGCTTTAGATCCAAAAACAAATTAATCGGAGGTAACTATGAAGAAATTACTTGTATTTTTATTCGTTGCAGTACTAGCTTTGGCTGGCTGTGTACAAACAAAAACTGACGTAGAAGGCAGTAAAGATTCAAAAGATAGTGACAAGAGCAATGGCAAGGTTGCCATTGAAGTATTAGGGATGGCAGCTTCTGAAGAAGATATGAATATTGTGCGTGACCAATTAGTGAAAAATGGTTTTGATGTAAAGCTAAATATTCAACCTGATTACGGTTCTTTCTCTGCTCAAAAAGAAGCAGGTAATTATGATCTTGCTCTTTCAAGCTGGACGACAGTTACAGGGAACCCAGACTATGCTGTTCGTGGTTTATTTAAAACTGGCGGTGACTACAGTGTGGTGGCAGATTCAAAACTAGATGCATTGATTGATGAAGCGAGTACATTGACTGGTGAAGAAGCAGCAGCTAAATATAAAGATTTAGAACAATTATTAGTATTCGATGAAGCTTATATTGCGCCTTTATATATTTCCAATAAGTATCAAGGTATCTACTCTGAACTTGTAAACCCTAAAACAGTACTTTTACCAAAATCTCGAGCACAAGTTTGGGAAAAAATAGAATTTAATGATACATCTAAAAATACAACAGAACCTTTAATTTTACACCAAACAATCAATTCTCTTACTTCACTAGACCCAATCAAAGGGAATGATGGTTCAATCAACACATTAAACACGAATATGTATGTTCGTCTTGTTAACTTAACAGACACAGATGAAGTTGTGTCAGATGGTTCATTATCTTACAACCATGTAATGGCTGAAGGGAATCAAGAATATTACTTCATTTTACGAGATGATATCAATTTTGCAGCAGTGAAAGATGGTGCAGCTGTTGATTCAGGTGAATTAGTGTCAGCTGAAGATGTAGTCTTTTCATTAAACCGTGCGAAAGACGCTAATTCAGTACCAGATCATCGTACTTACAGCATTCATGAAAACATTGAAACAGTCGAAATCGTTTCTGATTTAACTGAATTACAAAATAAAAAAGTAGCAGGCTCTGAGCAATCCGTTTTAGAAGCATTATCACAAAACCTACCTGCTTCTGTAGCGCAATTAGCGAAAGATAAAGGTGCTGTTAATAATGCAGCAGGTGCATACCAAGTTGTTAAAATTACAACACCTACACCTTTCCCACAAGTATTAAACTATTTAGCACACCAATCTGGTGGTATCGTATCTGAAAAACAAGTAACAAGTGTTAATACGTATGATGTGGCTAACTACAACCCTGACAAGGACATTGCCTATGGTGATCAAGCTACTGTAACGGAAGGTTCAGCTACATTCAATAACCAGTTATATGCAAGTGGTCCTTACATTTTAGTGAAGAAAAATGATTATGAAGCACAGTTTGTGAAAAATCCTGCTTATCGAGCTGGTAGCGAATATGAGCCAAAAATTGCTAAAATCAATGTCCGTTTTATCTCTGATGTTGATAGTGCCCTATCTGCATTACGTAATGGTGAAATTCATGTTCTGCAAACAGTACCAGAAACGAAACTGGATATTGTCAAATCAGATGCTAAATTAACATTAAATACGGCAGATAGTAATGCTGTGTCTTACCTACAAATGAATACATCTGGCCGTGCGGTTTCTGATTCAGCAGATTTACGTAAAGCAATTCTATACTCTATTAACCAAGATGAATTCATTAGCTATTATCAAGGCAATAAAAAACCAGCTGTATCCACAGTCTCTCCATTAATTGATACTGGTTTAAAACTTGAAGCAGATAGCGAAAAAGTAAAAGAATTGGTAAAAGCATATAACGATAAAAAGTAATACAAATTAGAGCCTTCTCAAAATTTGAGAAGGCTCACTTTTATATAGAAGAAACTCATTTTAAATTTCATTATGTGATTTTGGTTTTGGTCCTAGCTCTTCAGGTTCGATATCAGCGAATGTTTCGCCTTCTTCTTCTAGGTCACGCATACGATGTGCAATACGGGAAGCTGCTGACGCTGCTATACTACCAACCAAATCATCTAAGAACGTGTTGACATGATGTCCGGGTTCTGTATCCAGTTTTTTAATAATCCCTATTTTCTGCTTGTCTAAATGACCAAAAGTAGTAACGGCAATGCTGCCATATGTAAATACAGATCCTAGTGCAATTGTTTCGTCTACACCAAATAGACCTTCATCTGATTCGATAATTTGTTGTAGTGGTGAAGATAATAATTTTTTCTCTGCTAATTCATCTAATTCAATCCCTACTAATAAAGCATGTTGCACTTCTCGCTTACGTAATACACGTTCAACAGAATGAACACAATGCTCTAGTGTTAAACCTTCATTATAGGTTTTTTGCATTTCGTAAACAATTTGCGCGATATCCTCTATCGCTACACCTCTACGAATTAACGCGGCTTGAGCTGCCTTTGCTACTTCGTCAGAGTGCACACGAATACTTTTATTATGCATATTTAACCCTCATTTCGATTTTTATTGCTAGTATAATGCTAGCCCAACCTATTATACCTTTACTTACGTAATATGGTACAATTTTGTTACAAACACAAGAAGGAGTGTCATCATTGGATAAGGGAACAGTACAGGATTTAACATTTTACAGTGAGTCATTACAGGAAGAATTACAGCTCTATATTTATGTTCCTGCAAATTATTCTCCACTATATAAATACAACATTTTAATCGCATCAGACGGTAAAGATTATTTCCAACTTGGTGGTATTACAAAGCTAGCTGATGAACTGATTGATGACTATGAAATCGAAAATTTAATTATTGCATTTGTTCCTTACAAAGACATAAAAGATCGACGTCATAAATATATCCCGAGCGGTGAGCAACATGAAGCCTATCTTCGCTTTTTAGCACATGAGCTAGTGCCTTATTTAGATCAGGAGTATGCCACTTACCAAATGGGTATGAGTCGTGGAGTGATTGGTGACTCTATGGCTGCCACTGCTTCCTTAATGGCTGCTTTAAAGTATCCAAGCATCTTTGGCAAAGTCATCCTACAATCACCTTATGTAGATGCTGATGTATTAAAGGCTGTGGAAAATTTTAAAGATCCAGGATCTATTTCTATCTACCATATCGTCGGCAAAGGCGAAGATCAAGTTGTGACAATGGATAAAACCATCAAAGATTTTTTAACACCTAATCGTCAATTGCATGATCTCATGATAAATAAAGGGTTTACTACATTTTATGACGAGTTTGATGGCAATCATACATGGAAATATTGGAAACCAGACCTTCGACGTGCATTAATTGAAAATTTCAATTAATATGAAGCGATTCAAATTACGAAAACTGAAATTTCTGTTATACTTAATTAGAAAAATTGTTTATTTTCGGGAGGTAATGGACTATGAAGTACGGTATTGTGGCATTTCCATCAAAAAAATTGCAAGATTTAGCGAATACTTATCGCAAACGATACGATCCTCATTATGCAAAGATTACACCGCATATGACATTAAAGGACAGCTTCGATGCGTCTGAAGAAGAGATTCAAACCATCGTCAAGCAATTAGATGAACTTGCTGCTAAATATGCACCTTTAAACATTCATGCATCTCGCATTAGTTCGTTTTTCCCTACAACAAATGCGATTTACTTCCGCATTGAACCAACAGAACAATTAGCAGCATTCCAACATGAACTTCAAGAAAAAATCCCTTATGGGGAAATGAAGCATGTATTTGTTCCACACATTACAATCGCTCAAAAAATGTCAGATTCAGAGCATGATGACATTTTTGGTCAATTACGCATGACAGGCGTTGATGAAAAAGATACAATTGATCGCATTCATCTTTTATATCAATTAGAAGATGGTTCATGGACAACTTACGAAACATTCCGTTTGTCTGGAGCTGAGTGATTGTTGTATAACGTTAAAATTGTTGAAACAAAGCAAGAACACGATGATGCCTTTGCTATTCGCAAAAAAGTATTTGTTGAAGAGCAAGGTGTTCCGCTTCATCTAGAATGTGATGCTGAGGATGCAACTGCAACACATTTCATTATGTATGATAACGATGAGCCTGTAGGAGCAGCACGTTTACGCAGTATTGACAACAATACAGCTAAAATTGAGCGTGTCTGTATTTTACAATCCCAACGCGGCAAAAAATTAGGCGCTTTAATTATGAAGGAAATGGAGAAGCATGCCATTTCTATTAATAAAAAAACCTTAAAACTTCATGCACAAAGCTATGCAATTCCCTTTTACGAAAAGCTAGGCTTTACAGTTACCTCACCTGAGTTTATGGATGCAGGTATTCCACACCGTGCTATGGAGAAGAATATTTAATGAAAGGGTGTTACGATATTTATAATGTCGTAACACCCCTTTTTATGAGACGAATTCGCTTGCCACCATTTATCTACTCTATCGTAACAAGCTGCATTGCCAAGTAGATATGCCATGCGCTACTTCATCATTCTAGTGATTTTATCGAAATCTAGTGATGCGCCATCTTGAATAATAGATTGTACTAATTTATCTTCTAACTCTTGCGTAATTGATCTGTTAGATATTTTAGCAACACGTCGTACAATTTTTCTTACTTGTTTTTCACTGGTAAAATCCGCATGTTGAATGGCATTGGCTAATGCGAAGATTTCATCCATCGATACACCTGTTTTTTGCTCAATCGAATTAAAAAACGAGCGATGCATGTTTTCCCTCCTATCATTAAAACTCAATATGACCTTGCTTCTTGCACGAAACATTTCGCAAATGGTGGAGGCCTTAACTTTATTTAGAATTTCCTAAATAAAAGCTAAAGCCTTTATTATGTTCATCAAATTAGATGTAAGTAGCGCCAACAATAATTAATAGAATGAATAGTACAACAATTAGAACAAATGTAGAACCATAACCATAGTTGTTACCTCCAGAGTATCCTCCGCAGTAGCTATTGTTCCACCCACCAACGTTATTTCCGTACGGTTGTGAGCCCCAGCCTTGGTATCCCATAAAAGCACCCCTCCCTTCTACAACCTATAATATGTTTCGGTCGTAAAAATGGGAGGGGTATTCGTCTAGTCAATATTTCCTTTTGGTCTAAATATTAAGGCACCAATAAAGCCGAACACAATAGCAGCACTGATTCCTGAGCTTGTTACTTCGAACATGCCTGTTAATACGCCAACAAGTCCATGTTTTTCTGCCTCCGCCAGAGCACCATGTGTTAATGAATTCCCGAAGGATGTAATGGGCACTGTCGCCCCTGCTCCAGCAAAATTAATTAATGGCTCATATAAGCCCATACCATCCAAAATCGCACCTACAACCACTAACGTACTTAGTGTATGGCCCGGTGTTAAATTGCCAACATCCATTAATAATTGGCCTATGACGCAAATAATGCCTCCAACAATAAATGCAAATACAAAAGTCATAACCATGTTTTTTGCCTCATTTCATCGTAATTTCTATCGCATGTGCCGTACATGGAATCGTCTCGCCTTGCTGATAGGATAGCGGAGATAATAACGCACCCGTTGCTACTAGTAATACTCGCTTATAGCTCCCTGCACGCATTTGTTGAATAACATAACTAAAAAAAACAGCTGCCGAACAGCCTGCACCACTTGCACCAGATTGGAATGCTTCATCCTGTCCATAAAATTCAGCACCTGCATCACGTAATAACGTGAGCTCTTCATTTTTCACGCCATTTTCCACAAGCATTCCTTTCAATAGCTTTAAGCCAAGCTGGCCCAAATCGCCTGTTAAAATTAAATCGTAATGATAAATTTTTTGATTTCTCTGTTGTAAATGAGATTGAATCGTTTGGAAAGCAGCAGGTGCCATTGCTGCACCCATATGGAAAGGATCATCCATACCATAGTCAACGGATTTGCCAATTGTTGCCGCTTCTATAGAAGGATATTCCTCGCGATGCTTGCCAATTAACGCATAACCAGCAGCAGTTACAGTCCACTGAGCTGTTTGTGGTTTTTGTGCTCCATAATTGATGGGGTAACGAAACTGGCGTTCAATTGCATTATGTTGACTAGAGGCACCTGCTAATGAAAAATTAGCAGCACCTAACTCGGTTAACAGGCATGCAATAATGACTGAAGATACAGATGTGGCACATGCCGAAAAGAGTCCAATAAAAGGGATTTCTAAATCCCTAGCGGCAAAATTAGTTGGTGTCATTTGGTTGACTAAATCTCCACCCATTAAATAATTGATATCACCTTTTTGTACGCCCATTTTTTTCATAGCAAATTCACAGGCCTCTTCGATCATTTTACGATGTCCCTGTTCGTTTGTTTTCATTTGCCAACGTTCATCATCATACACAGAGTCAAAATATTGACTAAAAATACTCCTATTTTCTAATGGACCTGCTACCACACCACCTGCTAAAAGAGAGGGCTTCGATTGAAATACAATTACCATGAAACCACTCCTATCGTTACGAGGATATATTTAATGAGCGCTACAAAAAATGCTGACACTACACCAAATAAAACAACTGATCCTGCTAATTTAAATAAATTTCCTCCGACTCCCAATACTAGCCCTTCAGAACGATGCTCGATTGCTGCCGAAATAACAGCATTACCAAAGCCTGTTACTGGAACTGCTGATCCAGCCCCAGCAAATTGACCAATTCTTTTATAAAGGCCAAGACCTGTTAATATCATTGCGAAAAATACCATCGTTGCAACCGTAGGATTTCCTGCTGTTGCTTCTGTAAAATTGAAGAAAATAATATAAAAAAGAGACACAGCTTGACCGATTGCACAAATAAAACCGCCAACGAAAAAGGCTTTTGCTACATTCTTTAAATAAGGGGGCTTTGGTGTAACATTTTGCTCTAACTGTTGATACTGCTCTTTTTCCATTTATGTCTCCTCCTTTGCAAGCTCTTTTAGTTCTGTAATTTTATCGCTTAATTTATTATCTTCCATCTGATCCTTTTTTATTTTATTGGCTTCATAAAAAATTTTGTAATCAGCGGAGACAAACACTTCTTTGTTTGGATATTTCTCTTCAAATTTCTTTTGCAATTTTTTCTCTAACTTAGTTTTTTTCCACTTTTCCCATGGTTTAATTTGTACTGCGATAAGCATACTATCGTCATATTGAATAACCGTTGAGCGATCAACATAGTCTTCTTCTTTAATAAGGGTTTCGACTTCACTTTCATTTTGTGGAGACCCATAGACGATAAATTTTTCCTTTTCAGCACAACCATTTAACAGCGATAAAACAACTAAGAGAGGTAACGTCATTCCTAGTAGCCTCAAGTTTTACCCTCCTTTTCTTTACAGTTTCTCCACACATAAAAAAACTATTCATTCAAAGAAATACACAAAAGCCCGAGTCCAGTTTTCAAAAGTACATATTGTAGAAGTAGTAACAAGGAAAGGGGGTGACAATATGGGTTGTGGTAAGCCAACAAATCCTATTGGACCAATCCATTCAGCAGGCTGCGTTTGTGACGTAGTTCGCGCTATTTTAGATATTCAAAATCAAGCGGTGCGAGATGAGTGTTCTCCATGTACAGCAAACTGTTTCTTAGAGCCACTAGGCGGGATTGTTAGTCCTGCACGCTCACAAGCAGATACACGTGTTTTCATGTTAATTACAAAAGATGGTACTCCTTTCAAAGCATTCTTTAACTCTCCAACAGCAGATCCTTGTATTTGTACATCCGTATTCTTCCGCGTAGAAGATATGTTTGATGAATGCTGTGCTACTTTACGTGTTTTAGAGCCATTATGTACATTTGACTCTAGTGAAAGTACAGTAGACTTACTAAGCAAAGATGGTTGTTGTATCAACATGAAGAAAATCTGTAAAGTAGATGACTGGAGCTCAACAGATAGCTGTATTACTGTGGATTTATCTTGCTTCTGCGCTGTACAATGTATCGCTGATGTTGACTTAGGGATTTGTGACTAATTCTTTCACCTTTGACACACACACATAAAAAAAGTGTACAGCATCCTCTGCTGTACACTTTTTTTATAAAGTTGGCAATTTTCTTCCTCGCCAAAGTATTTGCTGTATATCTTCAAAATGAATGATTTCCTGTATTTTTAATTCTAATGATGTGAGCATTAAAGAATCATTCTGTACATCTGAAGCTGTCCCAGTTAATTTTCTACCATCCTTTAAACAAACTAATAATGGCTGATAGGCTCTCTGACGAAATGGTTTTTCTAAAAACTGGAGCTGTTTCAGTAAATAAGGATCTATTTGTACTTCATCCACTGTCTCATTTTTTTCTTCAACTATTTGCTCATCGAACATAGTGTCCTTTACATAGACAGATGTACTTTCATCCAAATCAAGTTCATGTAACACCTTAGAAATATTTAAAAAATATGATGGTGATTTTATAAACAAGCGTGGTTCTTGATCCACTTTACTCACTTCCCTTTTTTCCATACAATATGCGAAAGTAAGCAAATTGGTTCTTAGCCTATTTGGCTTAAGAAAACTGTCGCTAAGCCCAAATAAATTAAAATACTTGTAATATCATTTAATGTAGTAATAAAGGGTCCTGATGCAACAGCAGGGTCAATTTTTAGTCGATGCATTAACAATGGAATAAATGAACCAGCTAATGTTGCCACTAAAATAGAACCACAAAGCGCTGCCCCTACTAACATACCTAGGACAAGTTCATGTTTCCAAAAATAAACGATCCCAATAACAATTAATCCACAAACAATGCCTGACATTAAGCCAGTACCTGCTTCACGTAATAGTAACTTCAATTTACTATGTTCTTCTACATCACCTGTTGCAATCCCTCGAATGGCCACGGCCAATGCCTGTGTTCCACTATTACCTGAAGTTCCTGAAATTAATGGAATAAAGACCGCTAGTAAGGCAACCTTATCTAAAGTATCCTCAAATTGCCCCATTAGGTTAGCTGTTAACATACCTAGAAACAGTAGAACTACTAGCCATGGCAAACGTTTTTTAGCTGCTTGGAATGGTGTTACATCAAATTTATCCATATCCGAAATACCAGCTAATTTAGAGTAATCCTCAGAAGCCTCTTCATCAATAACATCAATAATATCGTCAACCGTGATAATACCAAGTAATTCTCCTTTATCATCAATAACAGGTGTCGCTAAAAAATTATAATCCTTCATAATTTGCGCGACTTCTTCTTGGTCATCGCCTACATGTACCATCACGACACGTTCATTCATAATGGAACGAATAAGTGTATCCTCGTCAGCAATGATTAAATCACGTAACGAAATAACACCCGTTAGACGATGTTCTTCATCCACAACAAAAATATAATAAACGGTCTCTGCATCTGGTGCCTCTTTACGCAAAATAGCCATAGCTGAACGAACTGTTGAATTTTCTGGTATAGCGACATATTCAGTGGTCATGATAGAGCCAGCAGTATATTCATCGTAGCTTAGTAGCTCATTAATATCTTCTGCCGCTTCTTCATCCATCATTTCTAAATAGCTTTCGCGCTGTGCTGTATCCAGTTCATTTAAGACATCTGCCGCATCATCCGCATACATATGAGATAGCATTTCTGCACCGTATGATGGATCCATTTCAGCAAGATATGCTTTATACTCATCATCTTCAATATCGATTGCCTCAAAAATATCAGCCATTTCTGTCGGAGACAAGAACGAATAGATGATTTTCCTTATATCAGGTTCCACCTTTTCATAAAACGTTGCCTGATCATATGGATGAAGTTCTAAAAACTCATCACGGAATGCGTCAATATTATGTGCTTCCAGCATTTCTCGTAGATGTGCCTCATCAAATTGCACATCATCCTTTTCATTTCTTTCCTCTATCATGCTTGTCCCCTCCTTCCGAGCTTTCAATCATTTTACGGGCAATGCTGCCGTAAATCTACCTTCTATATAATAGAGTGTAATGTACCTTTTCTGCAAACTCTTTTTTAAGTTATATTTATGAGCAATTGGGCAGATTTTTATAAAATTCAATATTACGCCTAAAATCATGGCGATTCTATTTTACTATACCTTACCTTTGGTCACTTTGTTATGAATAAGGTGTAAAATAATCTAATTCTCTAAACTCCAGGATAGTTGTTGTTGACGCGCAGATAAACAATACATCCAATTTTCACCTACCATACGACCTGTGATATTAAGAATCTCCCTCGTGAAGAAATACGCAGTTTAACCTAATTCAAAAAATGATAAGGAGATGCTCGTTTGCGCGAACACCTCCTTTTATCAAAAATTTATGCTGAAGATTCCTTCAGTAATCTTTGCATGTCTTCATTTAGCATACTTGTAAAGTGTAATGGCACACTTGTTAAAGGATGCTCCATACTTAAAGATACACAATGTAATGCTTGTCGATCAATCTGAAGACGACTACCACCATAAAGGTCATCCCCCACAAGTGGGTGTCCAAGATGTGACATGTGCACGCGAATTTGATGTGTACGCCCTGTATGCAATTGAAGTCGTACATGTGTCATTGGTTCAGCACCCAGTGAAAAACGCTTCAGAACCTTTACATCCGTATGTGCATATTGTCCATCTTCTCGTACTTCTCTTTCAATAATACTAGCTTCTTTACGACCAATCGGAGCTATAATCGATTGAAAGTTTTGTTCGATATGTCCATGTACAATGGCTTCATATTGTCTTGAAATCTCTCTCTTACGCTGAGCAAGCCCTGTTAAATGATGAATATGAGCATGCTTAGCTATGCATAGTAAACCTGATGTATCTCGGTCTAGCCTTGTAACAATATGAGCCGTAGAGGCCAGTCCTTGTTGCTGAAAATAGCCACAAACTAAATTTGCAATACTGTTGGTTGGATGCTCTCGTGAGGGTATCGTACTTTGATGAGCTGGTTTGTTGAGCACTAAGATGGCATCATCTTCGTATACAATGGACAAATCTCCATGCTCGATAGCAAGCCCTTCACTTTTTTCTTCAAGAGGAAACGTTACTTTCACACAATCTCCAACTTGCAGGATATGTCTCACATTACGTTCGACATCATTCACAGTCAACATGCCACCATCAAACTTAATAGCTGTTAGAGCTCGCTTAGAAATACGCCACTCTTGAAGAGCCTCTCGTAATAATTGGCCATTTTTCTTTGCCTCAAATTGTAATGTAAATCTTGTATCCACGTTATTCATTTGCAACAAATGATTCATGCACTCGCTCCCAAAATGGGAATGGTCGGAAACGGGCAAAACGTACTCTTTCATTTGCTACATTAAACGCTATGGCTTTGACATCACCTTGAGTAATTTGCAAGTGATCAACAGTCATATTAAAATTTTGTTCATTTACAGGACGCAATACACAATGATGGTGTGCTGGTAAGATTAATGGCGATCCTACTGTCCTGAAAACGCGGTTATTAATTGAGGCAATTTCAGTGACTTGGAGTGCCGCTAGTGTAGGATGTATGATGGCTCCACCTAGAGCTTTATTATAAGCCGTACTACCCGAGGGAGTGGATACACAAAGACCATCACCACGGAAACGCTCAAATTGATTGCCATTTAACTCTACATCCATCACAAGTGTAACATCTGGCGATTTGACGGTTGCTTCGTTTAAAGCAAGATACGTATTTGATTCGGCATTATGATGCTCTACCCTTACTTCCAGCAGTGGATATTCCACAACATTAAAATCCTTCTTAGCAATGGACAAAACTAATTTTTCTAATTCAGATGGTTTCCAATCCGCATAAAATCCTAAATGCCCTGTATGGATACCAACGAAGGCTACCTGATCTAATAAATGGGAATATCGATGAAAGGCATGCAATAGTGTGCCATCTCCTCCAATCGAAACAACAATTTCTGGCGTCTCTTCATCATAGGTCAAGCCAAAATCCTGTAAATAGGTTTTAGCAAGTTCCATCAGCTCGTTAGATTGTGCATCTCTACGTGATTGAATCGAAAATTTCATTGCGCGTCACGCTCCTTCTCCGTTAGTAAATTAGGATTCGATGCTTCTTTATATTCGCTAAAGTAGGCCTGTGCCTCTTGAATTTCACTACGAATGGATGACATTTCTTCATCCAACCGAAATGCTGCCTCGGCAGCACTTTGCAAGCGATTCTTAATTTCTTCTGGGAACATGCCCTTATATTTATAATTTAAAGAATGCTCTATTGAAGCCCAGAAATTCATGGCTAGTGTACGGATTTGTATTTCTGCTAATACTACTTTTTTTCCTTGAATTGTTTCAACAGGATACTCCACTATCATATGGTAGGAGCGATAACCACTAGGCTTATTATGTGTAATATAATCGCGTTCTTCCACTACACGCATATCTTTTCGCTGACGAATTAGCTCAGTTACCGTTGAAATATCATCAACAAATTGACACATAATCCGAAGGCCAGCAATATCACCAAGTTCATCACCAAGTTGTTTAGAAGGCTCAAAAGCTAGTCCTTTTTCTAACGTTTTGTCATATATACTTGCTAAAGGCTTGACACGTCCTGTAACAAATTCAATTGGTGAATTTGCATTAACAATACCAAATTGCGAACGCATGCCCTTTAATTTTACTTTTAATTCGTCTACTGCTTGTTTATAAGGACTTAAAAAAATTTCCCATTGTCCCATTGTAAAAACCTCCCGACAATCGGTATCGAACACCACCGTCTGTTCGTTTTGTCTTTCTATTCAGCAAGAATAGCCTTGAAGTGTTGTTCCACTGCCTGGACAAATTCTGCCCCATAATTGTAATTTCCTTCAATATTATACACGAGCATTTCCAATTCCTCGTAGAAATTTGTCAGCTCAATCACTTCTTCACCTATTCGTAGCAATGGATTTTTCCCTTTTTGTAAAATATGTACAAGATTCTCCCAACTACTCGGTGGAAAACGCAAGTAATGATAGTCTTCACCTGCATCAAGTAAATAAATGAATGCAAAATCATCTGAATCTGCAATGAGTTGTCCAGCAGGTTTTAACTGTAAATTTACTTCATTGTCGTTTAAACTAAAATGAAGTTGATCTTGTTCAAAATTCGATGTATCTATTGTATAAATTTTACGCACATGCGGTTCCCCTTTTCGTTGTACTCTTCCTCTTATTTTAGCACACAGGGTAAATAGTTGCAGTGTGTAAATATTAATTCGAGCGAAACAACGGATGAAAAATAAAAAATAAATAGGTGACTATAAATGACACAAGAAATTGAAATTGAATTTAAAAATCTATTAACAAAACAACAATACGAGCAATTATTACAAGAGTTCCACATTAGCCAAAATGCTATTCATCGTCAAACAAATCATTATTTTGACACACCTAATCAAGCAATTCGCAACCTACAAAGTGGTCTTCGTATTAGACAAATTGGTGATTATTTCGAATGTACGCTCAAAGAAAAAAACGCCGAGCATGCTCACCTTGAAACGACGGATGAAATAACAGCAATAGAGGCGCAACAAATGTTAGATGGCAAAGGATTTTATGCTCAAGAGGTAGCTAAAAGATTAGCTCTTCATCACATTCCTTTAGAACAATTGCATGTATTTGGTTCTCTCACTACAGATCGTGTCGAAATTCCCTACAAAGAGGGACTTCTCGTTTTTGATCATTCTTTCTATTTGCAGCGTGACGATTATGAGGTAGAATATGAAGCAAAAGATGCAATAAAAGGAAATATAATTTTCGACGAATTTTTACAACAATATGGTATTGATAAGCAACCAACTGATAAAAAAATTGCTCGTTTTATGAAGGCACTAAAAGCACAAAATTTATAAAAGTAGAAAAAAGGAAGGTGTCTGACTCCTTGGATATTCAATCATTCAAATCTTTACTAGAAATTCGGGCTTTGCAAACACTTGGATCAAGCGAAAGTTCACCCACAGACAATGAGTCTATTTTTTCTGATATGATTAACGAATTATTAGGAGAAACTTCGACAGCAAGTAATGCTAAATTATCAAGCTTGCTTGCTACAGGAACAGCAAATAATTCAAATTTCGTCAAAGAATTAGCTACTTTGGAGCAAAGTCCATTAGAATCATTACTTTACAAAGGGTCTAATGCTGTGTTTATACCTGAATCAGTCAAACAAGCTTTAGCAAACACATATGCTAATAACAAACTTGATTCCTATGTTTCAGACGATGTAATAGGCTCTACAGCATATGCTAATTCACTAGCAGGATCAAATGAGTATACTGCCATTATTGAAAAAGCAGCCGCTACTTATCAGATACCCGCGAAGCTTATTGCAGCGGTTATTAAACAAGAATCTAATTTTAATCCAACTGTAGTAAGCCATGCGGGGGCGCAGGGTTTAATGCAACTCATGCCCAAAACAGCACAATATTTGGGTGTGACTAACGCTTTTGATCCAGAGCAGAATATTATGGCTGGTGCAAAATATTTGCGTCAAATGCTAGATAAGTTTAATAATGACCCTTCACTAGCATTAGCAGCTTATAATGCTGGCGCATCTCGTGTTACGAAATATGGAGGAATCCCTCCTTTCAAAGAAACACAGAATTATGTCAAAAAAGTGATGAATTACTTTACAGTGTAATCGCATCTTTCCTGTTATCTATGTCATTTCCAACAAATTTCACCCATAGTGGTGAAATTTGTGCTTTTGTAGCGAACAGCAATTCGAAAGAGCTCTTTGTTTGTGTTAACGAAAAGACGTTGATAGAATGAAGGTAGTCACAAGAATTTCACAATTTGATGAGGATGAAGTATACAATATGGTACTTTACGATATAAAGAATTAAAGGAGCATATAACTTATGAGTCGAAAATACACTGTTCCTTATGAGGAGCTGGGAGCTGAAAAACTGTCAGAACTCATTCATGCGTTCTATAAAAGAGTTGCTCAGCATCCTGATCTTATTCCAATCTTTCCAAAGGATTTAACAGAAACAGCCCGTAAACAAATTCAATTTCAAACACAGTATTTAGGAGGGCCAAATCTTTTTACTGAGGAGCATGGTCATCCGATGATGCGTGCACGTCACATGAATTTTCCTATTACACCTGACCGCGCTCAAGCTTGGCTAGAGTGTATGTCAGAAGCAATGGATGAGGTAGGTTTGGAAGGGAAGTTCCGTGAAACTTATTATCAACGTTTAGTATTAACAGCTCATCACATGGTTAATACGCCAAATGACGATGAGGGGGAATTGTTACGTGAATAATATTCAAATGTTGCAAGAGCCAACGCCAACGATTTCTACTGCAAACAAGCCAATTGAATTGTATATTTTCGTAGATCCACTTTGCCCTGAAGCTTTCAGTATGCAAGCAACTCTTCGTAAATTACAGCTTGAATACAACCATTACTTCACATGGCGCTTTGTTTTAAGTACAGAACTTACTTCTTTAAATTGCTTAAGTAAACGTGTCAAAGGCTGTATTTCGGGAATCGAACTTGATATTAATCACCCTGTTTTACCTTCTATCGCTATTAAAGCAGCTGAATTACAGGGGAAACGTGCAGGTGCGCGTTATTTGTCGAAACTACAAGAATACGTATTATTAAGTCATCAAGATGTAAACTCCTATGCAACGCTTTTAAAAATAGCTGAGGATGTTCAACTCGATATGAATGAGTTTACTGTTGACTTTGGTTCAAAAGAGGCAGCACGTGCTTTCCAATGCGATTTATATATTAAACGCGAAATGGAAGTAGATGAAGTACCAAGTATCGTTTTTTTCAATGAATGTATTGAAGATGAGGGACTAAAAGTTAGTGGTAGCTATTCCTATGAAGTTTATGAACATATTTTACAAGAAATGCTGAACGAACAGCTTGTCCGTCAGCCTTTACCATCAATAGAGGACTTATTTTCTAAATTCCATACTCTTTCTACAAATGAAATAGCTTTTATCTATTCATTAACAGAGCAAGCAGCAGAGCGTGAACTAAAGAAACGCATGCTGCAACAAAAGATCGAACGAATCCAGACTACTCACGCTACGTTATGGCGTCTTAAATAATAAAATAAACAAAAGGGACTCCAATCATCATGATGGAGTCCCTTTTTCAAGATAACGCAAAATACAAAGAAGCGCCTCTATCCTCGACCGATAGAGACGCTTCTTTTTCACAAAGGGGATGGGAGAAATGTTCACGTTCAAACAAAGGGGTGTATGTTTGTTTTGTGATTTATTTCACAAGAATTACTCTATCATGGAATAATATATTTAGCAATGAAACCAATACTAGATTCACAAATTTGTCAAATAGAAAGCGATTACAAACAGTATTTTTCCAAGATGCACACTTTTAAACTATTTAGAAATCAAAAAAAAACATTATTCTTTCCTTTTAATTTATGCTGTTAATAAAAAGAATTAGGCTATAGGAACATTCCTATAGCCTAATTAATTAGTTATTTAACAATAATTTTTCTAATTCATTTAAACGTTCTTCAAATACTTTACATGCATCTTCAATTGGCTTAGCTACGTTCATATCAACGCCTGCTGCCTTTAATACCTCAATAGGGAAATCAGAGCATCCCGCTTTTAAGAAGTTATTAATATAACGTTCTACAGCTGGTGCACCCTCCTCTAAAATTTGTTTACTCAATGCTGTAGCGGCTGATTTACCAGTCGCATACTGATAAACATAGTAATTATAGTAGAAGTGTGGAATACGAGCCCATTCTAAGCCTATTTCCTCATCAACCACCATATCATCACCGAAGTACTTTTTGTTTAATTCATAGTAAACTTCTGTTAAACGATCTGCTGTCAAGGATTCACCGTTCTTATCCATCTGATGAATAAGGTGTTCGAACTCTGCAAACATCGTTTGTCTGAATACCGTACTTCTGAAGCCATCTAGCCAATGGTTTAATAAGTATATTTTTTGTTGTGGATCATCAATTGTTTTCAGTAAATAGTCATTTAATAACTCTTCATTGCAAGTAGAAGCGACCTCTGCCACAAAAATAGAGTAGTCTCCATAAACAAAAGGCTGGTTGTTACGTGAATAATAACTATGAACACTATGTCCAAATTCATGTGCTAATGTAAATAGATTATTCACATTATCCTGCCAATTCATTAAAATATACGGATTCGTACCATAGGCGCCTGAAGAATAGGCTCCACTACGCTTCCCTTTATTCTCTAAAACATCGACCCAGCGGTTATCCAGTCCATTTTGAACGATGCTTTGATATTCCTCCCCTAATGGAGCTAAAGCCTTTACTAAAATATCTTTCGCTTCATCATAAGAGACCTTCATTTCCACCTCTTTAACTAGTGGCGCAAATAAATCCCACATATGCAATTCGTCTACACCCAATAATTTCTTACGCAACGAAATATAACGTTGCATAGCTGGTAAATGCTTATGAATTGTTTCCACCAGCTGATCATAGACATTTTCAGGAATGAAGTTATTAGACATGGCAGCGTGGCGTGCAGATTCATAATGACGAATTCGAGCACTTACATTATGCTTCTTTACATTACCAGTTAGCGTAGCCGAGAACGTATTTTTAAACTTGCCGTATGTTTCGTACATAGCCTTAAATGCGCCTTCACGTACAGAGCGATCCTTGCTCTCTAAAAACTTGATATAATTACCATGCGTAAGTTGTACTTCTTCTCCCTCTTCATTTTTCACATGAGGGAATACCATATCGGCATTGTTTAACATGCTGAATGTATTCGAAGCTGTACCTGTCACCTCAGACATTTGCGCTAGCAATGCCTCCTGTTCGGCTGGTAATACATGTGGACGTGCCATTGTAATTTCTTTTAAAGATTGCTTATATAGTTGTAGGTCTTGATTTTCTGTTAAGTAGCGTTCAATCGTTTCTTCACTTAATGACAGAATTTCTGGCGTTAAATAGGAAAGGCCAGCTGAGATACTCGTTGCCAATGTTTGAATACGGCTGTTCATATCTTGATAAAAGCTATTTGTAGTATCTTGATCATAGCGCATATGAGCATATGTGTAGAGCTTCATTGCACGTTCATATATATGATCATGATACTGTAAAGCTGCTAATAATGCCTCTGCCCCATTATTTAAAGTACCTGCATAGCTAGGTGCTTGTTTAGCAAGCTCTGCAACCTCCTTCAATTCCTCTTCCCAAGCTGCATCTGTTGCAAAGATGTCTTCTAAGCGCCATGTTAATTCTTCTGGTACTTCTTTTCGAACTAAAACCTGATTACTGTTACTAGCCATATATGCCAGCCCCCTTTATATGTGCTTTTTTCCTTTTACTCTCATATTTTCTCAGTATATTGTGGCAATTGCAAATAAATGTACATAGACTTGCTCACAATTATCTAGTAAACCATTCTCATGATGCATACGCTTAAGAAGATACCCATAATTTTGAATAGCCCTGAGTGCTTGTTCGGTTACTTCCAGTTGATGCTTACATAAAAAGTTTTCCATCTGCCCCTTTGTTAATTCAAATGGAAGACGTCCTAATTGTTTACTAAAATAAAACAGCATTATTTGCCACTCGCTCGTAAACAAAGGGATAGCTGCTCCTTCTTTCACTGGAATACCAATGTATGGTGGCAGAGCAGTAAGAGAAAGATTTAATTCATAGCAATTACGTAAAAATGGATCTTGTGCCCCCTTCTTGCTATGTAAAAGACGACTATGCGCAAATCGCCTACAAGTCTGTTTATAGAGCTGCCAATAGCGTTGAAATTCTTCTGGGGTAATACGTTGAGGTCTATAAAAAGGGAAATGTTGTAGATCGACCGAAATTTTCTGTACTTTACCTATGAAAGTATGCCCATGAACATGAAGAAGATTCGTCCAATAAACAAACTGGGCTGTCACCGGGTTGTACGTCAATAAATATGGTAAATCCGTTGTCGTTATAAACGCCTTTTGCAAGAGTGGAGAGATTCTAATTTTTCTGATGCCGTTGACAGCTTCTTTGCCTTGTGGAGTTTGAAAAAGCCAAATTGCTTGTATATCGTTTCTTTCATAGCCCATTGTTCGTTGATGCCATTTTTCATGAGAGATAGTACTACATTGAAATTCAACTGCAAACTGCTCCTTATCGAGTGTAACAAGCAAATCTGGGCGCTGAGAAACCTCCTTTAAATATGGTTCTAGTTTCACCTGATGTCCATGCTTTTGGAGCCACTCATATAATTGCACTTTACCTTGTAAATGTATTTTAGATTCACCTTCTGCGAACAGCTGTGAACATTGATTTTTTGTGAAGTGAGCAAAGTGGGGAATATTATAGTTACCTATTTTCAATTGAACTTGTTCTAAACATTGAGGGCAATAAAATTTCATTTGCCGCCTATATCGCTGTAAAGCTTTCCTCGTATATTGATATGGGAGAAATAGTTGCTGTTGATTGTTATAGGCAATCAGCATAGTATCAGCTCCTTTTTAGCCAACTATAATAGAATGGATTTTCACTAACAAAAATAAAGCACCTTTTTCTTGAAATTTTAAAAATGAGCTCTTATTCAAGCTCTTTGATGCTGAAAACATAAAAAAGGACTGTAGCGAAACTCGATTCATTTACGAGTTTCACTACAGTCTAAAATAATTAGTGTTTCATTGCCTATGCAAAGTATTTTCGAACTGTTTCAAAGCAATTGAATTCCATAATCTTTTCACCGTACTCCTCTAGACGATGAATTGTAAAATTGGATGGTGTTAAAAATTCCTTGATAACTGCATTTCTATCATGACGATTTAAATCCTCATCTGCGTTTCCGAAATCAACAACTAGATAGTACCAATTTTCATATTTGAATAATGAGGAATCCACTAATTCGTCTGTCATTCGTTTTGCGACAGGGATTAACTCATCAATATCTTTAAATTTATAAACATAAATGTCTGTATCCATAAATAATTCTGACTCATCCATGTCACCAAATTGAGTTAGTTGGCTAAGAAGATCCTCTCCAACTTCATCGAATGGTGCAAACATATCTTTGTGTTCATCAAAATTCGAATGACCATCTAATGTTTCACCGTCTTTTAAAATATGTGCACGTGTGACAATGATTTCTAAGCCTACTTCAGATGCATTGATATGAATCCAAATCGGACCCTCTACATCAAAATAATCCTCCGTGTTTACTTCATCAATCATATCCCAAAAAAGTTGTTCACCCTTTGCTCGATTGTACCAAATTTCTTCACGACTATAGCCGCGATCCTCTATATCATTGTACGTAATAAAGAGCTTGAGTGTATTTTCATTTACACGTTCGATGTCCACTAGACCTCATCTCCCTTCACTGTCATATGTCGAAAAACAGTTTGTTTCATTAGTATGCTTTTATTCTTTGTTTTTAACCTTCATACTGCATTTGTTTTTCAACCTTTGACCACACTACAGTAAAACCATCGAGTAACCGTAAACATGAATTTTTGTGTTCACAGTTGTCTCTAACTCTATTGTATGCTGTTCTGTCATAAAATGAAAAGGATATACACCGTTTCACAGAAGATATTTGAATTATTGAAATTGTAGTAAACTATTTAACTTAAATCAAGTTTAACATACTTTTACGGAAATATATGACTTTTCCCTATTAATTATTATACTTCATATAGAAGGTTTTACAGAAGTAAAACATAAAAAAAAGATGTCACAACATGTATTCCACATCTGTAACATCTATTACATATATTATTCAGAATAGAAAGGTTTAATTCACCATTCGTTGCGCTTCTTGTAATTGATATGCTCGAACTTTTCGAGGTAAGAAACGACGAATTTCATCTTCATTGTAGCCAACCTGCAGACGTTTTTCATCTAAAATAATTGGTCTACGTAGTAAGCCAGGATATTCCTGAATTAATTCATATAAACGTTGTAATGGTAAGCTTTCAACGTCCACATTTAATTTTTGGAATATTTTAGAACGAGTGGAAATGATTTCATCAGTCCCATCTTCTGTCATACGTAAAATTTTTTTTATTTCACTTATGCTAAGCGGTTCAGAAAATATATTACGTTCTGTATATGGAATTTCGTGCTCCTCTAACCAAGCTTTTGCTTTACGACAAGAGGTACAACTTGGTGATGTAAATAGGGTTACGATCATTCTGACACATCCTTTCATTTAAAAATCATTATCTATAAACCAGAACCAATGTGTTAAATTAGAATTAATGTAATGTAAAATACACAGTACCATTATACAGTACTCAGCTGTATTTGAATATAGTTCCAATAAAAAAATCTGAACCTATCCATAAATATTCTGTCTATTCATACAGCTTTCAAATATGATGTATTTTCTTCAAACTTATGTGCTACTACTACCATTCCCATTTTTAAAGCATTTTAAACATCTAAACAGATATCTCAGTTGTTCTCATTTAAGAAAAATAATCGAGAAAATTGTCAATCCCATGTGTACATCCAAACAATTTTTTAATAAAAAATTATAAATTTATAACAAAATTACATAACAAAAAAAGCATATAATTTTTTCTAGAAAAAAAACACCGTCAAAAGTCTGACTTTACACAAAGGAATCTTTATAATATAATTCTTTGCAATCAAATCAATTTGAACAATTTAAATTGAGAAAAACGCTGACGAAGAGTAGTACATATGCTAATTCACGTATAGAGAGTCTGTGGTTGCTGTAAACAGATCGTGGATGCATGTGGAATGGACTTCCGAGTTAGCTTTGTGAACGCTACTTGAAGCTATTAGCAAAGCTCGTCCCTTCACGTTACGAAGCTGAGTGGCCTTTTTAGGCAAGCTGGGTGGTACCGCGGATTCAAACATCATTCGTCCCTTCATTAGAAAAAATCTAATGAGGACGCATGATGTTTTTTTGTCTTCATCACCAAGTTGAAAGGTGAAGCCAACGCTGTGACACAAGTTACAGCAATTGAATTCGAGGAGGAATTTTTTAATGACAACTATTTTTTCTGGCGTACAGCCTACAGGTATCGTAACATTAGGGAACTATTTAGGAGCATTCAAGCAGTTCCCGGCACTACAAGATGAAGGAAACGCTATTTATTGTATCGTTGATCAACATGCCATCACTGTTGCACAAGATCCTAAAGAATTACGAGAAAGTATTCGTAAGCTTGCTGCTACCTACATTGCTACTGGCATTGACCCTAAAAAATCGACATTATTTATTCAATCAGAGGTGCCAGCGCATGCTCAGGCAGGATGGATGTTACAATGTGTTGCGTCTATTGGTGAGCTAGAACGTATGACACAATTCAAAGATAAATCACATGGTAAGGAAAGCGTATCTGCTGCTCTTTTAACATATCCACCGCTAATGGCTGCAGACATTCTACTTTATAACACAAATATTGTCCCTGTCGGCGATGATCAGAAGCAGCATATTGAGCTAACTCGTGACCTTGCAGAACGCTTTAACAAACGCTTTGGCGATGTTTTAACAATTCCGGAAATTCAATTACCTAAAGCTGGCGCACGCATTAAATCCTTACAAGAGCCAACAAAGAAAATGAGTAAATCAGATCCAAATACGAAAGCGACAATTCGCTTATTAGATACTGCGAAAGACATTGAGAAAAAAATTAAATCAGCTGTAACTGACTCTGACGGCATCGTTGCATTTGATGTGGAAAATAAACCAGGTGTTTCAAATTTATTGACAATCGAATCAGCTATTTCAGGGGTAGCCGTTGAAGATTTAGTCAAAAAATATGAGGGAATTGGTTATGGTGGATTCAAGCAGGGTGTAGCAACAGCAGTAATTGAACACCTAACACCTATTCAAGAGAAATTCTATCATCTAGTAGAATCATCAGAATTAGATGTCATTCTAGATGAAGGTGCTGAAAAGGCGAATGTGATTGCTAGTGCTACATTAAAACGTATGGAAGATGCTATGGGTCTTGGTCGCGCACGTCGCTAAACTTACGGCTTGTCTGAGGATCGATCAAAGCCCAAATCAAGCACAACTGCGCAGATGATGATACAGGCTCCTACCGCCATATAAAATTCTGTTGTTTGAAAAATAAATTTGAAAACAACCTTCCATGAATAACCTAGTGTGCGGTAATTTAAATACAATATGAGATTCCCTACAGAGAGGATCATTAAGCCATAACTTACTAAAAATAAAAAGAGACGAAACATAGTAATGGCATCCTTTCTATTTCTTCTTACTTATCATTTATTCACAAAACTATAAAAAAAGACGTCAGCCATTTAAATTTGGCTGACGTTTTTTATGTTTATCTATTATGCTTCATATTTTTTGAATAGGAGACTTGCATTATGACCACCAAAACCAAGAGAATTACTCATTGCATATTGAATATTTGCTTCTCTTGCTTCGTTTGGAACATAATCTAAATCACATTCAGGATCAGGATCTTTTAAATTGATTGTAGGTGGTAAAATCCCTTCTTTAAGGGCTAATGCTGTGAAAATAGCTTCCACACCACCTGCTGCTCCTAATAAGTGACCCGTCATAGATTTTGTTGAGCTCATTGCAAGGTTATACGCATGATCACCAAAAGCAGTTTTCACAGCTTGTGTTTCGAATAAATCGTTATATGGCGTACTTGTACCATGGGCATTAATATAATCAACTTGTGATGGCTCTACGCCACCATCTGTTAATGCTTGCGTCATCGCACGTGCTGCACCTTCACCCTCTGGAGCTGGAGCCGTAATGTGATGCGCATCCCCAGTTGCACCATAACCTAAAACTTCAGCATAGATTTTGGCACCACGAGCTTTTGCATGTTCATATTCTTCTAAAATGACAATACCCGCTCCTTCTCCGATAATAAAGCCATCTCGGTTTTTATCGAATGGGCGACATGCAGCTTGTGGATCTTGATTTAATGATAGTGCTGTATTGGCACAAAAACCTGCAACCGCCATTGTTACGATTGGTGATTCAGCACCACCAGAAATCATAACATCAGCATCTCCACGCTCAATTACTTTAAAGGCATCACCAATAGAGTTTGTGCCTGAAGCACATGCCGTTACAGAACAAGAATTTATCCCCTTTGCACCAAAGTGAATAGAGACTTGGCCCGATGCCATATCAGGAATCATCATTGGTATAAAGAAAGGACTAACACGTCTTGCGCCACGCTCTTGGAATGTTAAAAATTGTTGTTCATATGTTTCCATCCCACCGATACCAGAACCAATCCATACACCTGCACGTGGAGCTAGCTCTTCATCAATTGTTAGCTGTGCATCTTCCATTGCCATAATAGAAGCCGCTAATGCGTATTGTGTGAAGCGATCCATTTTACGTGCTTCTTTACGATCAATGTATTTTTCAATATCAAAGTCCTTTACTTCTGCTGCGATTTTTGCGGCAAAAAGATCTTTATTTAAACGTGTCAGCTCACCAATGCCAGATTTACCAGCTTTAATGTTTGCCCATGTTTCTTCGATGCTATTTCCTAGTGGTGTAACTGCGCCAATTCCTGTAATTACTACTCGTCTTTTACTCATTGTCTTACTCCCCTCAAGCATTTTTCCTACTTATTTTCCCCATCTCATGGCTACGGCACCCCATGTTAAGCCGCCACCAAAACCTACAAGGACTAATAAATCATCCTCTTTAATCTTACCTGCTTCGAGCTCATCTACCAAGGAAATACCAATAGATGCTGCTGAAGTATTTCCGTATTTATGAATCGTTTTTGACATTTTTTCTGGTGGTAGCTCTAAACGCTCACGTGCAGATTCCATAATACGTATATTTGCCTGATGTGGCACTAGGAAATCAACGTCTTCTTTTGTTAATCCCGCTTTCTCTAATACATTAACAGCCGATTCACCCATTTGTCGAACAGCAAATTTAAACACTTCACGACCATTCATCGCAATTGTATCTTGCTTCGTTAAATAAAGATTCTTTCCGCCTGTACCATCTGCACCAAGTTCAAAGGATAGAATACCTCTACCTTCAGAGACTTGCCCAATGATAGCTGCACTGGCACCATCGCCAAATAATACAGCTGTATTGCGATCTTCCCAATCAACGACTTTAGACAGCTTTTCAACACCTACTACTAAGACATATTTATAAGCATTTGCCTCAACAAAGTGCTTTGCTGTCACTAAACTATATATAAATCCTGCACATGCTGCTGCTTGATCCATTGCTGCAGCATTTACTGCTCCGATTTGTTCCTGAATCATACAAGCTACACTTGGAAAAGTTTGATCCTGTGTGACAGTTGCTACAAGAATTAAACCAATTTCCTCAGGCGTAATACCCGCATTTGCAATAGCTTCTTTTGCAGCAGCTACTGCCAAATCTGAAGTTTCCTGATCATCTGCCGCAAAATGACGTTCTTCAATGCCTGTTCGAGTACGAATCCATTCATCAGAAGTATCCATGATTTTTTCCAAATCAAAATTTGTAACGACCTTCTCAGGAACATATTTGCCTATTCCTATAATACCAGCGTTCATATAGCAACCCCTCAGCTTTCTTACTATCAATTATTAGTAACTGGTCATAATTATAACGCATATAAAAGGAATGACGCAAGATGATTTAAAATTTATGCGGCTGAGGGTAGTGTTCTTTGAATATAGAAGTGAAGAATTTTATGGAATGAGGTTATTCTATTTAGAGCTTTATCTATCGTACTTTGTTGAGCTTGTTCATTATTTTTCAAAGCACCTTGCATCATGTATGAGCGGTGTTCTTCCCTTTTGGAGCACTTTTCACCCGCTTAGGAGCGCATTCCCCTATTCCAGAGCTGTTCCTAAATACTTTACATTACTAAACATAAAATACTAAATCTCATATTTGTTGTGACAAAATCGCCATGTTTCACATAAATGGTTCATTTTTTTTTGATTTATGTTATGATATGATAATGAATATGAGTAAAACCTTATGATGAAAAAAGTTCGGTTGAGGTGAAATTAATGCAATATATCGTAACGTTCATATGGTCATTCCTACTAGTTTCTATGTTAAACTACGTAGTCAGCTCTGTACTTGGTGTACCATTTGATTTCAAAACTGGAGCAATCGTTTCTGTTGTATTCTCCATCCTTATCTTTATTATTGGAGCAATCATTCCAAACGACCCTACACCAGAAGCTGCAGACCATCATTAATTCAGCTAGAAAAAACCTGTTCAGCTTCATGCCGAACAGGTTTTTTCTGTTATTTTTCCACAACACATTGACCCTCATGCATTTTCACATGCAACGTCTCCCCTGGTAAAACTTCTCCGCGTAATAGTTCTTTAGCAACGGTTGTTTCGATATGTCGCTGTACAAAGCGTTTTAGTGGTCTTGCTCCAAATTGGGCATCTGCACCTTGCTCTACTACCCAATCAATGACTTCTTGCTCGACAGATAAAGTAATTTCTTGCTCTGCTACACGTTTAATCAATTGCTCCACATACTTCCAGGCAATCGCAGTAAAATGTTTAGTAGATAATGCATGGAAGAAGATGATATCATCCATTCTGTTTAATAGCTCAGGTTTAAAATGTTGTCGTAGGGCTGACATGACTAAGTCCTCCACAGCCGCATCATTTTCCTTTGCCTCCATTAAATAACTTGATCCGATATTCGAAGTTAAAATGACTACTGTATTTGTAAAATTCACCATTCGTCCCTGACTATCTGTAATGCGCCCATCATCTAAAATTTGCAATAAAATGTTCGCCACATCAGGATGAGCTTTTTCAATCTCGTCTAGTAGCACCACAGAATAAGGATTTCGGCGAACTGCTTCCGTTAGTTGTCCACCTTCCTCATAGCCCACATAGCCTGGAGGAGCCCCAACAAGTCGAGACACACTATGTTTCTCCATGTATTCACTCATATCAATCCGAATAAAGTGATCTTCTGAATCAAATAACTGTGCAGCAAGTGCCTTGGCAAGTTCTGTTTTACCTACACCAGTTGGACCTAAAAATAAAAAGCTACCAATAGGTCGGTGTGGATCTTTGATACCTGCACGTGCACGCCATACCGCTTCTGTCACTAATTGAACTGCTGTATCTTGTCCAACCACACGTTCATGTAATGTATCTTTTAAACGTAATAGTTTTTCACGCTCACCCTCTACTAATTTTGTTACAGGGATTCCTGTCCAACGTGAAACAATTGCAGCGATTTCATCTGCTGTTACCTCTTCACGTAAAATACGAGATTCTGCACCGTTCTCTAATTCCTTTTCAAGTACCTGAATGTCTTTTTCAAGTGTTGGAATTTTACCATGACGTAATTCAGCAGCTTTATTTAAATCATATTTACTTTCTGCCTCATCTAGATCACGACGATATTTATCCAATGTTTCACGTTTTTTCTGAATATCGTGTAGTTTTTCTTTTTCTGCTTCCCATTGTTGTCGCATGCCCTTAGATGACTCTTTTAACTTAGTTAATTCTTCGCGTAATTGCTCCAGACGTTTTTTACTTGCCTCGTCCTTTTCCTTACGCAATGCCTGTTCCTCAATTTCAAGCTGCATAATACGACGTGTGACTGCGTCTAATTCCTGTGGCATTGAATCAATTTCTGTACGAATCATTGCACAAGCCTCATCAATTAAATCAATGGCCTTATCAGGTAAAAATCGTTCTGTAATATAGCGATTGGATAGTTCTGCTGCCGCAACAATTGCTCTGTCATGAATACGTACTGCGTGATGTAATTCAAAGCGTTCCTTTAAACCACGTAAAATGGATACCGTATCCTCTATAGATGGCTCACGTACTAGTACTTGCTGGAATCGACGTTCTAAGGCAGGATCCTTTTCAATGTACATACGATATTCGTCTAAGGTAGTAGCACCAATACAGTGTAATTCACCACGTGCTAGCATAGGTTTTAGCATATTTCCTGCATCCATAGCGCCATCTGTTTTTCCTGCACCTACGATCGTATGAATTTCATCAATAAATAGAATGATTTGTCCTTCTGATTCTTTTACTTCTTTTAGCACACCTTTTAAGCGTTCTTCAAATTGTCCACGATAACTTGCACCAGCGATTAACGCACTCATATCTAATTCATATAATACACATTCTTTCAAGCCTTCTGGTACATCACCTTTAACAATACGCTGTGCTAAACCTTCCACAATTGCCGTTTTACCAACTCCTGGTTCACCGATTAATACAGGATTATTTTTTGTTTTACGTGTTAGAATACGAATTACATTTCGAATTTCTTCATCACGCCCGATAACAGGATCCATCTTGCCGTTTTTTACTTCTTCAATTAAATTGCGTCCAAATTGTTCTAATGGTTTTTTATTGTCTGTTTGTTGAAATTGCATAGCTAGCACTCCTTTTTTTCATATTTCTCATTATTTATATACCCATTCTTATTCATTAGAAAAAAAGTTTGACCTTTTTTGACTAACTTTATTTTACATCACTCGACAATGCTTAGCAAAGAAATCGTCCTAAAATTTTTTCACTTATTATGGAAGTTTACGTTATAATAATGGTATGTTTCTATGTTTTAGTATCGAAATCCACTATCCTTTTGTAATAATCGCCATTTATTACAAAAAGAAAGCGATGTGTTGGAGATATGGTTTTAATGGATAATATGTTTGAAAAAATTAAAGAACTTTTTCAAAACCACGGTGTTTTTATCAAAGTGAATAAAGGAAATAAAATTTTTCTAGAGGGTGAACGGGCAAAAGAAATTTATTACATCCAATCAGGTGTTATTTCGATTAGCCAAGAATCCGAGACGGGTAAGGAATTAACCATTCGTATTTGTGGCCCTGACAGCATAATAGGAGAAGGTTCGTTATTTTGTAATCTCGTCTATAATTCAATGACTGCCAAAGTTTTAGAACCCTCTACGTTGTATGTTTTGAGTCGTAAATCTTTGGAGCATTTACTAGAAGAGCAGCCGACAGTTATGGTGGAATACATGAAGTGGCTACAAACAGAAAACTTAAAGCATCAGAGTCGTTTGCGCGATTTAGTGTTAAACGGTAAAAAAGGTGCTCTATTTTCAACGCTCATTCGGCTGTCCAATACGTATGGTAAACCTGTAGAAAATGACTCGATTTTTATTGATTTTCAGCTAACAAATACAGAAATTGCAAATCTGTGTGCGACAAGTCGGGAAATGATTAATCGTATGCTGAATGATTTAAAAAAACATGAGATTATCACTTTTGATAAAGGATTTATTACCATTCATGATTTACAATTTTTAAAAAATGAAATTGCCTGTGAAAATTGTCCATTACAAATATGCCGTATCGATTAGTTTCGTTACAAGCAAAAACCCTGCTTATTGAAAAATAAGCAGGGTTTTAAATAATCCATTTTAACGTACGCCCAATGCCATTTTGGCATAGCGTGACATTTTATCTTTCGACCAAGGTGGATTCCATACAATATTAACATTTGTACTTTTCACTTCTGGAAGTTCACCTAACGCCGTATTCACTTGATCCACAATGACTGGACCAAGTGGGCAGCCCATAGATGTTAGTGTCATCGTAACAGTTGCAACACCTTCATCATCTAATTCCACATCATATACTAAACCTAAGTTGACAATATCAATGCCAAGCTCAGGATCAATTACGTTTTCTAAAGCACCTAACATGCTATCTTTCATATCCTGATCCATTCGTATTTCTCCTTCCATCATAGTGTTAACCTTATCATAGCAGATGCACCCTGTTATGCCAAATGCTGTGCAAGCCATGCTGTAGCTGCTAGCATACCGTCACGTGGTACAGCATGTCCAGCCCTTTTGTTAACCATGAACTTTAAATATTCAGGGTTTGCTTCATAGTATTCCCGTAATGTTTCATAAAATTTATACGTTTCGTGAAAAGGAACTGTTTTATCTAATTCTCCATGCCAAAAGAATACAGGGCGACCCGCGAATTTTTCTGGTGTTAAACTGACATCATATTTAGCAAGGGCTTCATTAATTTTTTCTACGTCTTCCTCTGACATCGGCCAGTTAACTCCGCTTTTAGCAAATTGTTGCAATTGGTATTCACCCAATTTTATAAAACCAGGTGCACCCATGCATATTGCAGCTGTTTGTATCCAATCATAAAGTTTCAGACAGCCTGATGTCACGATGCCACCCATTGAAGTGCCTCCTATGCCAATTTTATGACTAGCTAATAAATTTTTATTCTTTAATACATCATATAATTGTTGTACTTCATGAATAGAATTTAAAACAATGTCCCAAAAATTTAAATTCATTTGCATTTCTGTTAGGCCTTCGCTACGCTCACCATGAAATTTTGCATCTGGCAATAGGACACGCACCCCTTTATGCACCAATTGGTATGCATAGTGTAAGTTATGTTCTTTTGCACTCATAAAGCCATGCAAAAAAATGACTACCGGGGTTTCTTCATTCATATTGTCTGTATGTATATGTAATAAAGGAATATTTCCCCACACTTCTTTTTCTACAAACATTATTGTCACTCCCAACTATTCTCTCATCTTTATGTTAGCAAACTTTTTTCACTGTGACAAAATTTTGACGAATGTAAGACAAAGAGATACTATTCAAACTATAGGAAAGGGGCAACGAGCTATGAAACCGCATTTAATCGTATTAGACTTAGATGGAACTTTATTAACAGATCAACAGCAAATTTCTGCAAAAACGAAAAAAACATTATTGCAGGCTAAGGAACAAGGGCATCAAGTGATGATTGCGACAGGACGTCCTTACCGAGCAAGTACTATTTATTATCAAGAACTTGGGCTCACTACACCCATTGTTAATTTTAATGGCGCATATGTGCATCATCCTAAAAATGTCTCTTGGCAACATATGCACACACCAATTGATTTAAGTGTCGTACATGATGTCGTTGATTCTATTAACAGTTATGAATACGAAAATATTATCGCTGAGGTAAAAGATGAAGTTTATGTTCACACAGAGGACGATCGTATCTTAAATATCTTTAATATGGGTAACCCAAAAATTACACTTGGCGATTTATACACACACCTATTGGAAAATCCTACAAGTTTGCTGATTCAGGCAAATGAAGCCAATTCGGTTATTATACGTGATCATTTACAGGCAGTGCATGCTGAAGTCATCGAGCATCGTCGCTGGGGCGCGCCACTTCATATTATTGAAATTGTGCGTCGCGGCTTAAATAAAGCTGTGGGTATTGCACATGTCGCAAAAGATTTAGGTATTCCTCGTGAGCGCATCATCGCATTTGGTGATGAAGACAATGATTTAGAAATGATCGAATATGCTGGACTTGGTGTAGCGATGGGGAACGGTATTTCAAGTCTTAAAAACATTGCCAATGAAATTACGACAACGAATAATGATGATGGAATTGCAAAAATACTCATTGAACGCTTGAAATTATCATAGTTAAGTAGTAAGTTCAAGTTAACATTCCATTTTTACCAGTTTAACTTTATTCAGTGGTACCCCTTCCATTTATCTAAAGTGAGTATCTACTGAATAAAGTTAAAAAGCTTTAAAAGTAAGTTGAAATTAGGGGGACAAGAGAATGAAGATTTTTACGGATAGTGGATGTGATCTACCAAAATCTTACTATGAAGAAAAAGATGTCGTGCTACTCCCTTTACGAGTGCAATTGAACAACAAAGAATATGAAGATGTGATTTCAATTGATTCCAAAGAGATCTATGATGCAATACGCCAAGGTGCTCAGCCAAAAACATCACAAGTGTCACCTGAGCTCTTTTTGAAGCATTTTGAGGAGCTAGCCAAAAATGATGAAGAAGGTATTTATATCGCTTTTTCATCAGAATTATCAGGCACATATAGTACCGCTCAAATGATTCGCAATCAGGTACTTGAGCAGTATCCTTCCTTAAAACTAGTCATTATCGACTCTAAATGCGCATCACTAGGACATGGCCTTGTCGTGGAAGAAGCTGTACGACTGCGAAATATAGGAGTATCCTTAGAAGACATGGCCTCTAAAATAAATACCCTTGCACCTCAGGTCGAGCATTTATTTACAGTAGAAGACTTAGATTACCTTGCAAAAGGTGGTCGTGTATCAAAAGCTAGTGCATTTTTAGGTGGCCTTCTTAGTATTAAGCCTATTTTAAATGTAGAAGATGGCAAACTTGTACCGATTGAAAAGTCACGCGGTCGAAAAAAAGCACTTAATCGTATGTTAGATTTAATGCAGGAGCGTGGTGGCAGCTTTACAAATAAAATCGTAGGTATTAGCCATAGTGACGACGCTGCCTTTGCGAATGAAGCAAAAGCCTCTATTCAGGAGCGTTTTTCACCTCAAGCTGTGCAAATTACCATGATAGGTTCCGCGATCGGCTCACATGTCGGACCTGGGACTATTGCAATTTTCTTCACAAATAAAAGCTTTGAAGGCTAATAAAAAGCATGCTAGGATGGTTCCTGGCATGCTTTTTTGTCGTGTTATTATTATTGGACGTCTTGCTCCTGACGACGAACTTTCCCTCGTTTAATGATGATGACAACAAAGCCAATAAAGATCACCCATACTAAGCCAAGAGCCACCATATAAGGAGTGTTTAAGCCTTCATCATTGCGAACTTGATAAATTTCAACCATTTCTCTGTCTAAAATAACAGGATAGACTTCTTTTTCATTTAAGCGAACTTTTTCCTCATGTAAAATACCGTTCAGCATTTTCCCTTCACCAAGTTGTTCAGGTGTTAAGTCGACGCGTTGTGTTTTACCAGTATTATTAACCATGATTACCCACTTTTCTTCGTCAGAAGAACGTGTAAAGACAAGAAGGCCATTTTCATTTGTAATGACTTCAAAATCGCCATTACGTAAAGTAGCTGATTGATTACGTAAAGATTGAACATTTTTAATATAATCAATCAGTTCTTCGTCTGTTTTAAAGTTATAAAGCTGGTGTGTATCTGGTTTTGCTTCCCCATTCATAGCAATTTCTGTCCCGTATTGTACGACAGGAATTCCTGGTAGCATAAATAAAGCACCCATCGCCATTTTTAAGCGGGTAGGTGGGAACATATTTTCATTAGCAGAGTCAAATGTAAAACGATGGGTTTCAAGTGAATCCACCATAATTTGTGTCGGTTTTTCTCCTGTGAAGGGTTCCATTAATTTAGAAGAATCCATATCCACGTTTTTAAATATATTACGATAGATATCTGCCGTTACAGGTGAGAAAGTTGCATCAAAGTCAGCATCGCTTTCTTCATTTGCTATCACATAAAGTGATGTTTTTGTCTCTTTTAATGCAGCTATTACTGCATTCATAAACGCTGTATCAGCCCCTGCGATATTTGTTAAACGAATGCCACCGATGTCATATGTAGAAACAAATTCAGTTACTGCTTGAATAAGTGCTTCTTGCACATCCTTATTCGATAAATCCCACTGTACTTGTCCATTATTGGTAGATACAATCCAATCCGCTTTCGATGCATCCTTTGCCCACTCATGATTTGGACTCACATTTGTAAGTGGAAAATCCACCATAATGGACATATTTTTCGCTTTGTAGGCCTCTACAGTACTTTGGAATTCTTCCGTTGTTCCAAAATGACGTTCTATTGTAGTATAACTTGTGGGCATTGATCCATCATACTTCTCTGTAGAAAAAATAGGCCCAATGGAAACAATTGTATAGCCCATCTCACCGATAAATTTCAATTTATCCTGTAAACCTGTAAAATCGCCCCCTGCAAATTTCGAAGGGTCCTGCGTATTTGTATCAAAATCGTTTGTGCCCGAGCCATTAAAGAAACGGTCAACGAGTAAATCATAGATGCTTTCTTCTGCTATTGTTCTAGTCGCTGATTCATCCGCATGTGCTACTGGTATAGTACTTACTAATGAAGTTGCTAATAAAAGTGATGCAGCCGTCGCACTTATCCACTTCTTAAATTTCACTGTTATTCCCTCTCTTTCAAACCAATCAACGTCATTTTACCAAATAACTCTGTCACGTCGCTATCTTTTCCAAAGATTTTGCGTAAAAGCGAAATGAATTACGACAAAAAGGTGTCAATTCCGTCTTCCGTTTTCGTTTACAAAATAAAAGCCGTGAAGCAACTACTTCACGACTTTTAAATCATTATGCTAAGAAATCTTGACCCATTGGCAGTTTAAATCCTAGGAACAAAGTGATTAATAGGAATACTGCAAATAAAATCCAAAACATAGCTGTTGGTTTATTTTTCTTTTGACGCACTAAGACCATTTCCATCATGCCAATTACAAGTATGCCACCTAAGAACTTAAATCCGTAAAGCATACCTTTACCATAGTCCATTGCCTCGATAAATAATGCCCCACCTGTGATGATTATTAGTACATAAAACAGACGTAATGTCATATGTAAGCCTTTTGATTGCTTGCCCATTAGTGCCGCAATTAAAAAGATGACAATACCTACTACCCACGTAGTAATATGCAAATGCGTTTGGCTAGTTAAAAAACTCATGTTTATCCCCCTCATTCTTTTTCTATCAAACTCTATCCTACCATGCGATGGAAAGGGTTTCAAATATTACAATAGTGTTCACACAATTTACATCATTTAAAACTTGGAATCCTTGCATCTCATAGTTTTTACTTCTGTTACTATGCCTTAAAGCAGTAAAAAATCCGCGGAGTATAGACTCACGCGGATTGATATCATCATTATTCAAAATGGTTGACTAAAGTACCAATTCCTTGAATAGATACTTTTACTGTATCTCCAGCTTTTAAGAATTGCGGCGGGTTCATCCCTTTGCCAACACCAGCTGGCGTACCTGTTAAAATCACATCTCCTGGCTCTAATGTTACATGCTGAGATAGGATGGATACTAACGTTTCAACAGAGAACATCATATCTTTCGTAGAGCCATTTTGACGTACTTCATCATTGACCTTTGTCACTACTGTTAAGTCTTGTGGATTTGGGATCTCATCCTTTGTCACAAGGTATGGTCCAAGAGGGCAAGTACCATCCAAGCTTTTACCCAAGAAGAATTGTTTATGTTTCTCTTGTAAATCACGAGCTGTTACATCATTGGCAATTGTATAACCAAATACATAATCAAACGCTAAGTTTTTAGGAATGTTTTTGCCACGTTTACCAATAACGATAGCTAGCTCACCTTCATAATCCATTTTTGAAGAAAGATCTGCATGAATGGAAATTGTTTGTCCATCTGCAGCAATTGCAGTTGGTGATTTTGTGAATACCATTAAATCCGTTGGTGCTGCCTCTGCACCCATTTCCTTTGCATGTTCATCATAGTTTTTACCAATACACATAATATTTTTAGGTGTACGTGGAATTGGTGAAAGCCATTCGATCTCTGTAAATTCACGTTTAAAACTATTAGCATTATCTGATTTTTCCGCTGCTTCTACTAATTTACGAATCTGTTCCACAAAATCAAAGCCTAAAGCAATGCCATCCACGATTGAACTTGAAAAAGAAGGGAGAACTTGAAGTTCACTTTGAATAGCGAGTACATCCCATACCGCTTCTTCTTTTTTTACTTTTGGTCCAAAGCTTACATGTCCACCTAATTTGAATGATAAAATTTTCATGATTGAAAGAGCTCCTTCTTTTTTCTACATAATACAACAATATGATAGAAATTACCTCATTTTTGCGACAACATTTTTATAAGTTGTTATATCTTCATAAAATATGCATGTGAAGAGGAATATATTAACGCACTTCTACTTTTTGCTTATATGTTAATTTACGCCATATTGTCTCTAACGGCCCTTGTTTCCACTTAGATAACCAGATTTCTGCTATGATCATTTGCACAACAATAATGCCGACAGCAATTAATACCCCTGTTTCTACACTTACTTTACCATACCAGCCAAAGCCAAATTGGTAGAATAAACAAGTACCTATAATAGATTGAAGAATATACATCGTTAATGACATGCGTCCGATTTTAGCAAAAGGACTAAGTAGTTTTAGCATTATTGGCACTAAGCAAAGTAACACAATGACCCCAATATAGCCCACCGATAGAACTGGGCCCCCTATGTATACCTTTAAATAATCTAGTAAATATGTTCTTGTAAACATAATAGATAAGCTTTTTATACCAATACCGATGACCAATCCAGCAATTGCAAACGTCAGCCAGAGCCACTTCAATTCTTTAGCCCGTTCTACTAAACGCCATTTAGAGGCAGCGGCACCTATTAACATATACGGTAAAATCGTGAACAGTGCGACAAACCACATCTCGATGCCTGCCTGCGTCGATAAATCTGTTAAGCGTTGCAAAAAGGCATCTACCCAGTTTCCTGTCCCATAAGCCGTGATGGCCTTCTCTACTGAAACGATATCTAAGTAATCATCTACTTTTGTATTAAAATTTACAATCCCTACTACAAAGAGCATAAAAGCTTGCATCAAGCCATTAATAATCAAAGCACTCGCTAATAGCCAGATGGGACTCAATCGTAGTAAAAGCACTAAGAAAACGCCACAAAATGCATACATCATTAATATGTCGCCCCACCAAATTAGCACAGCATGGATAAAACCAAAAGCAAACAGGATGGACAGTCTACGAAGCCCCAGGGTATAAAAGTTTTGTTGACGACTTTGAGCCTTTTGCCACTGCATGGCTAGCCCATAACCAAATAGCATGGCAAAAAGCGGGTAAAAGCTGCCTTGCACATAAATATCTATATTTTTCTGCCAAACAATATCTGATGGGGTTGTAAACCATGATGCCAAATCAATATGCGGCATTGGCAAATAAAAGGTATACATATTTACTAATAAGATACCTACTAAACTAATACCTCGTAAAATATCTAATGTTGCTATTCGTTCCTGCAACATTGTTGGTTTTAACTCCACAAAATAGCCTCCTCTTGACTAGCAGCTATGGTGAAAGCAGGGCAAGAAAAAACTTTGCCCCACTTTGCCCGTAACAAGTTCTTTATGCGTGTATGGTCTGTTCATTATCGAATAAAAATAATACTTTATCGTTCACCTTGATGTGTAAGATGGATTCAATGGCTTCGCTATAAACACGAAGCTGTACGGCATAACGACCTAGTATTTCCTTTGACAAGGCTGGCTCCTGCGCAAAATGAGATTGTATACGATCCGTTTTATAATCCAACAAGACCCAATTACCGTATTCATCCTCAAATAGGCAGTCAATGATCCCTTGCACAATTTGAGCATCACCATCTTCATCGATTCTACTAATTGTAAACGGCATTTCTCTACGTATCTGCCTTGCGCGTTGAAAGCGTTGCCCTATTTCTGTCTCAAAAAAACGATAAATTTTCGCTTGCGGAACTACTTTGCCCTCCGCCTCTGTTAAAAGCTGTCTTGCCACTAAATCCTCCACAAAGTCCCTTACAGCATCGATATGACTAAAGCCATATTGAGGAACATGCTGCATCACTGTGTGTACAGCTGTACCAATTTCAGCACCAGTTAGCTGTTGCTCCTGTAAAAAAGCGGGTCGAGGTGCAATGGACGAAGCCTTTTGCTTGATAGGAGAGGCAAAATAAAATTCAGGTTCCTCCTGGCGCTGTAAATTTTCTAATCGCTTTATTTCACTAACAGATGTTTTGGAGCGCTTTCTTGTAGATTTTTGATAGACATACTGCGCTTGAAAGCGGGTAGTGATTTCAGCCAGCAAGTCCTCATCCTCTTGCATCGCAAGCACTTGCTGTACTTCATCGCCCATCGCCTCTATCTCATATGAATAATGCTTTGTATCGATGGCTTGAACCCACCAATGTGATTGATCCTCCACTTCTTTATAAGATGTGCTTGCTACTACTGCAAAATCTGCATGTCTTGCTACTGCTGGGCCAACCCAGTCCAAATAGCTATTAGCTCTTGCACGTAAATATTCTTGAAGCGGTGCATCCATTGGTAAACTTTGTGCGTCCTGCCAGTTGTCGCGTGTTTTCTCCCAGTTCTTCACTGAGCCTACTAAAATCAAACGCTCCTTCGCACGAGTCATCGCAACATATAAGACACGCATTTCTTCTGCACGCATCTCCAGTTCTTTTTTCTCCTTCAATGCTAAAAACGGTAACGATGTATAGGTGATACGATTTTCGGGATCAATGGCCTTAACAGCTAGTCCAAAATCTTGATCAAACAAATAGGGCTGATGAAAATCCATTTTATTAAACGGACGTCCCATTCCTGCAACAAAGACGACTGGATATTCTAACCCCTTGGAAGAGTGTATTGTCACCAGACGTACTACATCATCCTTTTCGCCAATTGATTTGGCCGTACCTAAATCATCGCCACGCGTACGCATACGATCAATAAAGCGTAAAAAACGGAATAGCCCACGAAATGCCGTTTTTTCATACATTAATGCACGATCATGTAATACGCGTAGATTTGCTTGACGCTGTTTGCCATTCGGCATTGCCCCAACCATTTCATAATAATGTGTATCTAAATAAATTTTCCAAATTAAATCTGATAATGATCCACGACGTGCTAAATCACGCCAATTTTCAAAGGCTAGCATAAAGCGTTGCAACTTCTCAAATGTAGTGGTTTGCACACCATGTCCTTCACTACGAATAAATTGTCGTAAAGCATCATAAAAAGGTACCTTTTGATCGGCTAAACGAATTTTCGCCAGCTCATTTTCCGTTAAACCAACAAACGGTGCGCGCAGTACAGAGGCTAAGGGGATATCCTGATAGGGATTATCGACTACCTTCAGGACATTTAACATAATCATTACTTCGAGTGCGTCAAAATAACCTTTAGATGATTCTGCATAGAGTGGAATCCCTGCCAGCTTAAATTCCTCTACTAAGTCTGTTGACCATGTCATCGAGCGCATTAAAATCACAATATCACTATACTTTAATGGTCGCTCTGTTTTTGTTTTCGTATCGTATACGGTTGTTCCATCTTCCATCATTTGACGTATACGATCGATAATAAATCGTGCCTCGTACTGTGATTTTTTTAATTCCTCTAGCTCCGTTGCCTCATTGCTTAGTTCTTCCAGTTCTTCTGGTGTTTCCTCTTCCTGTGGTGGATGCAATACGACCAGCTCAACAGGTATTTCTTTATCATCATAGGGCGCAGCAGGCTTTAGTGACGCATTGTCATCATACGAAATCTCACCGACACGCTCACCCATAATTTGTGCAAAAACATAGTTTGTAGCATTTAATACTTCTTTTCGACTTCGGAAGTTAGCGTTTAAATCAATTCGCATCCCCGTTACATCAGGTGACTCCAAGTATTCACTATATTTTCTCATAAAAAGCTTTGGCTCAGCTAATCGGAAACGGTATATACTTTGTTTAACATCCCCAACCATAAAAAGGTTGCCATCTTGTTCTTCACCCGTTTTGACAAGTTGTAAGATGGTTTCCTGTAGCATATTGGTATCCTGATATTCATCCACAAGTACTTCTTTAAATCGCTTTTTCATATCTAGTGCAACCGGTGAGGGATGAAGTGCACCATCTATCTCTAACGTTAAAATTTGAAGTGCATAATGCTCTAAATCTGAAAAGTCAATGATTCCCCGTTCTAACTTGGCTAGTCGAAATTGTTCACTAAATGTAGTGGTCAATTCAACTAGCGTAGTAATGGTCGGTGCCATTAACCTTATTTCCTCAAGTAGCCGTGCAGGGGTACGAACAAAATATGTCTCCTTGATTTTATTCATCATTTTTTTGGCTGCTTCTCGTTTTTTCTTCGCAAGCTCCTGTAGCTCTACATTAACTAGTGCATCCTTTGATACCCGCTTTAAGGTAGACCATTTAACCGTTGCAAAATAATCAAATAGCTCCTGCCATGTCCCACTTTGACTAATGCGTATCCCTTCCTGAATCATAGCAAAATCTACCTCTGCCGTTTCTGCATAGGGTGCAGGTCCATCTGGCTGTAATGTAATTGTGCGCATTTCAGAAATTAGCATAAACGCCTCTTCCAGGCTATGACGTACGGTTAATTTGACGTATTGAGATAGCTCTAAATCATCGATTGTCACTTCCTCAGCTAATTCATATGCTTTCGGCAGGCTCCAAAGCCATTTTTGAGGCTCAGCATGGACACGAGACGTATCATAAAGTTTACTAATCAGCGTTTCGATGGCTTGATCATCACGATCTGAGGTAAAGCTATCGACAAGACGATAGATAGCTTGTACGTGAGCCTCATCCTCAGCATCGTAGGCATCTTCTAAAACTTCTGCTAAAACATCATCTCGCAATAATGCTATTTCTGCTTCATTGGCAATACGGACGCCTGGGTCTATATCGAGTAAGTAGGCATATTGCTTCACAATTGCTAAACAGAATGAATGTAGCGTAGAAATTTGTGCTTTATTCACAAGACTTAGCTGTCGTCTTAAATGATTAGATGTTGGATTTTCTGCTATCGCCTTTTCTAATGCCTCAGACATACGATGGCGCATTTCAGCGGCTGAGGCATTTGTAAAGGTCACTACCAATAGTTCATCTACATTGATCGGGTTTTCAGTAGCAATGACTTTTTCAATCATACGATTGATCAGAACCGCTGTTTTCCCCGACCCTGCTGCAGCCGAAACGAGTGTATCTTGACCGCTAGCATAAATGGCCTTCCACTGATCGTCTGTCCATGTGACATCTACTGGCTTAACAGGAATTGTTTGTACCATGCTATTCTATCTCCTTCCGAATTTTATCGACAATATCATTCGGCTTTGCTTGCATTAATTGACGATAGTTTTGTTTACCATCTGATGGATCAAATTGGCAAACCGCAGCAAATTGACAATAATCACATGCCGTTTTAGCTTTTAATTTATAGGGGCTAATGGCCGTATCACCAGATAAGATACCATTCCCTGCCTCCTGATGTTTACGACGAACAAAATGCTGCAACTTTTTCATATCATTGACAGGAACTATACGCGATTGTGACTCAGACGGTGTCCCATCTTTTTTCATATAGACAGGAATGATTTTTGAATGTCCGCTACTTTCTTCCAATTGCTCGTCCATCGATAAAATCGCTTCAGCATTTTCAGATAGCAAACCTTTCATTTTATACTGCTTTAAACGATCCTCTTCTATTTCACTGTCCGTCAAATCTTTATCCAGCTTCAGCATCGGATTATGGACATGGACATACAGTACCCCTGCTGGCTCTGCTTCACCTGAGAGCCAGTAAGAACTATTTTCCATTGCCACATCTAAATACGTTAGGACCTGTAAGGATAATCCGTAATAAACCTCATTTAAATCAAGGTCACGAGCTGAGGATTTATAGTCGACAATCCGCAAATAAGAGCGGTCATCTATCGTTGCACTATCCACTCTATCAATACGTCCACGCATAAACATTTTCTTACCACCAGTCAAATCAATCTCTAATGGTGGTAGCTGTTCATGTTGTCCAGGACCAAACGACGCCTCAATTGCAATTGGTTTGAAGTGTGATACATTTGCATGCTGTGTCAGTGCTGTCATTGTACGCTCAACAATTCGAATTAGCTTACGCTGAATATAGCGATAGCGGGCACTGGATAATAGGATTTGATGGGAAAAGACTGGAACAATTTGTTCTACTGCTTGACGTGCTAATTGTTTAATTTGCTTTGTTGTTAAACGAATCCAAGATAATTGCTGACGATGTGTTTCCTCTGTAATCCACTTTAATGCCTCATGGAATAAGTCACCCATTGCAAACGTTTCTAGACGATACTCAGCTCGCTCTTCTAGACGTAAGCCATACGTAGTGAAATGAGAAAAAGGACATCTGAAGTATTTCTCAATTCGCGACACACTGGATGTTAGCTTCTGACCATATAATTCCTGTGTAATATAGGTTTCAAGTGGCTCAGCCTCATTTTTATGGGTAATTGGATAAAGTACGCGGTCGAAAATGAGTGCCCAATACGGATCTTGTGTATAAAATCTTTGTAAAGCTAGCCATTCTGGCGCTAGTTCACGGCTATGTTCAGCTTGACGTAGCTGTACCATTAGATGTGCCAATGCAGTCCTTGGATGGCGTAAATATGGTAAAACATCCCCATCTAGTAATTCAATTGGATCGACTACCACTCGTTCTATCGAAACACCACTTAATAAGCCAGCCTTTTTGTCATTTCCTATTATTTTCTTAATATAAAGTGAGGATAGAAGTGCCTTGCCTTCCTCATCCGCCGTAGGATAGGTCATATACAATTTGTTAGATGGCGTTGTAATAGCGCGATAGAACAAGAAATTTTCCTGTAATAAACGATTAGTAGAGGTAGGAGCAAGCTCATAGCCAATTTGACTAAACCATTCACGTTCGATATCTGACAACAAGCCCTCATACTCCATCCGAGTTGGATAAACACCATCATTCATTCCTATTACAAAAGCGACTTTGATATTGGATAAACGAGCTAAATCAACAGTAGCCACCATTACTTCATCAAGGGTTGGCGGAATTCTTGAAAATTCTAATGTATCAAAGCCTTCATCAAGAATTTTGGCTGCTTGCTCTACAGACATCTCCTGCTCTCCAAACATATAAACGAATTGGTCAAGAACAGCAATCCATTCATTCCAAGCTTGTTCATGTTCACTTGCAGCTAATGCGTCACCTCGCTCTAGCTCACGATCTTTCATGGCTTGCAGTTTATCATATACCTGTAATGACTCTATAAGTTCAAATAAAGCAGTCGCAATATCTCTGCCATTCTTGGCGCTATCAAGCTTGTCTTGTAAAAGTTTTAGAGGTTGGCGAATTTCATCTCGAATGGCCTCGATTTCTGCCTGCATTGCACGCTCTTCATCTGTTTGTACACGCGAATGGAATTCTAGACCTCGATATTTTTTATAAAACCAACGTGCCTCCTCAAACCATCGTTCACCATAGATGCCTTGTGCCAAGCAATAATTTTCTAATCGATCTGCTCGCTCACGCCAAATTGTTAGCTCAGCTTGTAATGGGAAAAACAAATCGGTTTTGACACTACGAAAAACTGGCTCATATTTCCAATTCGAGGTCATAACCTCCAAGGCTGAACGACTTAGCTCTATTAATGGATGATGTAGCATTGTCTTTTTTGTATTTGTAAAAATAGGAATTTCATATTGTTGGAAAATACTTGTAATAAGTGGATCGTAGAGATCTGCTTGTCTATACAAAAGTACGATATCCTGATAGCGAAAACCGTCTTCTCTTGTCAGTTTTGTTATTTCCCGGGCAATCGCATGTATCTCTGCTCGACGATTTGATGCTTCAAGCACGGTTACATCTCCTGAAGTTTTTATCGTTTGGGGCTCCAAATCAGCAAACTTTGCCTCCACATGCTGTAAATCTTTAGAATGAAATCTTTGAGTCTTATAAAAATGTAATGGTAATTCAACATCAATGCCCTCTTCTTTTGCTATATCATGAAGACGTTGATTCGTTAACGCTGCTTCATGGAATAAAGCTTGTTCATCAAAGGCTTCATCCATATGATTAAAGGGAAGGACGACAGTTACTTGCTTCGTCACCTTTAACAATTCACGAACCAGTTCTAACTCTCGCACAGTGAAGGCGGTGAAACCATCAATATAGATGGTCGCTTGCTTCATCGTTTCTGCATACTTCAGTTGCTCCGTTAGAATCGGATAATAGCCCTCGCTGTCAACATAGGTCGTACCAAGTCGTTCCTCCAATGCCTGCAAAACGACATGTAAATCATTCGCTTTCGCCTGCAATGTATTAGGTGCATCTATTGCCTTTAACGATTCCGTTACCTCTGCCAAGACTGAGCTATTGACGCTATAGCGACTAAATTCTCTTAAAAGGGTTTCAATTTCCTCCGTAAAGCCACGTTTTCCTGCTGCTTGTCGAAATAAGGAAAACTCGCTTTTTTGTTCTTCCAAAAGTTTACGTATAAGCATTCGATAGCCATAGCCATTCACTTCTTTACGAGCAATACCTCCTGTTTCCTGTAAAACCAACCATGCTAAACGTTTAAACGTCATCACCTGTGCTCGAATCAAGCCTTGTAAACCATGCTTATTTGTCAGCTCATATTCCGTAGAATAAGACATTTGGTCAGGCACTATAATGAAAATCGGATGTCCCAATGGATCTGTCTTTAATTGCTCAACAATTTCCTGATGAATAAATGCTGATTTCCCTGTTCCCGAACGTCCTGAAACAATACGCAATGTCATTTACTTTCCCCCTCCTCATTAACTTGCTGTTGCGGGTGTCTCTTTTAATGAAATAAAAATTTGTACTTTTATTTGAGCGATTCTTTCACTGAATTGATTACTTCTCATCTATTTTGGAGCGGCTTCTCCAGACTATTGATCGCTTCTCATCTATGGTGAAGCAGTTTTCCCAGCCTACTAAAAACAACTTAAATCATCTATCTTAAATTCTATCGAAAAAAACTAGTAAATACTATCTATCAACCTTCACCTACCTATAAAAAGGTTAATTTATTACACAAAAAAGCAGCCTCTTCACATAATGAAAGAGGCTACAGTTTATTTACTTAACTGGCATGGTGGTCCTGCTTTTTCGTCAAATTTCGCGCTTGCTTTAAATCTCTTTCTACACGGGCATTCAAACGCTTCTCTATCAACTTCCCAACCCACCATAAAATAACAATGGCCACAGCTGCAATTATCAATCTCACCGGGCTTGTCAAGAGCGATTTTAAATCATAGCCCAATACACTCATACCTAAAATCATGACAAACTTTCCTGCAAGTAAAACGATTAAGTAAAATTTTTTATGGATATGTGACAATCCCGCTACAATATTGACAATCACAGATGGTGTAAAAGGGAAGCAGAGGAGGACAAAAAGAGGGCTAATGCCATTCATATCCACCCATTTAATAAGCTTCTGTACTTTTTTACTACCTGTTAAAAATTGTAGTCTTGGATGTTTGCCAAAATGACGCACAAGTAAAAAAACCGCATAGGAGCCAGCTACAGAGCCTAGCCAAGATAATAGAAATCCTAGCCATAAGCCGAATGCACTGGCATTCGCCACAACGAATACGACTAATGGTAGGAATGGTAAAAACGCCTCTAAAAACGGGAGCAGTAAACCAATGATTGGGCCGAACGTTCGATACTGTGCCGCAACCTGTTCAATATTTTCTACAGTAAACCATTCATTCAACATCGACACCTCTATTTATACTGTAAAATTAAATGAAAAATTGTTAACCCTTCTGAAGTATTGCGATATTCATGGGGTTGATGCCCTGAGAATACTAGTGTATCCCCTTCATCTAGTAATTCATGCATGTCTCCAGCAGAAATAACTGCTTGTCCTTTAATAACCATTACAGTTTCCTCTACCCCTTCTGTATGGGCTTCACTCCTACTAACTGCCCCTGGCTCCATTTCAACCTTATAAAACTCCCAGCCTCGCTCTGGATTATACGGAATAATGGAGTAAACACGATAGCGTCCCTCATCCTCATCGACATGTGGTACATCTTTACTGCTATAACGCATGTAATGGGCAGTTGGCGGCTGTAATAATGAAGAGAATGACATACGCATACCCGCTGCAATTTTCCAAATTGTTGAAACAGTCGGATTGGCCTCTCCTTTTTCGATTTGTGCAAGCTGTGCTTTACTGACACCTGTCGCTTTGGCCACATCATCGAGACTTAAATGACGTTGCTGTCTAATTTTCTTTAATTGAAATGCTAAATTTCGACTCATTTGTTCCATCTTTACTCACCAATTTCTATTGTTTATTTTATCAGACATATGTATACTTTAATAAACATCAAGAACTATCAAACAATTCCATCAATAGTATACATGGAAATTATCAAGAAAGGATGACCTATTTATGACAAGTACAACAGAGCTTCAACATGATGACACAACAAGCTCTTCCAATGACAGTTTTTTACAAGGCGTGAAAGATTGCGTGCCTACATTACTCGGTTATATTAGTATAGGACTTGCATTTGGGGTTGTAGGTTCCGCTTCAGGGTTATCTGTCCTTGAAATCGCGCTATTAACGATACTGATTTACGCAGGTTCTGCACAATTTATTTTTTGTGCACTTCTTTTAACAAGTAGCCCTGCCTCTGCTATCATTGTAACCATTTTCGTAGTGAATCTACGCCATTTATTAATGAGTTTAACATTAGCACCTCACTTTACGCGCTACTCCATGCTTAGAAATGTTGGCTTTGGTACATTATTAACGGATGAAACCTTTGGTGTAGCAGTCACAAAGCAAATGCAAACAGGTAAATTATATGGTAAATGGATGGATGGGTTAAATATAACAGCCTATATCTTCTGGATTCTTTCCTGTGTTACGGGTGCCTTTTTAGGACAGTGGGTAGCAAATCCTGAAAAATGGGGTTTAGATTTTGCCTTGGTTGCCATGTTTGTTGCACTTTTAGTTTTGCAATTGAGCAGTGTTGGTAAAAGTAAAATCATGCATTATATCAAGTTAATTGGCTATATGGCGGTTATTATGTACGGTCTTTCTTATGTAGTCCCTTCACATGTGGCTGTGCTACTGGCAACTGTGATTGTCGCAACAATTGGGGTGGTGACAGATAAATGACAACAACTTCTTATATGGTCTGGCTTATTATCGGCTGCGCACTTGTAACATGGCTACCGCGTGTCATTCCATTTATTTTTGTGCGTAGTGTAACACTACCTGATGTTGTGCTAAAATGGCTTAGTTTTATTCCTGTTTGTATATTAAGTGCTCTTGTCATTGAAAATTTAATAGATACTGAAAGCGGCAAAGTAGTGACACTTGATTGGCCAGTCTTTATTACATTTGTTCCTACTCTTATTATTGCCCTTGTCACAAAAAGCTTATCGATTACAGTAGTTGCAGGAGTAATCATTATGGCAGCAGTGCGATTTTTCATGTAAAAAGGTCAGTCCTATTGCCTGGACTGACCTTTCCTTATTTATTCATTTTACTTGCTAGCCAAAAGCCTACTGTTAATGAAAATGCATCGATAACGAAAATAATAGGTGGGGATGTATAGCCTGCATATACAGAGGCAGCAATAAGTGCAATGGCTAATAATAATGCAACATAGCGGTTATAGGTAATTCTAGTGAATAGTAATACCAATAAAGCTGGTATGAATAATGCTAGCATCATTTTCCCAAAAACGTCCATTATACTTCCCTCGGCTCAGCTAATAATAATCCAATACGGTAATGATCATTGCTATAAATCACATGTTGTGTTAAACGTAATTCATTGTTTCGGTCTAAAACCTCTAGACGACAATGAGCTGCATTTAATTGCAGTGCTTCATATAACTCATTTTCTGTAAAAATTGACACACCATTTACTTTGCGGATACATTCTCCTGCAAGTAAGCCCATCTTCTCAGCAGGTGAATCAGGAAGAACGGCTGCAATAATAGCACCCTTCGTACTTGGCGCAACTGCATAATGATCTGTTTTTTCCTGTTGTGCAAAGTAGATAGCAATTATAATGCGGATAATTACACCAACAGCAAGTGTAATGAAGCCAATCACTGGCTCAAAATATGCAGCCAATCCTCCTATTAAAATAAGCTGTCCTAGTAAAAAGACAGGTCGGCTAATTTTTGGATACATGTAAGCTGGTAATTCCTTTCTTGTCAGTTTAGTAAAGCCAATGACAAGTGGAAATAACACAAGTGCAAAGCTATTATGACCTAACGTAAACTGTGGCCAATATGGGAATATAGCCGAGATCGCATCACCAGGAATAACAAAGAAAATAGGTAATACCCATACATTTTTTGACCGATAGACAATTGCCTGCATACCCCGCTTCGTTTTCTCAATACAAGGTGTTGTAACCTTCATCGCCATACGTCGAATTAATAGACCTTCTGCAATAACACAAAGGCCCGCAAGAATGGTAATTGTCACAATTGCGCCACTCTCTAAATGGACAGCCTCTACTGAAATTTTCCACCAGGAAAATGACCAATTGTAATAGGACATACCCCATATGGCAAGTGTGGCAATCCCCATTGTCAAAATAGGCGACATTGCATTCATGACAAACAAGATAAGTGCTACTATAGAAACTGCCGTTAAAATGATTAAAAATTCCTTTGGGACAGTTAGACCTGCTCCAATACTAATGATAGAAATAATTAGTGCATAGAGCCACCCATCTTTCCATTGTCCGATTAGCTCCGTCCAGCCCCAAATAATACGTCTATTAAAATATTTACGCTCCTGTTTTACTCGACGATAACCTAAAATAATAGCAAATATTATGACTATATATAGTAATGGGTTGAGTAAAAAGCGGCCAATCGCTGTTACAATTTCTATTAATATCTCACTAACCATACGAACACCCGCCATTTCTATCTTGAATACTATGAATTTATTGTATCAAAGGACTACACGCTTGCGTAGTACAAACTCATAGAAAGCTTTGTATTATGGTATTTTTGTTCTGTCTGCGAGTTTTATTGGTCAATCGTATGCAGTAAAAAACTAGTGGCCATTTGGAATTGTTGGTCATTTTGACGATCGGCTTTAAAATCCTTTAACGTTTCGTTTAAACTATTAAAGAAAGTCGTGTCCATATAAAATTCATCTTCTGCTAGTTTTAATTTTTTCTGTTTACGATAAAGATTAACGGCCTCTGCGGTCGTTTCATCCATATAGCCATCTAAACGATCGATTTGATAGCCTAGTTTCTGCAAGGCGTTTTGTGAATAGGAAATCTCTTCACTCATATCACCCACTTTAAACTTACCTGTTAGTGGATGAAGTTGAAAAGCAAATAATTCATTTTGCTCAATCATTAAACTAGCTTCAATGCCCTGCCCATGAATCCATTCACGTTTTGGTGTTAGCCATTTGTTGGTTGATAATTTAAGCTCGCCGCCATTGGAAAGCTCCCAAGATTCTTGTACAGTCCCTTTTCCAAAGCTCTTAACCCCAACAAGTGAAGCGCGTCCCCAGCCTTTTAAAGCACCGCTTAATACTTCACTAGCAGATGCACTACCTTGATTTTGCAAAACAACAATTGGAATTTTATTCATCGTTTCTATATATTTTTCATCAAAGCCTTTTGTTTGCGTTTTCAATGGTTCCATAGCACCTTCCGCATTTTGCATATATGCAAATACTTTGCCATTGTCCAATACTGTGCTCAGTAGCGCTGCGACGCTATGTAAATAACCACCTGGATTATCCCGTACATCGATCACAATTCCTTCCACATCTTTACGAAGTAATTTACTCGTTTCTGCCACCCATTCATTGGCGGTTTTTTCACCGAATAATGAGATCACTACATAGCCAATAGCTGTATCTTCTACCTTCACTACCTCACTAGTTACCGTTTTATTGGAAATTGCTGCACGCTCCATCGTCATCTTAATATGCTTATCTTCACTTGGACGATAGACAACAATGGTTACTTTCGTTCCCTTTTCACCTTGAATTAAATGCATTAATTCACTCATCGTTTTCCCATCAATCCGTACCCCATCAACTTGTACAATTTCATCGAGTGAACGCATGCCTGCTTTCTCTGCTGGTGATGAGCGAACAGGTGACACAACAATAAACTTCCCTTTATTTTCGGTTAGTTCAATACCGATGCCTACTCGTTCCTCAGCTAGCATTTGCCGATGTTGCTCAGCCTCTTCCTTGGAGTAATACGTACTATAAGGATCTTTAATGGCATCAGCCATCCCACGAAGAGCCCCTTCCACTAATTCATCCTTTTTTGTACTGTATACTGATTTTTCTTCAATGATTGTCATAGCCTCACCAATAGTATCAACCTCCGTAACAGGCTCCTTTTTATCGCCAATATTAAACCAATCAAAGTAAATACCACTGCCCACCACCAAACTACTAAGTAGGACTCCGACACCGGCTGTTAATTTACGCAAATCTTCCCTCCTCCGTCTCTTTTACTGTATGACTCTATTTTTTCAAACATACAAAATTACCTTTCAAATTTGTTAAGAGAGAATAATTCACTTTACACATGGATGTTGGCTGTTGATTCGCACGGATATACCTTGGTTCCCGCGAGTATTCACCTTGATTTATGAAAAATAAAAAAATCTGCTTGTTTCCACTATAGAAAACGAGCAGATTTTTTATGAATCAATCTAGTGCATCTACATAATCATTTAACATATCCACGTCCATTGGTCCTCTGATGGCGCGTTGAATGAGGCCCTTGGAATCAATAAAATAAGTGGTTGGAATCGTGATGACTTGATAATTCAAGCCAGCTTCATTGTCAGGGTCCAATAAAATAGGGAACGTTAGCTCAAAGCTATCTCTAAATGTCATCACTGTGTCCACTTTGGCATCAGCGGTCACATCACGTTCGGCTTCTGTTAAATTGACCGCTATAATTTCAACGTTTTTCTCTTTTGCATACTCATCATAGAAGCTTTGCATATGAGGCATTTCCGCCTTACAAGGTGGGCACCATGTCGCCCAGAAATTTAAAACGACTTTTTTTCCACGAAGATCGCTTAACGTGATATCTTCCCCGTCTAAGCTTGTTAAGGTGAAATCAGGCGGTATATCCCCTTTGCTTAAGCCGGTTTCTAGCTCCTCCATATCCTTACCTAGAGCCGATTTATCAATAGCACGTTCTTCGTCAATTTGTTGTTTTACATATGTACCAATCATCGCAACCACTAATAGCACAACGATCAGCAGTCCAATATTTTTTTTCATTTCTTACCTCCCACATTGATTCGTTCATGCTGAATAGTTAAGCCCAAACAAAGTAGTATTACACTGACAGCCACAGCTGTTTGCCCTATACCAAGCGGCTGGAAGATAGCCACTATCAAATAGCTAATTGTATAGAGTATGAGAGCTTGTTTCACCGCTACTAATCTCCATAATATGACGAGCGTGACTACACTTAGCACAGCTAATGTTATAACTTCACTCGATATATTGTTGTCATTAAATAGCACAGCAAGCATTTGATAAATGGATTGCGTTAGAATAATAGCCCAGCTACCAGCTATCATCTCTTGTTCCTCAAGCTGTAGACTCTGTCGCTTTCTCCATATTTGCAAAGATGCTACAATGACACCGAGAAGAACACCCATTGTTCCGCCATTAAAATAAAGCAATGTAATTGGATTGTTTACTACCGTTTTGAAATCTGTTACAAGCAAACTTAACTTCCAAACAATAATAAAGGTGAAAATGGCATCACTATATAGCTCAGACCACTTTTTAGAAAATTGTAAGCGCAAGATAAGCCACACAATAAAAAAAGTAATAAGTAAAGCGACTGCAGTAGCTGGTAAAGTTAATGTTCGGATTGAGTACCACTCTGTATTTATCAATTCAACGAATCCTCCTCCGAAAGCATAGCATAGAACCTTTTTAAAAAAAGACTATTTCACACTGTTTTAAGAAAATCTTCAGAAATAACAACAATAAAAATACCCCACTAAGTATATATTCATCATAACATTATTTAGAATCTTATAATAGCGATGAAACTTTCAATGGAATATTTCGTAAAATGAGAAAAGGGGAGGAGTTATGCTTTCAAAGCGACTTATACTATGGATTGCTGCTATTTGTCTTAGTATTAGTGTTCTGATGCTGTACTCAGAGTATCGAACAAAGAATTTACTACAAGATTTTTTCTTAATAAAGATCTTCTAGAAATAGTAAATAAGATAACGATTTGGAAGTTGACAATGGTACCAATAAAAGCTTTGCCATTCTCAATCGTGAAAATCCACGATTAGATGTTTGCGTTTAGACTTAAGTACTTTGGAATTAAAAAGAACCTTATTAAATAACAAAAAAGCTGATGTTGTCTATCAATTGGATCTTACTTATTTTGACCATACATTAAAAATACTGTTCTGCAAAAAGGGCTTATTGGCTATTAATGGGCAAACCTATAAGTTGGTGAATGGTGAAACATTCGATGAAATATTAAAAGCTATACACTAGAAAACGCTAGTGTATAGCTTTTATGTTTACAATGGAATATATTTCAGTGGATTTACACTGCCGACTGCTTGTCCTTTCCAAGGACCAATATGCACTTCAAAGTGTAAGTGTGGGCCAGTAGAGCGACCTGTACTACCCATGGCTGCAATTTGCTGACCTTGTGTTACTTCTTGTCCTACACTAACATTAAATGCACTTAAATGTGCATAAACGGTTGTGTAAATTTGTCCATCGATAGAGTGCGTTACAATGACAACATTACCATACGAACTAAGTGGTGCTGCGTAAGAAACAACGCCATCTGCTGCTGCCCATATTGGTGTTCCCGTTGCATTTGCAAGGTCGACACCATAATGGAATTCAGGACCTGCTCCAAGATTTCGCCAACCATATGGTGATGTTAAGCGACCATTCGTTGGTTTTATCCAAGTTCCGTTTGATTGAGGCGCATGGACTGTACCACCAGATGATCCGCCACCATTGTTAGCAGCAGCTGCCGCCGCGGCCGCGGCGGCTGCTTTACGTTTTGCCTCTTGCTGACGTGCAATTTCAGCCAAACGATTTTGTTCAGCAATAATTTGATCTTGCAATTCCTGACTTACTTCCAAAGCCTCTGAGTATTCTTTTTCAAGTAATACCTTTTCTGATTTCAGCTTTTCTTGCTCTTTTTCTAATTGGTCTACTAGTTTATTTTTCTCAGTTTTTTGACTGTCTAATGATGCTTTTAATCGTTCAAGCTCAGCTTTTTTACCTTCTAGGTTTTTACGTTTCTCTTCTACACTTTGCTTTTGCTCTTCTAATTTTTGTTTATCATCTTTTTGATCTTGAATAATTTGACGATCCGCTTCCAATAATGCATTAACTGCAGAGAAACGATCAATAAAGTCTACAAAACTATTAGAGCCTAGCAAAACATCTAAATAACTTACAGATCCCCCAGCTTGAATGGCACGTGCACGTTCTTGTAACAATAAATCGCGCTCTTCAATTTTATGCAAAAGCTCTTCAATAGAAGCTTCTAACTTTTTAATTTCCTCATTTGTTGCCCGAATATCTGCTTGTACTTTTTTAATATTACTATTAGTTTTGTCGATTTCAGCGTTCAATGCTTGAATTTGATCTAAGATTTGTTGTTGCTTTTCTTGATTAGCTGTAATTGCATTTGATTTATTGCTGATAGATGAATTTAACTGATTCTTCTTTGTTTCAACTTGTTTCTTTTCTTCTTTTAAATCCGATAAACTTGTTGCATATGCTGATGGAGTTTGGATAAAAAGAATTAGAGCAGATGCTGCTGCAAGTGTTTTTAATATGTTTTTCGCCTTACTTTTCACCGATTGAACTCCCCTTCGACTATTCTTTTCTTTTTCACAAATATCCGTTGTGACTAAATTTTTAAAAACTTACGTACTGACATGAAACTTCCCCAAATACCGATCAGTACACCAATGAGTAACAGAAGACCGCTTACCTGATACACAAGTGGAGAAAAATCTAGTAATTGAACAAGCTCTCCTTGTAAACGTGGTGCAATAATTTTATATATATTGTGGTAAAGGGTCGTGACAACCGCAATCGGAATAATTGAACCTAAAATTCCAAGCCACATACCTTCTAATAAGAATGGGATACGCACGAATGAATTTGTAGCCCCTACAAGTTTCATAATTTCTATTTCATCACGTCGAGCTATAATCGTTATACGAATTGTATTCGAAATTAAGAAAATTGCCGTAAATAATAACCCTAAAATAAGTACGATTCCTACATTACGACTAATATTTAAGAAGTTAAATAGTTTTTCAACTTTTCCTTCTCCATACATTACATCATATGTATACTCATATTTATCAATGGTTTTCGCAACTTTTGCTGTTTGCTGTGGATCAGCAGCTTTTACATAAATAACGTTACGTAAAGGGTTACTTTGTTCAAATAGTTTAAAATCATCACCGAAGTCTTTTACTAGCTTGGTTAACTCATCTTCCTTAGTGGAATACGTCATCTCGGAGACACCAGGCAATTTTTTGACTTTTTCGATGAGTGCTTTTTCAGCAGCTTCATCTGCTGTTTCATCAATTAACACTTTAATTTCGACATCATTTTCTAAATCCGTTGCTACTTTATTTAAATTCATCATAATAAGCGCAAAAACACCTACTAGAATGAGCGTAACGGTAACGGCACTGACAGAGGCAATGGTCATCCAGCTATTTCGACCAAGTGATTTGATACTTTCCCGGAAGTGGCGCTTTACTGTACTAAATTTCATAGCCGTATTCACCTCCGTGTTCATCACGGACAATTAAGCCGCCTTCAATTGCAATAACACGACGTCGAATCGTATTTACAATTTCACGGTTGTGGGTTGCCATTACAATCGTTGTCCCACGTGCATTAATTTCCTCAAATAAATTCATAATTTCCCATGATGTTTCAGGGTCAAGATTCCCTGTAGGTTCATCTGCAATCACCACTTTTGGGACATTGACGATTGAACGAGCAATCGATACTCGTTGCTGCTCTCCTCCTGAGAGTTCATTTGGAAACATTCTTGCTTTATGCTTCAATCCAACTAGTTCTAGCACTTCCATAACCCGACGTCGGATTTCATCTGGCTTTTCCTCTATTACTTCAAGCGCAAACGCTACATTCTCATAGACATTCAAACGAGGTAGCAATTTGAAATCTTGGAAAACTACACCAAGTTGACGGCGCAAAAAAGGGACCTTCTTATTCTTTAAAGTTGCTAAATCAATACCATTTACAATTATTTGTCCTGATGTTGCTTTTTCTTCACGGTACATCAATTTAATAAATGTGGATTTCCCTGCCCCACTTGGGCCAACTACATACACAAATTCGCCTTGCTTTATATTAACGGAAATACCATTTGTCGCAACAACACCGTTTGGGTATTTCTTTGTCACATTTTTCATTTCTATCATGATTAAACCACCTAAAACTCTCATCTATGTAAGAGGTATTTCTTTTACTATTATAGCACTCTATTTCTGTTTTTTTATTACAGTTTCATTTCAATCCGTGGCAGTTCCTTCTATTTCATTCTTTCCTTGCCATTATCCTTAAAAATATGACAAAAATAAAAACAAGATTCGCCTCTATGTGCTAGGTCGAATCCTGTTTGAAAAGAAAAAGCATTCAAGCTTTACCTTGAATGCTTCTACTGTTAAATTTGTTGTTCATCTGTTGTTGTGTAGCGCACTAAAACAGCACCAGTTTTCGATTCACCCTCGATAAATAGGCGATTCGCATTTTCAACTTCTTTGTCGAAACGGACTACTTTGGATAAGAATTGATCTTGTGACTCCATTTTAGAAACATCCTGGATACCCACATCCACTTTACCGAAATTCGTTACGACTTTACCGCTCAATGAAATTGTTCGTGGGACATATAATTCCACTGCTCCAGCAACTGTTTGAGCTTTAATTTTAGAAGAATTTGTCGAGCATGTTGTTACGACTACATGTCCATTGACAGACTTAGCTTCAACTTCATCCAATGCACCATCCAAATAAACACGCCCATTCAATGTTTCAGCCTCTAAATCCTTACCTCGAACATTCGTTAATTCAATGGAACCATTAGAAGAATCCACTTCAGCTTTTCCAAAATTAAATTTCGTACCTTTAATGGCACCGTTTAACGTTTTCACTTTTAATTCTTCAAATTCTGTATCCTGTAATGAAACACTACCATTCATTAGACGAACAGATAATTTTTCAAGTTTATCCTTTGGTACTAGCACCTTCACATTGACTTGAACAAGCTTTAATTGGCTCAAAATACGAAGTGATTGCGCTTCTTCTTTCACAACAAATTGCTCTAAGAAGTGATTACGAGTTTCTTCTTCACTTTCGTTCATCAAAGGTGCCTTTACCTTGCAAATCACCTGAATAGTTTCTCCTTCACTGGATTCCAATGAGAAGTTACCATTCGGTAATTCAACAATAATATTGTCCACATTAGCAGCAGCCACTTCTTCTGTATGGGTAAATTCAATTTTATCTCCAAATGGAGAAGCTACATCAAATTCCTTTACCTTTTTAACAGCCGTATTCATCATATCCATAAAAAGAGAACCGATTTGCGTTAAATCCTTACGAAAATCCTGCATTTCATCTTGGAAGTATTTCATAAAATCATCTTTTTTCTTGTCACCATCTTTTGATTTTTCTTCAAATAATGGCTCTTTTTCATTTGAAAAGGATTGCGTCTCTTTCGACACATCATTCATAACATGTTGAGTAGACTTGCCAGGTTGCTCTAATGCTTCTAATAATGTAATCGCCTCTTGTGCCGAAATTGTTCCTTTTTCTACAAGTTCTAAAATTCGTTGACGTTCATTTTGCATAAATAAATAGCCTCCCTCAGTTCGTTATACTATTTATACGATTCATCATGTGAAAAGTTTCACTGCAAAATTGAATAAATTGGGTCTTTTCATTTCAACATCGACAGGCTTTTACCTCTGAAGATTTTATTGCTCGTTTTTTAGATTAGTTGGATCACTTCTGACCTCTGTTTTAGTGGGTTCTTCACATTTCGAATCATTTTCAATCTGGATTGAGCGACTTTCCCCAATTTAAGATCACCTTTCAATCCAGATTAATCATTTCCGTTCGAATGTAAAACCCTTAAGACTTAGTAGCTTCTGCTAGCAATGCATCCATTCTCATACGATCACGTTCCAGAATTGGTTTTAAGTATTTGCCTGTATAGGAGCCTGCTACTTCTACTACCTCTTCAGGTGTACCAGTTGCAACAATCGTACCACCTTTGTCTCCGCCTTCTGGACCTAAGTCAATGATATAATCAGCTGTTTTAATCACATCCAAGTTATGCTCAATAACTAATACCGAATCACCGTTTTCAACAAGACGCTGTAAAACGACAAGTAAACGAGCAATATCATCGGCATGTAATCCTGTCGTTGGTTCATCTAAAATATAGAAGGATTTCCCTGTTGAGCGTCGATGTAATTCAGAGGCTAGTTTTACACGCTGCGCCTCACCACCCGATAAGGTTGTGGCTGGTTGCCCTAATTTCATATAACCCAACCCCACATCAACAATCGTTTGTAGCTTACGCTGGATCTTTGGAATATTTTCAAAGAACACTACTGCATTTTCAATTGTCATATCGAGAATATCTGCAATACTCTTATCTTTATACTTCACTTCAAGTGTTTCACGGTTATAACGTTTGCCGTGACATACTTCACATGGTACATAAACATCTGGAAGGAAATGCATTTCAATTTTAATAATGCCGTCACCACGACATGCTTCACAACGACCGCCCTTGACATTAAAGCTAAAGCGTCCTTTTTTATAGCCTCGTACCTTTGCTTCATTTGTTGCTGCGAAAACATCGCGAATATCATCAAAAACACCTGTATAAGTTGCTGGGTTTGAACGAGGTGTACGCCCAATTGGCGATTGATCAATATCGATTACTTTTTCAAGCTCATCGATACCTGTCACTTCTTTATGCTCGCCAGGCTTAACCTTTGAACGATTCAGCTTCTGTGCCAAAGATTTATATAAAATTTCATTTATCAGTGTAGATTTCCCTGAACCAGACACACCTGTCACTGCTACAAATAAGCCTAATGGAACATCTACTTTAACATTGCGTAAATTATTTTCCTTGGCACCTTTAATGGAAAGCTTTCGGCCATTTGGTTGGCGTCTTTCAATTGGTAAAGGAATAAACTTTCTACCACTTAAATATTGTCCAGTTAAGGATTTTTCATTATTCATAACTTCCTGTGGTGTACCTGCTGCCACAATTTGACCGCCATGGACGCCTGCTCCAGGTCCTACATCGATGAGATAATCTGCAGCAAGCATCGTATCTTCATCATGCTCTACCACAATCAGCGTATTTCCAATGTCACGCATATTTTGTAATGTGCTAATCAGTCGATCATTATCTCGCTGATGCAAACCAATCGAAGGCTCATCTAAAATATAGAGGACTCCCGTTAATCGTGAACCAATTTGTGTAGCAAGGCGAATACGTTGTGCCTCTCCACCAGATAATGTACCTGCTGCACGACTCAATGTTAAATAGTCTAAACCAACATTCACAAGGAAGCCCAATCGTTCTTCGATTTCTCGTAAAACTAATCGAGCAATTTGCATATCCTTTTCAGTGAGATCAAGCTCTTTAAAGAAAGTGTCTGCTTCCTGAATTGAATATTGTGTGACCTCACCGATATGTTTATCAGCTACTTTCACTGCTAGCGTCTCAGTCTTTAAACGATACCCTTTACATGAAGGGCAAGCCTGCTGTGCCATGTATTTTTCCATCTGCTCACGAACATAATCGGATGTCGTCTCTTTAAAACGACGCTCAACATTGCGCACCACCCCTTCAAATTCAATCATTTGATCTCGCACATTGCCAAACTCATTTTCATAATGGAAGTGTATCTTGTCTTTTCCAGAGCCATATAAAACTTTATCCATCTTTTCCTTTGGCAAATCCTTCACAGGCACGTCCATTGGAATATCGTAATGATCACATACAGCTTTTAGTAATTGTGGGTAGTACTGCGAACTTGTTGGTTCCCATGGTGCGATGGCATGCTCTAACAAAGAACGATCCCAATCAGGCACCACTAAATCTAAATCTACCTCTTGTGTTGAACCTAAGCCATCACAGCTTGGACAAGCACCAAACGGACTATTAAATGAAAACATACGAGGCTCTAACTCACCAATAGAAAAACCACATAATGGGCAGGCATGATGCTCACTAAATAGTAACTCTTCATGTTCCATCACATCGACAAGCACACGTCCATCTGCCAGGCGTAAAGCCGTTTCTAAAGAATCACTCAGACGAGCAGCAATCCCTTCCTTCATAACAACACGATCCACTACTACTTCGATGGAATGCTTTTTATTTTTATCAAGTTCGATAGCATCATCTAAATCACGCAATTCCCCATCAATTCGTACACGAACAAACCCCTGCTTTTTTAAATCTTCTAGCAGTTTAACATGGGTACCCTTACGTCCAGAAACCATTGGTGCAAGGAGCTGCATCTTTGTTCTCTCAGGATAGGTTAATAAACGATCCACCATTTGCTCAATCGTTTGGGAAGTGATTTCTATGCCATGATTTGGACAAATCGGTTTACCAATACGTGCATAAAGTAAACGTAGGTAATCATAGATTTCCGTTACCGTACCGACAGTAGATCGCGGGTTACGACTAGTTGTTTTTTGGTCAATGGAAATAGCAGGCGACAAGCCTTCTATTGCATCGACATCTGGTTTATCCATTTGTCCAAGAAATTGGCGGGCATAGGCGGAGAGGGACTCAACATAACGACGTTGGCCCTCCGCATAAATTGTGTCAAATGCTAGAGAAGACTTTCCAGAGCCTGATAATCCTGTTAAAACGACTAATTGGTCACGTGGAATTGTGACATTGATATTTTTTAAATTATGAGCACGTGCGCCTTGCACGACAATTTCAGTATTTTTCACAAGTCATTCACCCTTCTACCTTCAATTCAAATATTGTATCTCGTAACTCAGCCGCACGTTCAAAATCAAGCGCTTTTGCTGCTTCCTTCATTTCGACTTCTAGGGAAGCTAAGAGCTGTTCTCTTTCCGCCTTTGTCAGCTTTTTGCCTTTTGTTGCCTTTGTTACATACGATTCCTCTTCTTCTGCTACTTGTGTTGCGCGAATCACATCTGGGATTTTCTTAATGATCGTTTGAGGTGTTATGCCATGCTCCTCGTTATAAGCCATTTGTAACGCACGACGACGTTGCGTTTCATCAATCGCCTTTTTCATCGAGTCTGTTATATGATCCGCATACATAATGACATGACCATTCGCGTTACGAGCAGCACGACCAATGGTTTGAATCAATGAACGCTCTGAACGTAAAAATCCTTCTTTATCAGCATCTAAAATTGCCACAAGGGACACCTCAGGGATATCAAGACCTTCACGCAATAGATTAATACCTATTAGCACATCATACGTTCCTTTGCGTAGCTCACGGATAATTTCAATACGTTCTAGTGTCTTAATTTCTGAATGTAAGTATTCTACTTTTAAGCCCATTTCCTTCAGGTAAGCCGTTAAATCCTCAGACATTTTCTTCGTTAGCGTTGTCACTAAAACTCGCTCATCACGCGCAATTCGATCTTGTATTTCATCAATTAAATTATCAATTTGACCTTCAATAGGACGTACATCAATTAATGGATCTAATAATCCAGTTGGACGGATAATTTGCTCTACCATTTCTGGTGTATGCTCCAGTTCATAAGGACCTGGTGTGGCTGATACATAAATCGCTTGATGTACGCGGTTTTCATACTCTTCAAAACGTAATGGACGGTTATCTAGAGCAGATGGCAATCGGAAGCCATGTTCTACGAGCACTCCTTTACGTGCTTGGTCACCATTGTACATTCCTCGAACCTGTGGAAGTGTTACGTGACTTTCATCAACCACAAGTAAAAAGTCTTCGGGGAAATAATCTAGCAAAGTATATGGAGTAGCACCTGCTTCACGCAATGTTAAATGACGTGAATAGTTTTCAATCCCAGAGCAAAAGCCCATTTCACGCATCATCTCTAAATCATAGCGTGTACGCTGTTCTAAACGCTGTGCCTCTAGTAATTTATCTTCTGCACGTAATAATGCAAGTCGTTCCTCTAATTCTTTTTCAATATTTTCAATCGCTTTACGCATTTTCTCTTCTCGTGTAACGAAGTGAGATGCAGGAAAAATAGCAACATGCTCTCGATCCGATAAAATCTCTCCTGTTAGTGCATCTACCTCACGAATGCGATCGATTTCATCCCCAAAAAATTCCACACGAATACAATGCTCATCACGAGAGGCTGGGAAGATTTCCACTACATCTCCACGTACCCGAAATGTTCCGCGAGTAAAACTAACATCATTTCGCTCATACTGAACGTCTACAAGCTTGCGCAGTAGCTGATTACGTTCAATTTCCATACCCGTACGAATGGAAACAACCATTTCTCGATATTCTTCGGGAGAACCTAAACCATAGATACAGGACACAGATGCAATAATAATGACATCCTCACGCTCAAACAATGCAGAAGTAGCAGAGTGACGCAGCTTATCAATTTCATCGTTAATGCTAGAGTCTTTTTCTATATAGGTATCTGTCTGCGGTACATAAGCTTCTGGTTGGTAGTAATCATAGTAGCTGACAAAATATTCAACGGCGTTATTCGGGAAAAACTCTTTAAATTCACTATACAACTGGCCAGCTAGTGTTTTATTGTGTGCCATAATTAGTGTTGGTTTTTTTACTTGCTGGATGACATTCGAAATGGTAAACGTCTTACCTGTTCCAGTAGCACCAAGCAATGTTTGATGACGTTTGCCTGCTTTCACACCCTCCACTAATTCCGCAATGGCCTGTGGCTGATCCCCGTTAGGCTGATATGGCGCTTGTAAATCAAATGTTTGCACTCATGTCCCCGTCCTTTCCTTCCAATTTGTACATATATTTTAGCATAGCAATATTAAAATTTCGAACATTTAACGAACGAATGTTTGTAAAAATTTTTTTCATCTCTAAAATTTTTATTACATAACAATACAGTCAATTTAACTTGTTACTCTTATAATAGCCGTTTTATTAGGTTTTCAAGCTTCATCGATGGATGGGATTTCCTGTTTTGCTTTATGTGCAGCTCACACTCTCTCAGGAGCCGGGCTATGTACTTTTTGAGCGACTCTCACTTTTTTATAAACAGCGTCTCAAACTTTTTAAATGACTTTCCCCATTCTATAAGCAAGATCACTTCTTCTAACCAAAACATACAATCTTCACATCCTCTGCAACTATTTTCAAAAGCAAAAAAATCCCACTCTCCAATAGATATGGAGAGCGGGTTCGTCAACATGATTCATCTTCTGTTTGGTGTAAGGAAGTTAGTTCGGATGCGTATTGATAAAATGCGTTTTCATCTTTTTCATCGAGTGCTCTATCTATCAGAACCATGAGCTGCTCTTGCCGATGCATACGCTGGATACGATTTAAAAATAAATCTAAATAAATCTCGTTTAATAATTTCTCTGCCTCATCAACTTTTTTCGACTGACCAACGGCTTTCAGAAAATCTGTATACGAATAATATTTATCCAACGATCTCACCTCGATCCTTTTCTAAATTATATGAAAATTGAAATTAAAAAGCAATGCTTACGATTCGAAAATATCTTGGATTAGCTATTAATCAATTGATATTTAGAGCAAATTCTCTAGGCATTTCGTGCTTTTCTGAACGATTTTCAACTATTTCATTTAATTTAAGAAAGTCATATTCTGTTTTACACTACCGTTATCACTAGAAAAAAGGAGGCACTCCCTATATGACAACTAACTTTGTAAACGGCTACTTAATTTCATTCAATACTTATTTGCTGCAACCTATTCAGCATGACTCCAAAGTCTTCACGCACGTGATTGATAAGCATAATGAGCTGATTGTTACACGCAAACCGATGCATGTCCTTCGAAAATCCTGTCTCTCATTAGGATCAACTTACGAAGCCGCAAAACAATCGGCTAAACGTTTTTTCGGCAATCAACACAAGCTACCAATCGTCGTGGCCTTTGATTATGGTTATCCCTGTATTTTTCTGCCAACTTATTCACCCAGCTCCATTCACAATATATGGATAGGGCTTCATGCAATTATTAATATTACACCTAGCGAATTGGGGTGTATTGTAACGTTAAAAAATGATAAACAAATCGAACTACCTATTCGTTATGCTTCCATTAGTAAACAATTTCTTAACGCATCTATGCTGTATAAATATTACATGAATGAACGAAAACAGCTGAGCCAAGATGCACCATATCATCCACCCTTTTAACAAAAATTCCCCAAGAGCATCTCACTCTTGGGGAATCTGGGTATTAATTTATTTTTGAACGTAAATAGGCATTAATAAATGGATCTAAATCGCCATCCATCACAGCACCCACATTACCTGTTTCTTCATTTGTACGATGATCCTTCACCATCGAGTATGGGTGGAAGACATACGAACGAATTTGGGAGCCCCAGCCTATTTCTTTTTGCTCACCGCGTATTTCATCTAATTGTGCCTGCTGTTTATCAAGTTCTAGTTGATATAGCTTCCCTTTTAACATCGTCATCGCTTTTTCACGGTTTTTAATCTGGGAGCGCTCAGCTTGACATTGTACGATCGTACCAGTAGGAATATGCGTAATACGAACGGCAGAATCTGTCGTATTAATATGCTGACCACCTGCACCTGTTGCACGATACGTATCAATTTTTAAATCCTCTGTACGAATATCGATTTCTATATTGTCGTCAAACTCTGGCATAACATCACAGGAAACGAAGGACGTATGACGGCGGCCAGACGAATCGAATGGAGAAATGCGTACTAGACGATGCACACCCTTTTCCGCTTGTAAATAACCGAAAGCATTGTGACCTTTAATCGACAATGTTACAGATTTAATCCCAGCTTCATCTCCTGGTAGATAGTCCACTGTTTCCACTTTAAATCCACGCTTCTCAGCCCATCGTGTATACATACGTAATAGCATTGAACCCCAGTCCTGTGACTCCGTACCACCAGCACCAGGATGTAGCTCTAAAATGGCATTGTTTTGATCGTATGGGCCACTTAGCAGTAATTGTAGCTCGAAATCAGCCATCTTTTGTTGGAATTCTGCTAGTTCTTTGCCTAGTTCTTCTTGTAATTCTTCGTCTGGTTCTTCACGCAAAAGTTCCAGTGTCATATCTAAATTTTCATGTGTTTCCACTAAATCTTTATATTCATTGACAATAGCTTTTAAGCCATTTCCTTCATTGATAATCACCTGAGCACCTTGCTGATCATCCCAAAAGCCTGGCTCTAGCATCATTTCATCTAGCTCCTGAATACGTGCCTCTTTGTTCTCTAAGTCAAAGAGACCCCCTAAAGTCCGCCAATTTTTTGGCTGTAGTGTCTAACACATTGCGTACATCTGCTAATTCAATCATCATTAAATCCTCCGAACGTTAGTCATGAAGCTAACACTTTATTCATAAAGCTCCGTATCTTTTTATTATAACGTTTTTAGAAACGAAAACATACTATCTAGCAGATGTTTTGTGGAATTAAGTCAACTATCCTGCGTCTCGTCCTCAAACATATTCTTGGCAAGACGTTGAAATACTTTCACACGGTCATACTGAACAAGTAAATATTTTGTTCGTTTCTCTAGTCTATATTTTAATAAAAAAGCTCTTTGAATCCGAGACTCTAACGCATTGACACTGACATCCACAATAAATTCCTTGCCATTCATAAAAGTAATCTTTGTCCTCTTTTTATCCACAGCGACATAGTCATCTATATGATGAACAGCGAACCAAATACAGTCAGGGTGTAAAGGAGACCTACTAGGAAACCATAAAATATTACAACGTTCGTGCACGACGATAGGATTTTTATTAAGCTTGCCTAGGATCATTTTCGAACCATCGAATGCTCCTCTTAAACTAGAACCAAAATAACGCAGATTAAAGTCCAATAATTTCGTTGGTGGTAACGTAGATATATACTCATTATTTTTCTCATACACCTGCGTACATAAATTTCCAAAGGAATCATACACAGGCATATACATCATTGTTTCACTATTCATAATATCTTTTTTATGCATCTATAGTCCCCCTTTATACATTTTATGTTGCTTCCAGTCAAAATAAAAAGGAATATACAAATATGCGTACATTCCCGCTATTTTCAATGAGTAAGATTGCTTGAAAATTCCGATCCTCCTTAAGACTTAGTATCACCATCAAAAATTCAGGATAATAATAGGATAAACGACTTGTACTATATACCTATTATTACAGCTATTGTATACCCATATTTTTCAATTGTCTATAAATTCTGACTTTTTATACTAAAATTTCTTCATTTTTAAGTAATTTTAAAAAGAAAAAATCATTTCAACACGTAGTTAAAATGATTTTTTCACCTAGATATTATTGAGCTGTACCATGACAGTTTTTAAATTTCTTGCCGCTACCACATGGACATAAATCATTACGGCCAATGTTTTCAGCTTTACGTACTGGTTGCTTTTTCGGCGCAGCGCCACCTTCTTCTTTTGGATTAACAGCCTGCCCCTTTGCCACCTCTTCACGCTCCAGATTATTGCGGATTTCTGCTTTCATCGCATATTTCGCAACATCCTCGCGAATAGAGGCTACCATATCCTCAAACATCGCAAAGCCTTCTTGTTGATATTCACGAAGAGGATCGTTTTGACCATAAGCACGCAGATGGATACCTTGACGTAGTTGATCCATTGCATCAATATGATCAATCCATTTTGTATCGATTGATCGTAATAAAATAACCTTTTCAAACTCACGCATACGCTCTGGTGTCAGTTCTGCCTCTTTTTCATCATAACGAACATGAACAGCATCAGAGATTAGCTGATTAATATCTTCAGCAGACTTGCCTTGGAAATCAGATACTTTAAGTTGACCTTCCTCTAAAAGATTAGCCGCTACAAAGTCTTCAATAGCCTTTAGGTTCCAATCCTTCTGTTCACCTTGAGTATACAGGCTAACAACATTATCGATCGTTTCTTGAATCATAGACTCAACAAGCACACGCATATTTTCTGTTTCTAGTACATCATAACGCTCTTTATAAATAATCTCACGTTGCTGACGTAGTACATCGTCATATTGTAATAATCGTTTACGCGCATCAAAGTTATTACCTTCGACACGTTTCTGCGCTGATTCTACAGCTCTCGACACAACTTTAGATTGCAATGGCTGGGAATCATCCATACCTAAGCGCATCATCATCGACTTCATATTATCAGAGCCAAAACGACGCATTAAATCATCCTCTAAGGATAGGTAGAATTGTGTAACCCCTGGATTCCCTTGACGACCAGAACGTCCACGAAGCTGATTATCAATACGACGTGATTCATGTCGCTCTGTACCGATTACCGCTAAACCGCCAATTTCGAGTACTCCTTCGCCAGGTTTAATATCTGTACCACGTCCAGCCATGTTTGTTGCAATTGTCACTGCACCCTTTGTACCAGCGTTCGCAATGATTTCAGCTTCACGTTCATGATTTTTCGCATTTAATACATTATGAGGAATTTTATGTTTATCCAATAGTTTAGAAATAATCTCAGACGTTTCAATAGCAACTGTACCAACAAGAACAGGTTGACCAGCTCTATGACGCTCTGCGATATCAGCAGCAACTGCTTTATATTTCCCTTCCATCGTTGCAAAAATCAAGTCAGCACGATCATCACGAGCAATTGGTTTATTCGTTGGAATAGCGACAACATTCATATTGTAAATATTACGGAATTCCTCTTCCTCTGTTTTCGCTGTACCTGTCATCCCTGCAAGCTTTTGATACATACGGAAGTAGTTTTGAAAGGTAATTGTCGCCATAGTCATTGATTCATTTTGAATCTCAACGCCTTCTTTAGCTTCAATTGCTTGGTGTAAGCCATCAGAATAACGACGACCCTTCATCAAACGACCAGTAAAGCCATCAACGATTACAATTTCGCCATCCTGCACAACATAATCGACATCGTTATGCATACTTACATGCGCCTTTAATGATTGATTGATCGCATGATTTAAACGAACATGTGTCAAATCAAATAGATTATCGATGCCAAATGCTTTTTCTGCCTTTTCCACACCTGCATCTGTTAACGTAACACCTTTTGTGGATTCTTCATACGTATAGTCTGTCTCTGCATTTAACATACGCACAAACGCATTAGACTGTTTATAAAGCTGTGCTGATTTCCCAGCTTGACCCGAAATAATTAATGGCGTACGAGCTTCATCAATTAAGATCGAGTCCACCTCATCAATGACAGCATAGTGCAATGGACGTTGTACACGTTCCTCTTTGTAAAGCACCATGTTATCACGTAAGTAGTCAAATCCTAGCTCATTGTTTGTACTATACGTAATATCTGCCTCATAAGCAGTACGTTTTTCATCTTTTGAAAGGCTATTTAAATTAAGCCCAACAGATAAGCCTAAGAAATTATAAAGTTGTCCCATTTCAGCAGCATCACGACTCGCTAGGTATTCGTTGACTGTTACAACATGTACACCTTTACCAGTGATCGCATTTAAATAAACAGCCATTGTCGCTGTTAAAGTTTTACCTTCCCCGGTTTTCATCTCCGCAATATTCCCCTCATCAAGAGCGGCTGCCCCCATGATTTGAACGCGGAATGGGTACATCTCTAATACACGTTTTGCCGCTTCTCGACAAACAGCAAACGCTTCGGCACGAATCGACTCTAAATGCTCACCCTCAGCATAGCGCTTTTTAAATTCATCTGTTTTCGCTTGTAGTTGATCATCTGAAAGCTGTTCCATTTGAGAAGCGAATCTCTCAACTTGGTCAGCAATTTTTTCTAATTTTTTTAGCTCACGTTTATTGAAATCAAATAATTTATTTAATAGGTTTGCCATGAATGTTTTTCACTTCCTATATAGATTCAACTTTCATTTTACCATTGTGTAACAGTTTCATGCAAACTGTCACCCCGGCTACATATGATTGTCATACCAAAAAAAGGCCCTCGCCATCGCGAGAGCCTTTGTCATCATGAAGTTTTAAGTAGTTTCAATTAAGCCATATTTTCCATCTTTACGTTTATATACAATATTTGTGCCGTTCGATTCAGCATCTGTAAAGACATAGAAATCATGTCCAAGCATATTCATTTGTAGAACTGCCTCTTCTTGATCCATAGGTTTTAAATCAAATTGCTTTGTACGAACAATTGAGTATTCTTCTTCCTCTGACACAGCATCAGCGGCTGCTTGAGTAGTAGCAAAATAAAGGCCTGCACCTTCACGCTCGCGGAATTTACGGTTTACTTTTGTTTTATGCTTGCGGATCTGACGCTCTAATTTATCAACAATTAGATCAACAGCAGCATACATATCATTATGACGCTCTTCAGCACGAAGAGTTAGATTCTTCATTGGAATAGTAACTTCCACTTTAGTTTGTTTGTCATTGTAAACCTTTAAATTGACATTAGCGTTGGCATTAACATCTTCGTTAAAATAGCGTTCAACTTTATCGATTTTGTTCTCAACATACTCTCGAATAGCTGGAGTTACCTCAATATTTTCACCACGAATGTTAAAGTTTAACATGTAAACTCCTCCTTTATAACTGCTATACTATCTATTTCTACACAAGTGTGTGAAATTCCTCTAAAATCATTCTTTTTTTTACAAAAATTTTTATAAATTATTATTTTGTTTTTTCGCTTCTGCTGCTTCCTTTTTTCGTCGAAGCTTTAGTTCTTCAACAATCAAATCTTCCACGGGTCCTTGATTATTGAAATAGATGCCGTATTGCTTGCCGCTCCCAAATGGACGACTCCAAATCACTTCTCCATAAGCGCGAACTTCTTGTGTATCAAGCACAAAATGGATATCTAATGGAGGAGGGTTTATACCTAAATCCACTTCCGTAAACATCTTTAATCCACGTGGGCTTATATCCAACAAGTCAGCCATAGCCGTTTGTCCATGATTGACCTTCCCATTCTCATAAATAGCAAAAGTTATTTGAATAGGCTCCTTAAATTTAAATCGGAAACCTTCTTGACGCTTAAAGATCATATTCCCACCCCAGTACTCTTTTAAACATGTTTATTGCTTTGATTATGCCATGATGCCCAACTAACAGCCACAGGGAATAAGTAACATATTTTACCGTTGAATAGCCTAATTTATGACTATTTCATGATAATAACGGTTTAACAAAAAAGAGACCATCTCTTTCGATGGTCTCTAATTGTGTCTAAATTTGTCCGCTGTTTCCCTGACCAAATTGCTGTTGTCGATTAATGCGAATTACTTCCTTCCACGTATCGCGAAATTCCGTCACAAATCCTTCCACTTCCTCAATAATGGCTACATCATTTTGAATGTTGGCTTCTACTAAACGATGATTCATATATTCATAAAGAGGTAGCATTTGTTTCGAAATCTCAATATCCATATTGAGTGTAGACATCAGTTCACTAATAATCGCCTGAGCTTTTTGAATGTTTGTATTTTTCTCTTGAATATTTTTATCTTGGATAGCTTGTTTCGCCTTATGCAAGAATTTTAAGCATCCATTATAAAGCATTAATGTCAATTCGCCAGGGGAAGCTGTAGTCACACTATTTTGTTTATACGCGTTTTGTGCTGTTAAATTTGCTGCCAATAAAGGACAACTCCTTTGAAAGGTTACTTATTTACTAGTTTAAACCATTTTCCGAAGAAAAGCTATTTACGTCTCAGCGTAATTTTGTCTGGATTTTGAATTGTATGATCACAATTCACTCTTTTTAAAATCGGATGACATCTGCCAATGCTTTATCTTCATTCAGCTAGCAAATTCCAGCACGATGAATGAAGATAAACGATTAATTTTTTTTGTCATAATACATGCCATCCATTACGCGAACATTCGAGTAAGGATTATAATATTGCTGTTCACTTTTCTTCGTTTTTTGTAGGTTTGCCATGTCTTGTTTAACTGCATCCATTACATCTGCTAAACGCTTTTTAATACCATTATCTAATTCTAGCAATGTACGATGAATGCGATTTTGTTCATCGAAACGAAATCCATCATTCATCATTTCTTCAATAATGGCACCACGCTTGTCTAACATGTTGTTAATAGTGTAGATATATTCATCACGGTCTTCACCTTTTGGAGTTTCACCCAAATGCTTAAATAAATTTGCTGAAGCTTGCAATAGTTGATCTATTTGCTGCATATGTTTCCCCTACCTTATTTAGAAGCCTCCGCCTTGTTGCATGAACATTCCAGATTGCTGATTTGCCTTATTAATAGCCTGCTCCATTGCTGAGAATTGTTTCCAGTAACGTGCCTCAATATTTTTGAGCTTATCTTGCCATGTAGAAATACGCTTATCTGTATCAATTAAGTTTTTACCAATCGTATATTGTTGATCTGTCATTGTTGCACGGCCAGCTTTTTGTTCAATTGAAATTTTAAACTCATCCATTGATCCGCGCAATCTGGCAAGGTAGCCGCGCGTATCAACAACTTTACCATCTACAACATCTTTGTCTTTACCAGCATCATTTTTAAATAGACGAGCCACAGCATCTGGGTCTGCCTCTAATGCTTCACGTAATTTCTTTTCATCAATCTCTAGTGCGCCACCATCATTGTAATTTTTAGTAGTCGTGATACCGACACTGAATAATGTATTAAATTTTGAGTCTTCAAGACCAGGAACAGCTTCATAAACAAGTGAGCGCATTTTAGAAAGTCCGTCACGAAGAAGTGAATCGTTACGAAGTAAGCCACTTTTCGCTTTCTCTTCCCATAGCTTAATTTCGCTTTCCTTCATATCTTTTTTCTGATCTTCTGTTAATGGAGCATAATCACGATATTTCGTTTGTGTCGTTTGCTCTTTTAAATCTTTAATGAATGAATTGTACATATTCACAAAGTCTTTAATTTTATTCATCATGTCATCAACGTTTGTTGTTGACGTTAATGTAACAGATGATGCAGTTGTTGTTGATGTTGGAGCACTCGGTAAATTATTTTTTGATTCCAATGCATCATCATATGCTGTTTTTGCTTGTGTCATATTAGAACCATGTGTAACTGCTGTTACTAAATCAGCTTTCGCACTTGCCAATGAGTTTGTTTTATCATGAACATCTTGTACCGCTGCGATTTCTTCGGTTGTTAAGGCATTCAAAATATTTAAATCTTCTGGTGAAAGTGATGTGTCGTTTCTCAATTCATCAAAGGTTTTTGTAGAAAGAGCATTTTTCGCATCGGCTGACAATGCACTGTAAACATTATCGTAAACAGAGCCAGCTGTTCTTGTTAAGTCAGTTTCTGTTAAAACATTCATTGCTGACTTCTCACTAGTTAGATTACTGAAGGCTTCAGCCTGTTCAGGTGTGAAATTTAGATCAGATAAATCATCATTCTCAATATCTTTCGCAGCAAAGGCTACTCTTTGTTTATCTGTTAATGAGTTAATAAAATCCTGCGCATCTTGAGATAAACCTGTTACCGCTACACTAATATTTATGTTTCTTGCATTTTTCAAATCATTTATCCCATTATTTACTGCAGTTTGATGTGTGCCTATTATACTTGTAAGTTCGTTATTCATCTGTGTAAATTTGTCATTAACATTACCACTTAATGTGATGCCATATTTTTGTTCAAATTCAGCAAATACTTCATTTAATTTGTTTTCTGCATTCTCAAAATTTTTATTTGCAATATTAACAAGTTCATCGTGTGCCGCAGCTTCATTAAAAGTCTTTTTTAATGTAATGTTGTAACCATTAATAGAGAAAGAGTTTGATGCTCGCTCAGTAGCAATTCCATTCACTGTAAAGACAGCATTTTTTCCGGCAGATTCAGTTAAGTTTAGCTTTGTGAGAGCTACATCATTGCCACCTTTACTATCCAACCCTTTTATTTCTATTTTACCAGCGCCTGTATTTGTAGCAGTAAAAGAAAAATGACCATTTTCAAAAACCGCCGATACACCTGAACCACTATCATTTACTTTCTTAACAAAATCTTCTACAGTCATGTTGGACGTAATTTCAATTTCTGTTGCTTCTGTTGCTCCTGGTGCTTTAAAGGAAATAAATTTTGCTCCATCTACCAAAGTACTCATATTTGTAGAGTTACTTGCATACGTATTTCCACTCGTTGTACGGGCAGCCTCTGCTAATTGTGACACTCCTTCAATAGAAAGTGTACCTGTAGCCTTACTAGTAGCAATAGCAGATACTAAATCTGAATTTGAGCTACTTGCTGTTTTTGAACTTAAGTTTTTTATCACTAAGTTATCTGAAATGTACGTATCAAATGTTTTTAATTTTGTATTGACATCCCGATAAGCATCGCGTTGCCATTCATATTTTTGTTTATTTTGTAAAAGCTTATTTAATGGCGCTCTTTCTGCATTCATTAATTTTTCTACTAAAGCATCTATGTCCATCCCTGATGCTAATCCACCTATTCGCATTACCATAAATAGTCCTCCATTTTAAAATATAATTATATTTTTTCGTCTACAATCATCCCAAATAGCTTTTGCATTTCATAAAAAGCGTCTAGTAACTTTTTCGGTGGGATTTCTTTTAATACCTCATCAGTAGCACTATCTACTACAGTTACATAATAACGTTCTAAACCCTCATGATACTTAAACTTTGCAGCACTCTGATTTACTTCCAGCATTTTATTCATTTTATCGACAACTTCTTGTACTTTTGCTTTTGTTTCATCATCATTACTAAGTTGTTGTATTTGTTCAACAATCGGTGTAGCACTTTTCATTGTAGTGTCGCTTCCTTGCGTTACTACTTTCTCCACTGCTGGTGCATTAGAGGAGACTTGCTGTTGAATAGTTGCTGCACCAGTATCTGCATTGCCTGAAATGCGCATAATTTCATCCTCCTTGAATCTAATACAGATATGATTGTTACTAATATCGGATAAAAAGAGGAGAATTTCAGTTTTTTTTTTGAAACTATGTGGATAATTATAGGAGGAACTTTATCCTTTCTAAAAAAAAATTTTCATTATTAGCATTCGAATAATAAACTTTTATGTAGAGACAGTAATTATAAACTCATCTATGTTTCAATGGCTATAAACATAACAAAAAGCATGGTTGTTAAGAACCATGCTTTGGATTACATTTCTTTTATAAATATCATTGACTTTTAGAACGATTCATTTTTAAAAAATTAAATCCTAATACTTTTAACTAACATCACTTCGTCATTTTTATCGCAATTCACAAAAGTCCATCCCCTTTTTTTGACAGTTTATAAAACTAGTAACTAATTATATATAACCTTATACCCAAACTTGCAAAAATCAATTGATTCTCATAAAAGATTTTAGTTTATTTATGACAAATGCTACTTCCTCATTACTCAGTTGAGGGTGAATTGGTAATGTCAAAGCTTTTTCATACCATTTTTCTGCCACAGGACAAAGCCCTTTTTTATAGCCTAATTGTTGATAATAAGGGTGCCAATACACAGGAATATAATGCACATGTACACCGATATTCGCCGCACGCATTTCTTCAAATACTTGCTTTCGATTTATACCTTCTAGTTGAATCATATATAAATGCCAACCCGATTTTGTTTCTTCTAATTGTTGGGGTACTTTTATACCTTCAAATTTCTGTAATGATTCTGTATACATCGCTGCAATATCACGTCTTCTTTGCAAAAAAGTATCAATTTTATTAATTTGCGATATTCCTAAAGCTGCCTGTAAATCCGTCATACGATAATTAAAGCCTAGGTCTGTCATTTCATAATACCAGCTTCCCTGTTCCTTTGCATAAGAGGTTTGTTCAATACCATGACTACGGAATTTTAGTAGCTTATTATAGTAATCTTCATTATCAGTAACGATAATTCCACCCTCAGCAGTTGTAATTGGTTTTACAGGGTGAAAGCTAAACATGGTCATATCAGCTTGTGTACCAATTTTTAGTCCCTTGTATTCAGCTCCAAGTGAATGTGCACCATCTTCAATGACGACTAAATTATGTTCCTTGGCAATCGCCATAACTTCATCCATATCAGCTGGTTGTCCAGTAAAATCAACCGGAATAATGGCCCTTGTTTTCTCTGTAATTTTAGCTCGTATTTGATTTATATCAATATTGTATGTTTCTGCGTCAATATCGGCAAAAACAACTGTCCCACCAACATAGCGTATACAGTTTGCACTAGCAGCAAAAGTAATTGGAGAAGTGATAACTTCATCTCCTTCCCCAATCCCAGCTGCATAACAAGCACCATGTAATGCTGCTGTGCCATTACAAAAGGCTACTGCATATTTTGCTCCTACATAATTAGCAATAACTTGTTCAAACTCCGCAATTTTTGGACCTTGTGTTAGGTTTGACGAGCGCAATGTATCAATGACCGTTTGAATATCTTCTTCATCAATTGCTTGCTGACCGTAAGATATAAAACACTTATATTTTTCCATTACAAAAGCAACTCCCAACTTAATGGTGTCCCTTTTGTAACATCTTTCTTAACACTCTTCCCTAATACTAAATCAAAATATTTTGGCTCCATACCATAACCAGGTCGAACGATACGAACATTTTCAGATGAAATGATATCTCCAGCTCTCATATTTTCAGATATATAAAGTGAACGTCTAAATTTTAAAGAATTTATTTCTCTTTCTGTCGGTCCATATTTAACTTCCCCCAAAGACTGCCAACACTTCCCAGTTTCTTCGACTAAAGCTTTCATTTCAGAAGGCTCCATTGAAAATGCAGAATCTACACCCCCATCCGTTCGACTCAATGTAAAATGCTTTTCAATTACAGTTGCCCCTAAAGCTACACTAGCAACTGCTACACCAATTCCTAAAGTATGATCTGACAAGCCAATTTGCACTCCTTCAAATAACTGTCGCATATGTGGAATGGTTAATATATTCGTATTTTCAGGAGTAGCAGGGTATGTACTTGTACATTTTAATAAAACTAAATTATCATTTCCCTCCGATTTTACAACCTTCACCAATTCCTCAAGCTCTGCTAAAGTAGCCATACCTGTCGATACAATCATGGGTTTACCTGTTTTAGCCACTTTACGAATTAAAGGTATATCGTTATTTTCGAAAGAGGCAATTTTATATAGTGGCACATTTAATTGTTCCAGAAAATCGACTGCCGTTTCATCAAAAGGTGTACTAAAAGCAATCATTCCTAATTCTTTTGCTCTTTCAAAAATAATTTCATGCCATTCCCATGGCGTGTATGCTTGTTGATAAAGCTTATACAAATTTTCTCCTGCCCATAAGCTTTCTCTATCATCTATAAAAAAATCTGGGTTTTCTATATTCAGTGTCATTGTATCTGCTGTATATGTTTGAATTTTTAAAGCATGTGCTCCAGCTTCAGCAGCAGCTTCTACAATTTCAAGCGCACGTTCCAATGATTGGTTATGATTCCCTGACATTTCAGCGATAATAAATGGTCTGTATTTACTACCAATTTGTAATTGTTGTAAAGTCATTTTAGTCATATTTTATCACACCTTACTTCACTATTTTTCTCCCAAGTATAAATGCCTCCGCTGCTTCAAACCCGATATTAGCCCCTCTCCATTTAGCTAGATAATCCAGTGCTTTTATGGAGCGAGCATGGGGCCAATCACGCATTTCATATTCATATGCTTCTAAAGCTTTTAATTTTAGGTGCAATGTTTCCTCAATATTTACATAATAATTTGGTGTAAATGGTGTTGCAGTTCCAGGTGTCATCCATTCAGTACTTGAAGCTGTTTCAAAAAACAGTATTTCCTCAACTAAATGATTTCCCGGAATAGGTCTAGTAGCAGTAATTACAGCTTTATGAATCATTTGGTGATCAATATTCACATCTCCGATATGATGTGTATAAATAATATCAGGCTTAATTTTTTCAATTAAAATCTCTACTTGCTTTACAATATCTAACAAGTCTACAGAGTCCATTCTATTATCGGGAAAACCTAACAATTTTAATTCCGTTACCCCAACAATTTCATTTGCAAGCTCAGCGGCTTTATATAAGATTTTGAAATTATCTTCATGTGCCTCTTTATTACGTTGCAAATCTCTACTTGTAATACCTTCTGCTAAAATTGCAGAATATACTTTATCTCCATCTTTAGAATGTTTGGCCATAACGCCACCACACCCTAAAATTTCATCATCTGGATGAGCAGCTATTACTAATATTTTCTTCATTCCTTTTCTTCCTTTTTTACTGTAATTTTCACATCTGCAGTAATATGATCTTTTTTTATTGACGCCCTTGAAAATTCTAATTTTAAAAAATCTGTTTCTAGAAAAGCTAGAGGATAACCTTCTGCGTCTAACATACGTATGTAATCAAATACCTTTTGTAAAGAGTCAAGTTGCTCTATATTACTTTCATGAGCTTTTCTTCGCTTAAAGTAAGTTACTTCTCCGTTTTGCTCTATTGGTTGAAGTTCGTTTTTTATAATGACTTTAATCATGTCAGAAATAATATCGGAAGCACGTAAGTAAATCTCTTCTGCATTACCGTATAGCGATAAAGGTCGTTTCAAATAGATTGGACCAGCATCAAGCGCTTCAACACATCTTAATGCAGAAATTTTTGTTTCGAAAATTCCACGCGAAATTAGGTTTTGTAACGGTGAACCCCCACGTCCAAAAGGTAAATCTGTCATATGAAATACTACGCATTCATAGTTTTCATAAATGTCTGTTGGAATTTTATAAGACCAATGTGGGAAAAAAATATAGCTAGGATCTAAATTCTGAATATAAACAGGATTTAAGTCTTCAACTTGATTGATAAAATTTATTTCAATGTTTGATAGATCTCTTCTTAAATTCTTTAAAAATTTTGTGTACAAATTATTAGAGGAACAAATAATTATTTTCAAATTAATCTCTACTTTCTAATAAATGATAATATTTTCATCTCTAAAGATTTTCTTTCCAAGATTATCATCCTCATCATACGTATCATATGAAATGGACATATCCATTTGATGTAGAATAGACCAAATTACATCTTTGAATCCAAGTTTATATCTAAAATAGACAGTACTTGAAAAACGCGGATTGATTTCAAAAACCTTTGGTCCCTCTTCTGTTAAACGCAACTGGATATTAATACTTCCATTTAAATTAACGGATTTAGCTAAATTAATTAAGAAATTATTTATTTGTTCATTTTGTACTACCTCTGCATAAGATGTTTTGTCTCCTGCTAACTTCCGTTTGAAAATAATAGTTTTTATTTCGTTATCAAATCTAACTAGTCCACACGTATACTCTCCAAAATTTCCAGATAAATATTCTTGTAATATAAAACATCTTTTTAGTTTCTTTAAAATATTAAACTCTTCATTTGTTACAAAGTATACACCGTTCCCTCCAGCGCCTTTCTTTTCTTTTAAAATTGCTGGAAAAGGAAAACTTTTAATCAATTCTGCGTTATCTAATTCGTCACTGTTTAATGTTTTTGGATAATCAAAATTATTCTCTTTTAAAAATTGAACAGTAAGCCATTTATCAAACCCTATCTCCATCGAATTAAAATCCGCCATAATTAAAGGTATGTTTCTAATTTCTTTAATTTTATTATTACAAAAATATCTTAACTCTATTTCTGATGTAGGAATAATAAAATCTATATCATACTCCTCTATTAGATCCTCAATGAAGGAAATAAAATACTCCTCAGCAACTTTTACACCCTTTATAAAAATATCAGCAAAATTCGAAAATGGAAAATCACTATTTATATCAATTCCAATAATTTTTGTGTTTGGCCATTCTTCTTTCAGTATTCGAGCAATATTTCGTCCAATATCTCCTGCTAAACCTGTAATTAATATTGTTTTTTTCATAAGATTAAAATCCTTTTAGTTAATTATTTCTGTATAAAAATTCAATCAACCATTGTTTCTTTTGCAAATCTGATTGATTAATTATTTCAATGAATTTTTCTCTATTATAAGGTGTCTTCATCAAAATTACTTTATTCGACTTACAATCATAAATAGCCCATGAAGCCGCCCCACCCAAAGTTTTACATTGTCCTACTGAACCTACATTTATAATTGTCTTGCCATCAAGCTTTCGTATAAATTCATAATGCGAATGTCCTAAAAACAAATAATCTTCCTCTTTAAGTATTTTCTGCAATTCTTCATCAGGAGTATCAGGATAAAAATACTTCCAATCCTCATACTTGCTATGAATGAATCGTAGCGTTTTATTATGTAAAAATTCAATTGTTTCATAAGGGCTATTAAATAACTTATCTATTTGATGCTTATTTAAATTATTTATAGTATCAGAATAGGCAGTTCCATACTTCTCTTCTAATTTTTTTCGATACAATTCATCCTTCGATGCCTTTTCAAACATTTCTTCGTGATTTCCTTTTATATAGGTTACATCAAATAAGCTAAGTTGTTCTAATACTTCTGAAACTTTATTATAATAACCAACAGTATCCCCTAAAACATACAACTTTGTGATTCCTAAAATCCAACATTTTTCTAATACAGCTGATAAAGCTTCGCTATTTCCATGAATATCGGATAATATGGCTATTTTCATATTATATTACATTCCCTAATAATTCTTTTAGCAACTTCTTCAGGGGCTTGCAATTTTTGTTTTTCCTTATATAGTACAAATCGTTCTTTTAGTTTAAATTCACTATCTCTAATTTTAGTTTGCATGTTTGTATCTATTACTCCAGGATCAAAATGGACTATATCTATATTTGAATTTTCCATCATTAATGTATCCAATGCTACTTTGACAGCTTTTTTACTAGATCCATATAAAGACCAACCCTCTAAATAGCGCTCTGCTGCTCCTGTTGTAACATTAATCACTTTTAAATTTATATTCTTTATTTGCATTAATGCATTAATAATACATATAGGTGCTAGATAATTTACATTAATATGTTGCTGAATCTTGTCAATCGATAAAAAACTCCCAATATTTCCAATAGGTTCGATTACCCCAGCATTATTAATGAAAATAATTTCATGATACTTCGTCATTTTTTTTAATTTTTCTGTCAACTCATTTAATTGAGTTGCATCAGCTAGATCACAAATAATTGTATTTTCACTTTTGGAGGAGCTACTCCTATTAATAGCCAATACAGATTGATCAGCCTCTAATAATCGTTCTGCAAGAGCCTTACCCAAGCCTCTGTTAGCTCCTGTTACAATAAAGAGTTTATCCATGATTCTTCATGCCCCCACAGTCTTTTATGTTCACTACACTGTTTACTGATTTGAGTCAATTTATCTGTATCGTTAATAAAACTTAATAACAACTTTTGAAGTTTCTTTTCATATTGCTGTGACTTATCTCCAACATAAACTAAAAGCTTCCTGCTCTCTAAATCAATAGCATTTTGTATTTGATTTTCAGCAATCGAAATGACTATCGAAGGTGTTACTAAATAAATTCTTTCTAAACTAGCAACACCAGCAGCACCTATTACTAAATCTGATTCACAAATAAGTTCTGCTATGTTATTAACTTGAATTAACAATTCAAATCTATCAGAATGTCCTTCACAAAATTGCTTAATTATATATATATTAGGATTTTGGAGTCCAACTACAACTTTGATGTACAAATTACATTGTTCAACTATTGGCTTAATACTTTTTAATATACGATAAGTTTCATTAGTTGGATCAGCGCCGCCTAAAAAGATTAATATATTTTTTAAGTTTCCATCAATTGTTGTGCTCTTTTTATTAAATCTTGTTCTAAATTCTTCTCTTAATAAAGCATATTTTGGTCCTAATAATAGCTTAGCATTATTGTTTACCAGCCCTGTGTAACGATTTTCAAAATTCAAATAATAATTTTGGTCTAATAAAATATCACAACTATGCTTACGATTAGCTAAATCATCTATCACCATAATTTTCTCTACATAGGACCTTAAAGTATTCTCCCATTTTTCATCAATTGAATAATGGTCAACAATTAACAATTCTACACAAGTATTTATTAGTACATTAATCGTTGCTTTCGCATCTTCTTCCCATTTTTCCTCTATATACTTCCATAGACCATTCTCTACATATTCCAATGAGTAAACTATAAATCCTTCACTTTCTACTAATTCAATCATATCTCCTATTGCTTTTCTACTAATAAATCGTACATCATGGCCTTGTTTTTTTAATTCCTTGGCTAATGTTAAACAGCGCATTACATGACCTGCACCAATTTCTACAGATCCATCTACTCGAAATACAATCATTTATACTACTTCCCTATAATTTTTTCTGTTCGATATGTGCATTAATAAGATACCATTCCTCATTTTCATCCATTATTTGAAGCAAATTCTCCAAATTTATTTCTTTAGACTGTCTATGTAATTCCATAATTAATCGCTTAACTAATTCAAAATCTTCTTCTGTATCTACTGTCCAACGATATTGGCTATAATCTTGATCACTTTTTATGCTCAATAATTTAAAAGTTTCTGGATTAAAATAAATATATGGTGTAACATGTTCAATCTCTCGTTGTTCTCTAGCATTTTTATATGAAGTTTCTAATGCGTTCATTGTAAAGACTTCCACATCCATTCCTCTTGGATACGTTCTTTCTAAAGTATTAGAAGCATAATCTACTTTGTGCTTAATGAATTTTTCAATTACAGTATCTATAATTTCTATATCGATCACTGGACAATCTGATGTAATACGTATTATAACATCTGCTTCAAATTTCTTAGATGCCAAGTAATAGCGTTCAAGCACATTATTCTCTGGTCCTCTAAAATATTTTTGATTTCTTTTTTTGCATAATTGAATAATTTCTTCATCTGAAGATTCTACAGTTGTAGCTACTATCACTTCTTTAATATATCTACTTTTTTTCAAACTATCTAATTGGTAATCAAGTAATGTTTTACCATTAATAACCTTCAATACCTTTTTAGGTAGCCTAGTAGATCCTACACGTGCTTGTGTAATTGCTACAATATTCATTAAATTACCTCCTACATTTAATCTTTAACTATATTTGATTTATTAAATTTTTGTAATTAAATCTTTTAATTCCTCTATTGAAAGCCATTGAGTATTTTTATCACTAGTATAAGAAAACCCTTCTTCTAGCCTTTCACCATTCCCTTCTTGGTCAAACACCCAATAATTCAATTCTGGATAAATAACATAATAATCACTATATTCCAATGTATGACGTGCATCGTCCTCCATAATCATCGCTTCATGTAATTTTTCACCTGGACGAATCCCTACAATTTCATATTTACAATCTGGTGCAATAGCCTTTGCTAAGTCCATAATATTCATACTCGGAATTTTAGGAACAAAAATTTCCCCACCATGCATTCGATTTAAATTATCTAATACAAATTGTACACCTTGATCTAGGGTAATCCAAAAGCGAGTCATACGTTTATCTGTAATTGGAACTACCCCTGTATCCTTTATTTCCCTAAAAAATGGTACAACACTTCCTCGACTACCAACTACATTTCCATAACGCACAACAGAGAAACGAGTTTTCTTTTCACCCACATAGGCATTCGCAGTAACAAAAAGCTTATCAGAAGCGAGTTTCGTTGCACCATAAAGATTTACAGGTGCGCAAGCCTTATCTGTTGACAGTGCAATCACTTTTTCAACACTACGATCAATTGCTGCTTCGATAATATTTTGCGCACCGTGTATATTTGTTTTTACTGCTTCAAACGGATTATACTCACACGCATCTACATGCTTCATTGCAGCTGCGTGAATCACAATATCTACACCATCAAATGCACGGTATAGGCGATCTTTATCTCGCACATCTCCAATGAAAAATCGAATACGGTCATCTTGAAATTCCTGTTTCATTTCATATTGCTTCAACTCATCACGACTAAATACAATAATTTTCTTTACACCTAATTCTAGAGCTTTTCGTGTAAACTTTTTACCAAATGAGCCTGTCCCACCTGTTACTAAAATAGTTTTATTTTTTATCATACAATACCTCTATCTTTTAATATTTCTTTTTTTAATAGTCAATAAATATAAATTAATGTTTAATTTGCTTAATTAGTTCAACATTCGAAAAAAATTTTGAAATTATATCTTCAAAAATTGTTGCTACCTGCAAATAATTTTTTTGCTCTATTTCTTCATTAATCTTCTCTAAAAAAAATACAACATTCTGGAAATCAAATTTATAATCAATATCATTGTTATTTAGAAGCACTACAGCTTCCTCTAACCATGAAAGACCCACAGAAAAATTATAAATATTTTGCATCGCCAGTTCTATATTATTTTCTCTTAGCATATTAGCAATTAAATGACAACCTTTTGGTAGTTTCAGAAGGTATTCATTAAAACTTTGAGCAACTTCATAAACTTCATTCATCTTTAAATCTCCTCTTCTATTTGATAAAGTGCTTGTTCTACAAGTAACTTTATTTCATATATTGTTCGGCTCATAACGCCTAATAATTTAATCTGCTCATTTTTTTCAGCCTGCACATTTTCACGACTAACAATTTGTTCCCGACTGTTATGTGCCCATAAATAGCGCAGTAATGTTGATTGTAGATTATGCATAATTAGGCTATTACTCATAGCATCTCTTACAATATAGTGCATCACAGAAAGCTGATCATTGTATTTCATAAATGTACTATGTGTTATTTCCATTTTTTCAACACGATTAAAGTAATTGATTAGATTTTCTAGAAAATCATTATAGTACTTTACTTCATGTTCTAGGTTTTTTTTCATGCTTTCTTTATCAATAGAGTACGTTTTGATTTTTCTTAAAACTTCTCTAGCAGGGGCAATATGAGTTGTACAATATTGTTCAATGCTCTCTTTTAAAGATTGGCGTTCTGTTAAATAAATTCGTGCCCCTCCTTCTGTTGCATCAATAACTTTTAAATTAGCTTCCCCAATGCGCTTCTCAAACCAGGTTTTAAATTGTAACCATATACGTGTTGTTAGAACTTTTTCTCCATAATATCCCTCTACATAATCTTGATCACGCTTTTGTTCTTTTGTTGGCTCCTCTGCATCATAAAACGTACCTGAAGCGTGAGTTTCATTTTCATTTGCCCCATAAGATAAATCTTGACCAATTAAAATAATAGGCGAGCAGCCAAAATGATCTGCTATTCCAAAAGCAACATGTGCACAAGATAACCCCATTGAAATTCCTGATGTTTCAGGTTGATTCATAACACGTTGTAGCCATGTTGTTTCGCTTATTTCATTACGAAATGGAATAATTATCTCTCCTTTAAATTCTTCAAAAACTCGTGAATCCAAAACACCTGGTCCAACTAAAGTAATTTCTTTTGGGATATTTTTCTCTTTGTAAAAATAGTCATAAACTTGTGGTAATCGTTCAATGGAACATATAAAGTCAGGTATTACATCTTCTTTTAATAACCGTTGAACTATCGTATCTACTGCAATAATTAAAGCCTTGCCTTCTGCAGCTTTTAAATATTGGATATTCTTATTTAAAGATGGACCTGCTGCAACAACGATTGCAGGCACATCTTTATACGCATTTAATAGCTTTGAGGTATCTTTTGATTGCATAATATAAGGCAAGTTCTTTAAATTATGCTTTAATCCGATCAGGCTATCCTCTATATCATTACCAAAAGTATGTATAGTAGATAAAATGGTTTGACGTATTATTTCAACATATTTTTTAGTTAATGTAAATTCATATTGACGGTAATAAGAAGTAAAGTAGAAATTTATTTTTTTAAATAATTTCACAAAATTAATATCACGTAAAATTGGTTGCAAAAACGAAATAATACTATCAGTTTGACTATCGGCAAATAAGCATATATTTTTATTGGTAAAAACTTTTAATTTCCGATTATGTAAGCTGTAATTAAAAAAACTAAGGTTTGGCTCTATGACAACAATTAGTGTCTCTTGATTCTTGGTCTGATATAGATGATTAATTTCATTAATTGCATATACACCAAATACAAATAAAATTTCTCGATGAGTTACACGACTTTGATACTTTGGATTTAATGTATCTTGAAGAGTACGAATTTCTCCATTACTATAAGTAAAAAAAGCTGTAACACCATCTGTGTCTAGAGCTGTAAATTGCGGCTCTAATTCCCCATTATGTATGGCTACCCAATTTAATTCATTATTTGATAAAGCCTCTATATTTGTATCAATATACATTTGGACTCCTCCTCTTAAAAAAAGCCATAGCGCAATGCGCTATGGCTTAATATATTAGGAATTAACCTAATAATTGTAACACGCCTTGTGGCTGTTGGTTAGCTTGAGCAAGCATTGATTGTGCAGCTTGCATTAAGATATTGTTCTTTGTAAATTCCATCATTTCTTTCGCCATATCTGTATCACGGATACGAGATTCAGCAGCTGTTAAGTTTTCAGAAGCAGCACCTAAGTTGTTAATTGTATGCTCTAAACGGTTTTGAACTGCACCAAGTGCTGAACGTTGGTCTGATACTTGTTTAATTGCATCATCAATTTTAGTAATTGTACCAGAAGCTTGGTCGCGAGTAGACACACTTACACCATTAACTTCAAATGTTTTACCTGCTGCAAATGCATCTTTTAAATTTAAATCATCCTTTGTCACTTGAAGAGTATCATTACCATCTTTAAATTCAAGGTATGTTGAACCCGCTGACAATGATTGTCCTCCGATTGTTGCAGCTGCTGTTAATGTTTTCATTTCTCCAGCAACTTTACCATCTTTAATTACCTGTGAACCTACAATTTCATAGTTACCTGCAGCTAATTTGCTTGAATTACTATTTAGGTTACTTTCAAGAGATGCTTTACCACCCTTAATTGTAATAATGCTATCCTTCATAGAGTCTGCTGCAGTACCTACTTTAGCGAATGTATATGTTGCACCATTGTCTAAAGTAAACGTACCTGCTGCCGTAGATGTTGCAACTTGGTTACCTTTACTATCTAATAAAGCAGTTCCTGTTGAATTAACTGTATATGTGCCATCAGCTAATGCTTTTGTCGTATCACTAGCATCTACATCTCTTTCAACAGTAGTAGTATTTACTAAACCTAAAGCAGCAGCACCCATTTTATTGATGTTCATTTTTAATTCTTGGCCTTCGTTAGCACCGATTTGGAAAGTTCCTGAGAAAGAACCATCAAGTAACTTTTGCGTATTGAATTCAGTTGTATCTGAAATACGGTCAAGTTCTTCTGTTAATTGTGAAATTTCTTGTTGGATTGCATCACGGTCAAGGTTAACGTTCGTGTCACTTGAAGATTGTACTGATAATTCACGCATACGTTGTAGAATTGAGTGAGTTTCGTTTAATGCACCCTCAGCAGTTTGAATTAAAGAAATTGCATCTTGAGAGTTTTTCGTAGCCATGTCAAGACCACGGATTTGTCCGCGCATTTTTTCAGAGATTGCTAAACCAGCAGCATCGTCACCAGCACGGTTGATTTTGAAACCAGAAGATAACTTCTCAAGGTTTTTAGAAGCTTGAGTGTTGTTTGCACCTAAGTTACGGTGTGCATTTAATGCAGAAATGTTGTGTTGAATTCTCATAATAGAATTCCTCCTTGAATTGTTTTTTTGTAACCCACATCCTTGTGGGAGAGCTTGGTTTCTGTAGTATGTACTACTTCTGCCTTACAATCTATATATCGTACGATAGATTGAATGTTTAATAGTTTTCAAAAAAATTTTATTTGTTTTTTTTCAATTTGCTTAACAAGTTTGGAGAAGTTGCAAGTGCTTCTTTATTTTGTTCCTGAATGGCTTCAAAAATTTCTGAGCGATGAACCTTCACTGATTTTGGTGCCACGATGCCGAGCTTTATTTGATCACCCTCGACCGCAAGTATCTTGACTTCAATTTGGTCGCCAACCATGATGGATTCGCCTTTTTTTCTAGATAATACAAGCATTACTTGGCACTTCCTTCCGCAGCACCGATTGGATAGCGTAATGGATAGCTTGCACTATCTTGTAACACAATTTGTTTTCCAAGTTTTTTTACTGTATTTATGACAACTGGAGCTAGTAAATTCATTGTAGATTCTTGGAACGTTTCTTTTAATGTCAAAATTGCGTATGGTACAATATCATCTTCTTTTTCGATTTGCAAATCCTCTTTAACTTCCTCATCAATTTCGAATTCATAGTCCTTTTTAAAGGCAAATGGATAAGCGAGCACAAAGCCAAGTTCTTGTTGTTCAACAGATTGCAAGACTACTAACGGTAAATCTGCATCGAGAGGTAACAAGACGAATTTACGAACATTTGGGAAGCCTGGCAGTCCTGTTTCAAATGTTAAGATGTCTTGTTCATTAATTTCAACTGTTCCTAAAAATTTTGTTTCAATATCCATTAGATTACTCTCTCCTTTAACCAATTACATCAATGTCAACATTTGGTCTTTGTACCATTGTACCAGTTACTTTCCCTGGTGTGTATTCGTAGATTGGTTTGTTCACCTTTGCGTCAATTATTGGCTCTCTCCGTTCAATATTGACATCTGTTGTGCCAGGAGTATAGTCGATTTTTACAGAGCCTATGGATGGTACGAATTTGATATTGAACGGTACACGATGGGGCCCATGATTTTGTTTAGCAATATTTTGCATAATAGCTCGTCCTTGTCCTTTACCAGCTGACATCATTATTTGTCGCCCTTCATTTACTCGTCTCTCAATACCACTTAGAGCAGTCTGTTGACCTTCTTTCGCAGCATTTCTAGTTGCTTCAATTGGTCCAATTAACCCTAAATCTCTCCTCGCTTGTGAGGAATCTATTTTTAAAACACCTCTTGTTGTATGAATCTCCAAGATAGCGGCTGGTTGTTCAATATGCAGAGTAGCCTCTGGTTGTTCAATGTGTTGTTGTGGTTTTCCTATATGAAGGTCTAATTTGGCATCTGTTGTACGAATTTGAATTTGAGGGAGTCTCATTTTACCTCTCCTTTCAATAAAAGCGTCTGAACGAATTGTCCAAACGCTTTCCTTTTTCATTTATAAAGTTTGTTCGCTATACCTATTATCACTTTGCTTTTCCCTATAATCTCTTGGTTTTCAGATTATAACTAGTGCGTATTATCTAATAAAATCTACTAGAGTTTGCTGAATAATTCTTGCGCCTACAGATAATGCGGCCTGATGAATAGACTCTGAAGTAACCATTTCCGTTATCGCTTTTGAATAATCAACATCTTCATTGTTTGATAATTGTTTAGTTACGCTAATTTCCCGAAGTGACAAGCGATTTTCCATTAATTCGACACGATTTTGGCGTGCCCCCATATCGGCCTGTGTCTCAAGGATTTTATTGTGTATATTTGTTATATCATCCGATTTACTATTGGAAGTAAAACCACCTAATGCTTTACTAATTTCTTCGCTGGTCGCTGACCCAGGAACTCTTTCAGGATCCAATAAGTTTGATATTTTCCCCATTAATGAATCGATATTCCCAAATAAATCAGCACCAGGTGCATTCACTTGTAATTGAATCCCATCATAGACCTCAATTTGAACATCAGCATTCGGTGCTGTTAATTTATCAGCTGCTGTAGAAATAATATTTGTTCCATCGTAAAGTTGATAATCCGCATTAATTATTTTTGAACCATCAGCATTTGGGGGAGTCGCATCTACAAATAAAGGTTTATCCGTATTCGTACCACTGAAAATATAACGGTCACCAATTTTTGTATTCGAAACATCCTGAATCTGTTGGCGAATTTGATCAATTTCTGTCTTAATTTTTGCACGCTCATCAGGTGTATTTGTATCATTGGCTGCTTGAATCACAAGTTCACGAACACGCTTCATTTGTTCACCTACTTGGTTCAGTGACTCATCGGTTGTATCTATCCAGTTATTGACCTCATTCATATTTCGTGTATATTGTTCAACTCGTCCCAAATCTCGACGATAGCCCATTCCCTTTACAGCAATAACAGGATCATCAGAGGGTCTAGTAATTTTTGTACCAGAATTAAGTTGGTCTTGTAGTTTAGACATTCTGCCATAGCTTCTGTTTAGGTTAAGCAGCATGTTATTTGATAGCATCGTTTGTGTCACACGCATGTTAGGATAAACCCCTTTCTAGTAATTTTATAGTCCTACACGGCCCATACCATTTATAATTTTATCTAAAGTTTCATCGACAACTGTAATCATACGCGCATTTGCATTGTACGCCTGTTGGAACGTAATCATATTCGTCATTTCTTCATCTAAGGACACCGAGCTAACAGATGCGCGGTTATAAGTTATTGATAATAACAGGTTTTCAGAGGTTTTATTTAATTGATAGGCTTCTTCACCGTCTGTACCCAATTTTCCAATCATTCCTTGATAGAAAGAGTTAAAAGTTGCGCTATCAAGATGCTCTGTTGAAGGTGGGATTACAACAGTATTTGTCCCAACTGTAATTGTAAAACCTCCTGCACCAATTGCTTTTGATTGTAAATTCGCTAGCTCGATTGCCCATTTACCATTACCTACTTCATTAGGCGCAGAAGAAGCAGCTAATTTCGAAGAGTCTTTGGTAAATTCCTCATTTATTTTAATATTGCCAGCATTAATTGTTGTAGAACCATCCATTGTTTCAAAGAAGTTTAATCCATTTTGTACACCTGTCAAATCATAGCCTGCCTTATGTACAGCGTTAAATGTATTAGCAAAGGTAGAAGCTAGTTTATCCAAATTTGCTAATGCTTCTGGATAATAACCTTTTATACCTGAAAAAGCACCCCCTGCGTCATATTCAGCATATCCGTACGAATTAATAAGTGATAGTAGTTTACCTTTTCCAGGCTCAAGTTCGTTATATTTAATCGATTCCAATCCTACAGCATCAGCAGCAGGCTTTGTTGGTGGTTCACCTAGCTTGGAAATTTTTATTTCCTGAAAAACCTTTGTTAAATCATTGCCATCAATACTTGCTACCGTACCTGTTGTATCTGTTCCCGTAGTAGTTAATGCCACATATTCTCTACCATTAACTAATTCTATTGGCGTACCTGATGGATACGGCTTAAACTTTATTGTTAGACTACCCTCAGCCACTTCACTAGCAACCCCACCTGAAGGAACACGTTCAATCGATATTGGTATATAGCTATTTAGTTCATCAATTAACACATCACGTGCATCATACAAATCATTAGGAACATGCCCATTTGGTTCAACCTCTTGTATTTGCTTATTAATCGATGCAATTCTCTTTAATATAGAATTAATACGATCTGTAGATACATTAATTTCATTTCCTAAATTACCTTGTATTGTTTTTATCTGCGTGTCCATATAATTGAATGATTGTGCAAGATGCTTTGCTCGTTCAATGGCTACTTTTCGTGAAGATGCATTTTCTGGATTCGTACTAACATCCTCTAGCCCCTTCCAAAATTGCTCTAATGCTGCATTTAATCCAAATTGGGATGGCTCATCCATAATATCTTCCATTTGTGAAATTGCATTGGAGCGGGATTCCCAATAGCCAAATTTATTCGTTTCTTGACGATATTGACGATCAATAAATTCATCGCGAATACGTTGAATTGAGCCTGCTTCTACTCCTGTTCCTAGGTGCCCAGGATAAATGGGCTGATTTAACCCAGCCGTTGGAAATCCAGGCGTTGCCTGCATGTTCACTCGTTGACGAGAGTAGCCTAATGTGTTGGCGTTGGAAATATTGTGACCTGTTGTATATAAAGCACTTTGCTGCGTGAAGAGACCACGTTTACTAGCTTCTAAGCCCATAAATGTTGAGCGCATGTTTTTTCCTCCCTTGTTATGCTTGTGAATCGAAATATGATTTTTTAGCTATATTGTTTGTGCCACGGACCTCATTGCTGGAATAGTTCATTTGCTCTGTACGTGGTCTTACTGCATCTAATGTTAGGTTGACGATTTGTAAGGATTGGAAAACGAGTTTTTGATTTAAATCATTTTGTTTTCGTAGGTCATTGATAATTTGCATTAAACGTTCGCGAACTGCTGATAGTGTTGCTTTGTCAGCTTGTTGTTCAGCAGCCTCGATGACATCCGCGACAGTTGTTTTGTCAGATGAAGCAAGTCCCTTTGCTTCAAGGTAGTCCGTTACCTGTTTCTGACGCTGTTGCTCGAGCTTATCGATGGCTGCTACGTGCGCCTGCTCATCCTTGAGCAATTGGTCTAGCGCTTCGATATCGCCAGCTTTAATAATTTCTGTTTTTTTAAAGGCTAGTTCGAGTAAGCTTTTATGCATTCTCTCTAGCATTGTTAGTGTAGAACTAATTGCTTCTACAGACATATCGTTATACACCCTTTCTGCTATTCCCTAGAAACGATAATATTTCAGCATATCCTCTGCCACTTTACGCGCATCTACTTTGTATTCTCCAGAAGCAATATCCTTTTTCAACTGTTGAACATGATCTGCTCGCTCCGAACTGTATGTTGAAACACCTCGCATTTCTTGTGCAGCCTTTGAAATTTCAATTTTATCGGCGAAAGATGCCTTGTTTGTATTTGATTTCACATTACGTACTTGGTTTTTATAGGCGTTTACTGCATTAACTCCATAAGATGTAATTTTCATTTCAATACCCCCCATCTCTAAATCCTATCTTACTATTATTTCGGATTGTCTCACATAATGTTAAGTTTTCACATAGAAAAAAGTGTGCTAATTTTGTTTAAAATTAACACACTTGGAGTAATTAACGTTTACGCTCTGAGTGATAGGTTACACGATCACGCTGCTCTACACTTTCGCGGAATTCCTTAGCTGCTTCAAATGTACGTAAGTCTGCCTTTAATTCATCCTGGCATTTTGCACAAAGTTTACCAGTTGTTGTCAGATGACCACAGTTATCACATGGATAGCCAAGGTTAGGGAACATGGCTGGCTGCAGGCGACCCTTCCGAACCCATTTATACAATAGCTCCTCTGCCGCTCCCGTTGCTTCCACAATACGTTCTACAGTTGCCGCACGGTTTTCACGTTTACGTAAGAAACGATAAACGATTTGATAAAGCTCCTCCTCTGATTGTGCACACTTATGACACACTTCTCGGACTCCTGTATAATTAAAAAACTCATTACATTTCGGACAATTACGAACCTCTGCCATTGGCCTTTCCTCCTCTTTCTAGCAATTTTATCTACGAATGCTGTCTCATTAACTATTATACATAATGCATTGGTATTTTCATCCTTCAATTAATGTGAAGTATTGGACATTTTTAGCACCCGCCTGCATTAAAGCAGTTGTAGCATGCTCTAGAGTTGTCCCTGTAGTTTTTATATCGTCAAAAAGAAGATAATTTTTATGTTCGATTTGTGCATCCTTCTTTAAGCGAAAAAGTGGAGCTACCTGTATTCGCTGCTCTCTATTTTTGGAGCTTTGTGTTTCTGTCGTTGTCTTTTCTAATAATTGAATAAAGGGAATATGAGCCGCTTTTAATAGTTCATCAGTATGAGAGAAAGTACGCTCCTGTTGCTTGAGAGGATGCATCGGAATGGGGAGAATAATCGCTTTTTCTTTATTGAAACGATCATAGAGCTCCTGCCGAAATACCTTTGCAAGAGCCACATCTTGAAGAAACTTTAACTGGTGTAAGTAATCCTTCATCGCCTCATTATATTGATAAAGGGATGTAGCAGATTGAGAAGGTACAAAACGAGCGGCACATCTTTCACATATAGTCGGCGAGAATTGCTTGGTTAGAATCATTTTCCAGGAAATAGTTATTTTTAATGGCTGTGTGCATATTAAACAATGAGATTCTATTTTATTCATTCAGAAAATCCCTTCTTATTATAAAATTGAATTTTTGCGCATGCCTCATCCATCTCTGCTGTGATGCCGTGATAAAAGAATAGGACGTCCCCATCAGGAAATTGAACATCTCGTCCAACTCGACCTGCAATCTGAATGAGGGCATTGGAGGTAAAAATCAATGATTCTGCCCCAATAACAGCCACCTGTACATTGCTGATTGTAATGCCTCTTTCTAATATCGTAGTGGTTAATAAGCCCGGAACTTCTTTATTTCGTAGCTTTAACACCTTCACCTTCCGCTCTGGGTCAGCTGCATGCACAGCTAATATGTCTTCATTTAACCCTTGAAAAAGAGGAGTTGCACGTTTCATTAAGTCAATTGTCGGGAAAAACAGTAAAAAGGGTTCCTTTTGGTGTAAGCGCTCCTCCACCCACTTTTTTAACCTTTTAGGGATTTTACCTTGCTTAAAGCATTTATCATAGCCCCATAAAGAACTTACTTGTGGGACTGGTAATGGATGATTATGATAGCGTTTTGGAATAAAAGAGTAGCTTTCTTGCTGGAAAGTATGGAGTAATGATGCTGATGGGGTTGCTGTCACAAATACCAGAGGAGCATTTTCCTTTTTAGCCTTTTCTACTGCTCTTTGTAGAGTTTCATCAAATGTATAAGGAAAAGCATCTGCCTCATCTACAATAATGACATCAAATGCCTTATCAAATCGGTAGAGCTGATGGGTTGTTGCTATAACAAGCTGTGCATAGCCATTTTGGTGAGGTGCTCCACCGTATAAAGCATGAATAACTGTATCCGGAAAAGCCTCTTGAAAGCGTGGATACAGTTCTAACACTACATCTGTCCGTGGTGTAGCAATACAAACACGTAGCCCTCTCTTTAATGCATCATAGACAGTAGGAAAAAGTAGTTCTGTTTTGCCTGCACCGCAAACTGCATGAATTAAATGGGAGCGTTTTGCTTTCACACTTGCCAAGGTTTCATTAGCAGCCTGTTGCTGGAGTTCGGTGTATTGCCCTGCCCATTTTAATGAATGCTTGTTAATTTTTATCGTCTTGGGACCTGTCCAAATCATCAATTTTGTACAGCTACTTACTCTCCCCATTTTAATACAGTGTCGGCAGTACACACATTGTTGCTGACATTTTGAGCAATGGAATTTTGTGAATAAGTGCGGGTCTGTATTGTGACAACGATTGCATTTCATAGCTGGCTTTATTGGAATTCCTTCTATTATACTGACGTATTTTCGCTTTATTGCTTTCTCAATATCTTCAGATGAAAATGGCGAATGTTCTTTTAACCAAATGCGCCCTTCATGAAAATCACGTAATGCTGGGGGCAACAACCAACCCCTATATCTCATTAAAACCTCCCCTTTCATAGAAAAAAGCCTCTACTTTTGCTGTAGAGACTTCTCACAATTCGTTATTTTTTTGTCCATCCTAATCCCATTGACCCTTCACCCAAATGAGTACCAATAACAGGACCAAAATAGCTCAATTTAAAGTTTACGTTTGGGTACGTTGCGGCTAATTGCTCTAGCCATTCTTGGGCTTCAGCAGGGCAATTTCCGTGAATGACAACAGCGTCCATCGCTGCATACTTTTTTGCATCCTCTGCTAGCAATTCTTCCGCACGCTTTAATGCCTTTTTACGTGTTCGGATTTTTTCGAAAGGTACAATTACCTTATCCACAAAATGTAAAACAGGCTTTACTTGTAATAAGCCACCGATTAATGCAGCTGCAGAAGATAAACGCCCACCACGCTGTAAATGTGCTAAGTCGTCTACGATGAAGTAAGCACGAATAGACTGTTGCATGTCCGCTAATGCTGCAAGTATGTCTTTTGCTGAATGGCCCTCTTTCGCCATCTCCGCTGCTCTTAATACGTAAAAGCCTTGAACAGCACAGGATATTTCACTGTCAAAGGCATAAACATTAATACCTTCCACCATTTCACCGGCCAGCACTGCTCCTTGGTATGTTCCACTAATACCACTCGATAAATGGATAGAAATTATCTCATCGTAATCCTTTGCTAGCTCATCAAAAAGAGCAACAAATTCTCCAATTGGAGGTTGTGTTGTTTTAGGAAATTCTTTAGCTCCACGCACCTTATCATAAAATTCAGATGCTGTGATATCTACTTCTTCTGCAAATAATTGACCTGAGATATTAACACTTAAAGGTATCATGTGAATGTTTAAGCGTGCACGTTCCTCAGCTGTAATATATGCAGTACTATCTGTTACGATTGCCGTCCTCATCCATGTCCACTCTCCTATAATTTTTAGTTTACAATCTATTTCTACTTGGTGCAATTGTTGTTGCTGTCGCTTTTGCATAAACTACGGAAAACAAAAAGAAATGAATGTGAAATGAATGACGAACGTCGGATTCCCGTTCTCGCCCTTCTAGAGTTGTGCTAGTAAGCTAGCTTCCATTTCACATTCATTGTCTATGTATAATAGGCATATCTTCACTCAATTGTTATGTTGAATGAAGATAGCTTCTGTTAATTTCCTGTACTTGACTGTGAGTCGTCACCAATATAAAAGACACTTGTTACTTTCCAATCATTGTCCTCTTTCACAAAGACTGTTACCTGACGTCCTGCACTTTCATGTTCGACATTTGTCTCAAGCTGGAGTGAGTGCATTTTCATGTTGGCAAATACTTGCGCCTCTTCCGATTCATACTTTGCAATTGTTACATTTTCTACTTCACGCTTAATATCAAATTGATCAAATACTTCTGATGCATATGTTTTTTCTTCATCGTATTTAAAACCCTTTGGATTTTTCGAGATTGTATTCATATAACGATCAATTTCTTCAGCATTTAATGCAGCAATATACTCATCAAAAGATGCTAAAATCGCCTTTTCATCTTCCGCTGGTACATTATCAGCCTTTTCTACGTTTCCACCCATCATTTCAAAGCCAACTGTACCATCCTCTATTACTTTATCTCGTTCTTCATCACTCATCTTTTCATCTTTATTACCACAGGCAGTTAACACTAATAAGATTAGAACTGCTAGAAAACTTTTCTTTAACATCAAAAAACCTCCCGCGCATATTGTAGCATATAAATGCTTTCGTAGGAATTTTGTTGTGCATTTTCAACATTTAAGTGCTACATCTTCCTTATGACGCATTAGGCTGTAAAATGTTGCATGGATTGCTAGTTATCAAATTCATACTAATGATTAGTAATGTTACAAAATTGTGAATGACCTGTTCTTCATCATGTAAGTCCAATACAAATTATTACCAAAAAACAATAAAAAACTGTTTTAAAAACTACTTCAATAAAAAGTAGCTTTTAAAAACAGTTTTAGCAATTAGCGTACTTCAACCCAGCCATTTTTAATGGCTGTTACAACTGCTTGTGTACGGTCATTAACATTCATTTTTTGTAGAATACTTGATACGTGGTTTTTAACTGTTTTTTCAGAGATAAACAGTGTCTCACCAATTGTACGGTTTGATTGACCATCTGTTAATAATTGTAATACTTCACATTCACGCTTAGTTAGCAAATGGAATGGACGACGAATTTCAGTTTGATGGAAGTTTCCTTTATTTTCATGTTCTGAAAGTCGTTTAAATTCTGCTACTAGGTTTTTCGTTACTTTTGGATGTAAATAAGAACCGCCGTTGGCAACAACTTTAATCGCCTCAACGATTTCATCTGCATCCATCTCTTTTAACATATAGCCAAGAGCACCTGATTTTAATGCATGCGTAACATATGTTTCATCGTCATGTATAGACAGCATAATCACTTTTGCATCTGGAAATTCAGTAATTAACTCTGCTGTTGCTTCTACTCCGTTTTTGCCTGGCATGTTAATATCCATAAGCACTACATCTGGTTCGTTTTCAGCGTATAACGTAACCACATCTGTACCATCGTCACCTTCTGCTACTACATCAAACGTATCTTCAAAATCTAAAATGCGTTTTACTCCTTCGCGGAATAGCTGGTGATCGTCTACAATAATAATCTTTGTCATTTGTCTTTACCCCCTAGATTTCTGCGACAGTTACATCATTCTACTTCTAACGGTATTTTAAATAACACCGTTGTCCCTCGATTGATTTCACTCGTAATGGTGATTGTACCATTTAAAATTTCAATACGTTCTTTCATTCCTAAAATCCCAAAGGAATGATCTTTTACTACTTGTGGGTCAAAGCCTATGCCATCATCTTTTACAACAATGTTGACGGCATCTTTTAACCATTCAAGCTTTACCCAAATGTCTTTACACTTTCCATGCTTCATGGCATTGGTTACACATTCTTGTACTAATCGGAAAATGGATACTTCATAATTTGAAGGTATACGTTTTTCTGTACTTCTCGATTGGAAATGAATTTCAACACCTGGATTATATTCAGTCACTGTCGATAAATACTTCTTTAATGTCGGAATAATTCCCAAATCATCAAGTGCCATTGGTCGTAGATCATAAATAATACGTCGCACCTCAGATAAAGCATTACGTACCGTTTTCTTTAAATCGGCAATTTCAGCCAAAGCCTTTTCAATACCTTTTTCACGATACGTTCTATCTATTAAATCAGTGCGCATAAGGACATTTGCAAGCATTTGAGCAGGTCCATCGTGAATCTCTCTTGATAAACGCTTACGCTCTTCCTCTTGTGCTGCAATAATGCGTATCCCAAAATCCTGTTTCATTTTTGCTTGTTCAAGGGCTAAACCAACATTTCTTAAATCTGAAGTTAAGTAATTCAAAACGACATTTACCTGATTAACAATATGATCAGCACGTTCAATCGTATCGAGTAATCCTCTTAATCTTCTCTCTAGATCATCTCTTTTATCCCGTAGCTGTTTTTCTTGTGTTCTAATAACGGAGAGCTTTACTTGAAAATCATGTGCAGTTTCATATGCTTCTCTAACTTGTTCTTCGGTATAATTATCAAAAGCTTTACTCACTAGCACAAGTCGTTGCTTAGCAAGCTGCGTACTTTTTTCCAATGCATCGCCATCATCAATTACGATTGATATTTGTTTTCGAACAATTTCCAGCTCTTTTTGCATATCTTCAAAGCTTCTGCGGCTTTGTTCACTTATAATAAAGATATCATCCTTTGAGCTCATGATTGTATCTAACATTCGATTAAAAATGTCATCAAGCGACTTTAAATCGAAGGTATCATTTGAAAACATAGTATACTCCCCAGTCTAATGTCTTATGATTACTTACTAATTTAATAGACTAAAATCACATATCCCATAGTCTACACCTATTATAGCATTACCATGCTAAAATTTAATGCTTTTTCTTCATGAAAATTATAGAATAGAACTCTAGCTAAAAGGAGATTGATACGAATGAGAGAAAACTATTTAACAGTAAAAGGATATGGTGAAAGCGAAATTGTCATTTCCAAATCTCGCTTTCTCACTTATATAGAACGTGCAGAAACGGAAGAGGATGCAATTTCTTTTATAGATGGTATAAAAAAATTGCATCATAATGCAACACATAACTGCTCCGCTTATATTATTGGAGAGCATGATCACATTCAAAAGGCAAATGATGATGGGGAACCTAGTGGTACTGCAGGCGTCCCTATGTTAGAGGTCTTAAAAAAACAAGGGTTAAAAGATACGGTTGTTGTTGTGACCCGCTATTTTGGAGGCATTAAGCTCGGTGGTGGTGGTCTCATTCGTGCTTACGGAAAAGCAACTACAGAGGGATTGATTGCTGCACAAGTAGTTGAACGTAAATTGCATCATGTCATGAAAGTAGCTATTGATTATACATGGCTAGGAAAAGTCGAAAATGAAATAAGAAGTTCATCATATTCTTTAGAGGAAATACGTTATTTGGAGGGTGTTGAAATCATTGTTTCTGTGCTAAAAGAGGAAGAAGAACAGTTCCAAAGTTGGATAACAGAAATGACAAATGGACAGGCTACCATCACTTTCGAAGATGCTCAATTTGTAGAATTTATTGTCAATTAAATAGTTTTAATTGTCGAAACTAAATATGCATAGTATAATTTTTTTGTTAAGCTATTTTATTGTCCACACAATTACTTAGTTAAAATTGAATAAAATTTAGCTTTATCGCATTATTATTCCCAATAATTAGAGGAGAATATATCTATTATGAAAAAAAGATCTGTTAGTCCGACTAAAAAGAGGTCTTCTAAAGCTTCCTTAATTATAAAAGTTACACTACTCCTAGTTGCAAGCTTGGTGATTTGTGTAACGGCTTATGCTGTTTACCTTACAAAACAGGTAGAGCATGCTGCAGACTCAGCATATGAAGAATTAGAAGGTCGTCAGGTTTCTGCAAAACGCGAAGAAAGTATAGAACCAGTAAACGATAATGTATCTATTTTATTTGTCGGAGTTGACGATAGTGATAATCGAGGACAGGGGTCAGACCATTCACGTTCTGATGCACTCGTTTTAGCTACATTAAATAATAAAACTCATACAATTAAAATGCTAAGCATTCCTCGTGATTCATACGTTTATATTCCTAAAGTAGGTTATAAAGATAAAATTACTCATGCACATGCTATGGGTGGAACACTTACTACTATTGAAACAGTAGAGGAACTATTTGATATTCCAATCAATTACTATGTACGTATGAATTTCAATGCCTTTATTGATGTAGTCGATGCTTTAGGTGGTATTGAAGCTGAAGTACCTTATGCTTTACATGAATTAGATGAGTTTGATAAGTTTACAATTAACTTACAGCCAGGCTTACAACATTTAAATGGTAGTGAGGCACTTGCACTCGCAAGAACACGTAAACAAGATAATGATATTGAGCGTGGTAAACGTCAACAGGAAATTCTATCTGCGATTATTAAAAAAGTCGCTTCTGTTAAGTCCGTTACGAAATATGATGATGTCATTAAAGCTCTTGGGGATAATATGAAAACAGATATGACATTCACTGAAATGAAGTCCTTCTTATCTTATTTATCAAAAGGCGCACCACGTATCGATTCCTTAACATTAGATGGTACGGATGATATGTCTACTGGTATTTATTATTACCAGTTAAATCAAGATTCTGTTGAAGAAACAAAGGAGATTTTCAAAAACCATCTTGGCCTAAATGAACAATCATCAAGTCTAACAAGTGGCAATACAGGAACAGATAGTGCTGCTAGTAGCGATGACAATTCAGTTACTGAATAGAGCTTTCAGACCATAGACAAACAACTTGTCTATGGTCTTTTTATATGGATTCTCTATTGATTGACTACCCTTTTCATTTACCCCTCCTAGTAATCGATAAACAAGCTTATTTAAGTTTACCTTCTATTCCCTATATATAATCGGTTTAAAAGAGTTTCTCAGTGTCTAACTTTAATAGTAACCCTATTTAACAACAAAAAAGCAATCATACAAATTGTATGATTGCTTATATTTTATTTACTAAATATCCGTACAAAATTTAATAATGGTTTATAGTTTTTACCAGCCAATCCGATGACCTCTACAAAGATTTCAATAGCTGTTAGGATGACCGCTACAAGTAATATAGCTCCCCAAACCTTTGCCATAGAGAAAATGATAGCTGCTAATCCAAACATTACTGCAATTCCGTAGATAATTAGGACTGTTTGTCGATGTGTAAAGCCCATATCGAGTAATCGATGGTGTAAATGTGATTTATCTGGGTCAGACCATTTCTTCTTCATGCGGACACGACGAACAATTGCAAAGAATGTATCCGAAATCGGAACACCAAGGATAATAATTGGAATGATTAAAGCTACGAATGTAATATTTTTAAAACCAAGTAACGCTAACACAGAGATCATAAATCCTAGGAACAATGCCCCTGTATCTCCCATAAAGATTTTTGCTGGGTGGAAATTATAAAATAAGAAACCAAGTGAAGCTACAGCTAAAATGGCTGCTAACGCTAAAACAAACACATTGCTCATGATAAATGCCATGACAGCTAATGTAATCAGTGCAATCGTAGAAACACCTGCAGCTAGACCATCTAGGCCGTCAATTAAATTAATGGCATTCGTAATACCGATAATCCAAATGATCGTTAATGGAATACTTAATAAACCAAAGTCTAATGTACCTAAGAACGGTAGATTAACCATTTCAATTTCAATACCACCTACAAAAACAACAATCAGTGCAGCAACTAGCTGACCAAGCATTTTTGCTTTTGCAGAAATCTCACGCATATCATCAATAACACCTGTGATTACGATTATACAAGCACCAATAATGATAGCTAATAAAGCCTCGTTACTACCATGTTTTGTATGAACTAAGAATGAGTATAAAATCGTCACGCCAATAATAAAGGCAAGGAAAATGGCTAAACCGCCAAGTCTTGGCATAATTCGAGCATGTACTTTTCGATAGTTTGGTGCGTCAACAGCACCTATTCTAAACGCTAAACGTTTCACTAATGGAGTTAACAAAATGGATGCAACGAACGCTGCTATTAAAGACACGTAAAGCATGTCTCTCCTCCTCAAATATATAATCTACATTGAAATCCAAATTGATTATAGCATGAACAAGCATTGAAATATACTTTTTCTAAACATTTTCCACGATTTCACAAATATTTTGTACATTTTAGCATTAATAGATTCCTATACAGTCAAATGTAGTCACCATTCGCAAAATTTGATAGAATAATGGAGTGTCTAGCATGTAGACAACTTTAAAGGAGCGTATATTTCATGTTCTCAATTTTCAAAAGTAATAAAGAGCAAACTAGTGCTCGTCAATTAAAACGCTACTACAAAATAGTAGATCAAATTAACAATCTTGAAGAAAAATATGTTAACAAGTCAGATGCCGAATTACGAGAAATGACTTTTATTTTCAAAGATCAATTAGATCAAGGTGAGCCTCTTACATCGATCATCCCGGACGCATTTGCTGTTGTACGCGAAGCCTCAAAGCGTGTATTAGGAATGCGTCATTTTGATGTCCAGCTTATCGGTGGCCTGGTATTAACTGAAGGCAATATTGCTGAAATGCCTACTGGTGAAGGTAAAACACTTGTTGCTTCTCTTCCCTCTTATGTGCGTGCATTAGAAGGTAAAGGTGTTCATGTCATCACGGTTAATGATTACCTAGCAAAGCGTGACTATGAGCTTGTTGGTCAAATCCATCGTTTCCTTGGCTTAACTGTAGGTTTAAATGTACCAATGATGGAACCTGGTGAAAAGAAAGAAGCCTATAACGCCGATATTACATACGGTGTGGGTACTGAGTTTGGCTTCGATTATCTACGTGACAATATGGCTTATAGCTTAGCAGATAAAGTACAACGTCCTTATCACTTCGCTATTATCGATGAAGTGGATAGTGTATTAATCGACGAAGCGAAAACACCTTTAATTATCGCAGGTAAAATGCCTTCTAATGAGGAATTACACCGCATTGCTGCTATGTTAGCGAAACGATTCAAGAAAGATGAAGATTATGACTTTGACGATGAAACAAAGGCTACTTCTCTAACGGATAAAGGTATTGAAAAGGTTGAGGCTGCCTTCAATATCGATAATTTATATGACTTAGAACACCAAACACTCTTCCATTACGTAATCCAAGCAGTACGTGCACATGTGATGTTTAAGCGCGATGTTGATTACATTGTCAAAGAAGACAAAATTGAGCTTGTTGATATGTTTACAGGTCGTATTTTAGAAGGTCGTTCACTTTCTGATGGTTTACATCAAGCGATTGAAGCTAAAGAAGGCGTAACGATTACAGATGAAAATAAATCAATGGCCCAGGTCACAATTCAAAACTATTTCCGTATGTATCCAAAGCTTTCCGGGATGACGGGTACAGCGAAAACACAGGAAAAAGAAATTCGCGAAGTATACGGCATGGAAGTTGTGCAAATCCCAACAAACCGTCCGCGTCAGCGTATTGATCAACCTGACCTTATTTTTAGCACACAGGAAGCAAAATATAAGTATGTTGCAGCTGAGGTTAAAAAACGTCATGAAAAAGGCCAGCCAATTTTAATTGGTACAACATCGATTTTACAATCTGAAACTGTAGCTGACTATCTGAAAAAGGAAAAATTAACATTCCAATTACTTAATGCAAAAACAGTTGAACAAGAAGTTGAACTTATTTCACAGGCAGGTCAAAAAGGTCGTATTACAGTAGCGACAAACATGGCTGGTCGTGGTACGGATATCATGTTAGGTGAGGATGTACACGAGCTTGGTGGTTTATATGTAATTGGGACAGAAAAGCATGAAAGCCGTCGTGTAGACAATCAGTTGCGTGGGCGTTCAGGCCGTCAAGGTGATGTAGGCGAAAGTCGCTTCATTCTCTCTATTGAAGATGATATGTTCCGCCGTTACGCAAAAGAAGAAGTAGAAAAATTCTCTGCAAAAATGATTGTAGATGATCAGGGTATTATTCAAAATAAAGAGGTTCAAGAGCTTATTGACCGAACACAACGAATTGTTGAAGGTTCCCAATATGGCATGCGGGAGTATAACCTAAAATTAGACGATGTTATCAATGACCAACGTACCGTTCTTTATGGACTTCGCGACAAAATTTTAGCTGGCGAAGATTTAATGGGTGAACTGAAGAAAATGCTACGTGAAACGGTTGATTTTGCTGTTCATGACGCCGCGCCAGAAGATGTATCTCAAATTGAATGGGATTACGAACAAATGGAGAATGCGCTTAACTCATTATTCATCACACCTGTTTCAATCAACCGAGAAATAGGAAAAACAAAACAAATTCTTGCTGAAATTCAACCTTCTGAACAAGAACTGCTTGATCGCATGGAGACATTCGCTGAAAACGAAAGAGTCATAGAAGTACTTCCTCAAATTATGCTTAGCCATATTGATAGCGGCTGGATTAAGCATTTAGAGGCCATGACGCATTTAAAAGAAGGAATCGGTCTACGTCATTATCAGCAAGAAGATCCAATGCGAATTTACCAACGTGAAGGGCTAGAATTATTCGGTAAAAATTTCCAAGAATTACGTCGTTCTATTATTATAGAAATTACAGGCTTCATGAAAACAGTTGAGGCACAACAGGAGGAACAATAATGGGCTTATTTTCATTTTTTAAAAAATCAGATAAAGTTGTTCAGGAAAACACAATTGACTCAAAAGATTTACTAGGGAATACAACGAAAAATACAGGTGATAATCGCGATGTGGAAACAAAGTTATCATTCCATCCTGAATGGGATGTCCCACAAGAGCAAAAATACATTTTTAACTTCCTAGCGAATGAGCTAGAGCCGTTGAAACCAAATCAATTATCGCTTTCTTCAATTAGTATTGAAGAAGGTCGAGGTGGAAAATGGTTAGTTCGTGCATTTTTCCGTTCCTCTCTACCTCAAGCTATTGAGCTAGGTGAAATTGAACTTTTCATTATGGATAAAAATGATGAGCTTGTTGCATCTAAAAAATTCGATTTTAAAGCACTTGGTACAATCCCAGCAGAAAGTGCTCGTCCATGGGTATTTGAATTTGAAAAGTCTACAATTAAAGTAGATGAAGTTCCCGAAGATGGCTGGAAAATTGCCTTTAATCTTGTTTCCCTTCGCGGTCATCAATTAGAATTAGATCCGTCATGGGAAAAACAGTTACCAGCAGAACAAAAAGAAGAACTTGAGAAAATCGTTAAAACATTACCAAAGCTAGGTGAGACAGAAGTGAATTTCACAGGTTTACAGGCCAAACTAGCTGACAATGGTAATTTAAACGTATCTATCTTTATTCGTAATGGACATAATAAAGCAATCAATCTAGAACAATTACCATTAGAAATTGTCGATGCTACAGGTAAACAAATTGCCAAAGGTTCCTTTAAAATGGATCCAATCTTAACTGTCCAGCCAAACTCCACAAAGCCTTGGACATTTATTTTCCCTGCAGAGCTTGTTGATGCTAAAGACGCTGACCTTTCTCGTTGGACAGCTCGTGTAACACAATAACCTAAAACCCCCCTTTCTCTTTTAGAAGAAAGGGGGGTTTTGTTAAAAGCGATTTTTGCCTAGGCAAAAATCGCTACTTTTTATTTCACACTATCAAAACGTTTATAGGCTACTAATTTAGAAGACCAGTAGGAGTACGTAACATCCGAAACTTCTACACCATCTGTACCCGCATGAATGAATTTATTATCTCCGAGATAAATTCCCATATGAGAAATACCTTCTTTATACGTATTCTCAAAGAACACTAAATCGCCGGGTACTGGATTTTCTACATGGGTAGTATTACCGTAAAAATAGCCCTCACTGCTTGCTCTTCCTATTTTTAAACCACCTTGATTAAAGGCATAAAAAATAAAGCCACTGCAATCAAGCCCTACAGGTGTATTTCCACCGTATAGATAGGGTGTTCCAACCAATGTATTGGCAACTTCAACGGTTTTGTTATAAATCGCTTGTCCATTAGCTGTAGGATCTTTCGCAGTTACTTTTGATGGAGTGCCCGTACCTGAAGTCACATTATTATGTATAGTATCACCATCGGGTATCACTGCAGCTGAAGAAAGCTTCAGTACTTGTCCAACAAAAATCGTGTCTTTTTCAAGCTTATTCCAATCCATTATATCCTTAATTGTCACATTATATAGCTTTGCAATTTTTGATAAGGTGTCACCCTTTGCTACTGTATGAGAACTAGATGCTGGTTTTCCAGAAGTTGATGGAGTTGCGGGCTTTACTCCCTCATTCGTTGATTGTTTTGGAATCTCAAGCTTTTGAGCTACAAAAATCGTATCTTTCGATAGATTATTCCACTTCATAATATCCCCAATCGTGACTTGATGATTTTGGGCGATTTTCGTTAAAGTATCTCCTTTTTGTACAGTATATGTTGCTGCTTCCGCTGTTTGTAATGCTAAAAATGAAGTTGCTAAAGTACTTAGAACAAGAATTCTCCATTTTTTTGTCTTTTGCATACCAAAGTGCCTCCGTTCGTGCTAGAATATTCCCTTGTGTGTCTATCATACTAGATAACTATTGCATGAAAAATCGGAAAAACTGACTATTTTTCAAACATTATAGGAAACTTATAGAATACGACGAAATCCGACTATATTGAAATACTATTTTCATTGCAAGATTAGTGTTCCTATGATAACATACACTTCTGTATTTAAAATTTTTAGAAAGTTTTAGCTTTTCAATCTTAAAGGAGTTATTATACTTATGAAAAACATCTTGCATTTCATCAAAGGAAATTTAGCAGTAGGATTACTACTATTTGCCTTGTTCTTGGGTGCTGGTAATATTATTTTCCCACCATTATTAGGCCAACAAGCAGGTGAAAACATCACTGTAGCCATGATTGGTTTCCTTATAACAGGTGTTGGTCTTCCACTATTAGCGATTGTTGCTGTTGCCAAAGCAGGAGGCGATTTACAACTGCTTGCTAACCGTGTTAGTCCTGCTTTTGGGGTGATTTTCACCTCCATTGTCTACTTAGCAATTGGACCGTTCTTTGCTGTACCACGTACTGGATCTGTGTCCTATGAAATAGGCATTGCGCCATTTCTCTCTGAAGCGATGAGGGATCATTGGGCGCCACTTTTTATCACATCTATCTTGTTTTTCACGTTAATTCTATATTTATCTATTAACCCTTCGAAGCTCGTCGATCGAGTAGGTAAAATTTTAACACCTGCCCTGCTTTTTGTTATTTTATTGCTTGCTGTTAAAAGTTTTATCTCTCCTATGGGAGAACCAGGAGAAGCCGTAGGAAACTATAAAGTGTCACCATTAGCTGAAGGCTTTGTACAAGGTTACTTAACGATGGACGTTCTAAGTGCTCTTGTTTTTGGTATCGTCATTTTACAAGCCTTGCGTGATATGGGTATGAAAGATACAAGAAAACAAGTAAAAACAACCATTTTTGCGGGGGTCGTTGCTGCAATAGGTTTATCCTTTGTCTATATCTCTCTAGGGCATATTGGTAATACAAGTATCAATGCAATCGGTATTTCTGATAATGGCGGAAATATTATTGCAAAATCAGCTGAGGTGCTCTTTGGAAGCCTTGGAAGTATTATTTTGTCTGCGACTATTTTACTAGCTTGTATATCCACAGCTGTTGGTTTATTGACTGCTAATGCACAATTTTTCCATAAGCTATTCCCTCAAATTTCATATAAAACGTTTTTAGTTGTCTTCACTATTTTTAGTACAGCTATTACAAATGTGGGACTTTCAACAATAATTAGTGCATCACTACCTGTACTATTAATCATTTATCCTTTAGCTATGGTATTGATGGTCTTGTCACTAGCTGATCATTTCTTTAAAGGTGGACAAATTGTTTATATTTTAGCGCTCGTTCCAACTTTCCTTGTCAGTCTATATGATGGCTTAAAACAAATGAAAGTTGAAATTACACCTTATGAAACTATCCTGAAAGCATTGCCAATGTATGAGCAAAATTTAGGATGGCTTTTACCAGCTATTGTTGGCGCATCAATTGGTTTTATTATTCATAAATTGATAAAAAAATAATTTACAAGAATCTACTTGCCCATAGCGACAAGTAGATTCTTTTTCTACCTCATATAAGTCCACCACTATAGCGATGGCTTCATGTATAATAAAAATTAGATACTCAATTGCATAATGTAACCATCCATTTAATACCTAATAATGATACATTCTATTTTGAGTTCTAGAAAAGAGGTGTCCAATGAAAAAGTTAATATGGTCATTCGTATTTGTTCTAGGCTTCTTCCTTCTCCCTTTTACAACTACTCACGCTGCTGAAAATGATCAACAGCTTATTAAGGAAATTAAGGAGATTGTGAAAGATACTTACGTTGGAACAATTAATGGAAATTTAGAGAAGGCTACATCCATCTCAGAAATCATGAGTATGCTTGATCCTTACTCAACCTACTTCACTAAGCAAGAATTTGAAAATTATATGAATAGCATCAACCTATCTACTATAGGTATAGGTGTGGTGATTGAAGAACACGAAGATGGAATTCATATTTTACAAGTAATCGAAGGCAGTGGTGCTTTTGAGGCTGGTGTTCAGGCTGGAGATATCATCATTGGGGTTAATGGTGAATCCATTATCGGGCGTTCTACTCAAGAGGCCTCTTCCCTTTTAATCGGTAATGAAGGGACTAAGGTGGAAGTTACATTAAAGAATAGTGACAGTTCAAAAACTACCAAAACTATTACACGTAAAAAATTCACATTACCAAATGTACAAGCTGACATGCTATTTGGAAATGTGGGCTATATTTCGTTGGCTTCCTTTTCAGAGGATGGTGCACAGCTTGTTAAAAATGCGCTGATTGACTTAAAAAAACGTGGTGCAACATCGTTCATCTTAGATTTACAAAATAATGGTGGAGGTTATGTGACAACAGCTGAAGAACTAACAGGATTATTCCAATCTGCTAAAGTTGCGTATTTATTAGAAGAAGCACATAACTCTTATACCATCCCAGCAGTTCAACAAGATACAAAGTTTCCTAAAGATACCCGTATTCTTGTAAACCGCTATAGTGCCAGTGCTTCTGAAATGCTTTCCGCATCATTGAAAGACCAGAAAGCTGCTATTTTATACGGAGAAACAACCTATGGGAAAGGCGCTATGCAAGGCTTTTACACATTACAGGATGGTAGCTATTTAAAGCTTACAGTTGGTAAATTTACAGGTCCTGCAGGTCATACTATTCATGAAGTAGGCGTTAAGCCAAATGTTCAAACCACAACAGCACCTATTTTCCAGGCACATTATGATGCATTGAAGGAGAAATATCCTAAATATAAACAACTTTCCACGGTAAAAAATATTGCTGATACACAAAAATTTACAGTAAAAATTCCTGCTGGGCTTACTTCTCAAATTGCTAAAAGCAACATTCAACTGGCTGCTTTAGGAGCTAAGGAAGTACCCGTAGCAGTTAAAATTGAAGGTCGTACATTAACTGTTACACCTAAGAGTGCTTTATCACCAAATCAGGAATATATGCTACTTATTCACCCGAAGAGCAAAGATCAAAAAGGCTACTATCAGCATATAAGAATAAGCAATTAAAAAAACTGTCATCGATAATAAGTATCGATGGCAGTTTTTTATATCACTTCTTTGGTTTTCCAAAAATATAATTGTACAATATCATTTGCAAGTTCTGCAGGTAACCTTTTTTCTTCTAATAAATTCGTAATGATGAGTCTTTCTATTGAGCCTACTAAACTATCTATCATGATTTTTATATCCACACTATACAGTTGTAGATCTTTGTCACAATCATGCAGATAAATAAGGTGGATCAATTGCTGTGTCATTTGGTTTTTCACCAAATGTGCTTGCTTGGATTCAATAAAACCTATTTTTGTTAATTCAGGATTTTCAATTATGTATACGAACAAGTTCAATAACTTTTGCTCTAAGAGCGTGATAAAACCCTGTAATCCATATTCAATAATGTCAGTTGACTTACTATTCATTACTGCCAAGAATCCGCTTTGAAATTGCGCATTCAAATCGTTATAAAGGGCATCCTTGCTTTTAAAATAGAGATAAAAAGTAGGCTGAGTTACATTGGCAGCCTTTACAATGTCACTAATTTTTGTGTGATGATAACCTTTATCAGAAAATAGCTCTATCGCTTTTTCAAGTAATAGTTGTTTACTTTGTTCGCCATTTGAATTAAATTTTCTGCCTCTTGCCATACTTTCCACCTTATCTTAGTTTAGAGTAGTCATATTCCCTTTTGTATTGCTTATATAGACACACTATTCTAAATCAAAAGTAACTACAAATTCACAAAACGTACATAATTTAATCTTGATTATATACCATTTTATTATAATACACCCTGTTTTTTTTTACTATAAACTACTATTAATATGATATTTAAATTGAAAAATGAAAAAGCGGATATCTAAGAATCACTTCTAAGAATACCCACTAATAAATTATATTAAAATATAAATAATTCTGAAATACTATCATGCCATTTCAAGTAAATCACTCTCGAAAAGTCCAATATTATACATATTCGCAAATTTAGACATATACTAATTAACATAAAGCAAATCTTTTATTTTGAAAAGTCCTTTTTTTTTGAAAAAATTTTTTAATTTAAATTTTTATCATGAAAAAGTCAATGACTGCAATAGTTTTATCTCACTAACTGGCTTCGAAAAAATTTTTTCTGAAAATCAAACCATTTTACTTTTCAAAAAAAGTGTTATAATCGCCAAGAATTTAAAATTTTCATTTTTGGAGGCATATGATGGTATTACGTGACTTTTTCATTTACTTATCAGAGAACAAATTATTAAACAGCGCTGCACAAAAATATGGTTTAAAAATGGGTGCTCAAAGTGTTGTTGCTGGCACAAGTTTACCAGAAGTTGTGCAATCGATTAAAGAATTAAACAAGGCCAATATTTCTTGTACAGTCGATAATCTAGGCGAGTTCGTCTACGAAAAATCAGAGGCAACTGCTGCCAAAAATAACATTTTAGCTGTTGTACAAGCTATTCATGATGAACAGCTTGATGCACACATCTCTCTTAAACCTTCACAATTAGGTTTAGATATTGATTACGCATTTTGCTATGAAAACTTAAAAGAAATCGTAGCTCTTGCACATCAATATAATATTTTCGTGAATTTCGATATGGAAAACTACGAGCGTTTACATAGCTCTTTTGAATTATTAGAGGAATTACACAAAGAGTATGATAACGTAGGGACAGTTATTCAAGCTTACTTCTTCGAATCAGAGGAAAATATTGAGAAATATAAAAACTTCCGCTTACGTATTGTAAAAGGTGCTTATAAAGAACCTGAAAATGTGGCTTATCAATCTAAAACTGATATTGACCATAATTACTTAAAACTAATTGAATATCATTTGCTACATGGTAAATTTACTTCGATTGCGACACACGATCATAATGTGATCAACCATGTAAAACAATTTGTGAAACAACATAATATTCCAAATGAAAAATTCGAATTCCAAATGCTATATGGTTTCCGTAAAGAAATGCAGCTAGACCTTGCTCGTGAAGGTTATAATTTCTGCACATACCTACCATTCGGTAATGACTGGTACGGTTACTTTATGCGTCGTTTAGCTGAGCGTCCACAAAATGTTGCACTTGTGACAAAACAAGTGTTTAACAAAAAAACGAACATGGCAATTGGCTTAGGAGCAGCTGCATTTGCGCTTGGTCGCCTTTCGAAAAAAGGAAAATAATTATACAAGCTTGAAGCTATCCATCAGTTTTGTGTTTTTATCCTTCAGTTAGATCGTTCTATCCTTCACTTTCGGGAAACTATCCAAAAAAGCGAAAACATTGTTAATCAATGTTTTCGCTTTTTTTATTGAGCTTATAGTTTTTAACTCGATACTGTAAACTTTGTCGCCGAATCCCCAACGCAGCAGCCGTTTTGGAGATATTGCCTTGATGAAAGTCCAATGCCTTCGAAATATAGTACTCCTCTACCTCTTTCATATAGACATCTAATGGTCGAATATCCTGTTGATTTTTAATGACAAACAAGTCACTCGTAGAAACCTCTTTTTCCGTCTCCTCACAAGAGCTTTGGATTTTCCATTTGAAATGCACTGGCAGCATATGTGATTCAACTATCGTTTCATTGGTGATCAACGAGGTTATTTCATCCAGCAGGACTTCTAATTCCTTTAAATTTCCTGGCCAATCATATTTTAAAAAGGTATCTCGTACTTCTTCTGAAAGCCCGTGAATAGATGAGCCAAAGCTATCACGATGTCTTTTGAAATAATCATCGATAAAGGGCATAATATCTTCTTTTCTTTCTCGTAAAGGAGGTACATAAATCGTAATACCTGAAAAAAGTCTGTAAAGCTTTTTGGATAGCTCATGCTTTTGAATCAAATCAATTGGATCTTTGCCAACACTAGCAATTAAAACATGCTGATGATTAGGATGATTATTAAAAAGTTCAACAATCTTTTCCTGTGCTTCTAAAGATAAATATTCAATGCGCTCAGCAAAGAAGGTTATTTTCTCCTTTTCCACAATATATTTTTCAAATTGCTTTAATACCGTTTTCTCATCTCGACGGCAAATTAAAGCAATAAACATATCATTTTGTACCTTTAGATCATGATGTATTCCCTCTGCAACCATATCAATCCCAGTACCTGATTCCCCTATTAACACAACAGGCATTCTACTTAGTGCCACAATTTTTGCTTTTTCAATGACATCCTTCATGACTGGTGATACAGCCGTGATGATGTCAAATGTCAATGGAGCGCCATACCTTCTCAATGGCTGATACATCATGTATTCAAGCTGTGTAATATCTCGGGCAAATTCCACAGCGCCTATTAAAGAGCCTTCATAGTGCAACGGATAAATATTGCTTATGTAGGTCACTTCTTGATTTTTTTTATTCCAATACGTTTTTTTTATATTGTGCACTGGCGTTTCAGAGCTGAGGACCTTATAAATATCGCTTTTTTCGATTTCAAAATCAATAATCTCTAAGGCTCGCCTCTCCTCAAATTCATCCTCATTAACGCCTTCTAATTCTCTCATTTTTTTATTGTATATAAGCAATTTGCCCTCTGTGTCTACAACGCAAATTCCCATATCGCCTTTTTCAATGACGTATTTATAAATACTTAGTAGTACATTGTTATCCATTTTGTCCTCCTGTAGTCCATTAAGCTTATTCTAACACCAATATGAAAAGCAGAGGCAAAAATTAAAAAAGTTTTAAAATTTGAGTTGATTAATGCCAAATTATATTGCATTATATAATTAACACAATCTTAAAAGGTGCATAATCATTTGGCACTACTTATACCTGGGAGGAAACTGAC
>NZ_JBXAJI010000004.1:0-325255 GCF_058797135.1 Lysinibacillus sp. GW823-FHT02G10
ACTTAATCCTCCCTTGTGAGATGTGTTTGGGTATGCAAAAAACATTGACGCAAAATATCTTTGCGTATAAAATATTCTTACACTTATTATAATGCAAAATTTCGTTGCATATTTCAAGTAAAAAATTTTTGAGGTGCACATTTTTATGAAAAATTCTGAACCTTTACTACCTTTTTATGAGTTTATTGCAACAAATGTATCCGTTGGTATTCATGCAGTAGACCTATCTGGCAAAACGATTATTTACAATACGAAAATGAAAGAAATTGAAGGATTTCATTTTGATGAACTTGCGGATCGTTCCATTATTGAAATGTTTTCCTTCCGTCAACATGAAAGTACGTTAATGCGTGTTTTACAAACGGGAAAAAAAGAAATTAACGTTAAACAATCCTACTGGAATAAAAATGGTCATGAAATTACAACAATCAATGATACTTTTCCACTTTTTGTTGAAGGCAAACTGATTGGCGCAATTGAATTTGCACGTGATATTACCTCTCTGGAAAAGCTTGTTTATCAACCCCTTCGTCGTTACGATGAACCATTAACATTTGATATGATTAAAGCTGATTCTGAATCCATGAAGCAGGTTATCGACAACGCTAAAAAAGCAGCTGCTGTAAAATTACCAGTATTATTAATTGGCGAATCTGGCACAGGGAAAGACTTAGTAGCAGAGGGCATTCACCACGCCGCTTCACCTGATCCTGATGCCTTTGTGACACTCGTTAGTCGCCGTTCAGCTCAATCGGTGCTTGATAAATTACAGCAATTATTAGAAGAAGATAAAGATTACACCTTCTTCTTCGAACGTATAGATTTTTTAAGCTTAGACATTCAAGAGCAACTTTTGGATATACTACATTCACTTCCACAGTCCAAATATATGCTAATTGGCAGTGTGGGCAGTGATCCCATTACATTGATTGCCGAAAAGAAGCTGTCAAAATCTCTATATTATTTTTTTGCTACAATGGCCATTACCATTCCTAATTTAACGGATCGAAAAGAAGACATTCTTCCATTTGTAGAAGATTATTTTAGTCGACATCGAGAACGATTTGCTTCACAAGTCACTGATCTTGCACCAGATGTACAGGAATTATTTTTACAATATGATTGGCCAGGAAATCTAAAAGAGCTTGAGCTACTACTGGATGAAATTGTTTCATTTATGACAACGGAATCCACTGTTACTTCAGATTTATTACCTTTACATTTCCGCTTCAAAGTGCAGCAGCAAGATACAAATAATCGTGAACCAGAATTTTTTATGTTCCATCAAAATCACAATGTCATGCCACTCGATGCCTATTTGCGTGAAGCCGAATCATATTATGTGCAAAATGTCTTAAATTTATATGAGGGCAATATTACAAAGGCAGCGAATGCACTTGGTATGAGCAGACAAAACCTGCAATATCGAATCCGCAAAATAAAAAAGCAATAGAAAAAACGAGGATACTTTCATTCGAAAGCATCCTCGTTTCTTTATTGACCAGATTGTTCAATCCAGTCCTGCAATTTATCTTTTAAGGAATTAAAACCATTTGCATCCGATTCATCTACACGGTCCTGCAATGATTTACGTGGTGGTGCATCTTTTTTTCTTACTGTTGCTGGGCGATCCTGTAGCGCTCTCATCGATAAACTAATTTTTTCGGCCTCTTCATCGATTTCAAGAATCTTGACTTCAACTTCTTGCCCAACAGCTAAAAATTCACTAACGTCCTTCACAAAGCCGTATGTTATTTCCGAAATATGCACAAGGCCTTGCGTATTGTCATCTAGTGCAACAAATGCACCGTATGGTTGAATACCTGTAACTTTTCCGGTCAACACGTCTCCTAATTCATATTTTTTTACCATAACCTTTGCCCACTTTCTTTTGTTTGCTACGTATATATCGCTTAAATTATAACATACGTGTAAAAACGGGGCAAAAAATCATCTCATCAATCCATGATACCAATTATACGGTAAAAACCATCTTCATTTTGAGATAATCTAAACAAAATCTGCTTGCCATACTCTTTTTGATGTTCTTCATCAAGTCGTACAGCCACCATTGGATAAATTCCATTGTATTGCGATATTTGGCTAATTATGGATAATCCTTTTACTTTGTTTAAAAAATCAAACTCTATTTCTACATTTGATAGGATTACTTTCTCTTGCAATGATTCATCTCCAATAGAAATTGCATATAAATAAAGGGATACCATATTTAAAGGACTGAGCTGATTAATAAATGGTTCAGGGTCACTTTTCAAATACTGATCATAAATTCTCTTAATTTGTGCAATCTCTGCATCATCGATGTCTACAATATTAAATTCTTCAACTGCCGTATCTTTCCTAACTTGCAAAATGGCCGCTGAAATATCTTGTATTGACAGCCCTACTAACGTTTCTGAGTTGTTATATTGGTGTAATTCATTTAAAATAGTTGCCGCATTCTTTGTCATTACCTCCCCATACTTTCCATTAGCTACTTTTTGTAAAAAATTCAGGTATTCTTTATTAACGATTCCCTTTTCAGCATACACTTGATAATTAGTGGATCCTTTCATTAGAGCTAACCAAGTATTTTCAAATACTGCCTTTAATTCCTTATAAGTAACATTCGCCGTATTGATATCAAACAACAATGAACGCTCCATAATTTTCAAGGATTCAGCTGTTTCTTCTCGTGTATACCTCAAGCCTTCTTCTCCTACTAAAAATCCTTTTTGTAAAAACTCAAAGTAACCAAAAATATCAGGGTGCATGTATTTTATAGGCTCAAAAGCAAATTCCCCATCGATGGGATTAGCTTTAAAATAATAGGAACCATCCGTATCCAAATGAAGTTCCATATATTGCTTGCTTGCTGTTTCAATGATTGCTTTTAAATCTGATGGATACTGACTACGATCTATCTTTTTCTTGAAAAACTGTTCATAAGGTTCAAGTAAAGAATTAAAATACATTTCTATATCATTAAGCGATTGCTTATATAAGCTAAAGATTCCATAGGATTCATTAAAGGATAATGGCCCATATCCTTTGATTGTCTCTAAGGCTCGTCTTGGGGTCATTAATCCGTCTAAAATTTCTTTCTCCATTATTTGCAATTCCCAATCCTCTTCTATCGGACGTTCGTAACTCGTATAGAAGGCCAACATGGAATCTGCATTTTGAATATATGAAAAAGTATTCAGTTCTTCTACTGAAACTTTCAACTCTCTACTTATATCTTCTTTCACTCTCTTATATTTCTTGGTGATTCGCTCTACCCATTTTTCATACGTCCCTATCGTTTTGTCATCATTTTCTTGGGAAATCTGTTTATCACTGTTATTGTATGTTTCAGGCTGTCTAATCATATATGAAGTTCCTAATAAACCCACTATTAACACGCTCGCAATACTTACAAACCAAACAACCGACTTTTGCCATCTTGAGGGGCGCTGATGAACTTTATTGATGATTTCAAAAGATAATTCCTTGGATATATCCTCTTCTTCAATTTGTTTAAAGACAGTATCAGGATCAAGCTTCGCTTCCATTCGTTCATAGGATTTTTTCAGTAGTGCCATACGTTGGTCAAATTGCTTATCATCCATTTTCAACACTCCCATCTTGCATTAATGCTGCCTTTAGCTTTTCCTTCGCTCGTAATAATCGCACTTTCACCGTCGATAACGAAATATTTAAAACTTCAGCGATTTCTTCGTATTTTAATTCGTGGAAATAATACAACACGAGAGGATAACGGTATTTTTCGTCAAGTGCCTGAATAGCACGATGTAGATGCCTGTCCTCTTCAAACAAAAGAACATCATCTTCAGCAGATGAATGAGTCTTCTGCTGTTGGGCTTGTAGCTTGTCCTCTTTAGCCTGCTGCCGTTGTTCCTTACGATAATAATCACGCGTAGCATTTAATGTGATTTTATAGAGCCACGTGGTAAATCGATCCTGTTTAAATTGGTGTAAAAAGCGATATAGTTTAACAAATACCTCCTGTGAAACATCAGCTAAATCATTTGTATGTACGCCACATTGAAAGGCAAACTTTTCAACGGTTTGCTGATGTATGCGGATAAGCTCGATATAGGCTTCTTTATCTCCTTGCTGCGCCCTTGCTATTAGTTCAACCTCCGTCATAGCTCTCCCCCCTTTTTGATAATGAAACGAAGTATTCTACCTAATTGTTACATAATTTAAATGTCCTTCCTCATATGTCATCTCTCTATATTTTTACTCCATCAAATGTCTTTCTTGCTATCATCAATTTTCTGATATTTGCTTGTGTTATGAGAATATTGAGGTAAAATAATACTTTAGTATAAGGAGGATTTATTTTCGTGTCATCGAGGGATCAATTTACAACAAAAATTGGGTTTATTTTAGCTGCCGCAGGAAGTGCTATAGGGTTAGGAGCCATTTGGAAATTCCCCTATATGGCGGGTACGAATGGCGGTAGTGTCTTTATTTTATTATTTATTTTATGTACTTTCTTTATTGGCTTACCCGTCCTCATTGCTGAGTTCATGATAGGTCGTCGAGGTCAAAAGGATGCCGTCACTTCCTTTAAGGAACAAGCACCAGGAAAGCCATGGTATTTGATTGGCTGGGGCGGTATGGTAATTGCAGGCCTTATCTTATCATTCTACAGCGTTGTTGGTGGATGGATTTTAAGCTATTTAGGTCGTGCCTTTACATTTAAGCTAACGAATGCTGGCTCTGACATCAACTACGCTGATTTATTTGGCGATATTATTTCAAGCCCTTTTGAAGCAGTACTTGTACAGGGACTATTTATGTTATTAACAGTAGTCATTGTGTCAGCAGGTATTAAGGGCGGAATTGAAAAAGCCAGCACATGGATGATGCCTCTCCTCTTTATTTTCTTTATTGTCCTAGTTATTCGCTCTTTAACTTTAGACGGGGCTATGGAAGGCGTTAAATTTATGTTTGTACCTGATTGGTCCTATTTAAATGCTGAAACATTTTTAATGGCCTTAGGACAAGCATTCTTCTCATTAAGTGTAGGTATTGCGGTTATGATTACATATGCTTCCTATTTATCTAAAACAGAGAAGATTGGTAACTCTGCGATTAATGTAGCATCTATGAATATTATTATCTCTTTACTTGCAGGACTTGTTATTTTCCCAGCAGTATTTGCGCTTGGTTATACGCCTGATCAAGGGCCAGGCTTAGTATTCATTATTTTGCCAGCTGTATTCGAGCAGTTACCTCTTGGTGGCTTATTCTTAACTATTTTCTTCATTCTATTGCTTTTTGCTACAGTCACTTCTTCCATTTCCATGTTAGAAATAGTCGTGGCAATTGCTATTGGTGATAAACCAGAAAAACGTAGAAAAATTGCTTGGATTGGTGGAATCATTATTTTCATCTTTGGTATTCCAAGTGCCCTTTCATTTGGCATATTAGCAGATGTAAAAATAGTAGATCGCTCTATTTTTGACTTTGTGGATTTTATGACTAATAGCATCGGAATGCCGATTGGAGCTTTGTTGATTTCAATTTTTGCAGGTTATTATTATACAAGGGATATTTCACGTAAAGAATTAGCTGCGTCTAGCTTCATGTTTAATATTTGGTACATTTTAATTCGCTACGTCTCCCCACTCGCCATTTTTATTATTTTCATTCAGGGGATTTTGCCTTTATTTAAATAAGTAATAGCCTCATGATGCATTAAAAAAGAGGTTGTCCATTGACAACCCCTTTTTTTATAAGGAATATGCAAAATATTTTAAATAATACATTTCGCTTCAAATTTAATGGCAATTAGTTTGTAAGAAATGGCTACACAATCTTCAAACGGTATCCATTGCTCAAACGAATGCTCATATGTTTCTTGAATAACTTTTGCAAGTGTTGATGGATCATCAATCCCTTGCAATGCTGCAACTACATCTGCTGTTTCTGTATCATAATGGTCTGGACCTAAGTGGAATGGATCCCACTCCTCTAGCAGATGGACAGCTGCTTGATTCATTTTTATATTTTCCAAAATACTCACCTATTATCCTTTGATCATACTCGTATGATACCATAGTAAAAAAAAAAGAAAAGAGTGATTTGCTTGTCTATTTTTGATCAAACTATCAAACGTCGATGTACAAACTCAGTAAAATGGGACGCAATGGAAAAGGTTTATGGCCTAAACGATGCCTCAGATATCTTACCAATGTGGGTAGCCGATATGGATTTTCCTGCTCCAATAGCCGTTTCAAAGGCTTTACAACAACATGCTGAACATACTATTTTTGGCTATAGTTATATGAGTGAAGAAGCGATACAATCCATTGTAGACTGGCAAAGTACTCGCCATGACTGGCACATAGAGAAAGAAGCCATCCTATTCTGTAATGGTGTTGTGGCTGCATTAGCTAACAGCATTGTTGCCCTAACTAACCCTGGGGACAAAGTACTCATTTCACCTCCAGTTTATCCGCCATTCTTTAACATACCAAAAAGTAATGGTCGTGAAGTTGTGAGCTGCCCATTAATTGAAAAAGACGGATTGTTTGTCTATGATTTTGAAGCCTTCGAGCAATCTTTAGCTCAAGATGTGAAAGCCTACATACTATGTAACCCGCATAATCCAGGAGGCTATGTATGGGATGAAGCTACTTTAAAGGAAATTGTACGACTTTGCGCTAAATATGATGTCATCATTATTTCTGATGAAATCCATGCTGATTTAATGATTAATGGGGATAAACATATTCCTTTAGCTAAAGTTGCAGGTGATGAAATCAATCGCATTGTTACGTGTATGGCTCCTACTAAAACATTTAACTTAGCAGGAATTCAAGTTTCATATATGATCGTAACAGATAAGAAAAAACGTTTGAAGCTAGAGGCCATCAATATGGCAAGTGGTCAAGGCTCATTAAATACATTTGCCTCTGTTGCCCTTCATGCAGCATACACAGAAGGGGCTCCTTGGTTAGATGAATTACTTCCTTATATTTCTGCCAACATGGATTATGTGAAAACGGAGTTAGAGCAGATTCCAGGTATTCGTGTTACGATTCCTCAATCCACTTATTTAATCTGGATTGATTACCGAGAACTAGCGCTTGAAGAGAAGGAGATCATGAACCGCTTACTTGAAATCGGAAAGCTTGCTCTAGAACCAGGGACAAAATACGGAGAAGAAGGTCGTGGCTTCCTACGTATGAATGTTGCTTGTTCATTTGATACTGTGAAAGATGGAGTCGAGCGTTTTAAAAAGGTCTTTGCGCAATAAAATGGTTGAAAGGATATCTCTCCCCTTAGAGCTATCCTTTTTCTATGTTTAAAAACAAAATTTTGTGGAAAAGGTTCTTATCAATCGGATTTATACAGAGGTGATTTTACATGGACATTGTCCCATTAACGATTAAACGTGCTTATATGACATTCCTATTTCCCTTCGCCTATTCCGAAAAAAATCGTCAAAAAATCAGTGATATACTACTAAACGAGGGCTTTTCCTTTTTCACCTTAAACAATACATCTCTTGAAGACGCTTTTTATGGTGATATGACGATTATACATGAGGAACTTGCCCAATTTTTCTATCCTTTTTTGGAGGATAAATTATTTCCAAACAAAATGAATAACCCTGACTTTATTCGTTTTTCGAAAGCTTTTTATACACAAGGCACCTTACATCTGCAAGAAAGTCAAATCAATTATGATTACGAAGTGATGAGTATTGATGTGACATTATGTCCTTTTGGGAATGGGATTATAACAGTCAGAACAAATATTACAGATCAATCGCATGATCTAAGTGATATCTTAAATTTTATCCACTATTTTAGAGTATTAGAGGCTAAACTAAGAGAGGAAAAAGGTGCAAGTCATCATTTTTCATTTGGTCATTGTTCTTCTACGAGTGAATTATTATTTAAGTATTTTATACCTTATTTAAAACCCTTTCTATTACATCAACAAGACCATAGCTATGAAGGCTTACCTTTCTTTGAAGATGAGAGAATGTTTGCCTCAGCTTATTTAATTGCAGAGGAAGAAGCTAAAATTATACCTGAGCATTTATTTCGCTTAGGACAAGTAGACGGTAGGACACCTGCTGGCAAACCCTTTATTTCTAGCACTAATCCTTCATATATCTCTAATTATGTACAAGAGCATGCCCATACACGCTGGGCTCCTAACAGTTATATTATCACCTCCTCACAAGCACAAATAACGATTACAAATAGGCCGTTTGCCAAATGTACACATAGTATTCAAGAATTTATGGGTACGCACTATTACAATTTGTTCATTCATTATTTTTATAAAATGATGCTCTTAAAGCTTTCCTATGAGTATAGTGAAATAAAGTGGGGCAAAGATAAACAGGTTGTCAATGAACTAATCGAGCTGATTACAAAGTTTTCTGCACGCTATTATTTTGAAGAAGTCATCGTACGAACAGAAGGCAGAGAAATTGCTCAATTGCTACGAAAGTTCTTCCGTATAAATGAACATTATGTAGAAACGAAAGAAACATTGAATAGTTTGTATCGAACACAGGAAGATCAATCCGATAATCGAAGTAATAATTTACTATTTATTTTAACAGTCTTTACTGTGGTATCGGGCATTTATGGGATGAACTTAGTCATTGAAGGGTGGAAAGATAGCAGTGATTTCGATAGCATCGGTAGTTATACACTCTTTGAATGGGTAGCCTTTATTACTGCATTGAGTGGGATTGGCTTGTCACTTGTACTGGTTTGTTTCACTGCCATCAAGGCCCTGCAAAATACTATTCGACGCTTTAAAAAAAATTGATACAATAAAAAAGAATCTGCTCGCCCTCTATGGCAAGCGGATTCTTTTTATTAGACATTCTGTTGATTGTTTGTGTTTTTCTTTTCTGCTAAAATACGTGCTTCAATTTCTTTTGATTTTAATTCTTGTTTCTTAGAAATTTTTCTAAAAAGCGTAAACACGATAATACATAAAATAAGCATAATTAAAAATTCAAATGCTGCTGGAATATAACCTGATTTGTCTTCTGGGAAATATAAAAATTGATACATAAAGTTCTGCATGTTCTACACGTCCTTATACGTATTATTCAAAGACTGTAATTGACTCAATTTTCACATCTTCTAATGGTTTGTCTCGGAAATCTTTTTCCACATCTGCAATTTTATCCACAATGTCCATACCTTCTACTACATGACCGAATACTGTGTGTTTATGGTCTAACCAAGGTGTACCACCGTTTTGAGCATAAGCTTCGATGATCTCTTCAGGGAAGCCCGCCCCTTGTAATTGACGAAGCATATCACTTGGAAGGTGCTTCATTTGTACAATAAAGAATTGAGAACCATTTGTGTTTGGTCCTGCATTTGCCATTGAAAGCGCTCCACGTAGGTTAAACAATTGCTCTGAGAACTCATCTTCAAAGGAATTACCCCAAATTGATTCTCCGCCCATACCAGTACCAGTTGGGTCGCCACCTTGAATCATGAAGTCTTGAATAACACGGTGGAAAATAATGCCGTTATAGTAGCCTGATTTAGCATGACCTAAAAAATTCTCAACCGTTTTCGGTGCGTGCTCAGGAAATAATTTAATTTTGATAGCACCTAATGTTGTGTTCATTTCTACAAGCACTTCGCCTGCTTGTACGTCTGTTGTTAACTGTGGAAACATGGAAGTCTCTCCTTTAATGATAAATTTCAGTTTCAATGAAAAAGATGCCCTTGCATCTTTTCTGACCTCATTTTAGTCTAACATACTTCCTACTGGTTTTCTCCCTCTAAGTATTGACGATTTTTGCACTTTTACTATTCATGTTTAAAACTATGTAAATAGGTCTGAGCGAGTATTTGGAATCAATCCAAAATATGTTATTCTGATGAAGGATTTATAGAAAGAGTGGAGGCACACATGAAAAAGGCTTTTGGTTTTTTTATTATCGTTCTATCCCTTCCTGCTTTATGGTGGATTAGCACAAACATTAAAACAGAATTCAATATTGCACAAGCACATGAGGAACAAATGACTAATGCAATACATTTACCCGAGGTAGAGGCCCAACTACCTGTTACCCTTATTGATCGAAATGGGCAAACATTTAGTGAGGAATATGTCGAATGGCGGCAGCCACTAAGTTTACAAGAAATTCCACAAATTGCCCAGGAAATATTCATTACCAGTGAGGATGCTGATTTTTATACGCATATTGGCTTTGATTTAAGTGCTATTATTCGTGCAGTTGTAGCCAATTCAAATAGCAACACAACCTCTCAAGGTGGTAGTACAATTACGCAGCAGCTTGTTCGGATGCGTTATTTATCCGAAGAAAAAACATATGAACGGAAATTAACAGAGCTTTTTTATGCCTATGAATTAGAAAAAGAATTTGATAAAGAAGCCATTTTAACGATGTACCTAAATGAGTCCTATTTCAGCAATCAAGTTTATGGCATTGGCGGAGCAGCCACCTATTATTTTCAAAAGCCACTCAAAGAATTATCCATCGCTGAAATAGCTTTCATTGCTGCCATCCCAAATAACCCTTCCCTTTATAATCCTTTAAAGAATTATGATCAAACTAAAGCAAGGCAGGAGCGTTTGTTAGATACCCTTGCAGCAAATGGGGCTATTACAGAGGGAGAGGCAAAAAACTATAAGGCTGATGCCATTACATTAAATGTGAAAGATAAAATTCAAAGTTATCCAATGTATAGCACTTATGTTCTTCAAGAGCTAAAATGGCTTATTGCAGAAAAAGAAGGTTATGCGGATCGACTAAGCTCTACAGATAATGAGGAAGAAAAGAAAAAAATTAAAGCACAATTAGACATTCGACTCAATACACTATTTCAAAATGGACTCATCATTCACACAGCACTTGATCCTACTAAACAGCAACATGATGAGGAAAAAATGTCAGCTATTTTAGGTACTAGCCCATGGCAAGCTGCAGGTGCAGCCATTGAAAACCAATCAAGAGAAATAGTCAGTCTGTATGCAGGAAAGAACTATGAAAAATTTGATTTCCATCGTGCATTCCAAGGAACACGTCAGCCTGGTTCAGCTTTTAAGCCTCTAGCAGTCTATGCACCATTCTTCGAAACAACATCTCATACACCTGATTCGATTGTCAATGGTGGGCGTTATTGTGTGGGCTCTTTTTGCCCACAAAACTATGGGGGCTATACGTATGGTGATGTGTCAATTCGTACTGCTTTTCGACATAGCTATAATACATCTGCACTTCGTCTCTTTCAAACCGTTGGCGTCGAGACAGCCTTTCATTACCTTAATCGCTTTCACTTCCGCTCGATTGTAGAGAAAGATTATAATTATGCTGCATCATTAGGAGGACTAACCTATGGTGTAACAGCATTAGAACTAGCAGATGCTTATACTAGCTTTATTGATGGCTCTTATGTACTTGCACATAGTATTCGAAAAGTCACAGCATTAGATGGAACAGAGCTTTATAGTTGGGATACACAGCGTGATCAAATTTGGTCTCCTAAAACAGTAAAATACATGCGTGAACTCCTTGCAGATGTTGTAGCAAACGGTACGGGTCAAGGTGTCTATAGTAATAGCAGCTACGTTGGTGCAAAAACAGGGACAACGAATGACTATCGTGACTACTGGCTTGCTGGACTCAATAATGAATATACTGCTGCTGTATGGCTAGGGTATGATAAACCTCAATCGATGCAGCAATTAGAAGAGTACAAAATTCATCACCAATTATTTAACGTGTTGCTTGAGTAGTGAAACATGCAAAAGGTAGTAGTCGCTAAGACTACTACCTTTTTAAAGTGTAAAAAAACAAAACCATCAATTAAATTTTTATTAAAGATGTAAATGGTTTTCCGTTACAGGCTACTTGTTTTCCTGTGGACGAGCGCCGAGCCGCTTCCTCCGCTCCGTACAGGGGCTCACTATCCATGGGATTTAACGTCACAGAGGAGACCCTGGAGCGAATGTAAAGGAGTGAAGCGGCTCATCGAACTCCCCCTGGAAAGGACGCTGGCAGAACGGAAATCAACCCCTCGCCTTTCAAACTCTCTTTTTCTACTATTAACATCACCATTTTAATAGTATGTATTAATTTGCAAACGGCAAACTTGCCAAAATGCCATTATATAGCTTTAATACGACATAAATAACTAATGTTAAAAGAATCGTCCACATAAAAAGCTCAAAGATTAATAGACCGATTGTGCCGCCCATTGATATAAAATGACTCATTTTATAAATCAGATAAATAAAGTAGGTAAATATCGTTATGACGAAAATACCTATTAAAACATAAATAAATTGGATGGCAAATGCAGAACACATAGCACCTACAAATAAGATAATATAGCCACCTCGAGCCTGACTAACTGTGGCTCCTTCGTTGTCCTTTGAAAAGAACAGCATTCCTACTTCATGAATGGTTTCGCCTACTAGTTTAAGGGCAGAAAATAACATAAAAAAAACAATGGCAAAGACGATGAGAAGAAATACACGTAACTCAAAATCTGATAAAAACTCTCGCATTCCTGAATACACACCGATGGCTTGAAAAATCTGTAAAGATTTACCAACAGCATACATCCCAAATGTCAAACTAAACAATAAAATTGTAATTAATGGTAGATAACCATAGATATATGGGTTCTTCATAAAAAATTTTTTTCCTCTATTTTTATTGATAACTTCCTATTTATAATATAACGAAAATTCTCCAACGACCGCAAGCTAAATCCCAATAGTACATATGCATTCCCAATTAAAGTACGTTATAATTGATTTACTTACCTGCATAAAGGAGGGTTTTTTTGTTACAAGTACTTTATATTTTTATTCCAATGCTTGTTGCAATATTAGTGCCATTATTATATAAACGCATGAATAATATTCACACAGGTTGGTTTGTTCTTGCTGTACCTGTTACGCTTGCTGTTATTTATACAACATATATTGCTCAAGTTGCTAAAGGTGAAGTATTTACTGCAGAGCTACCTTGGATTCCATCGCTTGATATTTCCATCATCTCATATTTAGATGGACTTAGCTTATTATTCTCATTACTCATTACTGGAATTGGCTCGTTAGTTGTGCTTTACTCCATTTTTTACTTAGATAAACATAAAGAAAAATTACATAACTTTTATGTTTACTTACTGTTATTTATGTCAGCCATGCTGGGAGTAGTACAGTCAGATCATTTAATTACTCTCTATTTCTTCTGGGAGCTAACATCCATATCATCATTTTTACTCATCGGCTATTGGTATAATCGGGATGCCTCACGCTTCGGTGCATTAAAGTCTATGATGATTACAGTTGGCGGCGGTTTAATGATGTTAGGTGGCTTCGTTCTTCTTTATTTAATGGGAGGAACCTACTCGATTCGAGAATTGATAGTCATGGCACCAAATTTAGTAGACCAACCTTTATTCACTTGGTCACTTGTCCTATTACTCTTGGGAGCATTTACAAAATCCGCGCAATTCCCATTCTACATTTGGTTACCAGATGCCATGGAGGCGCCAACACCAGTAAGTGCATACCTTCACTCAGCTACAATGGTCAAAGCAGGTATCTATTTAGTTGCACGATTTACGCCGATATTTGCAGCCTCTGAACTTTGGGTGTGGCTTGTAACAGGTGTAGGTATCTTAACTTTATTCTGGGGTTCCTTCTTTGCAGTGAAGCAAACTGATTTAAAAGGTATTCTAGCATTCTCTACAGTCAGTCAGCTTGGGCTTATTATGTCACTACTCGGGGCAAATGCTGTTGCTTTTCATGCAAATGGCTCAATCGATACCATAAAATTTGCTGCATTTGCTGCCATTTTCCACCTTATTAATCATGCAACATTTAAAGGCAGTCTCTTCATGATTGCAGGCATTGTGGATCATGAAACTGGAACTCGAGATATTCGTAAACTCGGTGGTTTAATGAGTATTATGCCAATTAGTTTTACAGTGGCTGCAATAGGAAGTTTATCAATGGCTGGTCTTCCACCATTTAATGGGTTCTTAAGTAAAGAAATGTTTTTAACAGCGATGCTTGCACTTCAAAAGTTTGAATTCTTCGGCTTTGAAACATGGGGAGCACTCTTCCCTATTGTTGCGTGGATTGCTAGTATTTTTACATTTATCTATAGTTTCTATTTTGTTTTCCGAACATTTAATGGGAATTACAAACCAGAGCAGTTACCTCATAAACCACATGAGGCGCCGATTGGTATGCTAATTTCTCCTATTCTTTTAGCAGCTTTAGTTGTGACAATCTTCTTTATTCCAAACTTTATCGGTAATACCTTTGTAAAACCAGCCGTTCAAGCGATACAGCCATTTTTGTATGATTCACCTCAAGCTGTTGATATTCATGTATCTGCTTGGCATGGCATTACCCCAGAGTTACTGATGACCATTGGAATTATAATAGTTGGGGTATTGTTATTTGTTGCCTTACCAAAATGGCAAGGGATGTATCAACGATTCCCGCAAGCGTTAACATTAAACAATGCCTATGACAAAATCATGCAGGGATTAGATGTTGGCTTAAATCGTATTTCCCGACGCTATATGACAGGTTCTATGCGTCACTATTTACTCTATATGTTTAGCGGAATAACTATTATTGTTATCGGCTCTCTATTCGTGAAAGATGCATTTAGTATTTCATTCCAAGGAGCCTCACCAATTAATTTGTATGAAATTATCTTGATCGTAGTTTTATTAATTGGTACTGCCATCACCATCTTGGCCAAATCACGTTTAACAGCCATTATTGGGCTTGGTACTGTAGGCTATACAGTAGCCTTATTCTTTGTCATTTTTAACGCACCTGATTTAGCGCTGACACAGCTCGTTATAGAAACGATTTCAGTAGCACTATTTTTATTAGCATTTTACCATTTACCTAAGCTTGGTAAACGCGAGGAGCGAATGAGGTTCCAGTTAAATCGTGCCATTGTTTCCATTGCAGTTGGTGTGATGGTAACACTTGTTGCGCTATCAGCTCATTCCCAAAAACTAATTCCCTCTATTGCTAAGTACTACGAGGAAACCGTCTATTCTTTAGCTGGTGGTGGAAATATTGTAAACGTAATTTTAGTAGACTATCGAGGTTTCGATACATTGTTTGAAATTACAGTACTCGGTATAGCTGGCATGGCCATCTTAGCTATGATTAAGTTACGTATGAATAGAAAGGAGAACACTCATGAAAACAAATGATGTGATAATACAATTTACAGCTAAAATTGTATTTTTCATTATTTTCTTCTTCTCCATTCATATTTTTTTAGCTGGTCACTATACACCTGGTGGAGGCTTTGTTGGAGGGCTGTTAACATCAAGTGCACTTGTTCTTTTAGTGTTAGCCTATGATATCAACACAGTCCGCCATATTCTACCTATTAATTACACATATTTAACAGCCATTGGCTTACTATTAGCCCTTGCTACTGCGGCATACCCAATGTTTGTGGGCAAACCGTTTTTCACACATTTCTTTGATTATTTCGATTTACCGCTTCTAGGCAAACAGTCATTACACACGGCTATGCTTTTTGATAGCGGGGTTTATTTGGTTGTTGTCGGCGTTACGATGACCATTATTCAAACGATTGGAGAGGATGAATAATGGAAATAATTATGGCCTTTGTGATCGGCTTTCTTTTTATGGCAGCGGTCTATTTAATCTTATCAAAAAGTTTATTGCGCATTATTATTGGAACAGGTCTGTTAAGTCATGGTGCTCATCTACTCATCTTAACAATGGGTGGTCTTGGTGGTGAAGCTCCACCTGTCTTAAACGAAGGAGCCAAAACATTTGCTGATCCCTTACCCCAAGCACTTATTTTAACTGCAATTGTTATAAGTTTTGGGGTGACAGCATTCTTCCTTGTACTTGCCTACCGTTCCTATCAAGAGCTTAACACGGATGATATTAGCTTAATGAGAGGAAGTGATGAGGATGAATAACTTCCTACTATTACCCATTATCATCCCGTTTTTCTTCGGTATGATTTTAATGTTTGGACAAAAAAATCTAACTTATCAGCGATCATTTTCATTACTTGGGATTGGACTAGCCCTCCTCTCTGCCCTCTCACTGCTTTTAACAGTGAAAGAAGATGGTATTCAAAAGGTCACATTTGGAAATTGGCCTGTTCCTTACGGTATTACAATGGTATCTGATATGGTGTCTGCATTGCTCGTTACAACGACATTGCTTATTGCACTATTTGTTGTTTGGTATGGCTTCGGTTCTATCACGAAGGAACGCGAACGCTTCTTTTATTACCCTGGTATTATGTTTATTTTAACTGGGGTCAATGGTGCCTTTACAACAGGTGATATTTTTAACTTATTTGTGTTCTTTGAAGTATTGTTAATGGCTTCCTATTTACTCATCGTTTTAGGTGGTGAGAAGGGGCAACTGAAAGGGTCAATTAAATATATTTTAATTAATGTTATTTCTTCGGCATTATTTGTTATAACCGTGGCCTATTTATATTCTGTAGTAGGAACATTAAATATGGCTGATATTGCGGTAAAAATTGCTGAAATTAATCAACCAGGGATTATTACTGTTATTGCTGTACTATTTTTAATGGTATTTGGACTAAAAGCAGCTATTTTCCCATTATACTTTTGGCTTCCTACTTCGTATGCAGCAGCCCCGATCCCTGTCTTAACTCTATTTGGCGCTCTGCTCACAAAGGTTGGGGTCTATGCCATTACACGTACCTACACACTATTTTTTGTACATGATTTATCCTATACGCATGATTTACTAATGGCATTAGCTATTGCAACAATTGTGGCTGGTTGTATTGGAGCACTCGCTTATTTTGATGTAAAGCTCATTATTATCTATAACATTGTCATTGCAGTAGGTGTCATTTTATTTGGTGTCTCTCAAATGAATGAGGCTTCTTTAAAAGGAGCGATGTTTTATTTAATTCACGATATGCTGATTAAGGCAGCACTCTTTATGTTAATCGGCATTGTCATCTACATTACTGGTACATCTGACTTGCGTAAAATGGGTGGACTTATGAAAAAATACCCTGCACTGGGTTGGTGTTATTTAATAGCAGCTTTTGGCTTAGCTGGAATTCCACCACTTAGCGGGTTTGTTGGAAAGCTGTTAATTGTTCAGGGAGGCTTTGAGGCTGGAAGTATGTGGAGCAGTATTTTCATTTTAGCATCTTCACTGCTTGTTTTACTATCCGTGATTCGTATTTTCCTCTATGCCTTTTGGGGTGAGGAAAAAGAAACACAAGGTACCGTCGACAAATCTACCTATAAAATGCTGTTTATGCCTACTGCCTTGTTAGTACTTATTACGGTCGCATATGGTGTGGGTTCTGAATGGATTACGCCATTTATGGATGATGCTGCAAAACTATTAAATGATCCATCTATCTATATAGATGCTGTGATGAAGGAGGATTAGCACTATGGCATTTCAAATGATTTTAAATTTTGTACTTGCCTTTGTCTGGATGTTCCTTTCCTCTAATTACACAGCAACTGGTTTTATCATAGGATTCATGATGGGGATACTTTTACTTATTCTCATGCGGAGGTTTTTCAAGTCCCGTCTTTATGTCTATCGATTATGGGCCCTGCTAAAATTAACGTTGTTGTTCTTTAAAGAATTAATTTTAGCAAATGTTCAAGTGTTAAAAGTAGTGTTGAAGCCTAAACTGGACATGCAACCAGCCTTTTTTGCTTATCCAACTGTTTTAACACAAGACTGGGAAATTACGTTATTATCAAGTCTTATTACTTTAACACCAGGAACAGTTGTAGTGCATGTTTCGGATGATGCGAAAACATTGTATGTACATGCAATTGATATTAACGATGTGGATGAAGCCATTGCTTCCATTCGAGATTCATTTGAAAAAGCGATTTTGGAGGTGAGTAAATCATGACAACATTTATTATTGCTGTAATCGTAGTGATTTGCTTATCAATGATAGCGGTCATTTATCGAATGGTAAAAGGTCCTTCCGCATCCGATCGTGTTGTAGCTTTGGATTCACTTGGTGTTTCACTCATTTCCTTAATCGGACTATTTTCGATTTTAGTGGAAACAAGCTTCTTTCTTGAAATCATTTTATTGCTAGCAATTTTATCGTTTATCGGTACGATGGCTTTCTCTAAATTCATAGAGAAAGGAGATATCATCAAACGTGACAATTCTCGCTAATAGTTTAGTTATCTTTTTCATTACTGTTGGAGTACTCTTTATTGTCGTGACAGCTATCGGACTTGTCCGCTTACCTGATTTGTATACACGTGCACATGCCGCTTCAAAAAGTGCAACACTTGGCGTCATGTGTGTACTGATTGGTGTATTCTTTCACTTTTGGCTGATTGAAGATCATTTCAACCCTCGTATTTTACTGGGGATACTCTTCCTCTTTATTACTGGTCCTGTTGGCGGACACATTATGACGCGTTCTTCCTATATTGCTGGTGTTAAGCCTTGGAAAGGTACCGTACGTGATGAACTAGGTCCTGAAATTGACAGAATGAAAAAGGAACAAGGTGTAAAATAAACGTAAAAATCTGCCCGATTACTAAATCGAGCAGATTTTTTTAGTTAAATATATCCCTTGGCAGTTAAAATATTTGTCAGTTGCTCCACACATTCTTCAATGGAATGCTGTTCTGTATCCAAAATAACTTCTGGGTTAATCGGTTCTTCATATGGAGCGCTAATCCCTGTAAAATTAGCAATTTCAGCATTCCTTGCTTTTTTATACAAACCTTTAGGATCTCTTTTTTCACATGTTTCTACTGAACACTTTACAAAGACCTCTAAAAATTCACCATCCTCTACAAGTTCACGGACTACCTGACGATCTTCTCGATAAGGTGAAATAAAAGCCGTTAGCACAATTTGACCGCTCTCTATAAATAACTTTGAGACTTCACCTATTCGACGAATATTTTCTTTGCGCCCTGCCTCATCGAATCCTAAGTCACTATTTAAGCCATGACGCACATTATCACCATCTAATACGAAGGCTTGATTGCTCCTTTCAAATAATCGACGGGCAAATGCATTAGCCACTGATGATTTTCCTGAAGCAGATAAACCCGTAAACCATAAAATAAAGCTTTGATGTTTATTTTTTGAACGGCGTTCTTCTTTTGTAATGGAGGCTTCATGCCAAACAATGTTTGAACTCATTTCACTACCTCCTTACTCATGCCTTTAATTAAAATGTCTACGACTTCTTTACGACTGAATGTACTTGGTGGTACTTCTCCATTTCGTAGCATCTCACGTACCTTCGTTCCTGATAGAATGACATGGGCAGAGCTATCATGTGGACACGTCTTTGTCGTCGCCATGCCTTCACATTGCTGGCAATAAAAGCTATGCTCAAATTTCAGTGGGACAATTCCCAATTCATCTTCAGTAAACTGTTCAAAAATCTTTTGTGCATCATATGTGCCATAATAATCACCAACACCTGCATGATCACGACCAACAATAAAATGAGTACAGCCATAATTTTTTCTAACAAGTGCATGGAAAATAGCTTCCTTTGGTCCTGCATACCGCATAGCGGCTGGAAAAATACCTAATTGTACACGACTTTCAGGATAATAGTTTTTTAATAAAACCTCATAGCTCTCCATACGTATAGCAGCTGACACATCATCTGACTTTGTTTCACCCACAAGTGGATTTAGAAATAACCCATCAATCGTTTCAAGTGCTGCCTTTTGAATATATTCATGCGCCCTATGGACTGGATTACGTGTTTGGAAGCCAACAATAGTTTTCCATCCCTTGTCAGCAAATAATTGTCGCGTTTCTATTGGATCAAATGAATAAGCAGGGAACTTTTGTGTAAGACGTTTAATTAACGTAATTTTCCCTCCAACATAAATGGCAGGACGATCAAAAAGCTTTTGAACGCCCGGATGTGCTAAATCCTCTGTTCCATAGACAAGTAAAGCCTCTTTTCGTTTATTCGGCTCATAAATATCTGCTACTTCAATAACGCCATATACTTCATCACCATAAACCAGCTTCACCTCGTCACCAGGCTGTAAAATGGACGCTTTCTCTTTTGTAACAGGTAAGGTAATCGGAATACTCCATACTACACCTGATGCTAAACGACTTTGTGCCACGACTGACTCATAGTCTACTTGTGTTAAAAAACCTTCAATTGGGCTATACCCCCCTATAGCAATTAGCTCTAAATCACTCAACGAAATTGCATCCAACTCAATTTCCTTATGAATAGTTGTGATTTTTTTTTCCGGATTAAATGCTTGCACAAGTAGTCCACCATGTGGTTGTAGACTCATAAAAATCTCCTCCTAATTCTAGTTAAATACTAAGTTTTGTAGTCAAAAGATAGTGATGATATGATTCAATTTAAATGCCTTCCCCTGCATCATAGATAGACTGCTCTTCTTCACGCATCGTACGCATCAGACTAATGACCCCTAGCGTCCCAACAATAATGCTGCCATTTAAAATAATGGCATAAAGGTCTTTTTCTAAAAATAACTGCACTAAAAAATAAGAAATGACTAATGAAAAGATGGGTGATACAACCCAAATACGTATAATTTTTTTCACAATATGCTTATGGAAGATTTGCTTTCCGTTTTTCGCCATCCCCATCCCAATGATGGATGAAGAAGTGACTTGTGTTAAGGGTACTGGAAGCCCAAAAATTGAGCTTACGCCAACAAGCAGTGCACCTGTACTTGAAATGAGAATGCCCTCTGCCTTTTGAAAGCGCACTATTTTTTTACCGTTTGTTTCAAGCACTCGTTTACCAAGTAGCAGAGCACCTATTGCGACAAATGCACCGCCAAGCACAATGCCCGTTGTCACATCCATCATTCCTGCTCCCACCAAGGGTCCAACTGCATTGGCAACATTATTCATCCCCGCTGAAAATGCTTCGAAAAATCCTGCTAAAACGAGAAGAACAGTTAAAATTGGCCGATCTTTCAGCAACCCTGTGTTTTGTAACTTATATAATAACTTTCCACATACAAGAGCAATGACAAAGGCAACAAGCGGTACAATCACCCAAAATGATATAATGACAAGCAGCGAATTGACGAATAGTACTTTATAGGCAATTCCTACACCCACGACAGCACCCACTGTTACTTCACTCGTTGATAAGGGAATGCCTAAAAGATTGGCGAAAAATAACGAGCTTGTCGCAGAAATCAAGATAATGATGACAACCTTTACCGTAATATATTCCTGGGGCATAATGCCTGAGCTTATCGTTTTAACTACCTCTCCTCCGCCTAATACAGCTCCACTGTAGACGCCTATCGCGCATAAAAGCAATGCTTGCCACGCTTTTTTGATGGCACCTGCCCCATAAGCAACACCCATTGAGGCTGCTGCACCGCTTGCTCCTATGTTCATCGCAAAAAATAAACTAATAGCTATTGCAAAATATTCAAGCATGGCAGAACTCCTTTATTCATGTAACCCGCACTCGGTTTTACCAGAACCTTGCCATCTACCTGAACGTAAATCCTCCATTGTAAATGCTGGTTTCGTACAATGCTCACAGCCGATGCTTGGATAGCCTTGATCGTGTAACGGATTATATGGCAAACTGTGCTTCGAAACATAACGCCAGACATCCTTCCAAGTCCAATGAATCAATGGACAAACTTTAATCGATTTAAATTTATCGTCACGATTTAAAAAGTTTGTTTGTTGACGTGTTGGTGATTGCTCACGACGTAAACCTGATATCCAAGCCTTTTTACCTGATAAGGCTTCGTGTAAAGGTTTTATCTTACGAATATCACAGCACTTATTTGGGTTGGTTTTCCATAGTTCGTCACCATGTTGTGTAGCTTGTTGCTCAAGTGTAAGGGTTGGCTTCTTCATGACAATGTTGAGTTGTGGATATTTTTCTTTGACTTTATGAATGGTTTCATATGTTTCTTTAAAGTGTACATCTGTATCTAAAAATACAATCGTAGCGTTAGGCTTTACCTTTGAAATGAGATCAATTAAGACAATGCCCTCAATACCAAAGCTACATGCATAGACGATTTCATCTCCATATTCTTGATAGCTCCACTGTAAAACCTCTAGTGCAGCCTTATACATATCATCAACCTGAAAATCAATGATCGGTTCTTGCCAATTTTCGTAAGTTAACATCGAATCCCCCTCATAACAAAAAAGGCGTTCTAACAAAAGACATAGGAAAAACAGGTCTTTGTTAAAACGCCTCTAGTTTGACTAGCCAGCTCTATATTTAATGATTGTTCACTAGTAGTTGTTACCTCGTACTACAATCATTCTTCTTATTACCAAATATATACTAAAGTACACCAAGCAGTCAACTAGGTTTTTTAAATATCTTTTCCATACACCCATTTTTTTTGCTCTTTGCTGCATATGATGAGTGGTATCTAAGGACACTTTTATTAATTTTCAAAATAAATAATCTTTTTTATAATTCCTTGTTGACTAATAGGAAATATATGTTTAATGTATTACTAAAGCTTTGACCTAAAAAAACGCTGATCAGAGGATCTGAAGGCCATCTACCCAATGTTGTCATGTCATTGTGGGTGATGGCTTTTTGCATTCTTAAGACAGAAAAGGGGCGGATTAACTATGAAAAAAAAGAGCTATGTTCTACAATCCTTGGCATTATTAACTATTCTAACGCTTAGTTTAACTGGCTGTGGAAGTGCTAACTCAGATGAAAAAACAAGCGGTCAAGAAGACAAGAAGTCTGTAGAGCTACTAAATGTTTCCTATGATCCAACACGGGAGCTTTACGATGAGTTCAACAAAGATTTTATAAAAAAATGGAAGGATGATACTGGCCAAGACGTCACAATCAATCAATCACATGGTGGATCTGGCAAACAGGGGCGTGCAGTTATTGATGGTCTTGAAGCCGACGTTGTGACACTCGCACTCGCTTACGATATTGATGAAATTGCTCAAACTCGTGAGCTGCTGAATAAAGATTGGCAAACCGAATTTGATCTTAATTCGACTCCCTATACATCTACAATTGTTTTTTTAGTTCGCAAGGGCAATCCAAAAAACATACAAGATTGGGATGATTTGATTCAAGATGATGTATCTGTCATAACGCCTAATCCCAAAACATCTGGAGGTGCACGGTGGAACTACTTAGCTGCTTGGGCTTATGCCGGAAAGTTATATAACAATGATGAGACAAAAATAAAGGAATTTATGAAATCACTTTACAGCAATGTAGAAGTACTTGATTCTGGCGCTCGTGGAGCTACAACAACATTCGTAGAACGTAAAATTGGTGATGTCTTAATTGCGTGGGAAAATGAAGCATACCTCTCTCTCAATGAATTAGGTAAGGATGAATTTGAAATCATCACGCCTTCATTAAGTATTTTAGCAGAGCCACCAGTTGCAGTTGTAGACAAAATCGTAGATAAAAAAGGGACACGTGAAGTCGCTGAAGCTTACTTACAGCATTTATATAGTGATACAGGGCAAGAAATTGCGGCGAAAAATTATTATCGACCACGTAGTGAAACGATTCTAGCAAAGTATAAAGATCAATTCCCTCAGCTTGAACTTGTTTCCATCGATGATTTTGGTGGTTGGTCACAAGCACAAGCAACCCATTTTAAAGATGGTGGTACCTTTGATGAAATATACGTACCACAATAAGGAGCGTTTTGATGAGCAGTTTAATCATTCCTAAAAAATCGCGTCGAATTATTCCAGGCTTTCATTTATCTCTTGGTTATACAATGCTTTACGTAAGTTTACTAGTGTTACTACCACTTTCCATGATTTTCATTCATACCATGTCCTTAAGCTGGTCAGCATTTATAGATATCATTACAGATCCCCGTGCTGTTGCTTCCTACAAAGTGAGCTTCAGCACTGCACTGATTGCAGGCTTACTAAATGTTTTTTTCGGTACGACTATTGCATGGGTTCTCGTTCGCTATCAATTTCCCTTTAAACGAATCATTGATGGGCTTGTAGACTTACCTTTTGCATTGCCTACTGCTGTCGCTGGAATTGCTTTAACATCTCTTTATGCACCCAATGGTTGGATTGGTCAATTTTTTGATTTTAAAATTGCCTTTACACCTCTTGGCATCATTATTGCTTTAACCTTTATCGGGCTACCATTTGTTGTACGAACGGTCCAGCCCGTTTTACAAAATATCAGTGCTGAGGTGGAGGAAGCTTCGGCAAGCCTTGGAGCCAATCGTTTACAAACCTTCCGTAAAGTCATCTTACCAGAGCTAGTACCAGCAATTTTAACTGGCTTTTCCTTGGCCTTTGCGCGCGCTTTAGGTGAATATGGCTCGGTTGTTTTTATTGCAGGAAATATGCCGATGAAAACGGAAATTACGCCGTTAATTATTATGACAAAGCTTGAGCAATATGATTATGCGGGGGCAACTGCCATAGCTGTTGTCATGCTTGTGACATCCTTTATTTTGTTGTTCACCATTAACTTGATACAATGGCTAGCCAATCGTCGGTTTGTACATTAGGAGGTACTATATGGAACAATCAACTTTTATTCAGCAGGCTAGTACAGGAAAAAGGAAAGCAGCTACACAGACTGCTGCCTTACAGGAGCCTCGTATTATTCGCTATACGTTAATATTTATTGCCTTAGCTTTTTTAGCTTTCTTTATCGTACTACCTTTAGTATCTATTTTTATTACAGCCTTTCAAAAAGGATCCGATGTTTACTTTGCTGCGATTACACATCCAGATGCATTAGCTGCTATTAAGCTTACATTAATCGTCGTAGCCATTACTGTACCCCTCAATGCGATCTTTGGCGTAATGGCTGCCTGGGCACTTACAAAGTTTAATTTTAAGGGGAAAAATCTATTACTTACTATGGTAGATTTACCTTTTGCAGTTTCACCTGTTATCGCAGGTTTAGTGTTTATTTTATTGTTTGGCTCACAGGGACTATTTGGTGAATGGTTGTTTGCACATGATATTAAAATTGTTTTTGCACTACCTGGCATTGTCCTTGCCACAATTTTCGTCACATTGCCCTTTGTTGCACGTGAATTAATACCGCTGATGCAAACCCAAGGTATATCTGAGGAAGAAGCGTCCATTTCATTGGGGGCAAGTGGCTTTAAAACCTTTTGGTATGTCACTTTACCCAATATTAAATGGGGACTATTCTATGGTTTGATTTTATGTAATGCACGAGCCATCGGAGAATTCGGGGCTGTGTCTGTGGTATCTGGTCATATCCGTGGCATGACAAATACGATGCCCCTTCATATTGAAATTCTCTATAATGAATATCAATTTGCAGCAGCCTTTGCAGTTGCTTCCTTAATGAGCGTAATGGCCATCTTTACATTAATTGTGAAAGACATTATTGCTTGGAAATCAAAATCTAGTTAAAAGGAGATGGTCTCAATGAGTATACAAATTCAAAACGTATCCAAAAAATATGGGTCCTTTCAGGCACTAGAGGATATATCCGTACATATTCAGTCTGGGGAGCTAGTAGCACTGCTTGGCCCTTCTGGATCAGGAAAAACCTCATTATTACGTGTGATTGCTGGGCTTGAAACAACGGATGTCGGCAATATTTTATTTGATGGTCAATCCATCACAGATCGTCATCCAAAGGAACGCAATGTGGGCTTTGTCTTTCAACATTATGCGCTTTTTCGCCATATGACGGTCTTTGACAATGTAGCTTATGGCCTGAAGGTACGTCCTCGAAAAAGCAGACCTTCAAAACAACAAATCAAAGATAAAGTGATGGAATTATTGCAACTTGTGAAGCTTGAAAATTTCTCAGATCGATATCCAACACAGCTCTCAGGTGGGCAACGACAACGTGTCGCACTGGCAAGAGCGCTTGCTGTAGAGCCAAAGGTACTGTTACTAGATGAACCATTTGGAGCTCTCGATGCAAAAGTACGCAAGGAGTTACGTCGCTGGCTTCGAAAGTTACATGATGAATTTCATATTACAAGTATTTTTGTGACACATGACCAAGAGGAAGCTCTCGATGTTGCAGATCGCATTGTGGTCATGAATAATGGCAAAATCGAGCAAATTGGTAGTCCAGATGAGGTCTATACAAATCCCAAAAGTCCATTTGTCTATGACTTCTTGGGCAATGTTAATCTATTTAAAGGTCGCTTACATAATGGTAAGCTCATGCAGGGTGAAGTTGCACTTGATGTACCTGAGGCCCTAACACATTCAGAGGACAATGCGATAGGCTATGTACGTCCACATGATATTCAGATTGAGAAAACAAGTATTTCAGGTACAGTTCCTGTTAAAATCAGCCACATTCATTTGCTAGGACCTATCGTTCAAATTGAACTACGACGTGAGGATCTTGATGAATTTTTAGAAGCGGAGTTATCAAAAGAACAATTTCATCTTCTTCAACTGAAGGTGGGCGATCAGGTATTTGTAAAGCCGAAACAATTAAAGGTATTTATTCCTGAGGATTATTCTATATAAAAAACCATGTAGCAAATTTTTCTTTGCTACATGGTTTTTATTTTTAATGAAATTCTCTCCCATCATAGACAGCTGTGACATACCCAGCACGAATGACAAAGTCTCCAAAATGTTCGCCCTCTAAACGTTCCTTTGAAAAATGCAGAAGAATTGGTCGTAGCTCTGCTAAAATTTCCTCCTCACCAATATTTTCACGATAGATTTTATTTAAGCGATTGCCTGTAAAACTTGCACCAAGGTACATATTATATTTACCTGGCCCTTTGCCAATAAAGCCGATTTCACCCATTGCTGCACGTGAACAGCCATTTGGACAACCAGACATGCGAATAACAATTTCTGTTTCATTTAAGCCAGCCTCATCAATAATGGCATCAATTTTTGTTATAAGAGAAGGTAAATAGCGTTCTGCTTCTGCCATGGCTAAGCCACATGTCGGTAATGAGACACAGGCAATGGAATTGCGGCGTAAGGCAGAATAATGCGCACCGTCTGTTAGCTTGTATTGTTCAATAAGCGTATTTATTTGTTTCTTTTTCTGGGGTGTTACATTGCTAATCATTAGGTTTTGGTTCGGTGTTAAACGAAAATCACCCGTGTGCACCTTAGCTATTTCACGTAAGCCAGTTAACAACTGATAATCCTCAAAGTCTTTTATACGGCCATTTTGAATAAATAACGTATAATGCCAATGACCATCTGCCCCTTTAATCCAGCCAAATTCATCACCTGTACGCTCAAAAGTATAAGGACGAGCCTGCTGAATTTCCCAGCCTAGACGACGCGTTAATTCTTCTTGGAACCATTCAAGTCCTCTCGCATCAATCGTGTATTTAAATCGTGCATTTTTACGGACAGAGCGATTCCCATAATCACGCTGTATCGTTATTATTTTTTCTGCTGTTTCTAGTAATTTATCTGGCGTTATAAAGCCAATTTCACGAGCAAGCTGTGGATAGGTTTCATGATCACCATGTGTCATGCCCATGCCTCCACCAACCGCTACGTTAAAACCAACAAGCTGATTGTCTTCAACGATGGCAATCAGTCCTATATCTTGTGAAAAAACATCTACATCATTACTTGGTGGAATCGCAATACCAATTTTAAATTTACGCGGCAAATATTGAGCTCCATAAATCGGTTCAATTTCTACATCCTGACTATCTACTACCTTTTCTCCATCTAACCATAATTCATGATAAGCGCGTGTTCTCGGCAGTAAATGCTCACTTAGTTTTGCAGACCAATTATAAACCTCTTCATGTAATGCAGACTGGTTTGGATTGACATTACACATTACATTACGGTTCACATCTCCACATGCAGCAAGAGAATCCAATAACACCTCATTGATTTCCTGCATATATTTTTTAACATTCCATTTTAAAATGCCATGTACTTGAAATGCTTGGCGTGTTGTTAATTTTAAAGAGCCATTGCCATACTTTCTAGCCATTTCATCCATCACAAGCCATTGCGCTGGGGTAGCTGCTCCACCTGGTGTTCGTACACGTACCATAAATTGATAGGCCGGTTCCAGCTTTTGTTTCTGACGTTCATTCCGAAGATCTCGATCGTCCTGTAAGTAACTGCCATGAAATTTCATAAGGCGATTATCGTCCTCTGGGATACCAGAGCTTAATGGATTATTCATGGTACGTTCGAGTGTTCCACGTAGGTAATTACTTTCGGTTTTAATACGCTCTACATCACTTGGTTTCCCGGGCTGTGGAGGTAACACTATTTTTTCAGTCATTCTTTATCGCTCCTTTAATCCATTACACCTCAGCGTATTGGGCATACCTGAGGGTTTACTTGCTAACAAAGAGATCAACTCATTAATAAGGGAAGGTTTTCGAGAAATTTGTGTTGAACTCCATTAATAAACGTCACGTTGGTAGCGTTTTTGCTGTTTTAATTCATTCACATAGACTTTTGCTTCCTCTGGTGTTTTCTGTCCTTGCTGCTCAATAATTTGATGAATGGTTGCATCCACATCAGATGCCATTGATTTTTCGTCACCACATACATAAATGACAGCCCCCTGCTCCAGCCACTCATAAAAACTTGCGGCATTTTCATGCAATTTATGTTGAACATAGATTTTTTGGTCTGTATCACGTGAAAAGGCTACATGCATGTGACTTAATGTGCCAGCAGCTAGCCAACGTTGCCAATCCGTTTGATAGAGGAAATCCGTAACAAAATGCTGATCACCAAAGATGAGCCATGCTTTCCCCTCAATCCCTAACTCTTCTCGCTCCTCTAGAAAAGCTCGATATGGTGCAACACCTGTGCCTGCACCAATCATAATAATTGGCTTTTCATTATTCTCTGGCAATCTGAAATTCGGATTTTTATGAACATAGATTGGTAATGTATCACCTATTTGTATTCGTTCTGCCACACTTCCAGAGCAAACACCAAGACGTTGTCTACCTGCTGTTTCATAGCTTACCTTGCCAATCGTTAAATGAACCTCTTCGCTATTGGCCTTTTGGCTACTAGCAATAGAATAAAGTCGAGCTGGAATTTTACGCAGTAACTCTACAAATTGCTGTGCACTCCAAGTAAATGGTGTAAATTCCTCTACTAGGTCGAGCAAGTCTCTTCCTTTTGCATAGTCCTTCCAGGCTTTTGGTTCTTCAAATAGCTTAGAAAATTCTTTATGCTCTGTATAAGCAGCAATTTTTTCGAGTAACGGTTTAGATAACACCGTAATTTCTAATTTTTTCTGTAGTGCTTCTTTTATTGTTATTGTTTCATCAAAAACAGTCACTTCTGTCTCCGAATCAAATTGAAGTGCTGTCAGCAATGCATTGACTAATTGTTCATCATTCTCTGGCAGAATGCCAATGCTATCGCCAGGTTCAAAATGAAAATTAGCTCCCTCAATCGATAATTCAAGATGACGCGTCTCTTTATTGGAGCCACGACCATTTAGATTTATATTTTCAAGTACTTCAGCGTAAAATGGATTTTTTCTTGAATATGTAGATTCTTCAAGTACTTGCGCCCCTTCGGTGTGTGCTGAAGTAGACGTTGCTGAAGTTGTATGCTGAAGAAATTCCTGTTGAACCGCGGAGAACCACTGTGCAGCTGCGTCATCATAATCTACATCGCAATCTATACGAGGAACAATTCTTGTTGCACCTAATTGCGCAAATCGCTCATCGAAGTCCTTACCTGTCTTACAAAAAAATTCATAGGAGCTATCCCCTAAAGCAAGAACCGAATATTGTAGGTGTTCTAATTTAGGCGCCCGCTTGCTATGCAAAAATTCATAGAATTGTATCGCTTGATCGGGTGGATCTCCCTCTCCATGTGTACTCACAATAAGTAATAGATTGGTGATCTTTTTTAAATTACTAGCTTTAAATTTCCCTAATGATGAGACAGTTACATCTACCTGCTGCTCTTTTAAAGCTGCTGCATACTTTTCAGCTAATCCTTGACTATTGCCTGTTTGGGAACCATATAAGATTGTTATTGTTTTGGTAATCGGCTGGGCTGCTGGTGGTGCCTGTTCAACAATTGCTTCAAGAGTTGCTTGGGGAGCACTTAGGTAACCGTTTAGCCAAAATTTTTGTTCAATTGTTAATTTAGGGAGAAGCTCGTTTAATAACTTCACCTGCTCTTCATTAAATGGACTGTTTATTACTTGTAATTTCAATCTTTGCCACCTCACGAATCTTCTTCATTTCATATTTTTTAATTTATCGAAGCCTTATTTTTTCCTTTTTCTCAATCTGAACCACATAGGAATTTTGAACAATCAATGTAATTGATCCGTGGTTCACAGTATTTAACATTTGGCGGACATTATCTAATGCTAGATTTATATTTTCAGTTCTTTTATCTACCATTACGAAACACCTTCCTCTTTAAAATGTAGTAATTCATCAATACGTTCCACTAATACTTTTTTCACATTGTCGTCATAGCCTAAGCTTTCACATAACATAATGTTTTGACTGTCAAAGCCTTGTAATCGCTTGGCAATACTTTGTCTTAAAATGCCTGTAAATAATAAATAAGGGACAATAAAAATTTGCTGTTGCTTCCCTTTAACTTGCAGTAACCAGTCTTCAAAGGTTGGTCCCATTCCGTATAAGAAGCATGTATCAACGGCTTTATAGTGATATTTAGTACGTAGCCTTTTGGCAATTTTGGCTAAATCCCTCTTGACGGCTGGATCACTACTCCCACGTCCTATGAGTAAAATACTCGCATTGCTGTTAGGTTGCTGTTTTTCTATTATCCTAGCTTGTAATGTGTCAATTAATCGTTCATGAATGCCAAGAGGCTCACCATATGTAAACTTTACATATGGGTATAGTTTTTGAGCTTTTGCCATTTCTTTCGGAATATCATGCTTTGCGTGTTGAGCAGCTAGTAGGAGAATAGGCATTACGGCAATCGCTGTTGCCCCTTTCCGAATACAGCTAGCAATGCCTTCTGCAATGGTTGGTGTTGCCAGCTCTAGAAAGCATATTTCCTGAATAGCTACTGTCACTTCTTGTTGTACGCCTTGAAGAAAGTTTACGGCCTGCTCTACACCTTCCTTGACACGACTGCCATGTGCAATATATAAAATAGCCTGCATAATCCCACAACCTTATCCCGTTATTTGGATTGGCTGTGCGGGGTTTTGCTCAAACCAATGAATGGTTTCTCTTAAGGTCACAACCTTCCCTACTAATATAATGCTAGGGTTATGAATATTTTCTGTACGCACAATTTCCTCAATTGTAGCTAAAGTCCCCGTAACAGTTCTTTGCTTAGTAGAAACTGTTCCCCAGTGAATAACAGCCACAGGCGTTTTTTCATCACGGCCATATTTGAGTAATTGTTGACGGATATACGGAAGATTACCAACACCCATATAAATGGCAATCGTATCAATTCCTTTTGCAAGACTTTCCCAACGGATAGCATCTTCTTTTCCATCCTGCATATGCCCAGTAACCATAGCAAAACTTGAACCTAAGTTACGATGTGTGACAGGAATACCTGCATATGCTGGAGCTGCTATACCTGACGTAATACCAGGCACAATTTCAAAGGGAATTTGATGCTTCGCTAACACATCTGCCTCCTCTGCCCCTCTACCAAAAACAAATGGGTCTCCTCCTTTTAATCTTGTGACAACATATCCTTGTTGGGCATAATCAACAAGCGTTTGGTTGATTTGCTCCTGAATCATGGCATGTTGCTGAGGCAATTTCCCGCAAAAGATTAATTTAGCGTCTTTCTTGGCATAGGCTAATAGCTCTTTATTAATGAGTCTGTCATATAAAATGACATCTGCACATTCAATGCAACGTAATCCTTTAATCGTAAGGAGGTCAACATCTCCAGGACCTGCACCAACAATATAAACTTTCCCCATTTCATCTCACTCCTTCTGTCAATTACGCCTCGTTGTCATGGCATTTCAGATTGATTAAACTTACTAATAAGGGTCCTCGATTTTCTAAACCTGACACTTTGCTTTCGGTACAAAAACCTTTACTAAATTAAGATAAAGAAAAAAGGCTAATATTATCCTTAGACACAAAAATGCCTATGAATAATAAAAGCCTCTAGTTTGCTAGTCAGCCACATATTTAATTCTTAGTAATATAATAAGAATAATAAATAATTTAGTATATTCTGTCAACACTAATTTTGATACTTCGTTAGGCACAATAAAAACCAGTTGTCGATATCAAGATCGACAACTGGCTGATCTAATTATGTGCTTACCATGGTCTACGATATCGCGGACCTGGTCGAAAATATGGACCTGGTGGATATGGTCGATAGTTTGGATAATATGGATTGTAAGGATATTGATTAAATTGAGAGCCAAGGAAACTGCCTAAAAAACCACCAAAAAACGGTGCGCCAAATGGCCAAATAAAGCCTCCAAATCCTCCGCCTGGATAACCTCCGAAATTGCGCATATGCTACCTCCCCTTTTTACTCTATCGTATGAAGGAAGATACATCTATCATATGTAGAATGCCTATTCTATCGGGATTAGTGCATAAATCACAAAAAATCAGCGAGAATAAACTCCCGCTGATTGACACGCTTTATTATTTTTCTTCCCCTAAACGTTGGACAAAATTCGCGAGTGTACGGACCATAACACCAGTACCACCCTTAGGTCCTAAATCATGTACAGCTACTGCATCAGATGTGCCTGCTATATCCAGGTGAATCCATGGTGTATCACCAACAAATTCGCCCACAAAACCGCCGCCGAAAATCATATGACCATCACGACCAGGTGAATTATTTAAATCAGCTACATCTGATTTTCGAATTCGTTTTTTATCATTTTCTGTTAAAGGCATACGCCAAACAAATTCATCGGTCTCTTTTGCAGCTTCCATAAATGCTTCAAAAAATGCATCATCATTTGCAAGAGCACCTGTTTTATCCATACCTAGTGCAGTAATAACGCCTCCAGTTAAAGTAGCAACATCGATCAGTGATGTAGCCCCTTGCTGTTTAGCATATGTAGTTGCATCTGCCAGAACTAAACGCCCTTCTGCATCCGTATTTAATACTTCTACCGTTTTTCCGCTGTACGTCGTAATCACATCATCTGGTTTAAACGCTGTATCAGACACCATATTATCTGTAGAACCGATAACGGCTACAACATTTTTATTTGGACGTAATTCACCGATAATTTTCATCGCACCAAGTACAGCAGCGGCACCGCCCATATCACCTTTCATACCAACCATAGAGTCCTTTGGTTTTAAAGAATAGCCGCCTGTATCATACGTTACACCCTTACCAACAAGGCCAATTGGATCTTCAAAATCTTCAGTCGCTTTATATTTTAAGGTAATTAATCGTGGTTCTTCATAAGAGCCTTGGTTAACACATAATATACCACCCATACCTAGTTCCTCTAATTGTGCTTTATCTAATATCTCTACTTCAAAATCGTATTCCACAGCAAGAGATTGTGCATAGTTAGCTAAATCCGTAGCTGTTAGTAGGTTTGGAGGTAAATTAATTAAGCTACGAGCTTCATTGACAGCATCTGCATAAATCACACCTACCTCAAAGCTTGCCACCACTTCATCTAAATCATCTGCTGTAGTCACAAGGTGAACAGCATCAATACGTTTATCTACTTCGTTTGAAGTTGTTTTATAATGTGGGACAGCATAATAGCCAAGGCCAATTCCTTCACCTGCTAAAAATGCTACATCTGCAGTTGAAATTGACTCTGTTGTAAATGATTCAAGCCAGATGGAATACTCTTTTACTTTTAAAGATCTTAATTCTTTTCCCACTAAACCAAATGCTGTGCGAATATCACCTTCTGTGAGGTTTTTACGCTCATCTAAACCTACAAATACAATACGTTTCAGGTTAGCATGGTCTTTCACAAATGGTAATTTCGTTAGTTTCTTTAATTCAGTTGAGACGTCTCCTGCACTAATCCATGTATCAAGGGCTTCACCGTAAAAAGATGAAAAGCTTGCCCAGTCCTGCATTTGTTCACGATGTTTTGTGACTCCTACCACTAATAGTTCAGTAGAAATCGTTTCAAATGTTTTTGCTTCTTTTACAATATGCATGTAAATTCCTCCATTCCATATACTATTATAACGAAGTTTCTGAAAAGCGCGTAATATTTGCCTATATCTTCTTTTAGAAAATAATGAATGTTATAATAAAAGCAATTATTTGCGAAGGTTGTGATGAAATTGAGTTTACTCCACAATACCCCATTACTAATTGCCCTCTTTGCGGTTCTCTTTGCACAGTTTGTTAAAATCCCCATTCATTTTTTAATGACTAGACAAGTAAAATGGGGACTTTTTACCTCAACAGGTGGAATGCCTAGTTCTCACTCTGCTTCTGTCACTGGATTGGCAACCTCAATTGCCTATGAGACGGGTTTGGAATCCCCCATTTTTGCGGTAGCTGCAATGTTTTCCATTATCGTGATGTATGATGCTAGTGGTGTTCGTTACCAAGCAGGTCAGCATGCAGCCATTTTAAATCAACTGCGTAAGGATTTCCAAACATTGCTTCATGATTTAAAAAAATGGCCACAGATGGACGGACAAGAAAAAATGGAGGAATTAAAAACATTATTAGGCCATAAACGAAGTGAAGTATTTTTTGGGGCTCTAACGGGTATTTTTATCGCCATCATAGCCTACGAGTTTTTCATCTAACAGACATCAACACATCCTCTAGAGGAGGCTGTGTTTTTTTGTATAAAAAAAGTATTCTTTCTTCAATTGAAGAAAGAATACTAAGCACGTTAGAACATTCGATAGCCACTTTTACGTAAATAAATCATCACGATACCAGCCACAATAGAACCCGCAAAGCCACCTGATAAAATAGCAATATCCACAAACTGAAGTGCCTGTAATTTATCAATTAATGCTGGGAATGCAGAGCCTGGCTTAAAAATATAATCTAAGAAGCTTACTTCATCTACAATAAAGATGACAACAATTGGATACACAATTGCCATTAACCATGTCATCCGTAACAGCATATTTAACAAGAATCCGATACCAAAGAACATGACGAAAAATAACAAAATAGAAATGATTAACTGTACTAATGAAACTGGACCATCCATGTATGTATAACCTCCGTTTTCCTCTCATTAGTTTACATGATTACGACACCGCTTTCAATGAACATATCCTTGTTTTCGCTTGTTCGTCATATTTAGGAAAATCATCAATCGATCATCTATGGTTGATCTTTGAATTTAGGGGTAGATGCTTCTTCCGCGGGTATTTGCTTCTCCTTCGTCGTAGATGCTTTTTTCACCAAAAAACTATTGAAGACAAATGCTTATCTTCAATAGTTTCTATGATTTTATGAAGTTGATTGAGCTACTAAAAACTTTGGTGATTTCCAAAGCTGTGCCCATTTTTTAAATGCTGTCAGCACAATTAAGAAGCCAAGCATTAACATGATAACAGATAAAATCCCATTTAACATATTAAAGCCTGCAGCGGCTGGATTCCAGTATACATTTTTAATCATCCAATAGCCTGCAACGTTGACCGTAATGTATAAATAAGCCAATGGGATAAAGCATGTCAATGCATAGATGCGTTTATCTGCGACCTTCAATACCATCGTCACGCCACATACTAGACCAATGGCTGCCATTAGCTGATTGGATACACCAAATAATACCCAGATTGAGCTTATATCCCCTGAATACAATAAATAGCCCCACATAAAGCAGGCAAGTGCACTAGCAAAAATTGTACCTGGTACCCAATTGGTACGCTTCAGTGGTTTATAAACATTGCCACCAAAATCTTGTATTAAATAACGAGCTACCCTTGTTCCAGCATCAATGGCTGTAAGAATGAAAACCGCTTCAAACATAATGACAAATTGATAGAAGTACGAAGATAACTCTGCGAACCAAGGAATACCTGTAAAGATATCTGTCATACCAACTGCTAGCGTTACAGCACCTCCTGTTCGTCCTTCCAAGTCCATGCCGATACTTTGAGACAATGCTTGTAGATGAACGGGCTCCATTCCTAATGTAGCAAATACAGCTGGTGCTGAGTTAATCGCAAAATAGTCGGCTGGATGAAGAGCAGTAGCTGCGATTAAAGCCATCACACCTACTAGTGACTCTACTAACATAGCACCAAAGCCTACAATACGGATGTCCTCCCAACGATCAATCATCTTAGGCGTTGTTCCTGAGCCTACAAAAGCATGGAAGCCAGAAATGGCACCACAGGCAATTGTAATAGAAACAAACGGCCACACAGGACCGGCAATTACTGGTCCACCACCATGAATAAACTCTGTCAATGGTGGGAATTGAATAGCAGGATTAACAAAGAACACGCCAATAATTAGTGCAATAAATACCCCAATCTTCATGAAACTACTTAAATAATCACGAGGTGCTAATAAAAGCCACACAGGTAATGCAGCGGCAAAAAAGGCATAGATTGGTAAGATGATAGCTAATGTATCCCGATCAAATGTTAAAAAATCACCGAATGCTGTGCCTTGAATAAGCGGTCCGATAAATACCCCAATCATTAATAAAATAAAGCCTACAGTAGATGTAACAATTAAATTGCCTGTTTTACGATAGGCAATACCCACAAGCATGGCGATTGGTATCGTAATACCTACAGCAAACGTTCCCCATGGATTGCGCTCTAAAGCACCTAACACCACCATCGAGAGACCTGCCATTGTAATCGTAATAATGAATAGCATCGCAAGGCCTGTACAGAAACCTGCGATAGGGCCTAACTCCTCCTTCATCACTTCCGATAGGGATTTACCACCATGACGCATGGAAGCAAATAAAACAACAGCATCATGAACTGCCCCACCAATTACTGCTCCGATTAATAGCCATATAAGTCCAGGCAAATACCCAAATTGTGCAGCTAGGATTGGTCCAACTAAAGGTCCTGCTGCTGCAATCGCTGCAAAATGATGCCCAAAGGTTACCCACTTATTCGTCGGAACATAGTCTTTACCATCTTCCAAAGCGTGGGCTGGGGTGGGCGTATCATCTTTTATTTTAAGTACCTTCTTTGTAAAGAAAATGCCATACAAACGATAGCTGATCATCAAAATACAAATAGACCCTATCACTATTGTAATCGCATTCATGCAAACACCCCTTTTACTTTTTCCACATCATAGCAAAGGAATGTCCATATTATTCGTAAAATAACTGAAATGTCAGAAATTAAAGTTGAAAGGTAGTAGTTGTCCGTTGAAATGCAACTACTTCGATAGGTCAAAAATTTTCCGTACATCCTTCATATATAGCCTACTTACTGGAATGGAATGTCTGTTATGCACAATTAAATTAAATTTAGAACTACTCCAAGGCTCTAATTCCACAATATGCTCTAAATTGACAATATACGCGCGATGGACACGTACAAAGCCTTTTAAGGTAAGTCTTTTTTCTAACGCGGCCAATGATTCAGAAGCAAAAAAACGCCCCTGCTCTGTCACAACAACCGTTTTACTATCCTCAGAGGTACAATACAAAATATCCTGTATTTTCAATAATAAAATTCGATCGTTTACATAAACTGTTAACTTATCGAGCTTGTCCAACTGAGATGCCTTTAACTCCTCCATTGTTTTTGCTTGCGCAGCTCTTTTTTTAGCTAACAGTTTTTCCACAGCTGTTTGTACCCTTTCTGCCTCAAAGGGTTTCAATATATAATCAAATGCATTGACTTCAAATGCCTGCAAAGCATAGTCATCGTAGGCTGTAGCAAAAATAATTTCAGGCCTCTGTGCATTCAGTAATAATTGTTTAGCTAAGTCAAGTCCATTGTTCATGCCTAATTCAATATCTAGAAATATACAATCGACTTCTTCAAGCTGTGACGCTTTGCACAACTCCTCAAGATTTTCAGATTCACCACAAACATTCACTAATGCTGTTTGCTCTAATAAATATCGCAGTTCCGCGCGTGCTAAGGGTTCATCATCCACAATATATACATTCAAATTTTTCTACTCCCATCTAGTCGCCTTTAACGGCAGTTGAATCATAATTTTTGTGCCCACATCTAACGTACTTGTTATATGAAAATCCGCTTCAGAACCATAAATTTCATGGATCCTCTGATAAATATTCCAAAGAGCGGTTCCTGTCCCCTGTTCGGATTGCATTATACGCTTGCCAAGTTGTTTTACCTGCTCCTTCCTCATACCACAGCCGTTATCTTCCGTTAACAGGACCAGCTTATCATTCACACGTTGTACTTTGACATAGATTTTGCCTTCATTACGATTTTTAAAGGCATGATAAATAGCATTCTCGACAAGAGGCTGTAAGGTAAATGGAGGAATTTGCACATCAAAGAGTGTTTCATCCATGATAAATTCAACTTCGTAACGATTTGGAAACCGTGTTTGCTCAATAGATAAATAAGCTTCAACATGATCTATTTCATTTTTCAATGGAATGAGCATTTGCCGTGCGCCCTGCAAATTGCTTCTAAAAAATGTACTAAGCTTGATTAATAATGCTCTTGCCTCATCTGCATCTGTCCGAATCAAGCTTGAAATAGTATTCAGACTATTAAAGAAGAAATGTGGATGAACTTGTGCTTGTAATGCCTTGATTTCAGCATCCTTTAATAATTTACGCTGTTGCTCAATTTCAGCATATTCAAGCTGAGAGGAAAATAGTCTACTCAAACCCTCTGCTAGCTCCTTCTTCACCCCTGTCAAAGAATCCGCTTTAGTGAAATAAAGCTTTAAGCTTCCCACTGTTCGATGCTGTACCTTCAAGGGCAAGACAATGGCAGCACTTAATGGGCAGCTAGCGTGTGGACATTGAATTTCCTTTTGAGATGTAGCCATTAAAATTTTGCCTTCCTCTAATACTCGTTTTGTCAAAGCTGTCATGATTTCTCGATGAATTAAATGATGATCCTCCCCAACGCCAACATGTGCTAACACCCCATTTTTATCGGTAATAGCGACCGCATCTACTTTTATTTCTCTTTTAATAATTTCTGCAACCGTTTGGCATGATTCTTCATTCAAGCCCTTACGAAAATGCTCAATTGTTTGTTGGGCAATTGAAAAAGCTTGATGGGTTTGTAATGCCTTTGTTCGCTCCTCTTCATCAATAAACGTTTTAATAATCATGAAAAATAAAAATATCCCAAAGGCATTCATTAAAATCATCGGCATTGCAATTAATGAAACTAACTGCAAGGCCTGCTCAAATGGCTTCGCGACTACTAAAATCACCAGCATTTGAATCGTTTCTGCACAGATGCCGATAAGAACTGCTTTCTTATAGGAAAAAGTTTGACGTATTTTAAAGCGTTTACTTAAACCACCTGTAATAAAGCCAGCTAGAATCGTTGAAACACCGCAGGCTATTGCTGTAAAACCACCAAGTGTAATTCGGTGAATACCTGCAATAATTCCTACAAATACACCAACAAGTGGTCCACCAAAAATTCCTGCAATGGCGACACCAATTAATCTCGTATTAGCAATGGCCTCCTCCGCATTGATCGTACTATGTATCATCTGATTTAAAGGATGGATTGTCCCACTTTCAATTTTAATCCCTGTATAACTGCTGATAATACATAGGCTACTAAAGATAATAATGAGCCATATTTTCTCTTTCGTTCCTTGCTCCTGAAACAGCTTTTCTCGAAAGAGTCGCCATCTTGACATTAAAAAGGCAAACACAATGATCAGCCCAACTCGCTCTAACATAAATAAAAACAGCTCCATCAAAGGTCACCTCCTAAAAGTCATATTATTTTTTAAAGAATAAACGATAAGAGGTATAACCAAAAATATCACCAGGATTAATCCCTTCTATCGCCTCTAATTGATGTCTTTCAAATTGATTGGAAGCCATTTCCTTTAACATCACAGAGGTTGTTTCATCTTGTGCTAGTTCCTGTGGATACAACCATTTAGCTTCTAAAATTTCTTTTTCTTGAATGGAAACCTGCTGCTGCTCATCTAGCATTCGACAATAAAAAATCGCCATATTATCACTGATATCATCACGGATGACACCTGTTCTAAATCCAATTAAGCCTGAGACTCTACAATCGATGCCTGTTTCTTCTTTGATTTCACGAATAACCGCTTCATCTACCGTTTCTCCTGCATTAACAAAACCTGCTGGCAATGACCAACGCCCCTTCAAGCCACTATAAGCCTTCTTTACAACCAACCATTGCCCAAGCTCATTCACCGTAACACCTGATACACCCAACCATATTTTCCCTCGATCTTTTCTCATAACCTTCACCTCTATCTACCTATTATACCTGCTCACTTTCTATGGAATGAAGCATTTATTCTGAATTTTACAGTTAATCCACAGTGAAAATGCTTCTTTCATTCAACCTCAATAAAAGAAGCTATTATACATTGCCTTGAATTTCACTAAATAAGGTCATAAAAATTTGTTGGAAGTGTCAGATGATTTTTAACATAGTTACTTACAAACAGGTAAATAAAAAGAAAGAAAAAAGCTCCTTTCATTCATCATGTTTTGCAACATCATCAATCAAAGAAGCCTATTATTGTTAGCCCATTATTCGAATGGATTTATTTACTTTTACTCACAAACCTCAGGCGTACCTTCACGCTTTGCTGTTCTGAAAGACGTACCACAGCCACATGATGCAATGGCATTTGGATTATCGATTGTGAAGCCACCGCCCATTAGCGATTGTTTATAGTCAATTTTTGTTCCCATCAAAATCGGCGCATCTTCACGGGAAACAAGAATTGTTAAACCATGCTGAACATCTTCAAAATCATCATCTTTTTTCTCTTTATCAAAATGCATACCATAGGATAGCCCGCTACAGCCGCCACCATTCACCACTACACGTAAAAAAGAACCTTGTTCTTCATTATGCTCCATCATTTCATTAATATGAAAGCCAGCAGCCTGTGTCACTTCTATAATTTGCTTTGTACTTGTCATCCCAATCACCTTCCTTCTTACGTATTATCATAACAATTTTGACCATTGTATGACAAACATTCAGCTTCAAGTCGATTATAAGTTATAATTCTCATATTTTTCACATTAATAGTATTTTTTATTCATGTTAATAAAAACATCATTGGTATAATAGTTACAACGAATTCTTGGCAGGGGGTAATATATATGGAGATTTCACCATATTATGAGAAAAAAATTCAATGTTTAAATTGCAAAAAAGAATTTCCAACATTAAAAGTGCGTTCAAAATTTATTAAAGTAGATCATACGGAAACAGATTTTCAACCTATTTATGCAGATGAAGTGAATGCTCTCTATTATAATGTTTTTGTATGTGAGCATTGTGGCTTTTCCTTTACAGAAGACTTTACAAAATATTTTGCACCGGGTATCCAAGATGATATACGTACACAAATTACAGAAAAATGGGTGCATCATGATTTCAAGGGTGAACGTACCGTATTTCAAGCGATTCAAGCCTATAAGTTAGCGTTTCTTTGTGGCACGATTAAAAAAGAAAAAAATGTAGCGATTGCTGGACTAACTCTACGTCTTGCATGGCTTTATCGTTCCTTAAACAATAGTGGACAAGAAGAGCGCTTTATGAAATTAGCACGTGATTATTATATGGAATCTTATTCTACCGAGGACTACAGCTCTACACAAATGTCAGCTGTCCGAATTATGTATATGATTGCTGAATTATCTAGACGTATTGGAGATATTGAAAATGCGACACGCTTCTTTTCTAGAGTCATTGAAAAACAAAGTGTCGGTGGTGAGGCAAAAATTATAGATATGGCGAAAGAACAGTGGGCCATTATTCGTGAAGAAAAAGAACATGCGCGTCATAAATAGGTAAATAAAAAAGTTCTAGCTTGCAAACAGCTAGAACTTTTTAAAAAGGCTTAGAATACTTGCTCTACTTCGACGATACCTGGTACTTCTTCTAATAATGCTCGTTCAATACCAGCTTTTAATGTAATCGTAGAACTTGGGCAACTGCCACAAGCACCTAATAAACGTAATTTCACAACGCCATCCTCAACATCTACTAATTCACAGTCTCCACCGTCACGTAGTAAGAATGGACGTAATTTATCTAATACCTCTTGAACTTGGTCGTTAATTGTTGCTTCTGCCATTTATCTCGACTCCTTTCCTTATAATGATTATAATGTTAGCAACAGAAAAAATCCAATATTGAATCACAAGGAGAGAAAATACTATGCCATCAACAAAACCTATGATTGAAATTTATGGAACAGCTGTCATCTGTGCTAGTTGTGTCAATGCCCCATCTTCCAAGGATACATATGAGTGGCTACAAGCAGCCATCAATCGCAAATATCCAGATCAAGCATATGATATTCGCTATATCGATATTGAAGGTCCAATTGAGAATGAACGCGACCAAGAGTATGCGTCACGTATTCAAGACGATGAATTTTTCTACCCCCTTGTCCTCATTAACAATGAGGTAGTTGGAGAGGGCTATGTCCAATTAAAGCCTGTATTTACAGCCCTTGAAAATTTAGGGTTTGTCCCAGACGAAACGGTTTAATAAAAATAAAGGGATTGTTTCAAAATGATTTTTGAAACAATCCCTTTCAGCTAATTAATCATTTTGACGTTTGTAATACCATAATAATCCTGATTTCATTAAGCGAGCGATACGCCCAGTTACTGTTGTATCAGCTAAGTATACAAAGCCTTGTTTTTTACCAAGAGCTCCCATAAAGCCTTTTAATTTAATATCTGGCATCTTCTCTGGTAAATGTTCACCTTTCCAACGCATACGAAGTACTTTCACAATTTGCTCCGCTTGTTCCTCTGCTAATTGTGCTGTTGGGGCTAAATCTGATGAAGCACAATCTCCTACAACATAGACATGTTCATCATCGAGTAAATTAAAATACTGTGTGACAAGTGGACGGTCATGTTTATCTTTCTCAACATCCATATCACGCACAATTTTGACTGGCTGAACCCCCGCAGTCCAAACCACTGCATCGAGTAAAATTTCATCATCATGATTAAAAATTTTACCTGGCTCTACTCTTGTAATATTTGAATTGGCAACCACATCAACATTATGCTTAACAAACCAATCCTTCACATACTTACTGAGTTTCTCCGGAAAATCTTTCAATATACGTTGACCACGGTCAAATAGCTTGATTTTTAAATCTGAGCGACTTTCACGTAGCTCACTTGCAAGCTCAATTCCACTTAGGCCAGCCCCTATAATTCCAACTGTAGACCCAGCTGGTAACCCACAAAGTGCTTGGAATGTTGCACGTGATTTACCCATTGTTTGAATGCTGTACGTATACTCTTCCGCACCTGGTACACCATGATATTTATCTTCACAGCCAAGCCCAATGACTAAATCATCATATTCTATTCGTTGTCCGTCTTCAAGAATGACTACTTTTTCCGCACGATTAATTTCAACGACTTCTCCATATACGGCTGTTAAACGTTCATGCTCTGGGAAGCTTACACGAATTTCTTTATCTGTTGCTGTCCCTGCCGCCAATGCATAAAACTCTGTTTTTAAACTATGGAAAGGGGCTCTATCTACTATAACTACCTCTCTGTCTAATGGTAGGCTGTTTAATAGACGAAGCATGACACGCATATTGCCGTAGCCGCCACCTAAAAGTACTAATTTTCCCATAATAGTCTCCTTTTATATCTCTTTTAATAATTGTTCACAAAGTATCCACAAACGAGTATAACCGATTGTGAGAAGTTTCACAATATCAGAATGAAATTTTGTGAAAGATTTCACAAAATAAACGAGAACCTGTTCATTTCTATTGATTTTTAAACCATTAATAACAAATTCCCTTTATCTTTTATTAAAAAACGTTTCTTTTCTCTTAAACATAAATAATTGACGAAAATCGTAAAACCGAGTAGCATTACTTTGGTGAGGTGACATGGATGAATCCAATGGTTGAATTTTGTATAAGTAATTTAGCAAATGGCTCTCAAGCAACTTATGAAGTACTCGAACGCGATCCAAACATCGACGTTTTGGAATATGGCTGCCTCAGTTATTGTACAAAGTGCTCAGAATCCTTTTATGCAATAGTAAACGGTGAATTAGTAGAAGCAGATTCTCCTGATGAATTAACGAAAGCCATTTATCAATTTATTGAAGAAAATCCTTTATGGTAGTTTTCTAAAATGCCTATATGAATAAATTTGAACAAATAAAAAGGATGTTATGCTGAAAATTAGCATAAACATCCTTTTATTACTTAAGTACGTCCACTACATATGTAGGTTGGCATTCTTTTTCGAGGACAGTCTTTGTAGGCGTCACCCCAGTATTCACATGAATGGTGTCACAGCCAAATCGAATGCCACACATAATGTCCGTATCATAATTATCACCGATCATTACCATGTCTTCTTTCGCAATTCCATGTTCGGTCGCAATTACTTCCAGCATGGCTGGCGATGGCTTACCAATATAGATTGGTTCAACATCTGCAACTTCTCCTACCAAGCGTGCAAAAGAACCATTGCCTGGTAAGAACCCGTATTCTGTTGGGAATTTAATATCCTGATTCGTGGCAATAAAGGTCGCTCCTTGCTGAACAAAAACCGTTGCCCTAGCAAGTGCCATATAATCAAGCGTACGATCAATCCCCATAACAAATACATCGGGCTCATCCTCAACAGGCACAATATTTTCATTGAGTAGTGCCTGACGAATACCATCTGTACCCATCATCGCTACTTTTTTACTTGGAAAATGTAGGGCCACATACTTTGCTGTGACCAATGCACTTGAATAAATATGCTCTAATGGCGCGTTCACGCCAATAGACAGTAAAGCTTCTTGCAGTTGTTCTCGCGTCTTCGAAGAATTATTCGTTACATAGAATGGCTCAATTCCTGCTTGCTGTAAACGATGAATAAAAGCTACCGCAGAAGGAATACCTTCCTTCCCACGGTAGACAGTACCATCTAAATCAAAGCAATAGGCCTTATATTGTTTCATTGATGATCCTCTGGCAAAAATGCTGAAACAGGTCCTAATTCATTTGTTAAATAATTATGAACTGCTGGCGAGAACTGCTTTAAAGCCATTAGATTGGCTGTTAATACATGGATAACCTCTTGGATATCTACCTCTATAAACTCACGCACTAGCATTTTACGTAAGCCAACAACTGCTTTGTATGGTGCTTCCAAATCAGCAGCTACAACTTTTTCATCGACTAAAATATCAATAATATCCTCGTAGCTTCCTGGATCGCGCATAATGAAACCGTCAATCATTAAATTTCCTACATCCATCATTGACTCCATAATGTTGTGTCCAATTCGCTCGATAGCTAATTTCTTTATATCATTCTGAAGCCAGTTATCCTCTGTCTCCAAAATAGTTAATAGCCCATCTAAGTACTGTAAATTTTTTGTGATTTTATTACGATCTACAAAATACACAAGGAAAGCCCCCATTCAAATCTTTAAAAGTTGATAGTCTTTTCTCTTCTATAGTACCATAACTATAGGATTGGAAGGAGATTAAAAGATGGAACGTTTTTTTTTATATGATGATGTAGAAGATACGAAAACAAGATTTGTTAGTTTTGCTGGACAAAAGCTACGTTATGATTTAGCTATATTACAATCTGGCCGCTTCTTTGGAAAAGTGCTTGTCATGGATATCCAGTTCGGTCGCTTTGCTATTATTGGTCCTGATGATGTAGAAGAGCCTGGTTACTTAGAACATGTGTACAATCGCACAGAGGAAGAAACAATCGAATTACGGGAATACTTGCGTGAATTATTGAACTAACACCCATTTTATTGGGTGTTTTTTTATATAACATAAAAAAATTTCGCTAACCCTGAGCGATTGCGAAATCTTTTTACGTATTGTTATTTATTTAAAGTGGATGGATTATCTTTATTATGGGGCTTGTCTTTATTTTCATTATCATTTTGCTTTTTCGCTTGCTGATTTTGACCAATCACAGCTAAATCGTCTACACTAATATCAAAACCATACCCATATTCCTCTCGATCTAATGGCTTTTTATTGCGTTTTTCTTTTGCCAACATCATCACCTCCATTCATAAATTATCCCTTTTTTAATGATTTATACGCCCTTTTTCTCAATACATTTAAGCTGTGACATCCTTAATAATCCACTGGGCAGCGCTTATTAAATCTGGAAAGACAGCATCTGCTAATGGATCTTGTTCTCCTAGGAAAACACCCTTTGTTCCTGCCCGTTTTCCTGCAATAATATCCGTATCTGTATCGCCAACCATATAGGATTTTGATAAATCAATGTTATATTTCTTTCCTAAATCCACAATTAATTTGCTATTGGGCTTGCGGCAGGCACAACCTGACTTAGGTTTGTGCGGACAATAAACGACTTCATGGATTACTGCCCCTTTTTTCTTTAACTCCTTCACCATATGTTCATGTATTTTCTGTAAGCCACTTTCCTTCATAAAGCCTAAACCAACCCCACCTTGATTTGTCACGACAAACACATAATCAAAATGCTTATTTAGCTTTCTGATTGCCTCAGGCACTTGCGGTAAAAAATACAAATCCTTAGGCTTATTCACAAACTTCACACGATTGGTCAGTACTTCATTGATAACACCATCACGATCTAAAAATACGGCTCTTTTCATTTGCAACACACCTTCGATAAGCTGTTTTGTGCTTTAGTTTTCCCCAATTACACAAAAGCTAACAATCATGAAAAAAAACCTGATGCCTATCACATCAGGTTTTTGTATAAGAGTTTATTCTGCTAAAGGTTCATGGTCTGTTGGCTTTGTTACTTCACTCATATCCACTACTTCTGGCTGTTTCATAACTTTCCCCAATTTACGTAATACGAAATAAGCACAGCCAAAATTACAGTATTCGTATAGATAATCTTGAAGCGTACTTATTTTTGTATCAAAAGTGGATTTTTGATTTTTATCATCAAAAAACCCCTTTAAACGTAACTGGTTGTAGCCCCAATCACCTACAATATAATCGTATCTGGCTAAGATATCTGAGTATCTTTCCTGAAAAACTTCCTCCTGAAAGGCCTCGCGATAATCTTCTATTAGTTCATATTCTAATCCTTCAACTATGATCAAAGTGACACCACCCTTTTCGTTCAGCCTTGACGTTTACACTTCCGCTTGTAATTGACGTTCTTTCGTTGCAGCATTTACTTGTTCGTCTGCATGATAACTACTACGTACAAGTGGGCCAGCCTCACAATGCTTAAAGCCTTTCTCCATGGCAATCTTACGCAGTTTACCAAATTCTATTGGTGAATAGTATTTTTTAACTGGTAAATGCTTTTTCGTTGGCTGTAAATATTGACCGATCGTCATAATATCTACATTATTTGCACGTAAATCGTCCATGACTTCTAAAATTTCTTCATGTGTCTCGCCTAATCCAATCATTAGTGATGATTTCGTTGGAATTTCAGGCTGCATCTCTTTAGCTAAACGCAGGAACTCTAAAGAGCGTTCGTATTTTGCACGAGCGCGCACTCTAGGTGTTAAACGGCGTACTGTTTCAATATTATGATTTAAAATATCTGGTTTTGCATCCATTAACATTTGAAGGTTTTCCTTCATCCCGCCTAAATCTGATGGCAATACCTCAACAGATGTGAAAGGACTTTTACGACGAATTGCACGTACTGTTTCTGCTAAAACTTGCGCTCCGCCATCCTTTAAATCGTCACGTGCGACCATTGTAATAACAACGTGCTTTAAATTCATAATGGCTACTGAATCTGCAACGCGCTCTGGTTCTGCCAAATCTAGTTCATTTGGTAAACCTGTTTTCACTGCACAGAAACGACAAGCACGTGTACAAACGGAACCAAGAATCATCATGGTAGCAGTACGTCTCTCTCCCCAGCATTCATGGATGTTTGGACAACGAGCTTCTTCACATACTGTATGCAGATTTTTCTCACGCATCAGCTTTTTAAGCCCTTTATATTCATCATTCGTGTTTAGTTTTATTTTTAGCCAATCTGGTTTTCTTACATGTTCTTCTTTACTTGTAGGTTTACAAGATGTCATACGAATATCGCCCCTATCAAAAATATACATTTTTTAATATTAACTATCTTCACTGTTGTCAATGTAACATATTAAAGGCACTCCAACAACTATCACAACAAACATTTCTATTTATAAGGGACAGGTATTTCTATGGACGGTTGTGGCGCATCACTACTATTGGTATAAATGTTTGGAACAGGTCCCCTTGTTAGGCCCATCGCTACAGGTATATCCTGTGCAACGGTAGAAGACTTACTAGCGAAAGGAACAATAATCTGAACATTTACCTCTAAATGAATACCTACCTCCACATAAGCACTATTGATTCCAAATTCTTGAATAGAGGATGTCACATTACTATGAACATTCCCAATCACATGGAAGCGAATCGGGATCTTTGGCCCCAAATTTCCAAGCAAGGGAATATTGGCTGCTTGACCAAGCGGTACAAAAAAGACAATGCCATCACCATCTTGGATCCTGTTAATATCATATTCAACATTATCTAATTCAGGTAAATGGGATAGCTCTCCCTGTTCAGCTTGCTCCAAATACATTTTAACAAGCTCTAATGTCTCTGCTCGAACACGATTAATGATTTCTGTATTAAACTTAGTCGTCATCATTTCAGACGTACCTGGAGGAATATCTTCAATGATATCATTTACATCTAATACATTAGAGGTACGTGAATTAATGGCTTTACTCACAACATATGAGGCAATCTTCGTAGTTTGCACTTCCGCATATTGCAAATAGGTTGGCATGAGCCGTTCATTTAAATAATAAATAAATAATATAAGGCAAACAACCATACTAACAATTAAAATCGTTAATTTATTAAGACGCATTCCCCTTCTACCATATGAGCGTAATTTCATTCTTTTTCGAGGGAAAAACAAAAAAATCTCCTCCTGTTCCATAACGTATGAACAGGAGGAGTAATTTATTCTACTTTTGCGGGAACCACATAATCCGTCTCAACATTTTCAATTGTTACATCAGGATAATCCACTAAATTAATTTCATATGTAGCTGCCAGCAATTGATCTTGTTCTTCAAAAATACGAATCCATGGTAATGCTGCATCCAACGTGTTTTGTCTAGATACAATCCCACGGCGTCCATCTGATAATTTTAAAATAACACCATTTGGATAATGAACAACAGCTCTTTTTAAAGCTTTTACAATTCGAGCATCATAAAGAGTGCCCGAGCCAGCTTCAACAATAGCTAGTCCTTGTGAAGGGAGCATCTTCTCCCGGTATACACGATTCGTTGTCACCGCATCAAAAACATCTGCAACACCAATTATCTTGGCAAATGGATGAATTTCAAAGTCAACAAGTCCTCTTGGATAGCCACTTCCATCAATACGTTCATGGTGTTGGAAAGCACAGTGCGCCACAAGCAGAGAGATTGAATGTAAATTCCGTAATAAATCAAAACCGTAACGAGCATGCATCTTCATCATTTCAAACTCATCATTCGTTAAACGTCCTGGCTTTGTTAAAATATCTTTCGGTACCATTAGTTTACCGACATCGTGTAATAACGCACCTATCCCGATCAAACGTAAATCCTCAGCAGAGTAGCCTAGTTCTTTGGCAATGGCAATAGAATACAATGTCACTTGGAAAGAGTGTTGATATAAATATTCATCAAATAAATAAGCATCTGTTAAAATGGTTAGAATTTCATTATTTCCAGTAACTGCTGAAAGTAATTCATCTATGATCGAAACAATTGTCTTTGATTGCTGATCTAATATATAAGAAGCATTTACTGGATTCAAACCATCAATGGACTGGAACGAATCCTTTATAGTTTTGATGACTTTATTTCGCATAGCAGGTGGAACGGTCTCTTCTACTTCTATTCCCTCAGAAATCTCATCGTCAATATATAAATAATGTGTATTTAACTGTTGAAGTCTTTGAATAATACGGTCATTAATGACAACATCTTTCTTTAAAAGCGGATGACCTGCCTCATTCCAAATGGTTCTTCCTAATACCATTCCTTCTTTTAATACATCGATTGAAATTAATCGCATGACTTCTTCCCCATTCCATTCTTTAAACTCTCTCTATTGTTTAAAGAATCTTTGACCATAATCTATCATAATGTTTCGTAAAAATTCAGGTAAAATATATTGTTTTTTTGCATATTTAAAACTTGGATAAAAATAACCAAATGTAAACAGATCCAATGTGACCAGTTTATAAATGTGATTTTGATCTGCTAGATTACCATTAATTAACAATTGCCGATTTTCATTCATGGAAAATCCATATGTCAATATTTTTCCAAAAATGACGCCTCTAAACCCTAGTCCTTTTAGTTCGATATAAGGCCATTCTTCATTTTTAGATTGCATATAAATTTCTTTCATTTCAGCGACGGATAATTCAATTGTACATAAATTAATTGGATGTGGAAAAATTCGGTGCAAATCTAAGGCAGTCACTATTCCCTTAGGAAGACCATCTAAAAATATCCCTGCATTGAATAATGCACAGTCCGCTCCGCTTTTTTCCAAAATTGCATGTGCAAATAAATCAGATAGCTGTGAATAATGGAACCATTCCTTGTTGTAGGCTTTCTTTGTTGTAAAAACTGGAGTATCCAATATTCTGTTTCCTTCATCCTCCAAAAACTGTACCACTTTCTGTTCATTTTTAACAATTGGCAAATCCTTATTATGAATTAAAGTATCCTTTTTTTCAACAATTTTCCTCAATTTTTTATCATATTCTATGATAAGATGTCCAGTATATTGGCCAAACTTACCTCCACCTGTCAGTAAAACCCCATTAATCACTTTGCCCTCTGGTAGGACATGATGAGTATGAGAGCCGAATATAACATCAATTTCTGGACACTCATCCGCTAAGAGCTCATCCTCTGTAATGCCTAAATGGGATAAGCATACAACAATGTCTACTTCTTCACGTAGTTGATGCGCTAAACGTAGCAGTGTACTTCTAGCGTCGTCCATATGCCAATTTAATTCTTCATAATATACTTCAAACATGGCCGTGGCTGCAATGACGCCAATCTTCGTACCCATTGCTGTTGTTAAGATTACATAAGGCTTCATCCATGCTGGCTTCTTCCCGTGGGAGGCATATACATTTGCAACTACAACATCAAAATTAGCATTGTCATATAAGTGGAAGAGCTCTTCATGGGATAATGTAATGCCTTCATTGTTGCCGATTGTCACCACATCGTAACCCGCCTCATTTAGCAATCGCACATTACCTTTCCCAACTGTTGCTTCTGTATAAATGTTGGAACGATCTAAATGATCTCCAACATCAAACAAATAGCTTGTTTCCCCGATATTCTCTAATTTATTGCGCATTTCTTTCACATAGCTTTGCATTCGTGGCCAATACTTAAAATGACTATGCAAATCATTTGTGTGAAAAATATGGATCTTTTCAAGCATTAAAGCCACCTCACTTCAAATTAAGCTAATATGCCTTCTATAATAGATCGAATTCCTAGTAATAATAGAATAATCCTTAAAGCTAGTACAAGTGTATCGGATTTAATCCTCTTATTTAACGCAGCACCCAGCTTTGCTCCAACATAAGCACCAGGAATAACTGGAATAGTATAAAGCCAGGGTACATGACCGAAATAAACATGGCTTGCAGAATTAACAATGGACGTTAAAAATACCATAAACATCGATGTTGCCACCGCGACATGTGGGGGGAATAAGAATAAAATAATCATTGCTGGCACGATCATGGAGCCGCCACCTATTCCAAATAAACCAGAAGCAAAGCCAATACCAAATGTTAATGTAATAGCAAACCAAATGGGATAGCCATATACATAGGTTTTTCCCTCAGAGTCAGTAAACTCTTGCTGCATACCATTTTTTACAAACCATTTTACAGGCTTCAGTTTGTCTCTCACAAGCAAAATAATCGATAAAATAATAAGTAAAATACCGAAATATAAATTAAAGGATGGTAAATCTAATCCTTTATTGACCCATGCGCCAAGGATTGTTCCTGGAATACTTCCAATAAAGAATATAAAACCACTTTTATAATCCACCGTTTTAGATTTCATATAGCTTAGCGTGGAGGCAAGTCCCGTGAAAATCATCATCACCACTGATAAACCGACTACTTTTTGTGGTGTAATATCTGGGATCATTCCTAAATTTAAGCCGATGTATAATGTTGCTGGTACTAATACTACACCACCACCTAGCCCAACTAATGAGCCAATTAGACCAGCAAGCAAGGCAATGATGACTAATAAAATAAACTCCATTATAGTTCCCCTTCAAACATGTTTAATTGTTTAGGTGCCAACCCGACATCGTTAATATTCAACATACCTTGTAGCTCTTTTGCGTTTTTCGCTGCATGATTACCAGAATTATTATTAAATAAAACGAAGAGTTCATTGACCTCTGGTTCAAGCTTTTTCATGCTATCCCCAAGCTGCTGTAATTCTTCTTTATTATAATCATATAAGAAGCGAACTTTACGCCAATTTTCTGCATTTCCTGTGTTCCGCCATCCATGTATATTGCGACCATGGAGACGAATCAACGCTTTATTTGCAGTCACTACAGGGTAGAAAGGAACAGATCCTACACCAGCCTGTGGTTCATCACAAATCGTATGGATAAATTGATGTTCTCGTAAGAAATCTATCGTCTGCTTGACAACATTTTCTGCATACCATGTTTGATTTCGAAATTCAATCGCTACTTCAAAATCCTTTAGCTGCTGTCGGATATACAATAAATATTGCACATTTTTTCCTTGGCAATCAAACCATGGTGGAAATTGTGCTAATACCATGGCTAGCTTTCCATAACGTTTAAATTCATTGGCACATTCAATAAATGCATTGAACATATCATTTTTTGATTCAAAGGGAATCTCTCCACGTAAATGACCCGTCATTCCTTGGTAAGCTTTCACAACAAAACGGAAGTTTTCAGGTGTATCCTCACACCATTTCCGAACATGCTCTTTGGCTGGTATGGCATAAAAAGAAGTATCTACTTCAACCGTTAAAAAATGACCTGTGTAATCAAATAATTTATCCTTTGAAGTAGTCACTCCACTATAAAGTGAAGGGTGATCGCCCCAACCAGTTAATCCTACTACAATCATGTGACATCCTCCTCTATGTACATAATCATAGCACACAGTATGTCACTACAAATAAACATCATGTAAAAAATATACCTTTTTTTATCACTTAATTATGCCAAAGAAAAAGCATGAGTCCATCTTCCATTGAACTCATGCTACTATAACAGGCGACGTTTATTTCACAAGATTTTGCTGAATAGCCTCTAAAAACTTAATTCGGCTATATGCAGGGCCACCTTCCATTAGTGGATCTAGTACATTAACAAATACTCGGTCATTTTTAAATGCAGTAATATTTTGGATGATTGGATTCTTTTTAAAGTCTTCTAAAGCATTCGGCGCGTCCGCATTTTCATCTGTTGAAAACTGCACAAATAAATAATCAGGATTCATATCTGCAAGTTGCTCCACAGAAATGGCCTCTTGAGATTTAGCTTTAGCAACTTCATTAGGTACTGCTAAACCAAGCTCGCCATAAAGAACTGCATTTAAAAATACTTCTTTTGGATAAACATACGCTTGTCCCCCACGAATACGAATAGCCGCTACTTTTTGATCTTGTAGTTTTTCAGTTAACGTGGACTTAGCAGCTTCAATATCAGCTTTATATGTAGATAAGATCTTCTCAGCATCTGCTTGCTTACCAGTTAGTTCTGCTAGTAAATTCAAATTAGATTCCCAGTTCGTCGAAATATGTGAAACTAAAATTGTAGGTGCAATTTTCTCTAATTTACTTTGTACCTCTTCTGGGAACTTTGTGGACCCTAAAATGACATCTGGATTTAATTCTAATATTTTTTCAAAGTTTGGTTTAATCTTCTCACCAATAGATTCTGCTTTGTCTGTTACAGAAGCATAGAGCTCAGGGAACTTGCCACCAATAGCAATAGCTCCAACTGGGTGAACATCCAGCACCACCATATCCTCCATTGCTTCCATAGCTCCTGTTACAACAATTCTTTCCACTTTTTCTGGCACTTCATAGCTTTCACCAAGATATTCAATCGTTCTCGTGCCATTTTCATTTGTTGATTCTTCTTTTGTTTGTGTCACTTCTTCTTCTTTTGGTGTATCAGTGGAAGATTCCTCTTCTACTGCCTTCTTCTCTCCACATGCGGCGAGAATGAGCATAAATAATGCTATGAAACTAATAAATAAAAATTTCTTTTTCATTTACCTATTCTCCTTTGAATGATGATTGTTATGATGATTAACTATCTCATCTTGCTTATTGAAGTACTGAACATCTTCTAGATTTACCATCCCCCTTTTCAATTGATATTGATTCTCATTATCATTTTAGTATGTAATCTTAAATAAATCCAGTACTATTTCGATATATTATAATTATCCACTTTCTTTCACGACGTAAAAACACAAAAAACCCCTAGTCACAATTTATGTTGTGACTAGGGGTGGCTAATAAATTAACCGATAGAACCTTCCATCTCGAATTTAATCAGACGGTTCATTTCTACTGCGTATTCCATTGGTAGTTCTTTTGTGAATGGCTCGATGAAGCCCATTACGATCATTTCTGTTGCTTCTTCTTCGGAAATTCCGCGAGACATTAAATAGAATAATTGTTCTTCAGATACTTTTGAAACTTTTGCTTCGTGCTCTAAAGATACATTATCATTAAAGATCTCGTTATAAGGAATTGTATCAGAAGTCGATTGATTATCCATAATCAGCGTATCACATTCGATGTTAGCACGTGCACCACTTGCTTTAGGACCGAAACGAACTTGTCCCATATACGTTACCTTACCACCTTGTTTAGCAATCGATTTAGAAACGATTGTTGAAGATGTGTTTGGTGCCATATGGATCATTTTAGCGCCAGCATGTTGGTGTTGTCCTTTACCTGCTAATGCAATCGATAATGTCATACCACGAGCACCTTCTCCTTTTAGGATACATGCTGGGTATTTCATTGTTAATTTAGAACCGATGTTACCATCAATCCATTCCATTGTACCGTTTTCTTCTACAACTGTACGTTTCGTTACAAGATTGTAAACATTGTTCGCCCAGTTTTGAATTGTTGTATAACGGCAATATGCATCTTTACGAACAACAATTTCTACAACTGCTGAGTGTAAAGAGTTTGTTGTGTAAACAGGAGCTGTACAACCTTCAACATAGTGTACGTGAGCGCCTTCATCTACAATAATAAGAGTACGTTCGAATTGACCCATATTTTCTGAGTTAATACGGAAGTAAGCTTGTAACGGTGTTTCTACTTTAACACCTGGTGGCACATAAATAAACGATCCACCTGACCATACTGCTGAGTTTAAAGCAGCAAATTTATTGTCTGTGTAAGGAATCACTTTGCCCCAATATTGTTTGAAAATATCTTCATTTTCACGTAGAGCAGAGTCAGTATCTTTGAACACAATACCAAGATCTTCAAGGTCTTTTTTCATGTTGTGATAAACTACCTCAGACTCATATTGTGCAGATACACCTGCAAGATATTTTTGTTCAGCTTCTGGGATACCTAATTTATCAAAAGTTGCTTTGATTTCATCAGGTACTTCATCCCATGATTTTTGAGTAGCTTCTGATGGTTTTACATAGTACGTAATTTCATCAAAATCTAAATCTCCAAGATCGCCACCCCATTGTGGCATCGGTTTTGTATAAAATGTTTCAAGAGCTTTTAAACGGTATTCTAGCATCCATTCTGGCTCTTGTTTCATATTTGAAATTTCACGGACGATTTCTTCAGTTAAACCGCGTTTTGAACGGAAAATTGATACGTCCTTGTCATGGAAACCGTATTTGTAATCGCCGATATCAGGCATTTTTTTAGCCATCGTTTCTCCTCCGTTCATTGAGATGTATTTTTCTAGGTAATCATCCCTTGCTTTGAGTGAAGGCATAGTAGCTTTCACTCAAGAACAAGGAAGTAAGATTTATTTCACACCTTTTTCCATTGCTTTCCAAGCCAATGTTGCACACTTAATTCGTGCTGGGAATTGTGAAACACCTTGCAGTGCCTCAACATCCTCAAGGTCATATTTATCGCTGTACTCCTCACCCATCATCATTTTAGAAAAAATATCAGAAAGCTCAATAGCTTCCTCTACTTTTTTTCCTTTGATGAGCTGTGTCATCATTGATGCAGAGGACATAGAAATAGAACAGCCTTCACCATCAAATTTTGCATCCTCTACAACACCGTCTGTCACTTTCAATGTTAAGTGAATACGGTCGCCACAAGTCGGATTATTCATATCGATCGTTACAGCATTATCATCTAAAGATCCTTTATTACGAGGATTCTTATAGTGATCCATAATGACTGAACGATATAGTTGATCTAAATTATTAAAAGACATCGCCAAAATACTCCTTCGCAGAACGTAACCCTGCAACTAAACGGTCAATATCCTCCTCTGTATTGTACAGATAGAAGCTTGCTCGTGCTGTCGCTACTTGCTGAAGACATTTCATTAGTGGCTGTGCACAATGATGTCCTGCACGAACAGCAATACCATTCATGTCAAGCACCGTTGCCACATCATGTGGATGTACATCATCTAGATTAAATGTTACTAATCCACAACGCTTCATAGGGTCACGTGGGCCAAAAATTTTCAAACCGTCAATTGTTTCAAGTTGATCCATTGCGTAGCCTGCAAGCTTATGCTCATGCTCTAGAATGTTATCTAACCCGATATCAGTTAAGAAATCAATAGCGGCTCCTAAACCTATTGCACCTGCAATAATAGGCGTTCCACCTTCAAATTTCCACGGTAATTCCTTCCACGTTGACTCATAAAGCCCAACAAAATCAATCATTTCGCCACCAAACTCAATTGGCTCCATCTTTTCAAGGTGTTCCTTTTTACCATATAGTACACCTATTCCAGTTGGTCCGCACATTTTATGCCCTGAGAAACCTAAGAAATCTACATCCAAATCTTGCACATCAATTTTCATATGTGGCGCAGCTTGTGCACCATCGGCTACCATGACAGCACCATTAGCATGTGCAATTTGAGCAATTTCTTTAATTGGATTTATTGTTCCAAGTACGTTTGATGCCATAGACACCGAAACAATTTTTGTTTTAGGTGTGACTGTCGCACGTACTTTCTCTAGGCTAAGAGTGCCGTCTGCTTCAAGCTCAATGTATTTTAAAGTTGCATTTTTTTCTTTGGCTAATTGTTGCCAAGGAATAATATTGGAATGATGCTCCATATGAGTAATGACAATTTCATCACCCTCAACAACATTTGCACGACCATAACTTGTCGCAACTGTATTTAAAGCGGTTGTTGTACCACGCGTAAAAATAATTTCCTGTGTTGATTGCGCATTAATAAACTTACGAACCTTTTCACGAGCACCTTCATATTTATCTGTTGCACGGTTTCCTAGTGTATGCACGCCACGGTGAACATTGGAATTATCAAATTCATAATAAGCTTTAATCGCTTCAATCACTTGAACAGGCTTCTGAGACGTCGCTGCACTATCAAGATATACAAGTCTATGACCATTTACATCCTGATTTAAAATTGGGAAATAGCTTTTAATGTCTTTATTCATCATTAGCGAACTTTCCTTTCAATAACCTCCGTCAGTTGCTTTTGAACGCCTTCAATTGGTAATTGCGTAACAACTGGCGCAAGGAATCCATGGATAACAAGGCGCTCTGCTTCTGCTTTCGAGATACCACGGCTCATTAAATAATAAAGCTGTAATGGATCTACTCGACCAACAGATGCTGCGTGTCCTGCTGTTACATCATCTTCGTCAATTAATAAAATTGGGTTTGCATCCCCACGAGCTTTTTCTGACAGCATTAATACACGTGATTCTTGTTGTGCATCGGCTTTTGTCGCACCATGCTCGATATAGCCAATACCGTTAAAGATTGACTGAGCTGCATCTTTCATTACACCATGCTTTAAGATATGCCCGTTTGAGTTTTTACCCCAGTGACGAACCTCAGTAGTGAAGTTAAGTTTTTGTTCTCCACGACCAACTACGACTGTTTTTGTATCTGCATGAGAACCGTCACCAATCAAATGCGTAATGTTTTCAGAGATTGTATCAGAATCATTCATTAGACCAAGAGCCCAGTCAACTTTTGCGTCACGCGCTAAACGTGCACGACGATTAACATATGTCGTAAATCCTTTTGCAAGGACATCTACTGCACCATATGTCACCTGTGCATTATCTTGAACAACGACTTCCGCAATAATATTCGCTTGCCCTTTTGCCTCTTCAACTGTTGAAACATAAGTTTCCACATATGTTACTGCTGAATTCGCTTCTGCTACTACTAAAACATGGTTATATAATGAAGCTTCCGCATTGTCATTAAGGAAAACAACTTGAAGTGGTTGCTCAATGATCACGTTTTTTGGTACGTATACAAACACTCCACCATTAACAAGTGCTGTATGAAGTGCTGTTAACTTATGCTCATCTACTTTAACAGCTTCTGTCATAAAGTATTTTTGTACAAGTTCGCCATGTTCACGAACTGCTGTGAAAATATCAGTAAAAATAACACCTTTATCAGCAAGTTCTTGTGATGCCTTAATATATGCTGGTGTATTATTACGTTGAATATATAGGTTTTCTTGTGCTTCAAGGTCAATTAAACCTTTTGCTTCTTCAGGTAGAGCATCCAATGAAGGGAATGCCTCACTATGAACTGCCAACACTGGGAAGTTCATGAAATCCCATTTTGTAATATTCGTTCTATCTGGTTTTGGCAAATCTAAACCAGCTACTTTGTCTAGTGCTGCCGCGCGAAGTTCTGTAAACCAAGTAGGTTCACCATTTGCTTCTGAGAACGAGCGCACGTCCTGTACTGTTACAGGCAAGTTAAGTTCCACTGTCATGCTAGTTCGTCCTCCTTCTTATGCTTCTTGTTCTTCTGTTTCTTCTTCGATTCCTAATTCTTTTTTAATCCAGTCATAACCTTCTGCTTCTAAGCGTTGTGCAAGCTCTGCACCACCTGATTTTACAACACGTCCTTGCATCATTACGTGTACATGGTCTGGTGTAATGTAGTTTAATAGGCGTTGATAGTGTGTAATCATTAAGCAGCCAAAGCCTTCACCGCGCATTGCGTTGATGCCTTTTGAGACAACTTTCAATGCATCGATATCAAGACCAGAGTCAATTTCATCTAAGATTGCAAATGTTGGTTTGATCATCATTAATTGAAGAATCTCATTACGTTTTTTCTCCCCGCCAGAGAAACCTTCATTTAAATAACGTTGAGCCATATCTTCGTTCATTTCAAGGAATTCCATGTTTTTATCTAATTCGCGGATAAATTTCATTAATGAAATTTCATCGCCTTCTTCACGACGCGCGTTAATTGCTGAACGTAAGAAATCAGCATTTGTAACACCAGCAATTTCAGATGGATATTGCATTGCTAGGAATAAACCAGCTTGAGCACGCTCGTCTACTTCCATTTCAAGCACATCTTCGCCATCTAACTCAACAGTACCTGAAGTTACTTCATATTTTGGATGACCCATAATAGCAGAAGCTAGTGTTGATTTACCAGTTCCGTTTGGTCCCATAATTGCGTGAATTTCGTTTGTATTAATTGTAAGATTTACGCCTTTTAAAATCTCTTTTCCGTCGATAGCAACGTGAAGATCTTTAATAACTAAAGTTGACATGAAAATACCTCCATAGTGTTCAGTGAATGGGTCAACCATTCCTTAATTATCATCATTCTAATCTTAACTGAAAATCGTTCTCTATGCAAACCATTTCAATTACTTTCCCATTCCTTAAATAAAATCTTTAAAAATAAAGACTTTGTAAGCATTTTCAGATTATTACTACTTCACCTAAACAATGAGAATAGACTTTCTTCATTTTCAATAAAATCTCCCTAATTGAGAATTAATTTCATCTAGCTACATAGTGAAAACCTCGAGAAAAGTGCTAATTGTAGCGGTTTTGTGACAAATTAGCATAAACAACATATCTATACTATAACCTATTTCATTAAAATGGAATCAATTTAAGTTCATATTGGAAGAAAGAAATTTTGCTATAAAAATTAATGGATTGTCTCCTCAAAAGAAAGTAATTTTAGGCAAATGAAAAGACAGAAACGTAGATTGTATCCAACATTTCTGCCATTTCTCCATTAATTTAGATGATATGCCCATAAATATCCTTTTGATTCCAGTAAAAAAGTATCTGACTCTGAGGTAGTAGTGATAACAATTGCATCATTTGTCTTCAGCTCATAGCCTTCATTCACGCGTTCTATTTGAATAGGTAAACCTAGCTCTATAAAAAGCTGACGTAGACGGTAAATCGTATTATAAAGATTAGCTAACGCTTTTTTCTCATCTATATTAGGCCAAATATCATCTAAAATACGATACTTCGATACTACGATTCCTTCATGGACTAATAAATAATAAAAAAGCTCCTCCGTAACCTTTGTTCGCCATTTAATAGCTTTGTCATGTATCCTTGTTCCAACCTCACCTTTTAAACTAACTTCCAACTTTGTAGTGTTTCGCTGTGTTTGACGCCCATAATATTTTGTAAGTCTTTCATTTACTTGTAGTACAATACTTGGTGTCATGGGCTTTAATACATAATCTAGTGCTTGGACTCGAAATGCATCTACAGCATATTTTGCATAGGCTGTTGAAAAAATAATAGGGACATCAATGCCTTCTTCTACTAAAATAGCTGCAAGCTCTAATCCATTCATCTTTGGCATTTCAATATCTAAAATTAGCGCATCATATTCACCCTTAATGGACAAAATTTGAGTTATTGCTTCTAAAGGTGATGTAAAGGTGGCAATAACTTGAAAAAGCCCCTCTTTTTCAAGTAATAGTTTGTGCAAATCTAAAATTGGCTGTTCATCCTCTACCATAATAATTTTCCACATGTTGAAGCTCCTTTAAAGGTTGTATGAATACCATTGTTGTACCTTCATCTTTCTTAGAAGTAATAGAAAGAGTAGCACTCGGCATTTCTTTTACTCGACGTAGAACATTGGTAAATCCGATGCCATTTGAAAATATATTTTCTCCATTGTTTAAAGCTTTTACCTGTTCCTCAGTCATACCAACGCCATCATCCCTCACCTGAATGCTTAAATTATTTTGCTGCCTTTTAATTTCAATAAAGACTGTCCCATTTCCATCCTTTTCAAAAATCCCATGACGAATTGCATTTTCAACTAAAGGCTGTATCAGTAAACTTGGGATTTCTATCTTTTCAGCATCTAATGTATCTTCTATTGTCAAAATAACCGTTAACTTATCACCAAAGCGTGCTTGTTCAATCTCTACATAGGCACGTATAATTTCAAGCTCTTTCTCTAACGTTGCGCGTTGCCCATCCTTACCTGATTCTAAAATATAACGTAAATAGGTAGAAAGCATCGTTAATAAATGCCCTGCTCGCTCTCCGTCTGTATAACAAAACGAAATAATACTGCTGAGTGCATTGTATAAAAAATGAGGATTGATTTGTGCCTGTAGAAAAGCCATTTCATGCTGTATCGCTTTGCCCATAGCCTCTTTCGTTAATGCTATAGCCGATAAACGTGAAAGTAACATTTCTTTTGTAGCTGGCTTACGGATATAATCATTGGCCCCTGATTCCAGGATAAGTGAAATATTCGTAGGATATTCATTGGCTACTAACATAATAATCGGTAAATCTATATAGCTATAATACTGACGTATATATTTGGTTAGGGCAATGCCTCCCATTCCAGGCATCACTTCATCTATCAATAAAAAATCAGGTCTTTTTTGCTGAATAACGTTGAGTGCCTCCTCAGGGCAATGCACTACCTCTATAGCGTAGTGGCTTTGTAGTAACGATTGTAAAACCTCTGCATGAATGACATCATCCTCAACTATGAGTAATCTTGGCAAATTTTCATTGAACAGTGGCTGATCATTCATAATGATAATCATCTCATTGTCTTTTAGCACTTGCTCATAGCCACCGAATGGCAAGGTGATGATAAATCGAATGCCATTTTGTAATAAATCTACCGAATATGTACCACCCATCTGCTCAATGATGGCTTTCCCTATCGACTGTCCAGTCTCATCTGCTGCTTTTTGCTGTATAGGCTCAGGGCCAGCTCCTTCTACCAAGATTCTTACGTCTGTATCAAGATGTAAAACAGTTAGAATCATATCCCCATTCCCAGCATGAGCAATAGCTGTTTCAAGTACCCTGTATAAGATTTGACCTAGACGTTGCTCATCAGCTTGAACTAATAATTTTGGATTGGTGTGCTTGTATAAACGAATATGCGTTTTTTTTATTTTCTTTTCGTGCATAATTAATACATGCTGAATAATCATTTGAATATTAACTGGGTGTACATCTATTTTAAAATCCTGAAACCTTATTCTAGTGAAATCTTTTAAGTCATTTACTAGATATAATAAACGTTCTAATTGTTGTTCTAGTAGTTGTTGCTTATCCGTCATAGATTGAGTTGATAAGGATTTTGTAATATTTAATGCATGATAAAGAGGTTGTTCTAATTCATTTGTTGTCACTTCTAAAAAGGAATCCTTACCGATTGTCGCCTTTTCCAGACGTTGACTATATAATTCAGCGTCTCTTGTTCGATTAATTAGTCGCATTGCCAAATAAATATTCATACATACTACAAAGAATAGCAGACCAATACGATTAAAAACATTTCGCCCAGAGAAAAAAAGCTGATCAAATGTTCCACTTATGCTAAAAATTAATAGAGATATAATTGTTGCACTTAATATTATCAGTTCATTTTTCGGAACATGAGCACTTTTCTTCATGATCAAATACAATAATCGTCCTATTATAAAAAATGCTAGGAAATTTATATAGGTAAAAAATATATATTGTAGCTCTGATAAAGATCTTGCTGGTAAAAGCAGTGTTCCAACGCCATATAATAGTAGTGGTGACACAAATAATAAAGCTGTCCTACGTTTCATCATAGCTGTTACCGTATAGGCAAAGAACAGGAATAGCATCACTGCATTTATATACGTTATAAAATCTTGCAAACGAAAATAAAATTCAAATTCTATAGTAGGAAACTCTCTATAAAGAGTTCGTTCGCCTCTTGTACATACCAAAATTGCCAACGTAAAAAAATACATTGCACTATAAAAAAACGCTTTGTCTCTTATTCTTAATAAATACAAACTAAAATGAAAGATTGAAAATATTAATAACATGATAATCGTTGTTTTTTCTAAGTACACATCTTGAATGACATCTTTTGCAAGAGCATCCGCATCTCCTATATCTATAGGAAATATAATGCCATGCCTTGCATTATGAAAATCTGCAACTTGTATTGTTAGGATCACCGAATCTGAAGAAGGTGAAAAATACACTTCATAAACAGGATTACTTGGTTTCGATGCTTCACGAGCAGTAGCAAGTTTACCATAGGAGGCAGCGATCTCATTATTTATAAAAAGTCGATGAGATGACCAAATATTTCGTACCCGAATACCTATTTTTTTGAAATGAGGTGGTAGCTTAATTTTAAGTTGATAAGTACCATACTCTGCATCGGCCTGCCATGGTCCAGGAACCTTTTCAATTGGAGCATGATCAGGAAAATTAGCAGGTTCAAGAAAATTATTGCCTATAAAACGCCATTCTCCAGACAATGCTACAATCTCTTCCTCTTTTGTTATTTCTGATAAATCTAATTGACCATCCACCGCCTGTAACTTAGTATTGCTTGTATCTTGATCGTTAAAAATTAAATAAGTTAGCATCGTGATGGCTACTAAAATAAATAACCAACTTAAACTTTTTTTTATCATGAATCCCACCTCCTCCTCATCTTACAATAGCGAACTCTCAAATATCTAACAGCTTATAATTTTTATTTTGACATAAACAGTCATTTTTCATCTTAAATAATATATAATTAAGGTATAATCAATCTTATTTTTAGATTAATAGAGGTGAAATGTTAGTGGAGTTACGTCAATTACGCTATTTTGTAGAGGTTGCTGAACGTGAGCATATTTCAGAGGCTGCTGAGCATCTTCATGTAGCCCAATCTGCCATTAGTCGGCAAATCGCAAATCTTGAGGATGAGTTAGGCACTCCGTTATTTGAACGAGTGGGACGAAATGTCAAATTAACACCAATAGGGAAGACATTTCTTGAGCATACCATTACGGCATTAAAGGCCATCGATTTTGCAGCAAAGCAAGTAGAAGAATATCTTGATCCTGCAAAGGGCTCAATTAAAATCGGCTTTCCAACAAGTTTAGCTAGCTATGTTCTGCCAACCGTTATTTCAGCCTTTAAACGCGAATATCCTGATTTACAATTTCAACTCCGTCAAGGGTCTTATCGATTTTTGATTGATGCAGTTAAAAATCGGGAGTTGAACCTCGCCTTTTTGGGACCCCTGCCCCCGAAGGACGAATCCATTCAATCAACCATTCTGTTTACTGAAAATATTGCCGCACTCCTACCAGCCAATCATCCATTAGCTAAAAGAGAAAGCATACAGCTTGCAGAGTTGAAAAATGATTTATTCGTATTATTTCCAGATGGTTACATTTTGCATAAGGTAGCGATGGATGCTTGTAGAGCTGCAGGCTTTTTACCAAATGTCATTTCAGAGGGAGAAGATTTGGATGCACTAAAGGGCTTAGTCGCCGCTGGCATAGGTGTTAGTCTATTACCAGAAAGTTCTCTTTATGATTCAGCAGCTCGCTTTACCATTAAGGTTCCTATTGAATCTCCTACAATCCCTAGAACTGTTGGTATTATTTCACCCGTAAATCGAGAAATTGCACCATCAGAAATCATTTTCTTAGACTTTGTGAAAAACTTTTTTTCTCGCCTTTCACAATTCCAATAAAAAAATCGCCTTTTGGGCGATTTTTTTATTATTCTGTTGATTGCTCAGCAATCCATTCTATTGTTTTCTCTCCTAAGCCTCCTGCACGCCATAATACAACGTCATGATAGCTTTTCTTTTGAACGTAAGTAACCCATTTTTCTAGCGTTTCTTGATCAGCATACCAAACTTCATGGCTGACATTATTGTCATCTACATATGAAAAATAAACGGCTCCACTTGCTTGATCACGCTGCTTAGCTGCTTTTCTATCGGCTAGTAATTGTTCGGCCTCAAGCTCTGTTAAAGCGACTATTTTGCCCTGAGCTACCCAATCAAAACCTCCAGTGGCAAAGGCGATAGCTAAATCTTGATTAGACTTCTTCATTTTTTTTACTAAATCATCTAGAAAAGAAAAAGTAGCTTTAGCACCTGGCCCACTGTGGTAACCATGAACATTATAGGCCATTACTGTATAGTGAGGTCCATCTGGTAATTTCACATCAAATGGAAAGCGTGGTTCGAGTACAACATGCAATGTAACATCCTTTTTGGAAAACTCTTGGTAAAGCTCTTCTAAAAATAGGATATAGTTTTGAAGGTCATCTTTAGCCACCTTTTCATAATCAATCTCAATGCCATTTACTTGATATTGTTCCACAACCCGCAAAATATTTCCAATATGCTTTTGCCTTGCTGAGGAATCCTGCAATAATCTATGCAAAAGCGTGCTATCCTTTTGAACAGATGGAGCATTCTCTGTTACATAATCATTGATGAGTGTTAGGATCACATGATGGGAATCATTAAATTGCTGCTTGGTCTTTTGCAACATATCTACGGCATTTTCTGTTAACAATAGTTCATCATTGCTATTAAAATATGCGCCAAAAACACGTATATCTTGTAATCCAAGCTGAGAATTTTCTACATCTTTCATGGCGGATTTATTTTGCCATTCTGGTAACCAAATAGATAATCGGAGCTTCTCCTTATCGTTAAATTCTTCCTTTGCTTTAGCTGGCTGTTCTTTACTATTACTACAAGCTGTAATAAATAGTAGCGCAATACAAATAAATAACATAATGTTCTTCACTTGACTCTAATTTCACCCCGATTTAGAAGGTCTCGATAAAGAAATCAACGACATGATTAAATAACTCAGTGGATTTATACTTAACCTTCTCGAAATTCGTATATTGGTTCGTAAAAATAGTTTGATTGTTTTTATCTGTAATCAAAATATCTTCAATTAATGTATCGTAAATATCATCTGCATACTGTTCGTGTGAAGTGTTCTTATTACTGTACAACGCACCAAATCCAATCTGTGCCCCTTGTAATTTCGGATTTATTTGAACGGTCTCGGATAATACATTATCTACATCTATTTCTATTTTATCCTTATTTATAGCAATGTTAAATACTCTATTTTCCGTTAAGTTTCTTGGGTACTCTTCTTCATCTATACGTGACCCTTTTTGCGTATCATGGTAAGTGTAAACTGTTGCTTTATTAAATGCGTATTCTTCTTCATTCCACTTAATTTCATTTAATGGAAAGCGTTCTTTTTCAACAATTCCCCCGCCTGGTAATTTTTCACTTATTACAATCTCATTATCGACTAGTACAATTCGTAAATAACTATTTGTTTTTTCATCGTAATTTACATAGAAAGCTTGTTGGCCAACCACATTCCCTTTAAACGCAAAATTCACATTATATTGATCTGGCAGTTCCTCCTTTAAAAGAATTCTGCCTTCACTTGATGGTGCTGAAGTTAAGGTGATCTCATTATTTTCATATTCTGCCGCACCATTTATCACTTTCCAGTGTTGTGCTACTTCCTGATCTCCTATCTTAAATTGTATGTTTTGCCTACTGGCCTGTCTGATCTTCATCATCACATGATTAGTTGACCAATATGGTGATACTTGTAATCTGCTTAAATTATAAATATCTGCCTCTTTATCATTGTAGGCTCCTAATTCTAGATTAAAATGCATACGAAACTTGTCTTTAATTTCTTTGTTATTCACACTTTCTACGAGAGGATCCATATTGTTATAAAGTGAGTTTGCATGCATAATTGCGTAGGCTTTAGGGACTTCCCCCAACTCTTCATGATAGATATCCTGCATTAAATTGTAGTCCTTCTTAATACGAGCCTCCATCTCTTGTCGAGTTTCACTTGGTATCATATATTGATTACGAATAAAATCCATTAAATAATGATTATAGTATTCTATTGTTGTTTTATTAGGTACGTTATTTTCATCTATGACGCCTAAGGACTGTCCTTTATCATTAAAAATATTAATATAGGTTAACCTATATCCATTGGAGCCCATTTCCCAATAACCGCTTTTTTCCATCAGTTTTAAATCTTTGGGCTTTAAAAATTTATTATCGGTTGTATCCATTTTATTGGCATAAGTAAACATCGTTGCCTTATAATTTAATTTTTCCATAATATTTTGAGCAAAAATACTAGAATCTGTACGTCCATCTTCAAATGATAGATACAAAGCTTTTTCTGGCAATGGTTTATCATGCTGATAGAAGTCTAAAATATCCTTTTGAGTAATGGTTTGATACCCTTGTTTTTCTAACAAAGTTAATTGTTCTTCTAAATTCTTTTTAGACACATATTTAGGTGATTCATTTCTACTGACACCAAAATAGGAAAGAGCAATAAAACCCTCTTTATTATTTAATGGAACTGTTTCAGCTCCCCTTTTCTCTGTTAGAAAAACAGCTTTAATTAAAATGACAGCTAACAATACTACTATAATTAATTGAGCGATCGAACGGATGATTTTCCGACGATTTTTTTTAGCTGGCTGAAGCTCTACACTTTTTCCGTTCATTCCTTCTCACCCTTTTTTCTAATTTTCAACATCGAAAATCGGGATTTTCGTAATTTTTGCTTTTCCATTTTCTTTTCCTTCGCTAGAACATCCTGAGGTGTTTCCCTTGTCCCCCATGTAGATTTCCAAAAAGTCACCCAAGCAACTGGCATCTGCCATAGCAAAATAAATTCATAATAGAGGACAAAGATAAAACCAAATCCCCATAGTTTACTTTTTCTAAAGAATAGATGAGCCAAACTCATAAGCATGGCCATTAATAGTAAACCTATTAAAAACGTTGTAGGAAAAATACCATACATGACTGGTACATAAATTAAGTTATAAACAACGACAATTGGTGCTGCAATCGGCACAATTAAACCAATAATGAAGAAAAGGAACATAAACGGTTCTTTTTTCCACATAAATAAAAATGCACGCAAAGATTCTCGAAGCCAAGAACGTTTCCATCTCATTTGCTGGGATAGAAAAACTTTTGTGTCAGATGGAACAATTGTTGAACAAATGGCATTGTCCTGATAGCCTGTTCGATGTGTTTTTAAAATATAGTTTGTCATACTACGGTCATCACCAAAAGTTGCTGGCTGACCAAGAAATTTTTGATTAAGCCATGCTGTTTCATTTTTTAAAATTAGCTCTTTCCGGTAACAGGCTAGTGGTCCTGATAAGCAAGTAACCGTATCAAACCATGCTTCAGCTGCTTTCATGATACGGAAGGCAATATAATAACGAACCGTCTGTAATTTAGTTAGCGCATTAGTAAATTTATTTTCAACCTCTGTTCGGCCAGCCACACCGCCCATTTTGGGATCTTGAAAAGGTTGCACTAAATTACGGATTGCATGTGGCTCTAAAAAACTATCGGAATCCACAAAAACAACTAAATCATGCTTCGCTTGATGAACACCCGCAACTAACGCTTCCCGTTTCCCACCGTTTTGTGGAAGCTTATAAAACTTTAATCGATCATTCGTCTTAAATCGTTCACCCTCTTGATGAATAAGGTTAATCATGTCGTATGCCTTTTCCTCTGTACGATCTGTTGAACAATCATCTACAACGATTACTTCTAATTTATCTACTGGGTAATATTGATTGATACAACTAGAAATCGTGCGATGAATCCACTCTTCCTCATTAAAGACTGGAATAATAATGGAGACACCTGGTTCAAACTTTGGATTGATCGGTACATTTTTATAGAAAATACCAAATAAATATCTACTTAACAGAAATGTTGCTGCAATAATACTATAAAGATATAAAAATTTATTAAACCTAAAGTAAATCACGCTTTCTGCTCTCATTAACATGACAATAATCGATACGACCAATAAAAATAAACTAGCCATAAAAATAGAAATGCCCCAACGTTTTTTTGTCATATATTCGTTTAAAGGCTGTAAAAATTCACAGGCAGCATAATAACGTAGTTCTCTATCCACTTCTTTCGTAAAATAACGGACAACCTTAGCCTTTAACTTCACTTTGGCTTCATAGCCCTCAGGCATTGCACCACCCGGTATGTTGAAATTCATTGTTAAAATTTCATTTATTAAAAATTCATGAGGTTGATTAGAGTAAACGAGGATACCCGTTACCGAAATATCCTCTGCAAAAAGTTTTTCTGCGTTCACTTGGCGTTTTGCCCTTTTAATATGAACCTCAAAATGAGTTTCGTAGCGTAAACTTAATTGTTGAAGTCGATAGATTTCATTCACATCTGTCGGATCAATTTCCTCTTTCTGATAGGAGGCGCCACGACGATTCACAAGGCTCCTTACATTTTCGGGATCGGGAATATTTGAAAGAATCCGACGGTCAGAGCGTGGTATCGTTAAGATCTCTTTTTTTGTTTTCATTGTTCATTCACATCCCTATTTGAATCTTCTTCAATCCAAGTAGACATTTTGCTAAAGCTATAACCATCTTCTAGAAGTTTTTCAATAATGAGTGGAAGTGCTTCTACCGTATTTGTTCCATCTAGGATATGCATGACAATGACCTTGCCGGGCCCAACCCTAGAAATCACCCGTTCGTAAATGTCTTGTGCTGAGTAATCTAAATTCCAATCAAAAGAAGCGATATCATACATAGCAATCGTTTTAATTCCCGCAGCAGTAATGATCTTGGCCGTTCGCTCATCCATTATTCCTTGGGCTGGTCGGAAATATAGAAGCGGGGGCTCTTGTAAAGCATAGGTTAATGCCTGATGTGCCTTCACTAAATCATCTTGTAATTCTTCGGGTGTCATTTTTGTAACATCTAAATGGTAATAGGAGTGGCTCGCTACCTCATGACCTTCCTCTACAATCATCTTCGCTAATTGTGGATTCTTCTCCACACCACTTCCTATTAGGAAAAAGGTACTTTTGATATTATATTTACGTAAAACATCCAACACTTCTTTTACTCGTTTTTCATGTGCCCAATCATCAAAAGTAATAGCTATTTCCTTTTTTGTTGTCTCTTTTCGATAATATAAATTCGGCTTGGCTTGCTCATAATTTACATTTGGACTGACAGCATCATATCCTGAAATTTCTTCCACGGACTTTGTTAAATAACGTTTATCCAATAGATCACTCAAAGTAGTAATGGTATACTCGCGTTCTTTAGCTAATTGAGCTAATAATGGTATAGCATCAATAATGGCAGGATTAATGTATGTGTTGAGATGAATAATAGAGCCCCTATCAATATATTTACTGATATAATTAATCAGCTCCTGAGCACTTTGCATTTTTCTATCAAGTGGGTTAATAGATAATCCAATAACAGCTTTCATATCAAGCGCCTTTGCTGCTAAGCGCATATTATCGGTAACATCGCCTGAACGACTACGAACAAATTTCGGTGAATAGCCTAAATGCTCTTCAAAAATTTGATTGGTTAACATGATTTCTTCATACGTTTGGTCATAATCCAAAGACGTTACATCTGGAAATGTCAATGTACCGTTTTGCACCTCATGTCCCCTTTTTAAGATATCTTTCACAAGCTCTGGCTCTTGAGCAACACGCATTCCCTCTAGAAAAAAGGTAGCCTTCATATTCGATTCATCTAGTTTCGTTAATAGCAATTTCATTGTGTCGTTATCTGCTAACCCATTAAATGTTAACGATACTTTTGGTACCACAATATTGGCATGACTAATTAATTCACTTTTAGTACCATCAGATTTTTTGACCTCTATAGAAGAATCAACTGGATGAATCGTTTCTTGTGTCGCTGACTGACAGCCTGCTAAGAACAGCATGATGAGCAGACCACATAGTTTTAGTAGTTTCATTTCCTATGAATTCCCCCTTATAGTTTGTAATAATTTTTATTTTTGAACAAAAAATGGGTATTACGTGTATCAAAAATTAAAGAAGCTTGTTGATCAATTAAAGAGTAATCAATAGTTGAATGATTCGTTAAAATTAATACTGCATCTGCTTGTTGGATTATTGGTGCTGTTAATGCAACCGTATTGAAATGTGATTGTTCGATAGAGAATGTTTGTATATAAGGATCAATGATTGTTAATTGACATTGTTTATCTAGTAGTTGCTGAATAACATGAAGTGCTGGCGATTCACGTGAATCGTTTATATTAGGTTTATAAGTGACACCGATGACAACAATATTGGCTCTATACAGCTCTTTATTTTGAATACGTAAGTAATTACTTAGTCTCTCGACTACAAAGTTGGGCATTGAGTCATTGATTTTATCAGCTGCTTCAATTAACGTTGCAGAGATACCATGTTGTTGCCCAGCCCATAGTAGATATTTAGGATCGACTGGAATACAATGCCCTCCCACTCCTGGCCCCGGTGTAAATGGCATAAAACCATACGGCTTTGTAGAAGCTGCATCAATAACTTCCCAAATATCAATGTTCATCTTATAGCAAATCTGACTTAACTCGTTTACAAGGGCTATGTTAATTTGGCGAAAAGTATTTTCCAGTAATTTCTCCATTTCAGCCACTCTAGGGCTTGTCACAGTACACACATGGGTATGGAGAACTGTTTCATAAAAAATCTTTGATAATTCTAGGCATGTGGCTGTTATTCCCCCAATCACTTTTGGTGTATTCGACACGGAAAAGTTGCTATTTCCTGGATCAACACGTTCTGGTGAATACGCTAAAAACAAATCATGACCAATAGTAAAACCATATTTTTGTAAAATAGGCTGGACCATTTCTTCTGTTGTCCCAGGGAAAGTCGTACTTTCAAGAATAACTAGCGCATTGGCGTTAATATTTTGACCGATGGCATGCGTTGCTTCTTCGATATATGAAATATTAGGTGTTCCATCAGGAGTAGTAGGTGTAGGTACACAAATAATCACAACGTCTGCTTGTGAAAGCATAGAAAAATCTTTAGTTGCTACAAAATGTTTACTTTCGATCATTTGCTCTATATTTTCTCTCGGTAAATCAGCAATATAACTTTCACCATTTTGCAATTGTCTGATTTTTCCTTGATTCTTATCAAAGCCAACTACCTTAAATCCATTTTGAGCCATTTCCACAGCAAACGGTAAACCTACATAGCCAAGTCCAATCACTCCAATTGTTGCTTTTTTTGTTTGGATTTTTTTCAATAAAGCTGTACTTAGTGATTTCGTTTCGCTCGTCATTAAAATTACTCCTTTATTTAATCTGTATTTTCATTGTTTTTTCTTTATTTAATTGAGGAACGCATTCCATAAAGCAATGGTTCAATTCTCGTCATCTTTTGTAAAAACCCCCTTCAACATTCAAACTTACACAGGACTCTTTAGTCGAAATAGATCAGTAGGATTACACATCACTCAAAATAAGTTTATTAACGTTTATATAGTACTAATTGAAGCTAAACAATTTCTAAACAATTACATCCAAGGTAATAAAAACCTATTCCTCTAAAAAATAAATCAAATTTTCATTATAAAAACGTCTATTTACGACGTTTTTTATATTAACCATTAACTGTAATTTTTTTTGTTTAGAAAAATTTTTCTTTCTACAATTCTAAAAATCCCCTTAAGCCTCGGTTGTCCACCGACATTTAAGGGGATTGGTAAATAAAAAAGAACTAAGGGCAGAACAATCTACCCTTAGCTCCTTTAATATGCTTTAAATAATTTTTGTAAAATATAATAGGATTGTTTTAAGCGCTCTTCATATTTTGGTACTTGCCATGTTTCCCATGTATAAGTAGAGAGTGGTGGTAAAACACCATTAGAAGCTGCTGGCATAGATTGAACAACGTTGTTCTCTTTATCTACAAATAAAGCACCAATATAAATATTGTCTACTTTAACCGCCGCTTTATCGCCATCTTTATACAGGTTACCTATAAACTCACGCTGACTCGGATCTTTAGCTTGAATCAATAACCAAGGGATGCGAAGTTCGATAACATTGTCATCGGTCCAAGTATAATCAACTAAAGAATCATAATCTTTTGCTTCTGGATTAGCATTTCCTTGAAGTAATTTTCCTGTTTCGTAGATACTAAAATCAGTCGTTCTATTTTGCTCAGGTAAAAATAGTTGTTTATTTAACACATAGTAAATAGGGGCGAACTTTCCACTATTTTTCAAGGCATTTGCCATTCGGGGAGCAACTAAATTTAAACGGTGGCCATATAAATAATCATAGAAATCGTAGTATTCATCAATAACAACCCTAGATTGACCGTTTTTATTAAGCTCAACTATAAAATCAACACCATTGGAAAACGTCATATTTTTTATAGATGTAGCTGACGTATTTCCTTGACCTGGTACAACATCTAATAAAATGCGAGGGGAGGTATTGGCTAACTCCTCACTTTTTAATTTAATGTACAAATAGCGCTCATCATAGTCTACTGCAAAATCTGTTGGGTTGTTTGGTGCAGTATCATATAGCTGTTTACCCGTCCATTCCGTTGTCTCTCCATCTACTTTTACCTTAAGTCTATCGAAGCTTAATAATCCAAACTGTTGCTCATTTGTTTGAGCATTGGACCAAAATGGTCGACGATTCGGATCATCATAATCCATCGTATTCCACGTTCGTTTAAACCACTCATCTTGCCATGTAAAAACAAGTCCTCCCATGAGCCCTTCATGCATAATATCCTCAAATAAATGTTGAAGTGTTTCTCCCTGTGCTTGCTCTGACATTTGCCCCTGATTCCAACCATATACATTATCATGTGTTTTACCACGTGATGCTGGGATACCAAATTCCGCAATAAGAACAGGCATAGTATGAGCTTCATGGAGCTCTTTTAAATAACCTGCATAGCTATTTTTGTTCCCTCGGAAATCGACATAATTTAAATAATCTTTATCGAAATTAAAGAAGTCAGGGTAATAAGGATACACATGATAGGAAGCAAATTGTCCTGGTGCGGTCATCTCTCCTTTTGTATAAATAACATTTGGATTGACCCCTACTAAATCTTCCTCCTCTGATGGCTCTGACGGATGTTCAAGAATGTCAGTTGTGACCCAGTTCGTGAAACTCATTGGACGTAGCCAGTTATATTTTTCCTTTTCATAAACTGACACCACATCCATTTGTTCTGCTAGCCAATGCTCAAACGGAGAGGCACCCTTTGTTTCAAAAAAAGTACCGTTGTATTGACCAATATTTGCATGTTTTTCATTCGTTCCCACAACCATGTGTGGATACCATTCAATTCCTAGTACCCATCCTATAACATATTTCGATACGTCTACATCATACAAGCCAGATGCATGTCCTGGGCGAGGCTCCACATAGATATTTCCATGAATGACATCTACCATTTGTTTCATTTCTAATTGGAAATCTTCTAACGTATCTTTATCATAGGCGTCCAATGAACCTGCTAAGCCCTCTTCATTAATCCAAACTCCATGTAAAACATATAATGATTTTTTTGGATGTTCTTCATTATATTTAGCAAGTGCTCTATAAAAGCCTGGTGGATGTAATGTATAGACTCGTATCGTATTAGCATTCATGTCTGCTATTTGTTTAAACCATCGATAATATTCCTCTTCAGTAATTGCTGCTTCTCCAGGAAAGGCGCCAGGTTTCCCCATTCCGATATTGACACCCTTAAATACGATTGGTTCCCATTTGCCATCTCTTAGCACCTCAAAAGATTGTCCCTGAATCCTTGCATTATAGTTTAATTTCTCATGATTTACAGTATCCTGAACCTCTTTGTGCTCAAATGAATCAAATATTTTATGCATTACTGGGATGTAAATGGACCAATAAAACGAACTGTCCGCATACTTCTCAGCATATTTATAGATTGTAGGTAACCCTTTTATTTTATAAATATTCGGTACCCGTGCGATATCATTAAAATCTCCCGCAAAATAATAACTAGATGTGTAGCTTTTATCTTGGCCTACAATTGCTGCAAATTGTTCAGGAATTCCATTAGCCTTTAACAGCTCTGTTCCTTTTTTTGTTAAATCCCATTTATAATTTGCAAGAGCATCTTCAGCATATTTAGGTGTAATAATATCAAACCAATAATCGTATTGCGCCCTTGCAGATGAATGAAAGAATTTTTTCCCATTTTCAGTAAACTGCACTTGAATACCTTCAGATTTAACATGCTTGTTCATTTCTAGAACAAGTAGCTCCTCAGTTATTTCGTTAAATAGTAAAAAGCCTCCACCTTTATATGACCAATTGTCGCCATGTTCATCGATCACCCATTGCGGTATTTCTAAATTTTTATGATAATCAAGCTCTTCGAAATAACGCCCGATCCAGCCAGACCATGTGATTCCTAAATAATCCTGTAATTCTTTACGAACTTCCCCTGATGTTGGTGAAGCAAACGTATTATACTCAGCTATTAACATGCTCTTTTTTTTGCTGGCTAAGCGTTCGACGATTGCCTGCCATTCTTTTTGTTCAAGTCCCCCAACAATTTTTTCAGAACGTTCACCTAAACGTTTTGTTTGTTGTAAATCATCTTTATAAACTCCGTACGTATCTGCCAAATAAATGACATCATAGTCACTATAATCATTTGGCAAATTCTTTTCTACAACACTTTTAGTTTCATCATTTGGGACCGTACCATAATAATCGCGTTCTACGTAATAAGGTTCATTATTTAATCTATATTTATAATGGTTTAAAAACCAATTCACCCCTAAGTGCTCTCGGTAAGACTCATTCGGAACAGTTTTATCTATAATGGCCACATTTAGCTGTTTTTCATCTTCTAAGTACCACCATGTAATAGGGATTATCATGAGGACTAGTACGACCATAACCCCTATATAGATTCGTTTCATACACTTTTCTCCTTTTCAGCAATGCCGACACGTTTCATATTACCCCAGTCACTTTTTCTTAAGACAAAACGAAGTAATCCCTCACAGCGCCAGAATAATGTTAGTGGGCGATACCAAAAAATTTCTGTAAACGCTAAAAGAATCATGCGTAACAACTCTCTTTTTTTCGGATACGTATTCATACTCCACGATTCAAATAATATTGCCGCTATTGAAAAAATAACACCATAAATAACGAATAGTAGTAGCAGCATGAGCGCAACTTCATAATAAATTTTCCCAAAGAAAAAGGCTATGACAATATAAATATATCCGCCTAACTCGACAAGAGGCCCTAGACATTCCACTAGCCAAAAATACGGGAACGAAAGAAATCCAATCATTCCATATCTAGGATTCAAGGTCATTTTTTTATGCTTCCATAGACTTTCAAATAACCCTTGATGCCACCTTCTTCGTTGATTGCGTAGTACTCCTAATGTTTGAGGTGCTTCCGTCCAGCAAACTGGGTCAGGTACAAATTCAATACGCTTATTTTCTTTTTTTTCTTTTATAAGTCGATGGATATTCACCACCAGTTCCATATCTTCCCCAATAATATTGGTTGAATATCCACCTGCTTCAACAGCCCATTTTTTAGAGAAAACACTAAATGCTCCTGAAATAATAAGGACTAAATTGAATTTACTTAACGCTATTCGCCCCATTAAAAATGCCCGCAAATATTCGATTACTTGCATGATTACTAGGTAATTACTAGGTAATTGAGTCTCATAAATAGAGCCAAACTGCATCTTTGCACCATTTGCAATACGAATATTACCTCCTGCTGCAATGACCTCACCATCAGATAAAATGATAGGCTTCATCACCCGCAGCAAGGATTTTTCATCTAAAATGGAGTCCCCATCAATGGAGCAAAAATACGGATATTGAGATACATTAATACCCACATTTAGCGCATCAGCCTTACCACCATTTTCTTTATCTACTAAAATACAATTTTTATAGATTTCAGATTCATATATTTGTTTAATGTCTTTTGTAGGGATGTTAGTTCGAACAATTTTATTGATTGGCTTCATTTGAAAATGTTCGATGACCGTTTGAAGGGTTTGATCTGTAGATCCATCGTTAATAATGATAATTTCAGTTTGAGGATAACGTAAATTCAATAATGAATATACTGTATCTACAACTCCTACTTCTTCATTGTAAGCAGGAACAAGTAACGATACCGGTTTTGAATAAAAGGCATCGATATGTGCATCATCATACTCTGATAGATCGAGACGATAGCGTTTTCTTAAATCCAGCATAGCAATGATGAACATTGTACAATATGAAACAATAACGAACAGCATATAAAATAAAATAATGCCCCCAAAAAACATCATGCAATAATCAATTATTTTCATTTACTTCCCCTCTTTTCTCGCTGCAATTTCTTGGGCCATTTCAATTGCATATTGATCATTTGAGGATTCAATGAATTGCTGTAATTTGGCAATACCATGTCGATCTTCTACAATCGTTTTTGCCGATTGGGAACGTACCCACCAATTCTCATCTTGAAGAAGCTGCTCTAAATAACTATAAGTATAAGTAAGCGGTACATGTTTAAAAATTTTTGCAACCATTAACCTGGCTTCCCACATTTCTGAGGTCACAAAAGGGACAAAGGGATCCATCTCATCAATAATTCCTATTTCATATAGCCCTTTTAATGCTCTGATGTTAATTTCCGGTGTATCATGTTGTAATAATTTTTTTAATTCATCCAAATACTCCATATTTCTTTTTACAGCAGCAGTATCAATAACAGCAAATTGCATTTTGGCCGACAAACTATTAAAATCATGGAAAAATCGAATAAATACATTATCATCTAATAATATAAATAGTCTTCTATATTCACTTTCAGCGTAATTTACATTGGAATTTTTTATTTTCTCCATAAATAAATCTGGTTGGAAAAGCGAGTATATTTTCAATAACTGGAAATGTTCTTCATCTGTAATGTTATTTTTTTCGAATTCTTGGCACTTCGTTAGCAATTCATCTATTTGTAAGTCTGCAATTCGATAGAGGGCATTCATTCGAATACTCCATCGTTTACTGGATAAATCTTTTTCGTAGAATGCTTTTAAATATTGATTGGAGAATTGTTTAATTTTTAGTTCCACCTGTTCATTCCTTATATTCTTTAAATAGGATGAAAAAATTTTTTCAATAGCTTCTACTTGGGCGCTTCCTCTAGGTACCAATACGATACTAAATAATGCGTTATTGAATAAGTAATCATACCAAAATTGAGAATAATTTTGTAAATAACGGTCACGAACTTTTTCAAAATAGCTTTCACGCTGTCGCTGAACAAGTAAATACATAAAAAAGATAAAGAGCACAACTAATAAAAAGGAAATTATTGCTAAAATTGTCGAAACAGTCAGCTTGATCATTGCCAAAACCTCGCAAACGTTCTTTTAATTTTGGCTTCTAGCAAACGTAAATTAAATGGTTTGACAATATATTCATCAACACCGCCCTCATAAGCATTAAGCGCTGCCCCTTCAGAATTGCGTTCTGACATCATATAAATAATAAATTTCTTTTCATTTGGCATATGTCGTAAGATATGCAATATTTCTAAGCCATTTTTCAGCGGTAAAATATCATTCATAAGAATTAGATGCATATGCCCTGATTTATAATCATCCGATTGCAAAAAGCTATAGCCATCCTCATAAACCTTTACATCTAAAGAAAAATAAGGGATATTTATTTGCTTAAGCGTTGACTCTAATACTTGTCTAAAAATGGCGTTTTGCTCAATAATACTAACTTTCACTAATTCAGTTGGTTGCTCACAGTAATCCTTTACCTCTGCTATACTCCATGTTAATTGCTCATCCCCTGATAACATCTGTTTATTTTTATTTAACAGCTCTTCAAAAATAACGTTATTATTTCTTATTTCTGTTATAGAGGCCTTTAATGCAATCTGTTGGAACTTCCGTTCTGCTTTTAAGATGGCAAATATTCGTTTTAAAAACGCCCTAGCTTCTACATCACTACTTTGTAAAAAGAAGATGCCCCAATGATCCCCGTCGGATAATTGAAAAAGCAAGTCTGTCTTGCGTATTTTTGATTGTAAAAACGAGGTAACTTGATCATTCACATTTTCATTCAGTTGTGTAGCATTAGCTGTTTTTAAAAAGACTGCTGTTATAGTAAGGCGTGATCTAATAACACTTTCTCGCCATATTTTAAAGTAGCGCTCTACTTCATGTTCTTGCATGATGTCATGGGTGAATTTTATATCATTCATTAGAATCACTCCATCTAGTTTTTTCTTATTATTACTTTCTATCATTTATTTCATAGATTAACAACATTACTATAGTAATAAATATGACTAAACAATATCTAAACATAAATAGACGTCATAAAAAATACATAGTTTCTCATCAATTTAACTACAAATAAAAAAGAGTACATAAGTCGTTAAACTTATGTACCCTTTTATAAAATTTTTAATTCTTATTTTACCGGTACTACTGCACCTTTCCACTCTTCTAAAATGAAGTCTTGGATTTCTTTAGATGTTAATACTTCTAATAATTTTTTAATTTCAGGTTTTGATTCATCACCTGCACGTACAGCGATGATGTTAACATATGGAGATTCTTTATCTTCAAGAGAAATAGCATCTTCAATTGGGTTTAAACCGTTATCGATGGCAAAGTTAGAATTGATAAGTACTGCATCGCCTTCATCGTTTTCGTACATTTGTACAAGCATTTCTGGGGCAGTATTTGCATCGAATTTAAAGTTTTTAGGATTTTCTTCAATATCCTTTAATTCTGCTGCTGTTTTATCAATGCCTTCTTTTAATTTGATTAAGCCTTTAGCCTCTAACAATGACAGCATACGACCATGGTCAGATACTGAGTTAGAAAGTAAAATTGTTGCGCCTTCAGGCAGGTCTTCTAACGTTTTATATTTTTTAGAGTAAATACCGATTGGTTCAATATGAACGCCACCTGCATTAACGAAATCATAGCCATTGTCTTTAATTTGTAGCTCTAAGTAAGGAATGTGCTGGAAATAGTTTGCATCAATATCTTTTGACTCTAAATCTTGGTTTGGTAGAACATAATCTGTATACGTTTCAATTTTAAGGTCTATGCCTTCTTTAGCTAAGATCGGTTTTGCTTTTTCTAAAATAACTGCGTGCGGTGTATTAGAAGCACCTACTTTTAATGTTACGTTTTCTTTGTTATCTGTTTGATCGCCAGATGCTGATTTTTCATCTTCTTTTTTATCTGTACCGCAAGCTGCTAATGCTAGTACAAGTATTGATAAAAATAATCCTGCTAATAACTTTTTCATTTATGACACTCCCTTTTATTTGTTTAAAATATGTTAGCGGTAAAAACCGGAATAACCCCTTTTTCTTGCTAGCGTTTATCAATTTTCTCGGTAATTAAATCACCAATCCATTGAATAATAAATACGACTACTAAGATCAAAATAGTTGCCATTAATGTCACATCTTGGCGATTTCGCTGGAAGCCGTCTAAGAAAGCTAAGTTACCAAGACCACCTGCACCAATAATTCCTGCCATCGCTGTATATCCTACAAGAGCAACAGCCGTTACAGTGATACCAGAAATCAAAGCTGGTAATGATTCAGGAACCAATACTTTCCAAATAATCGTAGAAGTTTTTGCTCCCATTGAACGGGCTGCTTCAATCACACCTTTATCAATTTCACGTAACGCAATTAATACCATACGAGCATAAAACGGTGCTGCACCGATAATTAAAGCAGGTAACGCCGCATTGGCACCGCGAATTGTACCTAGTAAAAACTTCGTAAATGGAATTAATAAAATAATTAATACGATAAATGGAATGGAACGGAAAATATTAACGAGTGATCCTGTTAAAAAGTTAACGATTTTATTTGCCCATAACTGATTGGGGCTAGTTAAAAATAGAACAATACCAATGACTAACCCAAGAATAAATGTCACAACCGTTGATATAGCTGTCATGTATAAAGTTTCATACGTAGCTTGCCACATATTTTCCCAGTCTACATTCGGAAAGAGATTAGTTAGCATTTTCAATCACCTCCGTCTGTACTTCCACTGTATTTAAATAACGAAGGGCTTCAGTGACGTTTGTCTGAGAGCCATCAATTTGCACAATCAATGTACCATATGCACCATTTTTTGTTTGCGAAATATTTCCGTGAACAATACTTACTTCTACATCAAATTGTTTCACAAGATGTGAGATGACAGGCTGTTCTGTTTTTTCACCAACAAAAATCAATTTGACAAGTTGTCCAGTTGGATAGTTTGTTTTAATTTGTGCTACCGTATCCTGTGTTTCCTTAGTGTCTGTAATTTGAGATACAAACTTCTTAGTAATAGCCGCCTGTGGGGCTTGGAAGACTTGTAATACCTCACCACGTTCCACAATTTCGCCTGCCTCCATCACCGCTACACGATGACAAATTTTGCGGATGACATGCATTTCGTGGGTAATCAGGACGATTGTTAAGCCTAAGCGTTCATTTATATCTACGAGTAAATCAAGAATGGCATCCGTTGTTTCAGGGTCGAGTGCGGATGTCGCCTCATCACATAGTAAAACCTCTGGATTATTCGCTAATGCACGTGCAATTCCTACACGCTGCTTTTGTCCCCCAGAAAGCTGGGATGGATATGCCTTATCGCGCCCTTCTAAGCCTACAAGGGCAATTAATTCCTTCACACGCGCTTCACGTTGAGCCTTTGGGAAGCCTGCGATTTCTAAAGGGAATGCAATATTTTCGGCAACTGTTCTTGACCAAAGTAAATTAAAATGCTGGAAAATCATACTTACCTTTTGTCTAGCTGCTCTAAGTTTTTGCCCTTTTATCGATGAAAATTCTTGATTGTTCACCGTTACTGTTCCTGCTGTCGGTTTCTCTAAACCGTTTAATAAACGAATCATGGTACTTTTACCAGCACCACTATAGCCGATAATGCCAAAAATTTCACCTTTATTAATAGTAAGGTTGACGTCTTTGACTGCCGTTAATTCGCCATTTGCTGTTTTGTATTTCTTTGTAATATTTTGAAGCTGGATCATAGCGAATACTCCTTTTCTCATATAGAAAACCCCTTCACTCACAGACAAGTAGAAGGGGTCACGTATGATACGTTAAACCGTTCTCTCATCTTTCAAAGAAAAATCTTTGGGTGATTTGGCACCTTTTCACATTGTGATGGTTGCCGGGCTTCATAGGGCACTTCCCTCCGCCACTCTTCATAAGAGTTCGATATATTTAATGTTTTAGTAATATATTTGATACTTTACCACGCTAGTAAAGTTCAGTCAATTGATTTTTTTAACAATTCATATAAAAATGGTACGGATTGAAAAGCATAAATCTTTTCTGTCACTTTTCCGCCATCACTGATGAGTAGACATGGAACACTTTCAATTTGATGCTCATAAGCTATGTGTTCCAAAAAGTTGATATTTGCTTTACCAATTTGTAGCTGTGGCAGTAATTGCTCAATAATGGACATCATTTTAGATGCCACTGCACACGTTCCACACATCGGTGTATATAAATAAAATGCAGTTTTCTCTCCCGACTGTTTAGCCGCTTCCCACTGCTCTATTGACCATTCTTCCATTTACTCACGCAACCTTACAAAATATATTCATTATGGATTGAAAAATGTGCACGCAGTAAGATCATTGCTAGCACTTTTCTTGGTGTCGTTTCTACTTCCTTGTATGTTGGCATTGTGCGCAGATGCTCAGCCTCTGGATAATGTCTGTCCATTAATGCACGTAGCTTATCACCAGAAGTATCTGCATCAAAAAAAGTAAATAGCTCACAGCCCTCATAGGGATCCAGTAGTTCTTCTAATTGATGCACACCAATTGTACCATTCGTACATAGTATTGTAACATTCTCATTCAAAATAGGCTCAATTTGTAGCTTATCTGAGCGCCCTTCTACTATCAAGCATTTTCCCTCGAACATTACGCCACCTCCATTTAGAGATCCCCACTTATAAGTCATTATATAACAAAAAACGCCGGTAGTTTCCGACGTTTTTCGATTATGGCTTGTCTTATTCAGCGATCATTTCTTCGTATTGCTCTGCTGTCATTAGTTTCTCAACTTCTGATGCGTCAGCAGGCTCAACAACGATCATCCATGCTTTTTCATATGGTGATTCATTAACGAATTCTGGGCTATCTTCTAAATCTGCATTTACTTCAACTACAGTACCTGAGATTGGTGCATATAATTCAGAAACAGTTTTTACTGATTCTACGCTACCGAATGGATCATCTGTTTTGATTTCGTCGCCAACTTGTGGAAGCTCAACGAATACGATATCTCCTAATTCAGATTGTGCGAAGTGAGTAATACCAATACGTACTTTTCCATCTTCTACTTTTACCCATTCATGTTCTTCAGAGTATCGTAAGTCTTTAGGTGTGCTCATGCAAAAAACCCCTCCATAAATATGTAATATATTCACTTTCAGTGTGCCATACTTCTCCTATAAATACAAGGTTTAATACGGTTATTTCCAAGCTTGCTCAAAATCTACTTCTTTAAAACCTAAAGTAACTTTTTTTCCATCTGTCACGATGGGACGTTTCATTAACATGCCATCTGAAGCAAGTAGCTCAAGCTGCTCATCCTCCGTCATTTCCGCTAACTTGTCCTTTAAGCCAAGCTCACGATATTTCATGCCTGAGGTATTAAAAAATTTCTTCAAAGGCTGTCCACTAGCTTGCCAAATAGCTGTTAGTTCTTCTTTAGTCGGAGGTTGCTCTGCGATATGTACCTCTTCATAGGAAACCTCATGCTCATTTAACCACTTCTGTGCCTTTTTACATGTTGTACATTTCGGATAATGGAAAAATTGAATCGTCATTACAATGCTCCTCTTCTGTCTTTTTCTGTAGTATACCATCATAGTTGTTTTCAATGGTGAACTTCACTCTTTTTTGTAAGTTTATCCACCAGTTGTGCAAATTTATCCGCTCCTTTTACGATTATCCATCTCATATAAAAAACCTAGCTATCTTTTGCAGATAGCTAGGTTAAATTTGCACTATTATACAATATATTTTTCAGCATCAATTAATTTAACGGAAGCCTCACGCTTCTTCGCAATTAAATTGTATGGATTATTACGCGTTAGCTTACGCAGTGCAGATAATGTCATACGGGCTGCATCGCCATCCGCTGAAGCAAGAATTGTGTCTTTTGCTTCTTTTTCGATTTCTGCGAATGCTTCTTGGCAGAAAATTTGTGTGTATAGCAATTTTTGATGTGCTTTTTCAGCACCGTCACGAGCAATTGCTTTTTCTGTACGTAAGACAGCTGATTCCATTGCAAATAATTGGTTAGCTATATTCGCAATGTTTACCAATACTTCTTGCTCTTGATCAAGCTTTGCACCAAAGCGTTGTGCTGCTAATCCTGCAGCTAATACAGCAATCTTCTTGGCATTTTTCACTAAATATTTTTCTTGTGCTAACGGCTCTGTACCGATATCCTCTGGCATTAGCATAAGCAGCTCTTGCTGTAAATTTTGGGCAACTTGTAATAATGGTAGCTCACCCTTTAGCGCCTTTTTCATAAATGTGCCAGGTACAATCATGCGGTTAATTTCGTTTGTACCTTCAAAAATTCGATTAATACGAGAATCACGGTAAATACGCTCTACCTCATATTCAGCCATAAAGCCATAACCGCCATGAAGTTGGACAGCTTCGTCAGCAATATAGTCTAAAGTTTCTGAACCGAATACTTTAGCAATAGAGCATTCAATGGCATATTCAGCAATCGCTCCTGCAATTACTTTACCTTGCTTTTGCTCTTCTAGGCTTAATTGGCTTAAGCGATCCTCAAATAGGCCCACAGTACGATAGTTTAATGATTCTGAAGCATACAATTGAGAAGCCATCGTTGATAATTTTTCTTTTGTCAGATTGAAATCAGAAAGCTTTGTCTTAAACTGCTGACGTTGGTTTGTATACTGAATAGCTAACTCCAATGCACGTTTCGATCCGCCAATTGTGCCCACGCCTAGTTTATATCGACCAATGTTTAAAATATTGAACGCAATGATATGCCCACGACCAATTTCGCCTAATAGATTTTCTACAGGTACTTCGGCATCTTCCAATACTAATGTACGAGTTGATGATGATTTAATCCCCATTTTCTTTTCTTCAGGACCAACTGAAACACCATTGTAGGCACGTTCTACGATAAAGGCGGAGAATTTATCGCCATCAATTTTTGCGTAGACCACAAATACATCAGCAAAGCCTGCATTCGTAATCCACTGTTTTTCACCATTTAAAATATAATGTGTGCCAGCTTCGTTTAATTTTGCAGTAGTTTTTGCACCTAGAGCATCTGAACCTGAACCTGGCTCTGTTAATGCATAGGCAGCGATTAATTCACCTGAAGCAAGCTTAGGTAAATATTTTCTCTTTTGATCTTCATTACCGAATAGAACAATTGGTAATGACCCAATACCAACGTGAGCACCATGTGTGATAGAGAAACCACCTGCAACAGACATTTTTTCAGCGATTAAAGCTGAAGAAACTTTGTCTAATCCTAGCCCTTCGTATTCTTCAGGCACATCTGCTCCAAGTAAGCCTAATTCGCCTGCACTTTTTAGGAGACGCACTGAATGCTCAAATTCATGGTGCTCTAAATTTTCCACTACTGGTAAAACTTCATTTGTAACGTATTCCTCTGTTGTTTTAGCAATCATTTTATGCTCGTCAGTGAAATCTTCCGGTGTAAATACACGATCTAATTCCACATCTTCAATAAGAAATCCGCCGCCTTTAATGAAATCAGTTGTTTTTTCAGTCATGATTAATTCCTCCCAATATATCTTTTTGTTAGTTGATTCCCCTAATGATCATGTATAGAAAAGCTTGACGTATACAATGTTCGGAGGCAACCGTAAACAGTACACCTCAAGCTGATCTAGCAAAAATTATAGAATTTCAAATACGCCAGCAGCACCCATGCCGCCACCAATACACATTGTCACTACACCATATTTCTTCCCTTGACGCTTCAATTCATGAATTAGCTTTAATGTTAAAATAGCTCCCGTTGCGCCTAGTGGATGACCTAATGCAATCGCTCCACCATTGACATTGACTTTCTCTTGGTCGATGCCTAAATGACGTACCACCTGTAATGACTGTGAAGCAAATGCTTCATTGATTTCCCATAAATCAATATCTTCGATGGATAAACCTGCAATTTCCAACGCTTTTGGCACTGCCACGATAGGCCCGATACCCATTACTTCAGGAGGTACACCGCCAACTGCAAAGCCTAGGAATTTTGCCATTGGTGTCAGTCCTTGCTTGTCAGCCTCTTCACGATCCATTACTAGTACAGCTGCTGCACCATCAGAAGTTTGAGAGGCATTGCCCGCCGTTACACTGCCTTTTACGTGGAAAGCTGGACGTAGTTTGGCTAAACCTTCAACTGATGTACCTGGACGTACACCTTCATCCATACTGAATGTGAATTTTTTCACTTGTGGTTTATTGTTATCGTCTACGTAATGCTGTTCCACTTCAATTGGTACAATTTCATCATTGAATTTACCTTCTTTAATTGCCTTTTCAGCAAGCTCATGCGAGCGAACAGCAAAAGCATCTTGGTCTTCACGACTAACATTATATTGACGAGCTACTTCCTCAGCTGTATGCCCCATGCCCATATAATACTGTGGAGCCGTTTCTGCTAAAGTCGGATTTAAACGTGGTGTATTCCCTACCATCGGCACCATACTCATGGATTCTACACCACCAGCAAGAATAGCCTTTGAGTGTCCTAGCATAATTCGCTCTGCTGCATAAGCAATTGCCTGTAAACCTGATGAGCAAAATCTATTGATTGTCAGAGCAGGCGTTGTATCTGGTAATCCAGCAAGTGCCCCAATACTACGTGCTACATTCATTCCTTGCTCTGCTTCTGGCATTGCACAGCCTAAAATTAAATCATCAATTGGCCCTTCATAGCCTGCTCTTTTCAATGTTTCCTTGACTACAACAGCACCAAAATCATCTGGTCTTACTGTTGCTAAAGAACCTTTTTTTGCTTTTCCAATTGGAGTTCGTGCTCCTGCTACAATAACGGCTTCACGCATCGTATTAATCCCCCTTTGTTTCATGTGCAAGATTGATCTATTTCGTCAATTAGTTACGAAGTGGTTTACCTTTTAACAGCATGTGTTGCATTCTCTGCTGTGATAGTGGATCAGCAACAAGACTAAGGAATGCCTCACGCTCTAAGTTCAATAAATATTGCTCATCGACTAATGTGCCGTACGGAACCTTTCCACCTGCAATAACATAAGCTAATTTTTTAGCAATTTTTAAATCATGTTCGCTAATAAAGCCTGACTCAAACATCCCTTGCGCACCGATGAGTAATGTACCATAGCCTGATGCACCGACCACTGGCACTTTTGTTGGTACAGGTGGTTGATAGCCCGCTTCGTAAAGTGCTAATGCCGCCTGCTTCGCATCATACAATTGATGATCTGGATTAACTGAAATACCATCCGCAAAGTTTAGGAAATTATTTTCACGTGCTTCCTCACCAGATGTTGAAACCTTCGCCATCGCAATTGTTTCAAATACTTTATTAGCAATATGTTGATAGTCTACCTCTACGCCGTTTGGTAAGCCCTTTAGGAATTTCTGATAGAGTGCTTTATTTCCGCCACCACCTGGGATTAATCCAACCCCTACTTCCACTAAGCCCATATATGTTTCCATTGTTGCTTGAATATGTGCAGCTGGTAAGCAAACCTCTGCTCCCCCGCCTAATGTCATGGCAAACGGTGCTGCTACAACAGGCTTACGTGAATATTTAATTTTCTGCATAGCATCTTGGAATGCTTTAATGACGAAATCTAGCTCAAATATATTATCATCCTGTGCTTCTACCAAAATCATTCCTAGATTTGCCCCAACACAGAAGTTTTTCCCCTGATTACCGATGACTAAGCCCTTATAGTTAGCCTCTACTTCATCTACCGCAAAGTTAATCATTTGAATAATATCCAAGCCGATTGCATTGGATTGCGAATGGAACTCCAGTAATGCAATTCCATCCCCTAAATCTATTAAACTAGCACCTGTGTTTGATTTAATCACACCATGCTTTTTCTTATAACGTTTTAAATTAATCTCTTTTTCATTGACTGGCACTTTCACATATTGTGAACCATTATAGTAAGCTAAATCTCCGTCTAATTCTGTATAGAATGTCTCCACGCCATTTGCTAACATCTCTTTGACAAAAGCAGGCACCTCTCGGCCCTCAGCCTCCATTTTCGCCACAGAATCTTTTACGCCTATAGCATCCCAAATCTCAAATGGCCCTTGTTGCCAGCCGAATCCCCATTTCATCGCGTTATCAATGGCTACGATATCATCTGCAATCTCCCCATGTAGCTGTGCAGAATAAAGGAGCGTTGGTGCAAAAATCCCCCATAATAGCTCGCCTGTACGATCCTTTGCATAGGTTAACGCCTTCACTTTATTAGCCAATCCACGAGTTTGTTTTGCCATTTCAATAGAAGGTGTTTTTAATTTTTTGGCTGGACTATACGTTAAGGTTGCTGGATCAATCTCATGTATCTCTTTTCCTTGTTTTAAGAAGAAACCTTGACCTGATTTTGCTCCTAGCCAACCGTTTGTGACCATTTTTTGTAAAAATTCAGGTACTGCAAATACTTGCTGCTCCTCACCTGTTGTTTGATCGTAAACATTTTTCGCTACATGAATGAATGTATCTAAACCAACTACATCTAGCGTACGGAAAGTTGCAGACTTTGGACGGCCGATAAGCGGACCTGTTACAGAGTCTACCTCACCAACAGAGTAACCACCTTTTAACATTTCCTGTAAAGTGATAAGTAAACCATATGTTCCGATGCGGTTGGCAATAAAGTTTGGTGTATCTTTTGCAAGTACAACTCCTTTACCAAGCACATCTTCCCCAAACGTTTTCATGAAGCTAACTACTTCAGGTGCAGTTGTATTGGCAGGAATCACTTCTAATAATTTTAAATAGCGAGGTGGGTTGAAAAAATGTGTGCCAAGAAAATGCTTTTGGAAATCATCTGAGCGCCCCTCTGCCATCGCATTAATGCTAATACCTGATGTATTTGAACTAATGATTGTTCCTGGTGTACGAACAGCATCAATTTTTTCGTAAAGACTTTGTTTAATTGATAAATTTTCTACAACAACCTCAATAATCCAATCGACGTCTTTTAGTTTCCCTAGATCATCCTCAAAGTTGCCAACCGTTAGTAGTGATAAATTTTTCTTAGAAGTAAGTGGTGCTGGCTTTTGCTTTAATAACTTTTGCAAAGCTCCGTTTACAATACGATTTCTAACAGCTGGATGCTCTAAAGAAAGGCCTTTTGCTTCTTCCTCTTGCGTCAGTTCCTTCGGTGCTATATCCAATAGTAATGTTGGTATACCGATATTTGCTAAATGTGCTGCAATTCCAGAGCCCATCACCCCAGAACCTAGAACAGCTGCTTTTTTAATGTTGTAAGTCACAAGCAATTCCCCCTTATTCTCCCATTGAATGAATAGCCATTCATTTTTTGGCCAAAAAAATATCAAGTGTTCCTTAGTGAATTTTTTGTCCTTTTGTTGAATGAGATTCCCTCCACTCAACCAAGCACGACTAAGGTTTATCTTCGCTTCAAAATGACACTTCTCAATGAATGAAGATAAAACTACTTTTCTGTTTTTAGTGTAGATTATTTTGTCTAATTTAGCAATCTTTTTTCAAGAATTATTTTTGCAGTATACATCTTTTTTTGTTTTTAACGAGCTAAAAAAGGACAAGAAGTAGCGATTGAAACGGCCAAACAGAAAACTTTCAGATTGCGAGAAAAATGTGTAGAATGGAAAGCAAGGAGAGTGAATACTTAATGAAAACTATTACTACTGCAGAACAATTTAACGAATTAATCGCTGGCGACCAAAAAGTTTTAGTGAAATTTTATGCTGGCTGGTGTCCTGATTGCACACGTATGAATATGTTCATCGATCCAATCATTGAAGAGTACAACCAATATGATTGGTATGAGCTAAACCGAGACGAGCTTCCAGAAATCGCTGATAAGTACGATGTTATGGGAATTCCAAGTCTATTGATTTTCCAAAATGGTGAAAAACTTGCACACTTACATAGTGCAAATGCAAAAACACCTCAGCAAGTAACAGAATTTTTATCTGCTCAACAATAATGGCGAGAGAGCTGCATTTCTTCTTGAAATGCAGCTCTTTTTGAAAGGAGTTTATTATGCGTCAACAATTGGCACTACGAGGGGCTTCACAATATGAGATTTCCATTGCACCAAGCTATCGCAATTCTGCCTGTGGACCTACTACGATTCATGTCATCTTAAAATTTTTAAATGAGTCAGCTCCTTCAATTAATGAGCTATATAAACTGCTTGGTGGTACAAAAATTGGCTTATTCAAATGGAGACTGATTCACAATCTTCGTCAATTGCTTCCAACTTGGGATATTCGAACATGTTCATTAAAGGAAGCTCTACAGGAAATTGACGCAGGTCGACCAGTTGCTATGCGTTTTGATCGCTATTTTAGCCTTCAGTGGCGTGATAAAAAATCAACCTTTGCTTATCATTGGGTACCGCTTATAGGCTATGAGATAAAAAATGATGAGCTATGGCTAATATTCCATGATAATGGTGGTCCACAACGTGATAGCCAAATTCGTCAGGCTCTCTATAAAGACAACGAAAAGGTATTATCCTTCGTGAAAATGGTTCCTTACTAGAGCAAATATCGATTAGCCTTCTTTTTGCTCTCTATTCTTTTCCTTACAATAAAAAAAACAGAGCATATGACTATACTCTGCGATGATTGATTAAATAAGCGAATACAAAGAACGGGCGTGCTTGGCAATTAGTGTGTAGCCACGCTCTTCTATTGCTTTAAAAATATGTGGTTCGTAAGTTGGTAACACAAGGCTTGTAAAATCAGCGTCAATTGGTACATTGGTTTGAATCGTTGCAAGCTCATGTGATAGCTGCAACATATCTAAATTATCTTGAATTTTTGTTCTTTGACCTGGCTTCAATTCACCGAGTGATGCCAGTATTTTGTCTATTGAGCCATATGTTTGAATAAGCGTTAACGCTTGTTTTGGGCCAATCCCTTTCACACCTGGATAGCCATCACTTGAATCACCCATAAAGGCTTTCACCTGTGCAAACTGTGAAGGTTCAATACAATATTCTTCTTTAAAGCGAGCATGTGTATAAATATCGTATTCTGTATAGCCCTTTTTCATAAACGCAATTTCTGTAGATGGCCTTAAAAGCTGAAGTAAATCCTTATCACCACTAATGACCGTAATGTCTGCCTCGTCCTGCCATTTCGTTATCATGGAGCCAATTAAATCATCTGCCTCCATGCCCTTCACCCCGAAATTTTGCCAACCCATTTGCTGCGATAAATTTTTCGCCATATCAAATTGTGGTAGCATTTCCTCTGGAGGTGCTGGGCGATTCGCTTTATAGCCATCAAATAAATCATTGCGGAATGTATGTGCGCCCATATCCCAGCAAACAGCCATATGTGTTGGCTTCATAATAGTTTGTGCTGTTAGAACATGTCGCACAAATCCTTGGGCCCCATTCGTAGGTGTTCCATCTGCCAAGCGAATAAAATGCCCCATGGCAGCCGAAGCGAAAAAAGAACGGAATAACAGTGCCATACCGTCGACAATCAATAATCTTGGTTTTGTTGTCATCATAAATTTCCTCTCTATTACAATACAAAGTTTGTATTTATTTATTGTTTTCTATTTAAACATTATAGCAAACTTTTAAAAATCAGCATTGTTAATACTCGGAAATACACTTGCTTTACAACATAACCTTTCCTTTTTTCGAGATACGATTGCGATGATCTAGTTGAATGCCTGTCAACCATTGTAAAAATGCAGTTACACCGATTTTAACAGTTTCTGGACGTAGTATACCTTCTTTAGGATCAGCATAAACAAAATCAATATGACGAACACCCTCATTTTCGCCAATAATCTTGAGGATATCGAATAACTCATAAGCCGTTAAACCACCAGGTGAAGCTGCAGGAACATCACAGGCAAATACAATATCAAGTGCATCTAAATCCACAGACACATAAATGCGATCTACTTCATACATAAGCTGACGCAGCATTTCACGTATTGTGAGTTGAATACCATCACGCCGCATTTGCTTTAACGTAATCATATGAATGCCTTGTTCTTTAGCATAATGAATCATTTCGGGTGAATTGAAAAAGCCATGCAAACCGACATTATAGACATGTCTCCCCTCCACAACCCCTGCTGCAATTAACTGATGAATTGGAGAATCTTGTGCTAAACCAATTTCCTCTTGGTTTCTTGCATCTAAATGCGTGTCAATCTGAATGATGCCAATGCGATCCTGTGGGAAGGCATTTTTTATACCTTTTATGGAGTGCGCTGTAATAGTATGATCTCCCCCAATCAAACAAGTAAAACTTCTTTGAAAGGCTATACTTAAATTTTCTGCAGCAGCCTCGATGGCAGATTCCGAAAGCATTCGATCATTTTCTAGAATCGCCACATCCCCAATGTCCACAACTGAAAGGGCACGTAAATTCACCTGCTCATCTAAATTATATGATTGAAAACCTGGCCAAGCCTTACGAAAGGCTGTTGGGTATTGCGCTTTTGACGACGCATCATTGGTATATGATAAAAGCGCTCCATATACGACAATATCCACCTCATTCGGATTCGGATTTGTTTGCTGCTTTATCCACTGATGCATAGCTGATCCATTCTCCTGTTTCCATTGGCATTCTGATTGTATAAACATATTCATCTACCACCTTCTTCTCTTTTCCATTCAAGTTCAATTGACCTAAATCAATTGGTGCTCCCCTGTAAATGTCCTAACATATTTTCTTTATAGTAATAGTACCATTCGTACAATGATTTTCGTCAAAGTTTTTCTTTTTTTCTCTTATATTGAAAATATTCTTTTGATAAACAAAAAAAGCAAACGTGAAATCAGTTTGCTTAGAAATTACATGTTTCTTTTGTTAGGAGATTGTGGCTGTTCTCAACTTTTTGAGTGTTGTTCACCTACCTTGAGCGCTTTGACACTCTTAATAAATGACTTTCTCTCGTTTGCAAGCACTTTAATTACTCTTCAGAGAGCAAACCTCTTTTTTACCAACTCTTCGTACAGAGAGCTCTTCCATTATTACTTCTGCTGTTTCGAAAGGCTTTCGCAAAGTTCTGCTACCTCATACATGGAATAGCTTTGGAAATCATATTGACTACGCAGCTCTTGATGATAACTTAATAGTTCTTCTAGCATCGCCAAATTCTTATCAATATGCTTACCAAAATTATGAGGATGCCACCATAAATGATAAAAGGCTTGTGCCTGTGCAGCCTTGAGCATGCCTTCCTTTATTCGCTTTACTTTTAAATTTTCGAATATACGTAATGGACTACAGTATGGCCTTAAAAAAGCACTTGATCGAATATTAATCAGTTGCTCCTCTTGCATTTCTTCCAGGGTGGCTATATGATGACCAGTTATATTCCAATAGCTATCTAACCACTTCTTAGCACCTAAAAGTCTTCCCTTTTTCGTAAACTTTTGTGCGTCATATAGCTCATGATTTTCGGTGCCTCTATAGCAAACATACCCCGCTTCTAAACATGCTGTAAAATAGTCTTTGTTTACTTGATTACGAGGAAAGACAATCGATTTCATAGGCGCAGTATAACCGTCACTAATTGTTTTGGTTGCATGTAAATCTGCACAAAAGGCAGCTTCTGTTTGGCCCTTCTCCAAGCAATAAAAATGAGAAAAGGTATGACTTCCTATTTCCTGATGTGGTGTACGTTTAATTTCCTCTATTAAAGATTTACCAAAATGCAGTAGATCTTCTTGTTCATTTTCGCCAACTTTTGCAAGCTGTGTATGTGCTGCAAAGCGCATATTTTCATATTTCACAGGGATACCTCGCAAATAATGAGCCATTTCTGCCTTTGATTCAGCAAACAATAATCCAACTGTAGCCCAAGTTGCATGGATGTCATATTGCTCAAATAACGCTAGTATCCTGGGCAAGGCTTTACGGACACCATATAGGTTTTTATTGTATTGGCCATAACGAAATACGTCATGGACACCCCAATTCAGCTCAAAATCTAATGAAATAACGAGACCCCCACCATTCATGTTGCTACTTCCTCCATTTTTGCACACCTAGTAAAAGTGCACGTATTTTTGATTGGATAATGTAGCCTGAGTAAACATGAACAACCTGGCCACCAAAGCTTAATTTAAAGGCTCGTACATTTCGGTTGTCCGTTAATTCTCCCATATCATATAAGACAAAACCTTGCTCCTTTAGGTGTAGCAGGTTATGCCAAATTAAAAACCGATTTGCATAACGGAAAGGACGTTTTAATTGTGCAGGCAATGCGGTTGCATGACATGTTGCCTCGAAATAAGACATCGCTTTTTTCTCATGCACAATATCTAATCGATAACATAATGTCTGTCCACAAAAACTCTGGATCTCCGATAATAATAAGGCACCCTGTTCATTGAGGAGCAGAATGGTTTCCATTTGCGACTTGCCGATTGCTTCAATTTTTTTTCTTTTGGCAAATTGATTGTAAAATTGCTGAAAGGCTTTCAAATTTTCTATGGATGGCTCTTTATACAAAATGACTTGATAGGATTCTTTTTGGGCACGTCGTAAGATTTTACGATTACCTTCAGACAGTGCTAAATACAATGAAAGCTCATGCTCTTGCAAATAAATGTGAATCGTTTCGCTTTTTACAAGCTTCCGACTTGGTACTAATGAATGCGTATAGCCTACAACTTTCATTGACTTTCGAAAATTGGCTGGCTTTTCGAGAAAATAAAAATGCTGCATTGCGATATTCCATCGCTTACTTTTAATGGACAGAATGTACATCGCCCCCACTCTCTGTATATTTTTCTACACGGTGTCGCTCAAAACGAGCAAGTTTATAATGTTTCATTCGAGAAATAGGTTTATAGCCTAGTTGTACTAAGCGCTTGCGCTTGCGCCATTGCCAAAAACTTACCGATACCCACAATGTTTGTGCTGGTTTTATTTTCCGTAAAAAAGCTGTAATAATGTCGATTTGTTTGAAAACATCATAGGCTACAAAATAGGTTTGCTTCGGTAAGGCTTCTACAATTTGCATTGAATCCACTCGCCAGTTTGTGGCATGTAATGCAAACGCCAGCTTATTCGTTTCCGCAAAGGAGTCTTTATAAATCGTATAGCCCTTATAAAGGAGGGCCATGACTTCTTCCTGATCAAGTTGCATCGCTTCCTGAATCGACATTTCTTCAAATAAGTTTCCGACAGGTTGCTGTGGTGATACGTCATCTGATGGGGATAATTCATACAGCTCCACTTGTTTCAAACGAATAAATTTTTCTACGAATTGTTGTCCATATTCTAGCCAATCTTTTACCTTTCCATACTTTACTAAATATCGTAAATGGCCCAGTGTGTTACGCTTCCAATCTACGACTCGTTGGTTCCCTTTCATAAATTCTTTGAGCCTTTGCTTTAACGATAAAAAACCTGCCAGTAGATTTGTACGTTTCGTACCGCTGCTAGCAAGCATCTGTCTTGTAAAATCAATGTCTGAACGCCAATCAAATTTATAAGACTCATAGCCTATGCTCATATCATATAAGCGATAGTTAGCAGTAAACGTTCGCTGGATGGCTTCCTGAGTGACTATCCGACCAGCACCAAATAAATTAAAAGTTGGCTCATGTGCAAGAGCATAGGTTACATAGCGGCCACGACAGTATAATCCATAGGTAAAAGCAATCCACTGGTTTTCAAAGACAAGTGCATCGACCTCTACCTGTAACGCCTCACCTTTAAGCATCGTTAAACGCTCAAAAAAATCTCTTTTCTTGCCTTTTGTAAAGCCACTTGTATCTAGTTTTTTTGCCCAACGTCGATCAAATAACCGAAACATTTGCCAAAGCTCGTCCTGTGAAGCCTCACGTCTTTCTAAGGAGCCTAAATTTCTTAGTTTTCGTTCTCGTCGATCAACGCCATGCATTTTTCGACGTTGATTGAAATGGCGATGAAAATCAATTTCTGAAAAAGCAAGATAGGGTGTCACAACTCGGAACAGGCTTGTACGTAATTGTCTTTCTACAAAGTATTGCTCTAAGATCTTAGTAGACACCTTGCTTTCTAATAACCCATGCAAGGAAAAAAGAATATGCCGATGCTTTTTAATGAGCTCATCAAAAACAAAGGTTGTAACTTGCTGTAACCATTCCTTTTTAGCCACAACCCCTGTATAATTGGCGATGTTTTCTCCCGCAAAAGCATACACCCTTACCCCCCAACGAATAGACACTGTAAAAGGAAAAAAGGCCCTAATTGTCCCCTCATGTTCAATGGCGTAAAGCTCTACACGCTCTTTCCGTCCTACAATTTGCCACCAATTATAAAACCAAGCAAATTCTATAAATGGATTATCATTGTTCTCTTCTTCTAAAATGGCATCCCAAATTTCCTTGTACCACATAAGTTCATCATCAGTTCTAATGCGAATTAATTGCAATTTAATCCCCTTTCTTTACTAGTTCTGAAACAGCCTGTTGATAAACCATTAATGTTTTTTGATACATGGGGATGAAGGTGAAGTACTGTAAATAACGCTGCTCACTTGCCGTCCCCATCTCTCCTCTTAAAGGAGCATCCATTAATAATTGATGCAGCCTCTTCTTCAATAATTCATTATTCTCTCGCTCCACTAAAAACCCATTGTCACGATCAATAATAAGCTCTTTCACACCACCTACATTTGTTGCAATAATAGGAAGTCCTACACGCATCGCTTCAATAATCGAAATCGGCAAGCCTTCCCAATCTGATAACAGAACAAATAGGTGGCCTTTCTCAAGATAAGAATGAACGTCTAATTGATTACCTAAAAATGTTACACGATTGGATAATCGATTTTGTTCAACGAAATGTTCTAGAGCTGGACGCAGAGAACCATCTCCAATCAATTGAAGGTGCCAAGGGATATCTGTCAGTTCCGCTAAAGTCTTTAACAGGACATCTTGTCTTTTAGGCACTTCAAAACGAGCAACCATGACAATGACTGGCTGCTCCATGCATATCTTTTCAGTTGTCTTATTTCTCTCGATAGGGTCAATGCCGTTGTGAATAGTCAGCAATTTATGAGCAGGAGCGACCTTTTTCATTAGTGCTAGTTCCCGATCATATTCAGACACTGTAATAATTTTTGTCGTAAATGGCTGAATTGATCTTTCCATCCGTTGATAGAATAGCTTTTTCTTGTAAGGAACACCTTCTGTAAAGCTCCAGCTATGTGCCGTAAAAATAGTTGGAATTTGTAACAACCTACCAACTATGCGACCAATCACACCAGCCTTAGAGGAGTGGGTGGCTATAACGTCTGGTTGTAGATGTTTGAAAACGGCTCTTAATTGCCAAAATGCTTGAAAATCTTTCGCTAGATGAATAGCCCGTTGAAGAGCAGATATACTGATAACAGGGATTTTATGCTCTTGTAAGTGCCACAGTGATGGTTGATAGGAGCCCGTCACTACTGTGACATCATGCCCATCCTGTTTTAAGTGGATAGCAAGTGCCTCCACATGTTTTTGCGCACCTCCAACTTTATCCATTCGTGTAATAAGCTGAACGATCTTCAGTATGGCCACTCCTTATTTTTTAATAAGCACCTGTTCGTGCAACAACAACATAAATTGTCTTCAACAAAATTTGGACATCCAACCAAAAGGAATAATGATCAACGTATTCAATGTCATATGATATTTTTTGTCCATGTGAAATATTCGACCTACCATTAATTTGAGCGAGGCCTGTTAATCCTGGCTTTACCTCCAAACGCCGAGCCTGTAAGGAATTATATGCATTCGTGATCGTTGGTACTTCAGGACGTGGACCTACAATGCTCATATCACCTTTTAACACATTTAAAAGTTGTGGAATTTCATCAATACTGAGTTTTCGAAGAATAGCGCCCACTTTTGTGATGCGTGTATCTTGCTCTGTTTTAAAATAATAATCATCAGGGATACCATCAGCACAAATAGTCGGCATATTGACTGGAACTGCCTGAATACACATTGTTCGTAGCTTCCAAATCACAAAGCGGTGATGATCGAGGCCAGTTCGGATTTGTTTAAAAAAAATGGGGCGACCTGTCGTTATGAGTAAAATGAGGAATATAGCTAGCATTAGAGGAATTGTTATAAAAAGCAAAAATAATGCCCCAATAATATCGAATATTCTTTTGCCGTACTGACCATAGAATGTGAGATTCTGAGCTGTCTGAACGTGCAATACATCATCCTTTGCATTTTTTTAGCACTTAACTCTATATATTCATTTTGAACATTTCTAGAACTATTTTAGAAAAAGTGCTTATTTTATGAAAAAAAGAGTTATATCAGCGTTACTTGCTGAATAACTCTTGCTGTCTTATTATATGCTTGCTTCAAAAATTTGAACATCACATTCAATTACAACATTACCTTTTAATGCTTTACTGATCATACATGTTTGTTCAGCCTTGTGTGCTAAGCGTAGAAGCCTTTTTTCAAGATGTTCTGTTCGCTCTTGCACAATAATAGTCGGTTTATGGACAATTTTTTCATACGTAAAAATGCCATTTTCTACACTAACAAATCCATGGGCCTGCATGGATAATTCCAGTACATCTATTTCTGACCTTTCGAATAAAGCAGCTAGTGTAATTAAATAACAGGTTGCAGCTGCCCCTAAAAGCATTTCATCTGGATTTGTACCAATGCCAGGTCCATTCATTTCCCGAGGAATAGAAATTTGTGTTTGCAAATTACTAGCTTGGATATTTCCTGTACCGTTTCTTCCTTCTGACCAAGTTAAGTCCATTGTAAATTTATGCTGAACCATTCTAGATCCTCCTTTATTTGTAAAGCGAAGAAAAATGCCCGCTTACAAACGTAAGACGAGCATTCCATTTATTCAACTGTTACTGTATTTTTTTCTGTGTCAATATGACGACCTTTCTTAGTCACGGTTTGGTACTCTGCAAGACGAGCGGTCGTACGCCAATAGTGATAGACAAGTCGATCAATCCACAGCAAAGTCTCCACTTTCGATACAGCTGTCTCTAACTCTACCACATTTTCAACAGTGTGCTCAAAGTATGCGTTTCGTTTATCACGACGCACCGTAGCCATTTCAGAGGAAGTAACCTCAAGCAAGGTAGCAATCTCAGGTAGACGTTCATCCTCATCAATGATTAGTAGTACTTTTTCCAATACCTCTAACCACTTTTGGGTTAATGTCTCCTGTAATTGAAAGGCATTTGGATGTTGCTCACGTAATGCCTTTGACAAACGATATAAGTGGTCTAAAGCATGTAAAAGGGCAATATGCTTATACCGTTCTTTTTGAGAGGAAGATTGAATAGCATCCATAAATAAACGTGTTTTTTCGATTGCCTCATCTATTTGAGCCAATCTACTGTCTGTTTCAGCTGTGCGTTTTTTTCCTTGAATAAGGGAAACGAGTACTGTCGTCATTTCCTTAGTAATATCTTGCAATGTATTAAAGGATACCTCTACAGCAACTCCAGGTAGTTTGGCAACACTACTATCTAAATTACGAGTTAAATAATTTCCTTTTTCAGGTATCATTTTTTCAATGGCCTTTGCAAAAGGACGAACAAATGGCACAAAGAGTATCGCGCCAATCACACTAAATAATGTATGAAAAACAGCAATGCCGAGTGTTTCATCAAAGCTACCATTGATGGATTTCGTGACAAACTCTGTAAGAGCAAACATAAACCTTGCACCGAATGTCACTAGTATAGCAGTGACAACATTGAACATTACATGTGTCACAGCTGTTCGTTTTGCAGCTGTTGATGCACCAATCGCAGCAAATAACGCTGTAGCTGTCGTCCCGATATTTTGACCAATGACTAAATAAGCAGCCTGTTCAAAATCAATAGCACCTGCATATAAAGCTGTTAAAGTGGCTGCTATTGCAGCACTAGAAGCCTGCATAATAACCGTCATGATAAGACCCAAAACAATTAAAATTAGCTTGCCACTAATAGAATTTGCACTAAATGAATCGAATGGAATTTTATCTTGTACCGCAGCCATTCCTCCCTGAAGAACATCAATACCTAAAAATAATAAGCCAAAACCAGTCACTAGCCCTCCAATTGCTTTGTAATCACGTGGTGCGAGCAATTGGACAAATACACCAAGCGCAATAAAAGGTAGTGACATTGTCTGCATATTGATTTTAAAGCCGATTAATGAAATAATCCAACCAGTACTCGTACTCCCGATATTGGCGCCAATAATAACGCCAATCGATTGGACAAATGTAAGAAGTCCAGCACTGACAAAACCTATCGTAATCAAGGTCGTGGCCGTGGAGGATTGTACAAGCATTGTCATAAATGTACCAGATAGTACCGAGCTAATGGTCCCACCTGTAAAACGATTGAGCCATTTTTTCAAGGCATCTCCTGCCAATTCCTTTAAACCGTTTGTTAGCATCGTCATTCCAAGTAAAAATAAACCTATGCCCCCAAGCACATTGATCAACCTATCAACACTCCCTACTAAAATTGTATCTCTATTATGAAAGCTCCTTTTTAAAGGAGTTTTATTCCCCAAACATTCTTAATAGTACCATTATTAATTTTGAGAAAATAGGGATATTTCCCTGCATTGTACAAAATCATCCATTATTTTACGAAAAACAATGTGATAATTTTTATGGTAGAATAGAATAAATAATTCTTTAGGAGATTTTCAAAATGATTTTAACAAAGCAAGAAGCAATACAAGCACTTAAAAAGAACAAATTCATCGGTTTTACTATTACAACGGGTAATATTATTATGAAAAAGATTAATAAAACCGAGTATAATATTTTTGTTTTCGAAGAAGGAAGAGAAAAACCATTACGCTATGTAGGCTCTATCATGAACGTGATGGCGACAATGAGCGATAAAGCTTCTAAAAAAGATTTTGTGATTGTTGAACAACTACCAGCAGGAAACAGCGCTAAAGAAACTCAATCTTCTGAACAAGAAGCAACGACAGAGGAAAAAGTAGCACCACATGAAGAAAAGCCTTTAGTTGAAGGACAAGAAGAAAGCCGTGCGATTGCTGGCTATGAAGGCTTATATGAAATGACGGCAAGTGGTCGAATTATTACAGTAAGAGAAAACCGCCCATTGGCTCGCTGTAATGATGAATATGGCTTCCATATTGCGCGATTAACAAAGGACGGCAAAGCATCTAGCCATAATGTCTTTGAACTTTGGAAACAGACATTCCCAGAGCTGGAGCACACTCTTTTCAAAGGTGCCTTAAAAGCCAAGTATGGTACAGGCTGTAAGCTAATTGATAAACCTGGTATTCATTTTTAATCAAACACCCTCAGCAAATATGCTGAGGGTGTTGTTATTTAGATATCGTATATTTTTTGCCACTTGAAAATCTTTATTATATTAATTTTAGCTACTTTATGGAAGCCTGCCTGCATGAGCTTTCTTCGTCTGGTTCTCTTATACCAAGGGACTATTGTACAGACTGCTCTCCCTTCCCGCTGCACATCTGCAACGATCTCCTTTAGTCGCAAGCTATCATATTCTTTTATAAACGACATATTGTCTGACAGCTCATAGGAATAGTTAACCGTTTCTTCGGATACCGTTTGATCGTGTCGCTTATAGATGACATGATCGCTATCTGCAAAGAGTCGATAGCCCTTATAGAAATCTGTAACATTTTTCGCTCGATCCTTCGTTGTCATGATGTCTTTCATTGATAATTCTTGAAATCTCACATTTCCTTTACTCTGTTGTTGCTTTGCAATATAAACATCTAAAATATGAATGGCTAGCATTCGTTGGAACATTTTTGTAAAAGCTCTTAGCCAATCTTTCGTGCTTGCATGCTTCAGAAAATAACGCAGTTCTCCTAATCGGTCTCGCTTCAATTTTACTAGCTGATGATTATTCGTTAATAGCCCTTTTAGGCGATCACGTATGACCATCCATAATCGAATACTACGCTCTTTAACTCCTTTTGTACTCATCACAAATTTCCTAGTAAAATCAATATGTGTATACCATTCAAACTTATATGGCTCATAGCCACTTCCTAAGTCATAATAACGATAGCCAGCTTGATGTGCTTTTAGCATATTTTCTTTTTCAATGAGGCGACCTGGACCAAATAGATTAAAATCTGGCTCATGGCCCATTGCCTGACAAAAATTGCGCTCTCTACAGCATAGGTCAATTGTAAAAGCAATCCACTGCCCTTCAAATTGTAAGCTATCGACTTCTACGCGAAGCTCCTTACTGTTGGTTTTAGCTAGCTGCTCATAAAATAGACGAGTTTGCTTTTCAGTAAAGCCACTTTTATCAATTTTCTTTTGCCATCTTCTCTTGAATAACGTAAACATGTCTTGTAGATGATTGTGATTCACTTCCTGAAAGGCGACATGACCAAGAGACTTTAATTTGTTTTCACGCCGTTTAAGGCTTTTGAATTTCTTACGATGCATCTTTAGAAATGTTTCCATAGGAATGGTTTGGAAATCAATATAAGATGTGACAGTTCGAAAAATCGAATGAGGCATCTGATATTCAATCGCATATTTTTCTAATACTTGAGAGGTATTTTTACTTTCTAATAATCCATGTAACACGATTAAATAACGCTTATATTTTCGTGAAAACTCCTTCAAAAGAAACGTAATCGAAGGTTCTAACCACTCCTTATCAGCAATCACTTCCATATAGGTCGCAAAACCTTGTCCTAAAAAGCTGAAATAATGGATTGTACCAAATCGTACAGAATGCACTAACGGAAAAAAGGCCACTGCTATACCTTGATGCTCCACTATGTAAATTTTGACATTGTCATGAATCCCGAGCGTTGTCCACCAAGTTGAAATCCATTCATACTCAATAAAAGGGTTATTATTATACTCTTTTTCAAGAATCTCTGACCAAATGCTCCGATAGGGCTCTAACTCTTCGATAGTCGTTATGAGTTTATAAGCTAGCAATGAACTAAATCGCTCCTTTTCACATGATTATCGCCATACATTTAGTAGCCACTATATTCCTAGCAAGAAAGTATTAGAACATTACACCAACGTAAAAACCCCTCCTTATTAGAAAGGAAGGGCTTCGTTTCATTTACACGTTTACAAGTGATATCTCATCTTTTGTCACTGCATTGGCCATATGTGCTGTCGCCACAAAGCTTAGTGTCATACCAGGTCCAATGGTTGCGCCTGGGCCAGGATACGTTTCCCCCATGATAGACGCTGAACAATTGCCAGAAGCATACAACCCCTCAATGGGTTCGCCATTCTCCTTTATTACACGAGCATATTCGTCTACTACGAGGCCACCTTTTGTGCCGATGTCTCCAGGATATAGACGCAATGCATAGAATGGTGCTTTCTTGATTTCTGCTAAATTTGGATTTGGTAGTGTCGGGTCCCCGTAGTAATTATCGTAGGCACTATCTCCTCGATAAAAATCATCATCATGTCCGTTCCGGGCAAAGTCATTAAAACGATTCACCGTTGCTACTAGGTTCTCCGCTGGCACTTCCATTTGTTTGGCAAGCTCTTCAATTGTTTCCGCACTTTTTGCAACTCCATGCTCAAACCAACTTTTCGGGAATGCCTGTCCTGGGAACAATCCTGTAAAAATATAACGGCTTTTAGCTGAAGCATCAATTAATATCCAGGAAGGAACTGCCTGCTGTGTGACCTCTTGATGCTTATACATCGTATCCACGAATTCATGATATGGAGCCGCTTCATTGACAAAACGTTGCCCTGCACTATCCACTACAATCATATTGGGCACGCCACGATCTGCCACAAGGAAGAATGGATGTCCTTGTGGATCAATAACAGAAGGGGCTCCCCATACTTTATCCATTAAATCCAACGTTGCACCAATTTTTACGCCAGGTTCAAGGATGTCACCTGTTTGACCTTCTGGAGAAGAAGTCCATGCAGCATTCGTAGGACTTGGTAAATACTTTTCACGAAGTGTCTGATTATGTGAGAAGCCACCTGATGACAGAACTACACCTTTCTTTGCCTCAATTTTAAGCTCTTGTCCATCTCGTTCCACAATAATTCCAATTACTCTTCCTTTACCCATAATGAAATCTTTAAAGGCCGTTGATAGCCAAAGCTCACCATTTGCTTCTGCAAGGGAGAGGCGTAAACGTGCAATTAATGCTTCTCCTAAGGCTACCGGATCGCTCTTAGTTACCTTTGACTTGACTAAACGCGCCCCTAATTTCAGTGCAGTAGTTTTACCTTTTAGTGTCCGGGTAATCATATTCACTTTATGAAACTCGTAGCTATTCATCGTGAAGCCTTTTGTTGATAGAGTTGCACGACGCATAGAATTTGCTAAAGAGCCCATTTTTGTTAAATCGAAAATAAGTGGTTCAATAGAGCGTCCCTGTGACAACCCACCTGGTTTTTCTGGATAATAATCCGAGTAGCCTTTTGCATATTGGAAGCGCATATGCTTTGTTTTATTGTATAAAAAGCGTAACATTTCAGGCCCTCTCGTAATATAAGCTTCCTTTAGCTCTTCTGGCACACGATCACCGATTGTTGAATCTAGATATTGGCGTGCAAGTTCATGTGTATCTGGGACACCTGCACCTTTAATGATATGATTATTAGGAATCCATAAAGCACCGCCTGAAATAGCAGAAGCACCACCATAGCGATCTGTTTTTTCTATCACTAATGATTTCATTCCTTGTAACTTTGCTGTTAAACCTGCTGTCAATCCCGCTGCACCAGAGCCTACTACTACTACATCATAACTAGCATCCCATTTCATTCAACCATTCCTCCCTATATGAGCTAAATCGATGAATCTGTCCTTTCTATTAAAAAGTATAGAATTAAACCAATATTCAGTCAATTTAAACCATTCCCTATATTTCCACAAAAAAAGGAGCATACTCACTCGATTTAAGGTTTTAGAATCAACTTTATACAGTTATCTTCCCGTCCACAAATTATTTCATAGGCTACTTGCTTCTTCTAATGGCAATTGATATGTAATGGTACGATACATTAAAAGGCAAGAGGACACAGTCACCCTTTTTCACTTTTGTCACATGCTCTTACCTATTACATAATTCTTATGTGAAGAAATAGCGCCTTGGAAATATGCAAATCAGTTCCACGAATAGCAGTAGAAGTGATTTTCACAATAATATCGTCCTTCTTTTAACAGTTGGACCCTCTAATATCTTTATTTCCCTGATAGGTTACAGCCTTCACGACAACACTCCCTTTGCATAGTATCATCACAACAAGCATATATTTTCGACTCTATTCTTTCCTTCACTAACCTGCAGTATGTACATCTTTGTCATTATCGTTTTTATGCAGGCAATTCAATGTCAAGCATATTCATTTCTACTTAGCATATAGTTTGAAAAAGGCATTAAGTTGATGATAGGGCGGAGGAATTTTACAGGTGAGTGCAATGATACTTGGCGGTTTTCTATTTTTCAGTGTGAGCATTGGGGGCGCGATTGCCTGGATTTTCTCTAAGCTATTTCAGCATACAACACAGGGATTATCATTATTGTGCGGAGGCTTTTTAGTAGGCTTACTTGTGCTAGATATCATCCCTTCTTCCTTTCAAATCTATCAATCATTTGGGATTATATTAGGTATTTTTATTGGTTATTTCATCTTCCAACTACTAGATACCTTATTTCATGCTTCTCATGCACAGAATCCCTCTGTCTCTCTATTAACACTAGCTATGATTATCCATACAATACCTATTAGTCTCACTGTTGGAAATTTACTTGGAAATGCTGCATTAAGTATTTCTCTCACAGCCTCCATTATTCTCCACCATGTTCCAGAGGGATTTGCATTATCTACTGCACTCATCTCTCAAGGTGAAAGGCTTTGGAGACTTTTCATTTATTTCTTCATCTTCTCTATTTTCTTTAGTATTTTCATCTGGTTTGGTCAGTATTGGGCCTTACCAGACAAAGCACAAGGGATCTTAATGGGCATTTCGATAGGATTGATTGCTACAGCTAGTATTTCTGAATTCATTTTGCATCAGCTACAGAAAGTCTCATTTAAAGCATTTTTTATGTATCTCTTTCTAGGTTATTTCCTAAGCTATATTTTCCATATACTTGTTGAATAACAAAGGGATGTCTCCGCGCATGAGACATCCCTTTCCTCTTTTATTCTTCTTCACTAACTAGCATTAAAGTAAGCGTTAAAATTTTAGAAACCTCTTTTTTTTATAACAATCGAGACTTCGTTATTTTCAAAGCCTATTTTGGATAAAAAAACCATTTTATAAATATCTTGATAGGGCATGGCTTGTAACTGACTAATAAATGAGGAAGCTGAGATCTACCCAACAAATTTCAAGTTTCTCAATTTAATGGTCGCGAGTGCAGTTAGATATCATGTTAATCAGCTGGCTATTCGGTTTTACCATTGTGGTTATCCTATTAATCGTTTATGTATGTATATCATTATTAGTTCACTGAAGTGTACACTTTATTTAGCTTGGTCCCAAGTGCTTACCTAAATAGATATTGTCCTTCAGAAACTAGTAGCTGGCTATTCCATATGGTCTAACCCCATCATATTACAAACAATGAGAGTTCCTAAGGGTAATGGTGGTTTACCTTGGTTTATTACTGTTAAAACACCGCCATGTAGTTGGCGGTATTTTAACTACTTGGCACGTCGTTGTTGAATAGTAATAAATAGACCTAATAAGTGATCAGTTGTCATCACACCGTTCCTTAAATCTTTTAAATGCGATTCTTGAATAACCCCTTCTTTGATGGCATGAGCTATATAGCTCTCCGTTGCTGTACGTATTGCTGTTGAATGTGGGTTCCATGCTTGAGCCACTTTCGTCTCCTCCTTGTTTTCTACGTTAATTAATTGGACTTTCTTTTTACTACTGCTAGGTACAATGACTTGTCCTTCTAAATTATAATTAGCTGGCAACTTCCAAGTTATTGGTACTTCAAAATGAGGCCTATCTATACTACCTGTCCAATCACCCCCCCATACTATACCTAATTTACGAGCAATACCTCCTACTCGTTTTAACGTCGTCTCATCATACAAAGATTGTGGTGGACCAATTGCAATATCCCAAGCAAGTCGTGATGTATGTTTGCTACTTAATGTCCAAGTTACAATTTGCCCTGGTCTAGTTCTACCTTGTGCGTATAGGTAATTTTGTCTTTCTTGAGAACGATATGTTTCAGTAATAAAAATATTTTTAATCCCTTCTTTATAGCATTCTTGAAATAATAATCGACATGCTATTTGGGCTACTGATAGCAACTGATCTAAATCTCTACAAGCCTTTGTAATATTTATGCTCATTTGCTGTCTTCCTCTCCAGAATGATCTTTTACAATTGCTAAAATATTTTTGATAAAATTTGGTGTTGGCAACCCCATCTTTGTTCCATTTTCCGTTATTGAAATAAATTCAAGGACGCAAAAGGCAATAGCTGCTCCATCACCTGCGTACTCAATCCCTGGAATCACAAAAGCAAGCAAGTAAATAGAGCCTACCAACATCAAATAATAGATTTTTCGAATAATACCATTAACACCAATCCGACTATTTAAATTGTGATTGACTATTCCTGATAGTATCCCCGTAATATAATCTATAGTCATAAATCCGATCAAAACAGTTACTGCGATTCCTAAACCATTTACTGAATATGAAATAAGTGCTCCAATAAAGCCACCCCATGTTGCTATCCATTTTTCCACTACACCACTTCCTTTTTGTAGAAAAAGCCTCCCATACACAAAAGTATGGAAGGCCTTAAGATAAGTACTAAAATAGTTATTCATATCAGTTATTTTCTTATCTCTCCACTTATTTGAGTAAACTCTTGCTTAATTTTTTGTATAAGTGTAGGTCTGTTGTTTCCAAACGTTGCTTCAATACTAAATCCTGAGGTCTCATAAATCTCTTTTATATCTGTTATTTGTGCATCCATTGAAATATTCCAATCAGAATTTTGGATTGTTATCACATCTCCTAAGTCATAATCCTTTTGATATTTAAATGGACTATTCGTTAGTATTTGTCCCTCCAAATACTCTTCTTGCATGAATTCTTTTAACTGTTGCTTTCCACGAGCAACTAAAGCTTCAGTAATTTTCTCTTGTGATATTAATTGCTGATTATCATCAACTTCTGCAATATCTCTGGCATCAATAAAAACTTCATGACGTTTTGTTGATGTATAGTCACCTACCTCGATGATTCGACGATCCACACCTTCACCTTGTCCAGCAACTATTGCTAGATTTTTGTAATTTAATTCGCTTTCTGTGTAATGCAATGATTTTAAACTTTCAAATTGAGGCGAAAAAATGACCGGTGGATTTATTGATTGCCCTACTGTTAAATTCCTTCCTTCCATCACATCGAATATCCACTTTTTATCTTTTAAATCAAGAGTTATATCCCAACCTAACTTACTCGATAAAGAAAGAATGCTTATCTCTTCTGCTAAATTTTTAAATCTAGTTGAATAACTTAAATGCATACCCCGTTGCAGATCCGTTCCTATGAACAAATGGGGTATTTTTCTTTTACTATTAAATGGATTCACAAGGTTCTGAGACACATAATGTTTCATTACAGTTTCAGCTGCACCTGTCTTACTATCATATGCATTATTTGTAGGTGGAATGGTAATACGCTGAGCAACAATCGATTTTAGAGAATAACCTTTAATTAACCAGTTTTCTGTAATTTTACCACTTGCATCTAACTCAATTTCACGATGTTTAATAATAAAAACCTTATTCAAATCTGTTCCGATGAGAATAAGGTTATCTTTTAATAAAGTGTTAGCGTATTTTATATGGCGATTTATTCGCAATTCTATTGTTCCTACATCATACCATGAACGATTGAAAAACATGGATTCGTAGTTATCAATTTCAGCTAGGATGTCCATGTTTAGGGATAATATGCGAATGCTTTTTTTTATAGTTACTCACCTCTATTTCTGATACAAATATATACAATAGTGTTACTCTAAAAAGAATCTTGCTAAAGTTTTTTTGCTTTTGCAAGCATTAATTCTAAATCTAATATACGTTGTTGATCTGGTTCTCTCTAAATCTTTTAATTCTTTTAATTCTTCTATCATAGGCTTTTCAAATAAATCTGGTTTTTGATAAGCAAATTCATTTTTTTTGGTTTGGGGATTTACTCTTAAACGAGAGGCAAGTTGTAAATTCTTCTCTAAACTCACCAAAAAATCTATATGCTCTATTTCATTAATTACATATTTACTAAGCTCAGGATGTAGTAAAAAATCCTCTTCTTTAGTTGTTCTTTTTGTTTGATCATATCCAGCATATTCTGCTGTATCCAATATAAGCGTACCGTTTGAGACTGAATAATATATTCTTCAACCTAACTATTTAAACTCATTATTAAAACCCCCAAGCTATAGCTTCTAAAGAAATTGTTTGTCCACTTGTTATCCCAGAGTAGTTTGCATTAACAGTAATAGACCCGTTTAATGTAGTTCCAGAAATAGAACTCCCATTGCTAACGTATAGCCAATTTTGATTGTTATATCCCATCCCACCTAATGGTAGTGTCCCACTTTTTACTCCGTCTACCAAAACTCCGATTCCACTAAGAGTATAAGGTCCGAAATTTATGGAATTAATTACGATTATATATGCCTTAATTGTAAAACCTGCGTTTAGTGTTATAGTAAATGTTTGCATAGTGGGGTTGCCAGATGATACAGTTCTATTTGCTGAAGTATACGCAATTTTAGTTTCAGAAGTTCCCGCTATACCAAAAAGATTAACACCTTTTTTTATGTTGCTTGCAATCAGGTTCCCATCTCCAGCAATGTTAAAAGCGTTATAGTAACCTGCAGCCATGCTTTGATTAAAAGTACCAGGTATAATAGTTCCTTTCGAACCGTGATTAATCATAGACCCTGTAGCTTCACCATTATCATTGGTAAATGTTTTTCCTGCAAGTACATCTGTTGAGGTTGCCGTCCCACCCCCCCCTTCACCCTGTAATATAAAAGCCGTCCCATTATATCTTAATGTGTAAACACTATTTGTTCTGAGATTTCCACCTGAAAGAAGACTCCCATTTGCTTTTATTATGTTTTTAGCACCTAATCCGTTAACATTTATAGTTGATGCCCCTGTATTTTGAATGTTAATCTTCACAGACATCGCCATACCTTCTGTGTATTGATTAACGTTAGGAATTAGTACTGTATAGGTATTTGTTAAACCACTTGTAATGGCATAAGGTATATGCAACGTATCATCATTAATATGCATAGTCAAAGCGTTGTCATTAAAGCTTGGTAAAATGTTAGACCCTGCCCATGGACAAAGCGTATCTTTACCACGCTCATCCGTCACATCATTAGCATTTATATAAGTTTGCCCACCTATCACTTTAACTTGTGCTAATGAAATCTCGTAAAAGTTGGCCGTTTGGGTTAAAGCCGGTGCAACTGGTTTTGCGGAAGCTACTCCCTTTTTAATAAACGCTTTCACATATCTTGCCTCTGTACTTAAATCCATTCTAATAACTATTCTATCGATACGACTATTACCAAGTGATTCTGTATCATGAAGTAATTCTTTTAAACTATCATTTTCATAATAGCGTCCTAATATAAATGCCACCCCTGTGTCAATAGTTGTCATCATATTAGATCCATTTGCTGCAACATTTAATTGATTACCGGCCGCCTTTAGAATGCCTGTATTTATTAATGTTTTAAAATAATCAGTAAACTCTTGCGCACTGTATTCCCTATCGTATGTTCCATCTTCTCTTTGTACTGGATCAAAAAATTTATATTTTTCAGCCATTCCATCACATCCTTATACGCTTAAATATTTTTGTTTAAACTTTACGTAAACCTCTGGATTTCCACTATCTGTTATAAAAGCAACCCTATTTTCACCAACATTTAAGTGAAAGAAGGTGGATTGTAAATCAATATAGTGAAATGCATTTTCTTTCACTCCATTGGGACTCTCTATTTCAACTTGCTTATTGCCAAACGATGTATCAAGAAAAAGTTTGTAACCTGTAGGTATTTCTCGATTTACACGAATAAATTCACCTGTTGTTATATTGGTGATTTGGGGATTTACTACCGGTCCTCTGAACTCAACTACGATTGGTGTCGGTACATCACCATTATTAATTAGCACTTTCGAGTCTCCTCGTGTTGCAAAACGTACTGGGAAATAAAAAGGAAATCTAAAGTTACTAACAAAGTCTTCCAACTTATAACTTTCAGTAAAAAATTCCTGCCAAAAAGGTGAGGGGCAAAGAAAATTAATAATAGTGCGTTGGAATCTTATTCCATTATTCTCTCTCCCAACACCAAAAACGGGTACATTTTCAACTACAGCTTGAATTTCGCGTTTTGTATTTCCTTTAATGTAAGTGAGCTTTCCAAGACCAAATTTAGGGTTGCAAACAGAAACAAGTAACTGCCGTTGTTCTAACATTGATAAATTATTTTCTGCTAATATCGACACATTTAAAGCTATAGAACGCTGTTGTAGGTAGCTGTCTATATAAGTACTACCGTCTTGAAATGGCGCTGATTGTGTTTGGATATCAGCACTAACATCTGCCTTCCCCTCTATTGACTGTAATAAGAAGGGCTTCTGATTGGAGAATTTAATAGATTGTCCCCGAGCATTTGTAAATATAACTTCTTCAATCATCAGATCATCCCCCATTCCATTGCTAATTGACGTTGCACTTGTTTATTTTTTCGAGCTATTTCTGATGGAGAAGGGTGACTATCATATATATAAATATTTGTATCTCCACTAGTATAAGTGCGTGATCTATCAATCGACGTTGCCTGGGAAGAACTTATGCCTTGATGACCATCCATATTGGAAGCTAAGCGCTGTGCTGCATTTGCAACTCTATCTGCCATATCATCAATGCCTAAAATTAATCCTTGGCCCAGATTAATGCCGAAATTACGCATAACATTTGAGGGACTATGAATACCTAAGTTTTTTCGAACTGTATTTTCAACATTATCTGTTAAATCGTTCATTACTCCTTTTAGATTTTCTTTCCTCTCGGCCATACCAATTTCCCAGCCTTCAATTGTATTTCTTCCAATAGCCATAAATACTCGCGAAGGAGATTTAATACCTAGGATTTCCATTGCCCAGTTTGGAATAAGTCCTGCCAATTCTTCAATTTTCCTACGGACATTACCAAACATATCACCTATTCCAGAAACCAAACCTAAGACAATGTTTTTACCTATACTTGAGAGCTCAATATTTTTCAAAAATGACTGTGCCTCATTCCACTTTGTTTCGATTTTATTTTTGACGTCTGTCATTTTGTCTTCGACTGTGGATTTCATCTCTTCTATTTTTCTACCAGGCCAAGCCTTTATCTCTTCCCAAATCCGAATAGTGTCTGCTTTCATTTCTTCCCATTTATTTGAAGCACCTACTTTAATATCATCCCATTTTTTTGAAGCATTATTTTTAAAAACTTCCCACTTGGAAAGGACTTCTCCAGTTTCCCAATTTACTTTATTCACATGTTCTTCAGCTTGGAGTTTTGCTTCATTAACAACCTTTTGATGCATAGACTCGGCATTTTTAATGGTTTCATCTCGTTTACGTCCGGCTTCATCAATTACAGCCTGTGCCTCTTCTGCAGACATTGCACCTGTTTCATCCCGTTGTCTAACTGCCCACTTGTATGTTTCGTTGTATTGATCTTCAGCATCTCGAATCACATCTTCTTTTTGTTTCAAGGAGTTTTGGACAACTTCAGCAGCTTGTTCTGCTGAAATTTTTGAGGCTTCGTTTTTTAAGCTTTCTAAAATAATCTTTTGCTCTACTTCACTATCTGAAAGATGCTTTATTGCATTCTCCTTCATCGTTTGTTGAATCAGATTAATTTCCTGTTGTTCTGCTTCAGTTATGGTTCTATTATTAGCAGCAGCATTTTGATAAATTTCTGTAATTCGTGCTTTTCCATCTGTAATAGCTTGTTGTTGCTCTGCTTGACTTTGTGCTACTCGAGCTAATATATTTGCTTCCTGTTCTTCAGTTAGAGCATTACTTGAAGCAAAATGGTTCTGCATGGTCTCTAGTTCTTGAGCATGATCAGCTTGCATTTCGGCTAACACTTGATCACCCATCTCACTATAAATGGCTACCATATTTGTTGCCATTTCTTGTGTGACTGTTTGACCAGACCACGCTAGTTGATTAAGTGCCACTGTCGCTTGATCTGATAACTCCAAAAAGCTCCCTACTGACTCGGCAGTGGCTTCAGATACTTTACCTTTCCAATCTTCTACTTGGATAGATGATTCATTAAGATTCTTAGTTACTGCATATGCTGCGATTCCTAAACCTGCAAACGCAGCAACAGCTATGCCTACAGGATTCATTATTAATGCTAATGTAGCACCTAACGCCGTCGTAGCCCCACCTGCTGCTCCAATTGCCATGGAAAACCCACCGATTGCAGTCACGATTGATCCAATACTTGAAATCAATGTTCCTCCAACTACTAATAAAGGGCCAATAGCCGCTGCTAAACCACCAATAATAACAATTGTATTTTGTGTTTCAGAAGATAAACTGCTGAACTTCTCAATCCAGGGCACAAAAATATCAAGCACTTTTTGTACAATGGGAATTAATACATTTCCGATGCTTATACCTACATCTACAAGCTGATTTTTCATTATAGCCATTTGAGACTCTGTCGTTTGATAACGCTCGGCTGCTTTATCAGATAAAGCCGTATTTTCCTTCCAAGCATCAGTAGAAGAATTAACAGCTGATGTAAGTAAATCCGAAGCACCAGCCATACTTAAAAGTACATCAGTTTCATCACCATTAACCCCTAAATCAGCAAGCACATCTTTTAAGTTAGCTCCACCTTCTGATGATTTTGCTAACCCTTTAACCAATGCATCTAAAGCAGAGGCCGCGTCTGTTTCAAATGCCTTTTTAAAATCGGCACTAGTCATGTTAGCTACCTGAGCAAAACCAGATAAGCTTTCACCGCCATCTCCTACAGCTTTTTGAATCTTTTGCAAAACTGAAGTCATAGCCGCTCCCCCAGTTTCAGCGTTAATCCCTAAGCTCGACATGGTAGCAGCTAGTCCCATTATTTGAGATTCGGTTAAACCAATTTTAGAAGCTTGCTCAGCAAATCCCATTCCCATCTTCATAATGTCAGATGCAGCAACACCCATAGTAGTACTCAATTCAACAATAGAGGAGCCTAATCGATCAAAGTCTCCTTGCCCCATTCCTACAATTTTTGCAAACTCAGCGAACTCTTTTGCTGCCTGTTCACGTGTCATATCCGTTGAATTCCCCATATCAATAACAGCACGTGAGAAGGAAATAAGATGCTCTTCCGCAATTCCCAGTTGTCCAGCTGATTCAACAACTCCTGCAATTTCAGTAGCACTTACTGGAAGCTCCTTAGCCATACTACGGATTCCACTTTCAAGCTTCTTAAAATTTTCCTCACTAGTGTTCACAGTTTGACGTACACCGGCAAAAGCACTTTCAAAATCTACAGCAGCATTTAGGGCATACACACCAAAAGCTTTGATAGGAGCTGTAATAGTGGACATACTTTCCCCAACAGTCTTTAACTTTCCACCAAGCTCCTGAAATTTGTTCCATTTTGATGATTGCTCACTTAATTGCTGACCGACTTCTGTTAGCTGTGTATTTAAACGATTGTATTCAACAAGAGCTTCATTCACAGCAATTGCCTGTTTTTCTATTTCCTCGGTATTTGTTGAACCTGAAGCTATTAATTCATCATACTTTCTACGTTGCTCAGTAAAATTTAGGTTTGCAGTTTCAACTGATCGTGTAAGAATATTGTGTTTATTTGTTAAACCTTCCACCGAACTTTCATATTCATTACCTAGTGCTTGTAATGCTCTTAATTCAGCTCCCATTACTGTCAAATTACGAGTTAATTGTTCTATAGAGCCATTAAAATTCGATGTATTTAAAGTAAGCTCAACAGCACTGATTTCTGCCATATTTCATCACCGCCTTTGTTTCATCACAACCAGGAAATTTCATCAGCTGTAACTTCCTCTATTTCATCATTATCAACTAACAATTCGAACCAAAAATGAATATCCATTTCGTCAATTTCATGTAGTTTATAACCCTCTTTTATCAATTTTCTATAAAATAATTTAATATGTTGATAAGGAGTTATTTCGCTTACTTTCCCTCTTCATCACTTACGATGGTTTTTGTTTCTAGTCCTCCAATGTTTAGAACACTATTAAAAACTCGCATAATTTCATCTTGCAATCTTCCTGCCTCTAACCCATCCCAAACATCATCCATTGTGAATTGGTTCTCAAACACATTGACAACAAAGGCAATCATTTCATCAAAAGTTTCAACAGAAATTTCATTTCCCTCTTGTCTCATTTTCTCATTCATTTTTAAAGCATTGCGAAACACCCGGGCTTTCACAAAGTTATTTGAAAATTGTTTTTCCTGACCATCAATTTTTAATGTAATTTGCATTTTATTATTCATCCTTTCTATATTAGGAAAAGAGGTTGGGACAAAAGTGTTTTAACCTACAAAATTACCGAACTATCCATTGAAACACCCGCGAAGTGTTTCGAATAGTTCGGTTTTTAAATTACCATTTTCCGTTAATTTGTAGATTACTCAGCTTATATGAAGGTCTCAGTTAGTTATGTCCTACCTATTCATTTAAGGAGTTACAACAGTTTCACTTGGTTTTGCAACAGAATCAAAGAATGTTTCAGCTGTCACCGTTACCCCTGCATCTCGTGTATCTACTGTATGTTTAATTACACCATCGATTAATGGTAATGCTTCACCCCCGAATGGATATACTTTGTAACCTGTTTCTCCTTTCTTACGAGTCGAATTTGTTTCTTCACCTAATTTCAATTTTGCTTTTAATAGCCAAACAAGCTTAGTACCCGATTCAAATCCAATTGCAATTGGATTTGGTGTATCATTTGCATTTGTAATGATACCACCTTCTGCTGACTTCTTATGCCCATACCAATCTACTAGGACATCAGTTGGTAAGTCAGCTGTTTCCCCTGCAATTGTAATAGAATCCAATTGTGCTTCCTGATCAACAACACGATCCCCTGCATCTAAATGTGCTTCTGAAAAGTTAGGTGTAAGTGTCATAGAAATAGGCATTGTTAATGTTTTAACTTCACCCCATGTTTCTGTTTGTTCATTTGTCATTAGTGCATAATGAATTCGTTTTAAGCTCAGTTTTTGTGGTTTTTCATTTAAAATTGTCATTTACATGACCTCCATATTTTTTATTTTTCATCGCACAAGGCGAATTGAAGTACCCTGTTATAATGAGATTCGCCTACAATATAAGGCTCATCATATTCTAGAATCCGTTCAAAACCTGCATTTCCCATCAAATGTTTGATACTCTCTGTTAGCTGGTGATAGTTCAGATTGGACCATACATTAATCTGGATAATTCTCTCAGTTTCAATCTCATTTCCACCAGCTACAAAGATTGGCTTTGCACTTATTTCTAGAAAAGTGATGAATTGATTTGGTTTTTCGGATTCATGAGGAAATCCGTTAAAGATGATAGGCAGACCTAATGGCTCTAAAATGATAGGAATATGATGCATTAAATCCCTCATATTTATTTCTCCTAACTCTTTGAAATGTGATAAAAAATCCAGGCTAGATTTTGAACATTTTTCCCTTAAGTGAATGAAATATTGAACTCCTAAAATAAAGAATCATTTCAACTACAGTAATCCTGCAATTGTGGATTTTTTGCAAGCTAAAAACGCCTACTGACAATAACTCAGTAGACGTTTTCATTCGTTCTCCCTTGATCACTATTTTTCACCTCCTTTCAAAATATTTATCTTTTATTTTTATTAGCTATCTTTCAACCGTATTTTTAATATCCGTCATACTGTTAAAAATACTTTGTTTCAAAGCAGACTCTATTTTTTTTAATTTCCCATACTGAAAACCATTAACCCTTCTCATTTCAAGATATAGTTTCCTTAATTCCGCTTGAAGTTTTCGTATACTATCATCAGTGTAAAAACAAACATATTCCTTACCACAATTAGGGCAAGTAAAATAGTTTTTTTCAATCGTATGGTTCATTATCTCTTTCTTGAAAGACTGAACATAGAATTTATAACCACATGATTTATTGCATTTTGCGTATATTGCTTCCATTCAATCATCCCCTTATTATGTGTATTTTAAAAGACCACTCAATTTTGAGTGGCCTTCACCTAACACAATTCATGTAAAGTTACGATTTCATATAACAAACTTCTACATTAACATCATATAACGGAATTTCTATACCTTCTATTCAATCATCTGAGTGTCAGTAAAAGGAAAGATACTAAAAAATCTTCTGTTAATATAGCTCTTCAATTAGCCGAACTTTTACATTACCATCATATTATGGTTTAGCAATCATTTCTATACAATCTAGTTGGTGTCAATTAAGTGAAAGCTTACAATTGAAGCAATAGAAAAGACCACCTTTAATAAAAGTGGTCATGGCATTATATGTTATTATTTCTACAAACTAGATCAATTTGTTAGTTTAATTTCATGTGCAAATTTTATCATCTTTGCAATTTCAGCATGCTTTTTGTAAATATAACTAGCACTATAATTTAATATCTCAGCTATTTCTTCTAATGTCATTCCATCCACATATTTCAATTTTAATATTTTATGATTCAGTCCACTAAATTTCCCAATAAGACCTAAGAAATTTTTTTGTTCCACAAGTTTTACTTGCAACTCTCGCTCAATTCTTTCAATTCGCTCTTCCAGTTTTGCTCCATCCGATTCAGCAGTGAGTTTTACCCCAGCCAAATCCCCAGTAACCCATCGTTTTAATTCTTTTTGTGAGCGCTCAAGGTTATATTCTAAATAAGCAATTTCATCCTCAATTTGCTGATAATCTAGTAACCATTCATACATATATAACAACCATCCTTTTAGCTTTCTGAATTTTTGTCTCTAATTTTACTCTTACTATTTACATCTTCTAAAACACCTTAAAACGGTATTCCACTGTTAATAATTTACTTCTTATTTCTTTTTTTACAATGATATTTATTGAATTACACTTCGAAACTCCTCCCTTTTATTTCTCTTAATACTGTTAACCATTTAACAAGTTATTTCCAATATAGTACCTTTAAACGGTACAGTCAAGATAAAAATACTTTTAAAAGGTATTAAATGATTTACAAAAATACTTTTTATCGGTATTATCATCATATGGAGGTGATGACATATGGATAACTCGGATAAATTAAAGAGGGTTTTCTCAAAAAACTTAAAACTTCAATTAGAGAAGAAAGGTTTAAATCAAACGGACATGGCAAGGGAACTAAATATACCTGAAACAACTGTATCTAACTGGATGAAAGCTAGTACATACCCTAGACACGATAAAATTCAGTTAATGGCAGATTATTTTAGTATAAAACGCTCCGATTTAACAGAGGAGCAACCAACAAATTTGATAGAAGTACAGCCTAACTTTGTAAAAATTCCAATTTTAGGTGTGATTGCTTGTGGAGAGCCGATCATTGCACAACAAAATGTAGAAGGATATATGTACGAGTTTTCAGAATTACTGCCAACAGGTAATATTTTCGCTCTTGTGGCGAAAGGTGATTCAATGGAACCGACCATACCAAACGGCTCTAAAGTTCTTATAAGAGAGCAGAGTGAAGTTGAATACGGTGAAATAGCGGCTGTACTTGTAAATGGTGATACCGAAGCGACTCTTAAACGCGTAAAAAAACAAGGTGACATGATTTTACTTATGCCAGATAACCCCAAACACGAACCGTATATAGTGGATGAGAATAATCCTGCAAAAATTATCGGAAAAGCTATTAGTTTTAAGGTTACATTATAATTTCTCAATCAAAAATCAATAATTAACGAAAAAGACAAAAGTAACACATTTTATAGACTAAGCTTGTCACTCAATTGGGTGACAATTTTTTTATGCACTTATTTTTAATGTAAATTCGCACATACTTCAATAAGGGTTTTAACTAACTACCCACACTTTTTATACTTATATAATATTAAGGGCTTTCATTTGATTTTTATTCGTAGGTAGAAGTAGTATGGAATTGTAACGAAGGATTGATCTACATATCCACACTATTATATTGATGTAACAATTTCAAAGGAGGAATTTCGATGAATTATCAAAACATTACGGTTGCAGGTAGTGGTGTATTAGGAAGCCAAATTGCTTATCAATCTGCTTTCAAAGGCTTTAATGTAACAGTGTATGACATTAACGATGAGGCGTTAAAAAATGCACAGGATCGTATTACAAAATTAAAACCATTTTATCAACAAGATTTAGGTGCTACACAAGAAGAAGTGGATGCAGCCTATGCACGTCTTACTTTTAATAGTGACTTGGCGCAAGCCGTTGCCAATGCTGACCTTGTTATAGAAGCAATCCCTGAAGTTGTGAGCATCAAAACAGAATTTTACACGAATCTTGGAAAAGTAGCACCAGCAAAAACAATTTTTGCAACAAACTCGTCTACTTTACTACCAAGCCAATTTGCTGAAGCAACTGGCCGTCCTGATAAATTTTTAGCTCTTCACTTTGCTAATACAATTTGGAAAAACAATACTGCGGAAATTATGAAACACCCTGGTACAGATATGAAAGTATTTGATGAAGTGATTGAATTTGCACGCGCCATTGGCATGGTACCACTACCATTGCATAAAGAGCAACCTGGCTATATTTTAAACTCATTACTAGTTCCGTTTTTAGATGCAGCTGAATCTTTACTTGTAAAAGAAGTGGCCGATCCAGAAACAATTGATAAAACATGGATGATTGGTACAGGCGCTCCACTTGGACCATTTGCTATTCTAGACATCGTTGGCATTAACACTGCCTATAACATTGTGGAAGCGAAAGCAACTGCCACTGGTGATGAAAACATGAAAAAATTAGCTAACCTCTTAAAAACAGAGTACATCGAAAAAGGCAAATTGGGCCGTGCAACAGGTGAAGGCTTCTACACATATCCAAATCCAAGCTTTGCGAAACCAGATTTCTTAAAGGGTTAATGATTAAAAAGAGCAATGGTCCTTCTTAAAAGGGCATTGCTCTTTTTTTATCATACAAAAAAATTCCAAAAACTAGGTGTGTTTTCAAATTCCTTCGTTGTCAGCTTTTCAATAATTTTCAGCTTAATCTCCTGCTCTAAGTCTTCTCTATCCTGGTAACTTGTTTGATGAAGACACTGCTTAATTTTTGGCGTAAAATTTTCAATAATTATTAGCATCTCCTCATTCATATTGTTCTGCATTGACTAAATCTCCTCCTTTCTAATAATATGATGAAGCTTCTTTAAAGCCTTTCGATGCAGGTTGGATATATTCTGTGGTGTTGTTTTTAATGTTTCAGCGATTACTTTTATAGAATAGTCTTTGACATAAATCATTTCTAAAATTTGCAGTTGCTTGTCTGTTAATTTTTGCAAGCCTTTAAAGAGCTGTTCATTTTCAATTTTTTCTAATAATCCTTCTTCTTCTCTCTCTTCGTAACTTATACCGTCGTCCATTAGACCACTATCTGCGACTAATAAAAAGCGATTTTGCAATCTTCTCTTTTTTTTATCGAAATCCAAGCTAAAGAAATAAATTAAATTGCTGATATATTTTATTTTCTGTACCCTTTGATAATGAGCTTGAAATGTTTCATCAACCATTTTCAAATTACAATCATTGGGATGTAAGATTGCATGTTGTACCAAATAAAGATTTTGTGCATCTGCCAAAAAACTCCTGATAATTGGGTTTTTAACCTGTTCTCTATTTCTGTAAAAAAACTCTTCTATTATTTTGTACTCATTACACATTCGCATCACTCCTATATATTCGCCTTCTTGTTCTTTAAAGTGAATATCATATATCTATTATAAACCAAAAACAGAACAAATGTTCCCTGTTTTATTCATTCGTATTGATTTTATTAATCGTACGTTCACTTTTCATAACTGTAAGCATCACAATAATGAGGGAGGAAGATGTTATGATACCAATTGAAACTATACAAATGTGGGTTCACCTAATAGGTAATTCAGGTTTCCCTATTGCCATTACCATCTATCTCTTTATGCGTTTTGAGAAGAAAATAGAAAATTTGGAAGCAATCATCTTGAAATTGTTAGATAAAAGGGAAAATTAATAAGCCTATAAAAAAATTTACGGCAGCATCCTTTAAAAAGGATGCTGCCGTGTGACTTAAAGATGCTTCTGCATACCATATATGTAATAACAAATATGTAGATGGGGGGATTTTATGGAGCTTATATTGACCATTTTTCTCATGCTAGATATTCCCTACAATTACTTTCACCATTCATTCCCCATTATGATTGAATACTTGGGGAATCTTGGATTTTGGCTGGCACTCCCATTATCGGTCCTTACTATCTTGCTAAGTCTATGGTTACTTATAAAAAAAGTGGGCATTGTTAGCTCTTTACTTATTCTTTTTATTACGGGGATTCTTTTATTCCTTGCTTTAATTTCATTGTTCCATTGTTACTCATCCTAATAAATTGAAGCCTTTGAAGATGGAATACTTCAAAGGCTTTTTAGCATTTTTAGAAATACAGCACCATATAATCCTCATCAAAATATTGCTGCCCTATTTTTAAGGCGTTTCGTTCTGTTCCAAAAACGTGAAAACCTAACGATTTGTATAATCCTTTTGCTGATTCATTGGAAGAAACAACTGTTAAATTAATTTGCTCGACATCTACTAGTGTCTTTGCTTGATTGATGATCTCTACCATTAGTTGTTTTCCTATGCCCAATCCCCGTTTTTTTGAAGAAACATAAACGGCAAAAATACTCGCTTTATGCTTTAGCTTCATTTTATTTGCTTGCACCAATGTCGCCACACCGAGTAAATCCTCCTGGTCAAATGCCCCAAACGTAAATGTTCCCTGTCCTTCGAGCCTACTTGCAAACGACCCAATTGACAAATTCTTTTCTTCCTCGAAGCTAGCGCCAAAAGCTTCTGGATTTGTTTGCAATCCCTCTAATCTTAAATCTCTATATACCTCAGCATCTGCAGCTGTTAATTGTCTAATTTCCATGCCTTTTCCTCCTATCATACTTTTCCTATTTATCGGCCATAACGATTGGCATTTGATGTACTTTTCCAACAGTAATCCTTAAAATGGAAATAAGGGAGCTGAAAATCTATGGAATCTACTAATATGTCAAAACACTTTCTTACATTACAGGCACAACGAGCACACTACCTACCAGCTATTCATTCACTTTCACAGGAAGAACTATGGCGAGTAACAAGCGAGGGAAAATGGTCCATTGGTGAACACTTTTATCACCTTTATTTGATTCTCAAAATGCTCCACACAGCAACCAAATATTCTTTATTCCTTACGCCTATCGCTAAAATGCGAAGAAACAAGCCATTCTCTACTGAAATACATGATATTTATGAAGAATATCAATCCAAAAAAGGACATGGAATGCGAGCACCCAGTATTTTGATTCCACCTAAGAAAATACGCTTTGTATTAAACAGTTATGATATCGAGCAATTACTTATCAACGAGACACTTGCTTTGCAAAAGTTAGTACAAAATATAGACGAGGATGTTGCAGGGCATATTGTTTTTCCTGATCCCATTGCGCATTATCCTAATCTCATTCAAGCTATTCAGTTGCTGGCTATTCATGAGAGACATCACTATGAGATTGCTGTTAAAAGAAAAGTGACCTAAAATGATGCTAACATTTTAGGTCACTCTATAGTTTCTAAAGCAGCATACGTAAAAACTTTTCAAAATGCACGCCTGCCTCACGAGGTACTTGCTCCTTCGAAGTAGCTTCAATTGCAGCGGCTAAAAATGTTTCTGCCAGTGTCATTGATTCCATTAAATCTTGTCCGCGCATCATGCCGCCCATTATGATGGATGCGAAGAGGTCGCCTGTGCCTGAATAGCTCTCACCATTATAGTTGCGGATACTATGAAAAGACCGCTCAGAATCGACAAACATATTCCCAACATAACGCTTGTCCCTATCACCTGCTGGGGGATTCAAACCAGTAATAATGACGTTTGCTCCAGTTGTTTGCTGTAGCTGCTGACCTGCTTCCTTAAGGGCATGAATATAATCTGTATCATTTTTATAGCTCAATAGCCTTTCATAGGATAAACCTGTAAGCAAGCAACATTCCGTAACATTTGGCGTAATAATATCAGCACACTTTACTAATTCTTTCATACGATCAAGCAATTCACCCGTAAACATTTTATAAACCTCACCATGATCACCCATTACTGGATCAACAAGCAACGTCGTCTTATTGGAGTGAAACACGTCTAAAAAGCGAAATATATTATCGATTTGCTCCTTACCTGTAACAAAGCCTGTGTGAATACCATCAAAGGTAGCTCCAAGCTTACTCCACTCATCTATGAAAGAGTCCATCTTTGATGTTAAATCTTCACAATAAAAGCTTGAATATCCTGTTTGAGCCGTTAAAATAGCTGTTGGTAGTGGGACTGCTTGCACACCCATCACAGAGAGTACAGGCATCGCAGCCGTTAATGAGCACTTTCCAAAGGACGACATATCTTGAATTACAGCAACTTTTTTCATCATACATTCCACCTAACTCATCCTGCTTTTACTCTCCCCATCGTATCACAATTCGAAAGATGCGAAAATAACCCCAAACTGACCCTTAACTTTTTTATGAAATTGACACTTTTACAATAGTCAGTCCTTTGTTAAAGTAAAAATCATCAAAATATTCATCATAGTGAGGAAGAGACAAATGCAAAATATACAAAGGCCAACATCCTATACAAAATCACGCACAAAAACATTTGATTTAGTCATTACAGCGATTTTAGCAGCACTTGTTTTCGTTGCTACAATGTTTATCAATCTTAAGCTACCGATTGGGCAAGGGGGCCTTATCCACTTAGGAACATCTATGCTGTTTATCTCCGCTATTCTATTCGGGCCTAAAAAAGGAGCACTTGCTGGAGCTATTGGAATGGGTTTATTCGATATCGTAGGTGGCTGGTTAATTTGGGCACCCACAACCATTATTTCACGCGCATTACAAGGCTTCATTGTCGGTAAAATTGCTTGGTCAAAAGGACATAAAGGTGATAATCTTGGGCTGAATATTTTAGGAGCAGTAGTATCAATGCCCGTGATGATCGCTGTTTACTATGTTGGGCAAGCCATTATGTTCAACAGCTGGATTGCCCCGCTGGCATCCATTCCTGGGGACGTCATTCAAAACATCGTAGGCTTAGTTATCGCCATCCCGGTATGTGTTGTACTGAAAAAAACGCCATACTTCAAAAACAATTTTTAATGAAAATACACCATCTTGCTGTTGAACAGTAAAGATGGTGTTTTTTATGGAGTGATATACAAAAACAACGAATTTCAAGATAAAGTGAAACTAGCCTTGTTCTTTTTCATACTATAAGGTGGAGGTGGAAAAATGCCAAGAGTAAAATACCGTGATGCAGACGTTGCTTTAATGGCAAGGATGATGAGAGCAGAAGCAGAGGGTGAAGGTCAACAAGGTATGCTTTACGTGGGCAATGTCATTGTGAATCGTGCAGTGGCGTCCTGTTTAGACTTCAATGATGTAAGAACGATTGAGCAGGTTATTTACCAGGTACAAGGCGGAAACTATTCTTTCGAAGCTGTTCAAAAAGGCAATATGTTTTACCAACGAGCAAGAGAAACGGAAAAAAGATTAGCGAAACAAAACTTAGATTTCTGGCGAGAACATCCAGCAAAATACGCACTCTGGTACTTCAATCCATATGCACCATGTCCCCCAACATGGTATGGTCAGCCGTTTACAGGACAATTTAAGAATCATTGCTTTTATGAACCTGCTCCAGATACTTGTGCAAGTGTATATATGGGATAATACGTTCAACGTTAAAAAGGGAATACCTCTATTGCAGGTATCCCTTTATGCTTATATTTTATAGCATGGCTTAATCCATCACTTTTAAAAACTTTTCCTTAAACATCATAACTCCAATCAAGCCAATGATAGAAAATATGACTGGCGAGATGAAGCCATAGTAGTACCCATCACTTACATTGCCTGTGGCAGCTTGAAAGTAATCTAAAATAAACCCAAAAATAATGGGCAGCAATGCGGCACTTAGAAAGCCCCCTGTATTGGCAAATCCAGAAACAATGCCTGATTCAGCTAAAGGAAAAGTTTGACGAACTGCCGCAAAGGTTAAAGCACTTGCACCATAGCCAAAGCCGATGATAAAGAACAGGACAATGAGCATGAAAATGGACGGATGCCCTTTCAATAAAAGAAAGGCAAACCAACTCGTTAAAACCGCAATATGCACTACAATATAGGGTCTCTTAATCGTACCTAACCAGCCAGCAATCCAGCTCATTAAAGGTGCTCCTATAAGCGCTCCGACTAGACCAATCATAATTAGCTGACTAGCCTCGGATCGTGACATCTCATACATATTGATCCCATATGGTACTGCCCACGAGCTAATAAAGCCAACATACCCGCCCACAACGCCAAAATGACAAAAAAATAAAGCCCATGCTTGCCTGCTTGAAAATATTCTTCGTAATAATTTGGAGCTTTTTTCACGTTTTAGTTCTTTAGTTATGCTTACAGGTTCCTTTGAAAAAATGCGTTTTGTGTTTTGTACGAGCACAAAATAAAGAAGTACACCACATAAGCATAGTAAAAGTCCTGTAGAGAAAAAGGTGATTCGCCAACCTAATAAAAGAATCAATGTAGCAAAAGGCACTGTTGCCAATAAAAAGCCTAAGCTCCCTGTCATACCTGCAAAGCCAATTAATCGGACAAACTCCTTTTTATGAAACCATTGTGCCAAAATAAGCACCATATTCACCCATATGGTGGCATCTCCTACACCAGTAAGCATTCTAGAAAAGAATAGAATGAATTCATGTGTACCTAGACTGTAAAGAATGGTTCCTATACCTGTAAGGATGGCACCAATGATGAGGAAAAGGTTTGGCCCAAATCGGTCAGCTAAAATCCCCATCGGAATTTGCAAACTCGTGTACACAAAAAATTGAATACTCGTCAATAAGCCAATTGTCGAAGCCGTTACCCCAAAATCCTCCATCAATTGATCTGTAATTAACCCTGGAGCAGTTCGCTGACTTGCCATTAACAAATAGGTAAACAATACAGCAACAAACACAATCCATCTGTACTTATGTTGTTGTTTGTCCAATAATCACTACTCCTATTAGCTTTTATGTTATGTATATGAGTTCGAGGCCAGGATAAAACCTGCTTTTGAGGAAGCTTTAAAATTACGACAGAAAGAAAACGCACCCAGTCTACACTAAGTGCGTTCATGCTAGATTATACCGCTGGCTGAGGCTGTTCACTGACATGTACTGCTGGTTGACGGTCTTTCCAAGGCATGGCTTCCTCTAGCTGTCTACCTAGCTGTAATAACGTCAATTCATCTGCAAATTTACCTGTCATTTGTAGACCAATTGGTAGACCTGATTTACTTTCGGCTAAAGGCAATGATATGGAGGGCTGACCTGTAGCATTGAATAAATTTGTAAACGGTGCATACGTGAAAATTTGCTCTGTCCATTCAACAGCTGAAACGTTAGGATTGTTGGCATTTAATTCACCAATTTTAGCAGGAAGTGTGCCAATTGTTGGACTTAATAAAATATCATAGTCTTCAAAGAAGCCTGCTACTTGACGTGAAACGACCGCATTTGTATGAATAGCTTCCAATAAATCAGCCGCCTTTAATTGACCACCATATTCATAGCATTTCCAAATGGCTGCTTCAATATAGTCTGGAGAAACTGCTTTACCAGTGCCTGCTGCAGCCCCCTTAATCATTTGATAAATATTCGCTGTCCAAATATCGACCGTCGCCTTTGTGAATGATGCTTGTTCATATTTCGGACGCGCCTCTACTACCTCGTGTCCTAGTTCTTTTAATACTTGAACTGTTTTATGAACCGCTTCTATACATTCCGGATCGACAAATGCCCCAGAATTTGTTTCAGTTGTCCAAGCAATTTTTAGCGGGCGCACTGTTTCCTGGATAAGTTGTCCATACGGTGCATGTGTTACTTCTAATTTGGAATAGCTCCCTAAGTCAGGGCCTGCTACTTGATCCAATAAAACAGCTGTATCACGAATTGTACGAGTCACAGCGAACTCAATGGCAATACCATTTAAAGGCTCGCTATTGAATGGACCAGCTGGAACTCTTCCACGTGTAGGTTTTAATCCCACTAACCCACTACAGGAAGCGGGGATACGAATAGAACCTCCACCATCATTGGCATGAGCGATTGGCACAATACCACTTGCAACAGCCGCTGCTGACCCACCACTCGAACCGCCTGGACTATGATTTAAATTCCACGGATTGCGCGTTGCACCATAAATAACTGCTTCAGTCGCTGCATTATAGCCAAACTCAGGTGTTGTCGTAGTACCTGCTAAAATCAAGCCAGCCCTTCTAAAGCGCGCCATTAATTCACTATCGACGGGTATAACCGTATTTTCTCCAATACGACTCCCCATACTATGCGGAACACCCTCTGCATGTAACACAAGCTCCTTAATTAAAAACGGAACACCTGCAAACGGCGCATTTTCATCAACCTTCTCAATGGCCTTATCAGCCTGCTCTTCTAACACACTAACAACTGCATTAATGGATGGATTGACTTTTTTTATTCCTTCTAACGCTAGCTCCTTTAACTCCTGTGGTGTTACCTCCTTTGATTTTACTAGCTCTGCCAACCCAATACCGTCATAGGATGCATACTCTTGTAAATTCATATTATCACCTCGTATAGTAGTAATCTTGCAACTATAATGTACTGAATATTCTAAATTTAAGATATTACCCGAAAGGATAATTCTGTTTTAAGTAGAATATAAATGCATAATAGAGAAATGAGGTGTTTTCATGTTTTTAGAAAATGATTTAGAAAACATTCTTAAAGCAAGCTATCATATTTCAAATATGAATGTGAAACAAAGCAATGAATGTTTTAAACATGAACTATTGCAAACAATTAGTCAGCATCTCGGCTATCACCATATGTTATTTTGGGAAATAGCAAATAATGAGCTAACCGCCCCTGTGCTTTTTAATATAGAGAGTCACACGATTAATGACTATTTACAAAGATATAAAAACTTTGATCCATTGCACCCCCAAAATATAAATACACAGCCTTCCATTCAGCTAATGAGTAGGAATGAAGTTATGTGCCTGCAAAAACAAACCCACTATAAAGAAGTATTTTTGAAAGAAAATCGCTATGAAGATGAAATGGCCATGTATTTAAGAATAGACAATAGGCTCGTAGCCGTTATTGGCTTTTTAAGGAAAACCGGAGAGAAGCTATTTAATGAAAAAGATATTTTAAAGTTAGTGTATTTGAAAAGAAATATCGAAAACATGTATTCCTTACATCACTTTTCACAGCCCTCCATCGTGTTGGAAATGACAGATCGAGAACGAGAAGTTTTAAAGTTTGTATTCAAAGGCTTGAAAAACATAGATATCGCCAAGCAATTATTCGTCAGTGAAAATACAATTAAAAAACACCTTCAAAATCTATATAGAAAATTTCAAGTAACCAATCGTACCCAACTGCTGTCAAAGTGTTTGAAGTATAGTGATCATGTTTAGTAAGGTCATCTATTGAATTCAAAGGTAGTATGATTAATTTGCTGATTAATTGGCATAAAACTATTTTTCCTATGTAAAAAAATGCCTCACCAATTGGTAGAGTGTGTCTAACAATTGGTGGGGCAGTTCTCATTTTAATTCTAACTATAGAGGTGCTCTTTTACTTAATTACTTTGCACTTTATACACTTTACTATCAAGCTGTCTATTTATTGCCTGCTGTAAAAATCGTGTGGCGGTAAATAGTTTTTCTTCATCAATATTCGTTTGCACACCTAAACGATGCAGGAAATTTACTAAATCATTTGTTGACACATTGCCACTTGCACCAGGGGCATAGGGGCAACCCCCTAAACCTCCAATAGCACTGTCGTATTTTGTAATCCCCAGCTCAAGTGCTGCAAAGATATTGGCTAAAGCACGGCCATACGTATCATGAAAATGAAGGGCAAACAAATCACTATCGTATTGAGTGAGTAGCTCTGATAAAATAGCCTTTACTTGTACAGGATCCGCTACCCCAATTGTATCACCTAGTGAAATTTCAGAAACGCCCATTGCTAGATAGGCATCAATGATATCCTTCACTGTTTGAAGCTTTACTTCATCACCAAACGGACTGCCAAATACAGTTGAAATATAGCCTCTTAACGATATACCTTCACGATTTGCTGCTTCAGCTACAGCTTTTAAGTTCTGTAAAGATTGGTTAATTGAAGCGTTTACATTACTTTGATTATGCTCCTCAGAGGCGGAGATAAATAACGCAATTTCATCAACCTTTTGTTGAATGGCTCCTTCTACCCCTTTCAAATTAGGCACAAGCGCTGCATACGTTATTTTTTCATCACGTGCGATTTGCTCAAACACTTCATGATGATCGGCTAAAGCTGGTATCCACTTGGGACTAACAAAAGAGGATACTTCGATATGACGGACACCTGTTTCACTTATTAAATTAATCCATTGCACTTTCAAATCAGTTGGAATAAAAATTTTCTCATTTTGTAAGCCGTCACGAGGACCTACTTCTCTTATTTCCACTTGTTTTGGTAAAGTCATCAAGATACACTTCCTTTAATTAAATGCCGAACAGCTGTAGCATAATCCAGCTTGATGCGTAGAATACCATGAATTGCACACCGGCCCCTACACCTAAAATACGATTTAATAAACCACCCACAGTTGCGACTGTAAATGTTAACACTACTCCTAGCAATTGTGCCTCGTTATAGGCAAGCAAAAATGCTAATCCGATAAACATCGCTACGATTGCTTCCTGGCTAATATATTTCAATACTAATACAGATGCTTTACGTGCATAATTCATCGCAAATGGATAAGCAATTAAAGCGGCTACACTAATACCGATTAACCCAAAAATGAAAAAGTCCCATGAAGACATTAGCGTGTGTAGGTTGTTAACTGGATCTACTGTAAAAATCGGTGGTGCATTAAATAAAGGTGATGCTGGTCCAAGTGCTACTGGACTTAACGGAATACCGAATGCAATTAATGGAATAATCGCTTCAGCAATATATGTCGATTCCGTTACACCATTCATAACAGTAAGACTCGTTGTTGATTTTTTATAGGCACCTTTTGTACGAGAGCCTACAATTTCTCCCATCAATGACGTCATCCCAACAGGACTGAAGACAAATGTAAGGGAGGAAAGAAACGTTGTAATGCTCGTAAAAATGGTCTGCCTTTTCGATAAAATTTTAAATGGATTCGGGAAATAGCCTTTCCATGATTTCGTTTCGGGAGCAAGATTATATTGATTTGGCTTACTGCGTGCTAGATCATTTTTAGCAACAGAAGAAGCCGCCATTAAAATATTACAAAACATCGGTCCAATCGCAATTCCTAAAAAGAATGTAATACTTAAATGTTTATCCAGCATCGCAAAGCTAACGCTATCTAAAGCTTTAATGAAAAATGCAAATGGAACAATGATTAAAATACTTGCCCATTTTCCCTTTGAAAAGAATGCGATTAAAATTGCGGCAAGTGTAAAAATGATGCCTGATGAAGATTTAAAAAAGTCGGCAAATTGACCTAAAAACTGACCTAACAATACAGCGGTTGGTAGGGCGATAAATGCACCGATAACACCGCCAGAAATCATTTTACGTAGTGCAACGTGCGGCATGCCTAAACGGCGTAATGTATTGGCATGATCGATTAACGGTACAGCCGTTGTATCCCCTGGAATTCCTAATAACGCAGTTGGGACAGCATGTGTTAAATGCTTAGCTAACACGCCCGCCATGAAAAAGGCGAATACCCCTTCAGGAGGCGCTCCCAGCAAAATAACTAGCAATGTAATTGGTACCATAATTGCTGTTTCATCTGTACCTGAAATAAGTCCAATTATAGTAAAGATTGCTGCACCAAGAAATGCAAATAAAAGAGCTATTACATAAATACTCATTTTTTATCCGCTCCCTTCAAGCCTTGTAAGCTAGAAAGAATACCAAAATCCTCAAGCTCCTTTTTTGTCACCGGATCTTCCTCGATTAAGCGTATTTCCTCGTCTATATCAATTTGTAAATCCTCAAATGCTTCCTTTAAAGAATGACTAGATGCTTCATCCTCTACTAAAATACGCTTTGGTTTAAAAAGAATCGTATTAATAGCAACAACAATCAGAATACCCGTGATTCCTGTTAACAGTGAATAAGAGTTAATCATCTGAGGGTCTGCAAACTTCGGAAAAACCCACTGACCAAACTGATAGCCTAAAAAGCTTGCGGCAACGCTTAAAATAATTGAAATAATTAACTGATTGCCAGAAACCGTGTCTCCTAAAATTTCAATAAACTTCTTTTCCTCTACATTTTTTTGCTCATTGTATGGAGTATTCGCCATGTATTATTCACCTCGCAGAGAGTTTGTAATCTCTAAAACACGATCATAACGGAAATCCTTCTCTTCTACCGCCTGCTGCACAACACGATCAATAATATCGCCTGTTGCCCCAGCCATTACAGCCAAGTTTTTCGCATGCAGACGCATATGACCAGATTGAATACCCTCTGCTGAAAGTGCGCGTAAGCTTGCTAGATTTTCTACTAATCCTACTGCTGCAATGTAGCTAGCTAGCTCCTCTGCAGATTGCACATCCATAATTTTTAGCGCTGCTTTTGCAACAGGATGAGTCTTCGTAGCCCCTCCCACAATACCAACAGCTAATGGCAATTCCAACGTCCCAACAAGATTGCCTGCTTTATTCAGCTCCCACGTTGTTAAAGAACGATATCTACCAGAACGAGCAGCATAGGCATGAGCACCAGCCTCAACAGCACGTGTATCATTACCCGATGCTAATACTGCAGCAGTAATACCATTCATAACCCCTTTATTATGTGTGGCAGCCCGATACGGATCAGCATCTGCAAATTCGTAAGCACTTACAATATTTTTCGCAATCTCTATCCCCCCGAGCATTTCTGTCGAGAATTCTCCACGCGCACGAACAATACGCTTATCTGCTAAATTTGAAATAATCCGTAGCACAACTCGTCCATTTGTAATACGTTCGATTAATGGTGACACAGATTCCGCCATCGTATTGACTGCGTTTGCCCCCATTGCATCCTTCGTATCTACGATTAAATGAACGACAACCATTGTTTCTTTTGCTGTGTCGATTAAGTGCACTTCTATATCCTTCACTCCACCGCCTAACTTGACTAACGTTGGATCCTTTTCATTACAATGCTCGATGATCTCATTTTTATGTTCAAAAATTTTCGCCCTCGCTGCATGAGGGTCCTCAATATTTAATACCTGAATCTGTCCGCGCATAACTGTTCCCGAGCTGGAAGTAAAAATACCCCCTAACTCATATGCTGCACGGGCAGCATTACTAGCCGCAGCAATTACTGACGGCTCTTCAGTAGCCATCGGAATAAATACCTCTTTGCCATTCACCTTAAAGTTGGCCGCTACCCCTAGAGGCACTGAAATATGTCCAATAACATTTTCAACCATTGCATCAGCAAGCTCTAATGAAATTCCACTTTTTAAAGCTTCAACTTCCTCGTTGGTTAAATTTGATTTTTCAGCGATTAACTTAATTCGCTCTTCTACTGAAAGTAAATAAAATCCCTTAATACGTGAAGTCATCCCCATACCCCCAAAATTAAAAAAGTGTAATATAATTCAACTTAGTTGAATAACATTACACCAATTGTAAATTGTCTGAATAGTATTGTAAACAAGAAATTTGTATTTTCGATAATATTTACGTTTAAAGGAAAGATTTAATCCTCAACATAAATCGTTAATACCTTTGAATTCTCTATAGAATTGTTAATAAAGATATGCTCCTTTTTCCCAGAAAAATACGCAGAGTCCCCCTCATCTAAATGGTAAAATTTATGATCGTATTTCAAGACGATACTACCCGAAATGACATAAATAAATTCATCATTATCGTGTGTATAAGGAGCTAAATTTTCCGCCCCATTATGTACAGTAACAATAGAAGGATTGATATTGCTCATATAGCTCTTATTCGCTAACAGCTCATATTGATAGCCAAGTTCATTCGTCTCAACAGTCTCATTGCGTTCTTTTTTCGATACAATCGAAATGCCATCAAATTGATCCTGAATAACAAACCAAGCCATTGGCACATCAAATATTTCCGCAATCTTGGACAATGTCACCAGACTCGGTGTCGCTTTACCATTTTCTATTTTTGAAATATGACTTTTCGTTAAATTAATCTGCGAAGCTAAATCATCCTGAGACATTTTATTTTTCTTCCGCATCTGCTTTATTTTTACTCCAACTTCTAGTAAGTTCATTTCTTCCAGTCCCCTCAATCATTTCGGTTTTTACAATAACTATACTATATATTTAAATGATGGATCGAAAAATACGGGAGTATATTACTCCTTCATTGTCGTCTGTTCAATTAAATACAAAAAGGGTGTGCTGAAAGTTTCTCGACTTTTAGCACACCCTTCTACCATTACAGTGATGAGATTCACATCTTCTTAGGCTGAATCCCGCGAATCGTATTTTTTTGGAATTGTTGCATTATGCTCCACAATAAATACTTTGAGAGGCCAAAATCAGCTTAAGTTGAACTGAAGACGGAGTAAAATTCTAGGGTAGTACGGTACAAGGAATGTTAAGAGCAATGGATATCTGATAATAAGTTTTCTGTCATCGAATCTGCCATTTAGGAGAATAATAATATCTGCCGCAATTTGAAAAACATAGGGAGATTTAGTCTTCCTATGTTTTCATTCAAATTATTGATCTGTTTGTTCTTGCTTCTTTTTCAAATACGCCGCACGTATTTTCTCAAGTTGCTGCTTTTTATCAAATTGGGCTGGCTTGTTTTTTTCATGATACTTCGTCACAGCCGCCTTACCTTTAGTATCCAATTGATATTTCCCCACTTTGGTTCACCTACTTTTCCTGCCTTTAAAGAAATCTATTCAACCAATATAGTATACCTTATTTTGCTGATGTAAACCTTTTTACTATATTGGTGTGCTGCTTAACTTTAAATTCAGTAAAAGCTTAGTAAATAATTCATTGCCAAATGTATTTAAAATATTTGTATCCGCCATTTTTAGATGATGATACTTTTATCATTATTTACCGCTACAATATTGCTCATCTTTATGTATGGAGACGGCGGGGGTTGGAAGGTTTCTTTCCAGAACCCCGTCATATCAAGGTATGCGGCGCATTTTTTGTAACAAAAATGCGCGTGGCAACTTTTTTGGCAACTTTTTTAAATGAATGTGCTTGTGGAGCAATTTCATCTTTTATTTAAAGACTATTTTTTTAACATCTTCTAAATAATCATCCGTTACTTCCGGAATCAATAATTCTCCATCAATTGCGTTTAACATTAATTTCTCTTTTTCTTTTAAACGCTTATATACAGCTTCATCAATAAACCCTACATGTGCACGGTTTCCTTCAGACATTAAATAATAATACCTTGTATATTGATTTTCTTTTAAGCCTAATCGATGTATACGATCTCTAGATTGCAACATAAATGTTAGATTAAAATTAAATTCAAAATAAACCGCATCGTGTACAGTTTGATGTAAAGAAATAGATTCACCTAAAGTGTTTGGGTTAGAAATCATTACTGATATATCACCATCACGGAAATCATTTATTAAATTCACACGTTCCTCTTTTGGTGTGCCCCCGTAGACTAAATTCACAGATATTCCCTTCGTCTCTAACGTTTTCTTTATTTTTTGCATCGTTTTAACAAACATTCCCCACACTATTACCTTTTTACCTTCACCTACTAATTTCTCGATTAACTCTATACCTTTATCAAATTTACTAGATTGGATTTTATCTACTTGTAATTGTTCATAGGCTCTTCTTCTAGCAAGTGTACGCTCTTCATCATTTAATGCATTGAGCTGATTTAGCTCTACTTCATCATTTAAAAATCCTAATTCTCTATAATCAATATTATCTAACAATAGCTCAGGATTTGTAGAGGCTTGTAAAAGTCTTAAATAAAGTGATAATACGTTACTTTCATTTTCATAAATTGTTTCAACTACCGATTGTTGCATTGCATTTGGTTTAACAGAAATTAAATAATCTGGTTCAGCAAGAGGTACTTTTAAATCAGATTTATTCGTACGCCAAAAGAATGGTTGTATTAACTCATTTACTTCTTCAACCCGTGGATTAGCTAAATCATTTACTTCCCACCCAAAGAATGAATCATACTCTCTGTCATAAAGTAAATGTAAAAAGTTATAAATATCTTTGTAGCTATTTGGAATTGGTGTACCCGTAAGAACATAGTGAAACTTTGCTTGTTGCCCTAAATTTAAAGCTGCTGTGGATCTTTTTCCACCTATCCCCTTTATACGGTGTACTTCATCGAATACTATCATTACTTTGTCATCAATTAACTCATTTAAAATCGTTAATTTACTTTCAAGTGCTTCATAATTTATAACGATAACATCAGCTGTACCCCAATCCGAACGAAGCTTACCAAAATCACGGTATTTATTTTCTCTTAAATTAATAAAATTCAATGTTCGTTTTGAACCAAATACTTCTAGGTATTCGGTACGCCAAGCTTCAAATGCATTAATTGGACAAATGACAAGCATTTGTCGAGCTTGAGCAATTTTTTTACTACTCAAATATGCAAATGCACCATACATCATTGCCGTTTTTCCTGCACCTGGTACAGAAAAATTAGCTGCTCTTTTCATTGTGGCTAAATAAAAACTAGCCTGCAATTGTTGTACCTTTAATGGACGAGTGATTTCTTCATCTAAAATCTCGGTAAAATGCACCAATTCATTAGACCAGCGATTGTCCAAAGCCTTTATCGTACTTCCTGCAATGCGCTGTTCATTTATTGCGTAGCTTGTTTTTTCAATATAGCGTTGAACTTCTGGACTTAACTCTATGAATGCATTATCAACACGATTTAAAGCTTTGTTAACTTTATCTATAAGTTGTTGTAATGAGACATAATTAATTTCTGGGTGGATTAATAATTTTTCGAAGTTTACAAAATAACTTTGGAATCTTTCTAAAACTCTTCTTACTTTACTTTGTGAGAAATAAAATTCATCTGAATCTTGCAGTTGAAAATATGTTTCGCCTTCAATATCAACGGCTAATATTTTGGGATTAGATTTCATCTTCATAAATATCAATCAACTCTCTACTAACTAAGTTTATTTGAATTAAATATTCACGAATCTCATTAATTTGATCTTTGCTAAAATTAGCGAAATTCAGGTTACCTGTTAACCCGTCTCCTTTTTGCATATCTTTTAAAGTATTCAATGTTTCTTTAACATTCAAAATAAAACTTTCAACATTTTTTCCACGGCTTTCACGATTGCTTACACGAATATATTCTTCATTGATTTTTCGAATTTCAGGTGTTGATTTTTCAAGCCTTCTTCTTAAATCGGTTGCTGTTGAAATTTTTGTTGCTTCAAAATTGTCACGTAAATCATCTACTGCTTCTTCAATAGATTCATTAAATTCTTCATTATATGAACTACTTAATACATTTGTAAAATATTCTCGAATTTCACGACCTGTATCTGCAGCAGTCGCAAACATTTTTGTTAATAATGCAAATGCTGTAATTTTACTTTGCTCATAATTCGGCCCTTTTCTAGGAAATTGTTTATTTAATTTTTTGGCTAATTCATAAAGCGGAGTATATAATTTAATGTCCTTAATTATATGATAAGCATGTTGATCTGCGTTAATAAATTGTAAATATTCACGCATTATTACAACTACTTCAATACGATTTTTCACCTCTGCTGAAGTTAAATTAGCCTCTTTTGCATAATCTTTATCTGTCATTAATTGATCAATCACAACTGTTTGATAGATATCAACAGATAAATCTACTGGGTCATATGCCTGACGCTCTTCTGTACCCATTTGAATTGCTAACTCAAGACGTTTAATTTCAACTCGTTCAGTTTTTGAGGCATATGTAAAGGGTAATACTACTGCCTCAAAATAATACGTATTTCCTGTTTCTTTTGCTAACTGTCTTAACGCAGTAAACCGTCTATTTCCATCAATAACACGCCCATCTGCTAAAACATATCCAAATACTTTCTGACCAGATTCCTTAATAGATTTTTTCGTTTGATTTAATTTCGACGGGTTATCTTCTACAATCATTTGTTCAATTAATAAATTAAATTCTGGATTTTCTCTATCTAAAGCTGGAGTTACTCGAATTTCTTGACGAGAAATAGCCGAAGCAATTCGGCCATTCTCATCATTGTAATAAAGATAATCCAAAGGGATGCGATAAACATCTAACATTCCATCCACCACATTCGGAATTTGTATAGGTAATTTAGGCTTAGCCCCTGTTTTAATTAACTCTTCATTTTCAATTAAATTTATCAATGAAATTTTTGTTGTCATTTATCGAACCTCATTCCCCTGCTAATTTTTTGATTGCAGAATATACTTGTCTCGCATTCGTTGCTTCTTCATACTCGATATTTAGATGTTTTAATTGCTCGAAAAATTTCTTTTGAATTTCTACAATTCGTTTATCGCCCTCACGCATATTGTCAGCTTTTGTTTCAACTAATAAATACACATTTGTCTCATCTTCTTTTTCAATCATATAAATAAAATCAGGTGTAGTTGTTCCACCTGTATATTTTGGAACTTGAATCGAACGTTTAGGTAATTTGCCAAATACCGTAACTTTCTCGTTATAACCATAACGCAACAATTCTCTTTCTGGTGAGACACTATCATAACGCATAGGAGGCGTCTCATATAAATATCGACTATCTTCACGAGCCTGGTTATCAATATTTGTACCAATCACTTCAGCGTTAATGTCTCCTATGAACTGATCTGATTCTGGATTATAAATCGATGTACGTGCTTGGAATTGTAATTTTTTATATTCGTAAGATTGAGCAAATATCTCATCAAACCTTCTTTTAAATTCGCTAGAAATATTTTGTAATGACAATTCGCTTAAATATCTCGAATCCCCTTTTAATGATGTTTTCATCATGTTAAATAGACTTTTATGAATTTGTTGTACAGAAATATTAGTAGATTGATTTAATAATCTTATAAATTTCCCGTAGGCCATTCCAGGTAAATATTCACGACGATACTCAGATTCCTGCTCTTTAATTGCAACAGTTTTATTATCATCGCTCGCATGTAATGCTTCTTTCATTTGAATTGGTGCTTCTCTTTCATATAAATCAACATTTGTCATTACTTCTTCTGCAACCATCTGAATTTGCTCTGGAATTCGCTTAAATTCAATCATATAGCGTATGGAAATTTCTTTCCATAAATCCTTTACTTTTTCCCAATTCTCTTTTTTAAGCTTTACACGAACTTTTACATTACTATTTGTAGCATCTCTAACTTTATCTTCCTTCAAACGAGTAGAATTGATTTCTGGATATAAATCCAACAACCATTCAAATCCGCTTTTCTTCACACCGTCGATTTCTACATCCTGTTTAAACTCATTTTTACGATTAATAATTCCACAATGATCTAAATGCTCCAACAGCATTTCATCTGTGAAATTCGACTGTATTTTTTGTCTTTCTGTAACAATTAATTGAATCATTTCATCTGAAAGCTTTAATTCATTCAACTCAACCTTCATGTCACTATTAATTTCTCCGACTAGCTTCTTAGCAAAATCCTTCTCATCATATCCGATAAGGAACGCTAATCTTGATGACCATTCCTGCTGCTGAATACGATGACCAGTTTCATCAACCGGTAAACGTAAACCACGACCTACTTCTTGAATTTTACTATTCTCACTACCAGATGTACGTAGCTTTGCAATAACAAATACGTTTGGATTATCCCAGCCTTCACGCAATGTCCATTTTGAAAATAAAAAGCGTCTCGTTTGCCAATTCCCATTTTCATTTTTAAAACTTAATAGTTTTACTTTGTTATTTAAAATATCGTTTACTTCAGATTGTATTGCTTCATCTCCACTGCCTCTATCTTCTCCAAAATAACCGGCATGAACATTTTGATTTTCACTAGCTAAACTTGCTTGTGTTGCTTTTAAAAACTCTAGATATTCCTGTTCTCTAGGTAAACGTTTAAATTCGTATTCTGATACTAAACGCGCTAATTTTTCTTTTAATAGACGTTCAAAAGTTGCTTTTAACCACCCATCCTCTTGTCGATAACTTTTAATACTATCAATAAAAAATAGGCTTAACGTTTTAATTCTCGGTGCATTATTTTCGCGTTGATTATGTCTTAAAAAATTACTTTGTTCAATTTCAAAATGCTTATCAATTGCATCTTTAATAATGAGCTCTTGATACGAGGATTGATAAGTGCCTGGAATTAAGCTCATCCCTTTTTCCAACTCTAGTTCATTACTTAATGATTTTGCACCTGCATATTCAACGTCACCTTCGAAGGCCGAGTCTACATCTGCTAATTTATCGCCAACTTTAAGAGTCCACACTTTATTTTGTTGCTTTAATGTTAGTTCTTTGGCACTTACACTTTCTATAACATAACGATTCTTTGCCTGTTCTTCCGTTAATTTTGGATAATAAATGTCGATACCTTTTACTAATCCATTATTAAAGCTTTCTACAGCCGTTAAATCAAATTGTGGTTTACCACGGTAATAATCTTTTTTCGTAACTTTATTTTTCCCTTTCCCAACTATGACCTCTGGGAAGGTAGCCCCAAAACGCACAATCATTTGAGGTTCTATTGATTCAATCGCTTTATAAAGTGCTTTATCTCTTGGGAAACGGTGTGGCTCATCGACAATGACTACTGGAAGTACATTTTGAAGCGCTTCAATTGGACTCGTTACTCCACCAATTAATGTTTGATCATAGTCATTATTTTTCATACTTGACGAATTTAACATACCTGCATTAATTAATAAAACTTCAATGGTGTTCGAATTTAAGCGACTACCTTCAACAAAATTCAATAACTGTGCTGGAAAATTTTTGCGACCCGATTTTGTCTTGAAGTCTCCTGCATTAATTACATTTAATTCCATACGAACATTTTCGTAATATTGAGAATAATGTTGTTTAGCATAATCACTTTGAATAAAATTCTTTGTACCTTCTTTTATTGCAGGTGTAGGTACTACAATGACAAACTTAAATAGTCCATATTTTTTATGCAATTCATACATTAACCGCGTATAAACATATGTTTTACCAGTACCAGTTTCCATTTTTACATCGATATTTGCAGACTCTGTATATCGCCCACGAATAAATGGATTAGCATAAACAGTATCGACTTCTTGACCTGATTGATTATGATCTATCCCTGTAAAACTTCCTATTATCGCTTGTAAACTCTCTTCTTGGTGAGGGAGTTCTTCTAATAAAATTTTCAAAAGTTTTACCTCCCTTAATACCTTTTTATTACATTCACTTTATTATCTAGTTGTTTTAAACCAATTTCAATTTCTTTCATGCTTTCTAAATCAAAGGAATATCCGTACAGTACAATAGTTTGTACGTTTAATTTGTTTGTCCCTATAGTATTTAATAATTGCTGCGTTTGTTGTGGGCCCCAGCTTGAATCAATTAAATATAATCTACTATTATCAACGTAATATGCGTTATAACCAACAAATTCAATATTATTAATTTCTACATCAAATTTATATCCGTCTAATGCAATCCATGTAGTCACAATTGTATCTTTACCTGAGGCATTCCCGCCTACATTTAAACCTTCAGAAGAAAATGGTTGAATCATATCATCAAAACCACTTTCAGATAACTGTACTAATTGTCCTTGACTATTTTTGAATAGCCCAGATTCAATATCAAATGATTCTAAGTCATCTAACACAGGTTGGTTGGGCTCAACAACATAGTAATGTTTAAATCCACCATCGAAATTTTCTGGCAAAGTTAAACCTGCCTCTTCTTGAATTTTTTCACTTGCTAATTTAATACGTTTTCTAGTAATCTCATCAATCGACATATAACCATCTTTAAATGTAAGTTGGTTGCTTCGAATTGCCTGTTTCGTACCATCTTCATTTAAATCGTAAGTTTTTTCAGGAATTTGAACGATTATAAATTTACGATTTCCACCCTCAGCGTTTAATTGCATTACTGCATCTGCTGTCGTTCCTGAACCAGCAAAAAAATCCATAATAATTGAATCATTTTTTGTCGATAATTCAATTAATTTTCTAATCAATTTTGTTGGCTTTGGTGTATCAAAATATGATTTACCACCGAATAAAGTTTGTAATTCTTTTGTACCTTGAGTAGTAGTACCTAACTTTTCACCCGTAAACCAAGAATTCTCGACCGAACCAAATTCTTTTTTCTCTTCATAAAACACCTTTAATTGCGGTTTAGACTCCCCTGATTTACCAAAAACAATGCGATTGTCTGCAAGTAATTTTTGGTAACTTGATTCTTCAGTTCTCCAACATCTACCAGTTGGCGGTAAATAAGCTATGCCTGTGTTCGGGTTTACAATTTCATAAGTTAAGTTTGGTCGAATGTTCGGTGCATCGAAAGGATCTGCTTTCCAGGGTCCACGAGGGTCATTATCTGGATTACTAAAATTTGATTTATCTAATGGTAACGGTTTAAATGCAAAACTTTCCAACTCATACCACAATTTTTTATTGGACTCTTTTAAACGACGGTGTTCACTTCTACGATTTTTCGCATAGCAAATTAAATATTCATGATTGATACTAAAATCAGTATCATTTTGAACAGACTGTCTAGATTGCCAAGGAATAATTGTAATAAAATTCGATTCTCCGTATATTTCATCACATACTAATTTAAGATTCATTACTTCATTGTCATCAATACTGATGAAAATTACACCTTTTTCCTTTAAAAGACGTTTCGATAACCAAAGTCTTGGATACATAAATGTAAGCCAAGCAGAGTGTGTCGCTTTACCTTGAATACTTTTTAATCTTTTTAATTCTTCATCTGACATACCAAACATATTTTTTAAATCTTCATCGCTGTAATCAAAACTATCTGGGTATACAAATCCATCTGATCCCGTATTATATGGAGGATCAATATAAATCATATCTACAGAATTATTATAGTTATTTTGTAAATGACGTAGAACTTCTAAATTATCACCCGTAAAAAACAGATTTTTACTATCTTTATTCTCTGCTGAATGATTTCGTTGTAAATCAGGTACTAAAACTGTTTTTGCAAATTCACCAGCTTGTTTTTTTGCATAATCCTTTCCTATAAAATCTAATTGATATCCACTTGTTAATTCTTCAATATTATTTTCTTTTAAATAACGTTGAAATTTTTCTAAATCAAAACTTCCATCTTCAATAATTTCTCCGTCGTCATTATATTTATCAGCTGTAAAAAATTCAGGTAATTTACTTTTTAATTCTCTTAAAAATGCCGTATTAGGCTTAACTTTTTCATTACTGTTAATATTATCTTGCAACATAATTTCACTCCTAAAATTTTAATTTTCACATATAAGTTAAACTACAAATAGTAATTATTATTGTACCATTTCTAACGAATATTAAATTCATTTTATACACACTAATTTCTCGGATTATTTAAATATTCTTTGATGTATATCACATTAATTATTATGACTATTACTATAAAGAACTTTTAGTAATATTTTATAAATGAAACTTTCTACTTTTCGAATCGTATATAAATAAAATTAACTACGGAGGTTATAATATGAGAGAAGCCTTTCACGTAAATAATCAACAAGTTTATTTCATTCCACAAAACATATCCCCCCAAGAAATACAAAACCATAAATAAAATGCGAATAAAGGGACATTTATTTGTCCATATTGCCACGCAAAATTAAGTGTAAGTAGTGGTCCAGAGCGTGGCAATTATTTTAAACACAAGCATGGAGAAGGTTGTGAGCCATCTCAGCAAAGTGAAGCTCGGTATAGTAGATATGAGCAACAGAAAAAGGATGACACACCCCGTCACCCTCAGATTCTTGCTATTATGTTGGACGAACTTGAAGTCATTGCTAAAACATATGAAAATATCACTTGTACTCGCGGTTATCTGAACCCTGACTTTTCAAAATACATCCCTGACATTACCCTCAAAATTCACGAACGGTTATACGCTATTACCATTTCCACAAATATCACACCTGCTTCAGAACAAACTAAATCTAAAGCAATTCAAAAACAGCGAGATTATTATACATCCTTAGGTTATGAACCACTATTCTTTATTGAACGTTCTAACTTAGCTATCGATATAGATAAAGAATCTTTAGTATTGTGGTCATCTGAAAAAGAAGCATTAACTACACAACCTACCGATTTAGAATGGCTTGAATTTTTAATAAACTAGCAAACCCAGAAGATCTCAACAAATTCTTAAACATCCCTGAAGTTCCTATAAAAATTAAAAGCATCATGTATATTACTCCAGCAGATCAAAACATCGCGGTCCAAACATTTCATGTAATCCCTCTATCATCGTTCGGGCCGCCAAAAGCGTATTTTTTTGCAACACCTTACACATTAACATTCTCAGAAGCATTTAAAATTACAAAAGATCAACTTTTACTTGCTAATAAAGTTATTGAACAGCAGTATCAAGAAGCATTTATTGAAAAATAAAGAAAAATACCTAGCTGAACAAGAGCGATTACAAATCGAAGCTCAAGCTAAACGAGCAGAGTATCAGAAATCTCTACAAAATAGCCGCTACCATCAGTCTGATAAAGAATCAAAATTGGAGATGTTACGAAAAGCTTTTAACTCAAATAACTAATTAAGCGCTGCTATTCTTTAGTAGCAGCGCTTAAACTAGTTTAAAATTAATTAATATACATTTTACAGTATTAATACTTCATGAAAGTATATTAACTAATAATCCGATAAACTGTATTCTTTATATCTGTAAAGTTCCATCTATAGTTCACAATAATTAATACTAACCTGGAAATCTTGCAATATTAAATATACTCTTCTAACTGCGTAGCCATGTGTAATAATATAGGAGATTGTAATGTTCCTTTATATTGATGAGCAAATTCTCGGTAATTATGAACTAAACTAATCCATTCACTCGGATCATCTGAGGGATTTAAGTGTATTGGATATAATTCTACCATATTTGGAACTTTACATGTTTTATTTGGAAATTCCATTAATACTTTGCTATTAGAGGCATAACGTGTATTGTTGTATTCTTTATCATTTGGCTTTTGTCCAATACTATAAAAAACCCCATCTAACATGAAAATACCTGTTTTTGATTGAAAGTCCCCTTTAGAATTTCTTGGGGTTAAATAATCTGGGACTTCTTGGTTATTTCGTACTCTTATTATACGCAATTGATTAGAATCATCTAAATTTAACCCATCATCTTCTTAACCCTTTTCAAACCAAATTGACTTTAGCGTATATTGCTCTTTTTTTTGAGTAGAAGATAAGTTTTTATCAGTAATAAATGGCCATTCAACCCTCGTAATTCCATCTCCAAAAATTAACAATAAATGTGGTTTGTTTTTTTGATAACTTAATTCAAATATTTTATTCTTAATGTCTCGAATCACACGATCTGGTTTTAGTAATTTTAATCCTTCAGATGTGGCAATGTTTTGAAACGCTAAACTTGCCTCCCAATAATACTTTTTACCCGACCATAATGCCGGGCATTTAACTTTAATTGGTCCTTGTCCTTCTTCGCGTTCAATATATACAAATGCTCTTTTTGTTCTTCCATACGGTGTGTCTTTTGAATTTACAATATGAATAGCTGAAATAGCTGTATCATAATTAATTGTCTTATATTTTCTTGTTTCAAATGGATCAACGTACCCTAATTGTCTTAATAAATCTAACACTGCGACTCTTACGCGATGTTCGACGTTCTCAGGAAATGTACAATCAATAAATTGTGATAACCTTCCTGTTGTCGCTAGTCCAGCTCGAATAGCTTTTTTAGGATCCTCATTTTTAGAATAGTAATTTTTTTCATTTTCCATTAAAAACGGTAACAATACTAAACACATCGTTATTTCTGTAACTGGGTTTAAACGACTTGCAATTTGTTGTATTTTTTGTTCATGACGTTCAATTTTTTTCAAATTTTTATCTAGAGCTGATAATATTTCATTTTGTTGTGTATAATTAATTGTTATTTTGAAATCATTAATTTCTATTTCGCCTTCTGTTATCCCAAAAATATTTAGGAAATTCCTTTAAGTTCCTCAATTAATTTATCTTGTTTACCCATATAAAAAACTTCAATATTTAATTGATTTCTTCCCGTAGCTTTTGATAAAACTTCTATTATTTTTTCAGAGTCTTGTAAGTTTAACGCTATTTTTTCTTTACTATTTTGACCAATTACACTTGTACCTTTAATGACGGGTACCATTGGTTGAACATATCCCTTAATCACCTGTGAAATCCAATTATTTAATAGCTCTCGATCTTTATTGTTTCACCAGCACCAGTTGCTATTTTTCCAAAATTAAATCTATGCCCCACAAAAACATTCGAAAATGAATGTGGCGTCGCTATTAGTTCCTAGATTTAAACATTTCGAATTCAGTTTTATCCCAATAGCAACTCTTACCATCGTTGATTATCGCTAACTTCATCAACCGTTCATTCATTTGAATATAAGTTGCGGTATTTGATGTGTCTTTCATTATTGGTAATGTGTTTCTCATCCAACGAGAAACGCTAAACTTAAACTGCAGCATCGGAATTCTTGTATGAGGAATAGTTTGAATTTGCGCAAAAATTTTTACTGAATAATAATATTTTTTGTTTTTATATTCATAAAATAATTGGTCTGGTTGTGAAAGTAGCCCTTCGGATGTTACATAAAACGGTATTTTTTTTTCTTGAACTTTTAAAGGCGAATCTTTTAACTCTCGATACACTAGGCGAGGAAGAATTTCAAATGCCAGGTTATTTTCGTGTATCTCACCATTTTCATTAATTGTTAAATCATTTACATACACAATATCTGGATCCCAACTAAACAAAAATTCTTTTATATGTTTAAATGGCATGTGCTTCTTTTCTTTATTTAATTGAAAACTAACTTTTTGAAAACTTTTAATCCACTGCTGCGGATATGTGTATCGATATAATTCGATATTTAAATTAGGTTGTAGTTTATAAGCTTGTAGTTTTAATGTATCAAACAATTGTTTTCCCCCTCATTAGACCTGTTAAAAATGGTCCATATAATTTCTCCATCAAAACGCCATGTATTTCATTATTCACTTCTTTATTAAGATATATTTCCATTTCATCCAATAAATTAAATGAGTTGGATTTTTGGGCTGCAAAGGCATGGTCTAACAATAATATTTCAGGAGGTTTAGCTGTAAAGTTTTTTATCCGTAACAATCGACCTATAATTTGCATTAATAAAACTAAGCGAGAAGCTACTATTATTATTTTTCACAATTTCTTCTGAATGATTAATACTATAATAATCACGTAGTACGTCATTCCATACTTTTTGTGAGTAGTTCCTAACTGCTTTAATTTGTTCTAACTCATTAAATGTATATTGAGTATTTCCCATCTTACTAAGACGCTCTGTTACAATACCATTTACAATTGCTACAGCTTCGCTCACTTGTTTAGGTTTGGTCATAGGTCTTACTAAAACTAATAATTTTTGAAATAGTGAGTGGCCGTCTTTATCAACAATATTAAAACCTCTTGATATAGCGGTTGCAGGTGCAACTAACAACTTATAGTTTATATCAACAGATTGATTCACTTTACTTCTTTGAAGACAATAACTTGTGCCTTTAGATGAGTCAGGAACTAATCTCCAAACTTTTGTAGGTAAAATTTGATTTAATTCATTTTGAACCCATTCAGCTTGTTCATAACTGTTCACAATTATTAAAGAACGCCCTTCAGCATTTAGTGCACTTAAAAACAAATCTTTATATGCACTACATAATTCTATTAACGCTCGCTTTTTATTAGAAATTCCTGAAACAGCAATTTGTTTCTTTTCATACTTGATTGAAATGTTATTTATAAATTCCTTCATTTGATCTGTAGGTTCTAAAATGTAGTTAACCGGACGATATATATGCCCAGCTTGACTATTTGGTGAGAAACTTGACCCAGATAATAAAAGTGCATGTGGGCCAAGTGGGTTACCTTTCTCATCTAATTTTAAATAAGGCAAGTCTATCATTGCACTGCGACCAATTGCTTGCTGTCTAAAAATCTGAATTGTATTTAATTCTTTGTCGTACAAAAATCCGAATCTATTGTTAGTTGGTGATTTAGGTAAGAGACTTGAAATACTTTCATTTATTTTTTTGAAAATATTAGGTAGTGATTTTGATTTTGACTGTACTTGTTCAAGTTCATATTGCAGTTTAAAGATGTATTTTTCTGCAAAAACTAATGCTAATAAAAATTTAACGATTAATTGTAAATCTTTATTTATCCCATACTTTTCAAATAATTTTTCATATTTTATTCATAAATTTTGAACATCTGATGTTAATGCGTTTTCAAGCTCAGAAAATGTTGGTTGATTATTTTGTACATATTCAAGATAATCTTCTTTGAATTTTTGAGGTAAAAAATCAACAGAGTTGATTAAAACAAAAGCAGAAAACCACTGCCCATATTTTATGGCAGAAAACTTTTCGATAATCACATGATAATTTATGAGTTTTTTTATATTCGATAAGGAACTCATAACAATCTTGAAGTAGATTTAAATCCCTTATTGTATCGTAGTCCTGAATTCTTATTACCTCATTAATATAATTTTGAATTTCATTATTATTTCGATTTAATATATCCTCTAAATAATCTGATTCATTCATTACCGAGTCCAATTTAATTTGAATTGCATCTGCTTCATCAAAAATTACAACATCCATATATTCTAATGCATATTCAAGTAAAGGCATCTGACCTTTATTTTGAATTAATCCAGTTTTACTAGAAAGGAAACTATTAATATTTGAAAAAATGACCGATGCATCTGTAAATTTTCTTATATTTCTTTTACGTGGGCATAATGAATAAAATGGACAAAGTATTGGTTTATTATTTGATTTCAATTTATAACAAGGCTCATTCCCATACATGTCTAATCCATCATATGCTCCATCAGATAGTTGTAATATAGCAATTTCCTGTTAAGTGTTTTGCGTATTTTTCAGATATAATCATTTCATCATATGCGATTACTTTTTGAATTCGATTTTGTTGATCTCTTTGCCCGTTTATAGCTGTTGAATCAATACCTAAAGCTTCAAACAAAGACACATTATCTAACACATCTTTTACCGTTTCAAAAAGTACCATCGAGCGATATCCATTTTTGGATAAATAATAAACTAAAACATGAATGAGTGTTAGATTTCCCTGTACCTACCATACCAATAATGTTACAAACTTCATTTATTGTGATGGAATCAACTTCATGTATTCCGTATTTGTTGTTTAAACTAACTTTAAATTTAGCTATGCGGTCTTTATAGTTTTGGGGCTTTTCGATCGTTTGACGTTCAAGTATTTCATCCATTTCTTGAGCTGCAATAAATAAGTCATCAAGAGTAACCGTTATGCTACCACCTTTTTAGGTGTAGGAGATTGTAACTCATATTCTGGAAATGAATACTTTGATACATCTATAATTTTATCGTCTAAAAATAGTTGACGAGGATTTTGCAATATTTCAGGTATCTTTTTCTTTTCTTCCTTATAAATATTTTGGAAAGTACTTTGATATAATTCAATTCGTTCCTCTTTAAAATCAACATTTTAATTTAAATTAAACAAGTTGTCTAAATTAAATAATTGTAAGTTGCTTTCGAGCTGAAGATACATTTCAATTACTGCATTCATCTGCTGACTACTAGAAATGGATTTTAAATTTCTATTTAAAACATCTAATTCAAAATGTTTACTCGAAAAATTCGCGCGTCCTATCTTATGCATATTTTGAAGGAGGTATTTCTGAATTCCTCTGAATAACAACGTTCCTTCTCAATTTGTATTAGCGATCGTTGGATGCAGTTACCATCACGAATTACTCCCGCTATTGGCGCAAGCTCTGTATTTGCTAAAAAGGAACGCAATAATAATGCTTGTTTTGTAATAAGTCGTTCTCCATCATTTAGTTGTTTTATGACTTCAATCTCTGAAATCATTTTTCGTAATCTATCTTGTAAATGATGATGAAACGAATATTCATCTGAAGAAATAATCCCTAATAAGAAATATGTTTCTAAAATCGTTGCATAGTCACTTTCTAAAAAATTTGCTACTTCCGATGTCATTCGATCATAATAATTTTGATTCTTTAGAAATGGCTTCACAATTGCTTCATTCAATTTATATAATCTTTCCACGCTTTTTTCAGCTTGTTGACACGATGCTTCTAATAGTTCATTCGCTCTCTGCACACGTTTGAAATATTCTTCTTCGTTTTTTAAATTTACATACTCAACAATCCCTTCGTTAATAAGGAAAGGAACAATTCGCTGCGCTCGTTTCACTTTATACGAATATCTATGATCCTTTTGATTTCGATAAATATGATACGCACTATATGTGACTTCACAAGCACCTGTAAAATAAGACTTTACAGTTGTTTCAACACTTACCTCATAACCTTTTAAAGGGATATAGTACTTATTTAAATGTTTTTCTTTCGCCTGTAGATATGCGATTCCCCATCCAGGCTGAAACCGAATTTTATCGAAGTAATCTTTCTCTACAGAAAAAGGTAAATCTATTGAATGATCATAATAACTTGCATCTATTACCTCACTTACTAATCGCTGTTGTTCAGTCGCTTCCTTTCGTTTTAGTTGAAGTGCAGGTTCCACTACAAAATTTTCTGTTGAAATATAAAGCGTTGCGAACGTAATATTCTCGTTCACTAAATGTGAAAAATGTTCTACAAGCTCTAAAATAGTCGTTGTATACTCAAATGTTCCTTTTGAAAGTACCTTTTCATATTCAAATTCTTTTTCAGTATTTACTAATATATCTGCTTCTGTATCTAGCTTATCAAAGATTGAACATGCTTCTTCATAATCCATTGAATAGCTATAGCATTCGCCATTATAAATTAATTCCTTCTCATTAATAAAGTTTAGAATCGCAACAACTTCATCATCTTCCAATTCTATATATCCATTGACTTCATTAGCGCTTTCATAATCTATATACATCTAATCACTCCTTTCAAGAGCAACTAAAATATAGCTAGATTTTCGCTTTAGTCAAATTTTTTTATAAGTTTTTATTCAAAACTATTGCCTTCTGAGAATTGCCGAATATAATACTTTTACTTCATCGCCTTAAAGATGAATTTAGTTAGATTTTAACAACAGGAGAGATATCATCATGGAAAAACTCATTTATCAAATCTACTCAAGCTTCGAAAAACGCTTAGTATCAGCAATTGTAAAAGCTGTTCAAGAAAAAATTGAGCTACCACCAATTGAAACTGCCGCTACAACTGAAGAATGGATGAATTTAAAAACAGCCGCGAAATATTTAGGAGTAAGTGAAAACACTCTATACAAGTTCCGTGTTCGAGGATTAAAAATACTAGAAATCGATAATGTAAAGCGCGTCAGTAAAACTGATTTAGATCGCTTTATTAAAAAGAATTCAAATTAATTCGGGGGATATAACAATGAAAAATTATATTAAAGAAATCTTTAATGAGAAAACTGGAATTACTACGTATGCATTTGCTATTAATTTAGGCAAACCAGAGGGTTGGGACAAATCTATTGTAACTAGAAGAAGAGGATTTAAAACGCGAAAAGCGGCAATGGCTGAATATATGCTTTTAAAAAGCCGCGCAGCAGAGGGTATCTATCCTGAACAATAGTTAATAAACGACAGGACACTGAAAAAGAAGTTATTAATGCCAATGTAACAGTAAAGGTATATTTCGAAATTTATTGGGAAACTTACAAAGCTAAAGGCAATGAATCTACAACTAACGATAAAACGTTTAACTGTTTTAAGAATCATATACTACCTCATTTTGGAGAAACTAAATTAAAAGATTTAACTCCGCTAATGTGTAGGAACTTTGCAGAACCTTTATCTAAGAAAATCCATTCATCATCTAGGCAAGTTTTAGTTTATTTTAAAGCAATGTTACAAGACGCAGTTAATATGGACGTTCTAGAGAAAAATCCAATGGAGAAGGTTCGTATTCCTACTAATAATGATGTGAAACGAAAACAGATAATCGCGGGGGAAGAAGATGTATTCTTCTCAAATTATTATAATATTGATGAACTAATGCAATTTCTTGCATACACAAAAAAATATTGTACTCAAAAGGTTCATACATTTTTCTTATTACTCGCTCATTCAGGACTCCGTCGGGGCGAAGCTTTTGCACTAAAATGGAGTGATATTGATTTTGATAAGAAGGTTATCCGGGTTAATAAATCTGTTGCTTATTCAACAGAAAAGAAGCTCCACCTTAAAGCTACTAAAAATCATGAAAGTAGAAAAGTGCCTGTGGATCAAGATACTATGGACGAGTTAAAACATTGGAAGGCTACTCAACGAATGAAATTATCGTATAGTAACAACTCTGTAAAAGCTGATAATGAACAATTTATTTTCGAGAATCAGAAAAACGAATTTTCCGATCCTTCTAGAGCAAGTGATTGGCTTTCTTCTATTTATTCAGCAAGTAATCTAAGACCAATAACGGCACATGGATTCCGGCACACTCACTGTACACTAGCCTTACAAAGCCGTCAGTTCTCTGTCCCTGAAATCATGCACCGTTTAGGCCATAAAGATGTTCAAATAACGATGCAGGTGTATACACATGTTACTGCGGATACGATGGAGAATAATACAGATTTATATTTAGATTACTTAAAAGCGAATAGTTCACCTTTACTCAAAGAGTAGTTTAAACAAAGCAAAATGCAGCCTGTAATTGGCGGTCACTAAATAGATAATTTTTAATGAGAAAGGTGTGCAAAATTGCACACCTTTCTTACTTCCAAAGAATTTATACTGATTGATTAGAAAACATACTCATTATCTACAAAACACTCAAATCTTTTATAGCTAAATCTTCAATTATTTCACTTCAACCAAAACTCTACTTCAATCCTAGAAATAACCTCGTTCATTTTGAATTTTGATGGCTGTTCCCAAAATCGTGATGGCAATTCCATACAGCTTGGCGCATCGCTGTCTATATCTGTTACTAAGTATAATTTAAACTTATCTGGGTTTTGTTTAGCGAATGCTAATTCTCCAGGAGTAATAATAAATGAATTACCAGAACTCGTTTTCACTTCTACGTAAAACAAGTTGTTGCTTTTATCTTTATAGCTTAAATCATACTGCCCTGAAATAGCTTGGCCTGGCTTTAAAATACCTAAATCAACAAACGCTTCTGATATAGGAGAGACATTTTCTGTGCCAAAATCATTACATAGTAAGTTGTAAATAAGTAGCTCGCCTTTGTTACCTGCAATTTTTTTAGCCGCGTTCATTTTCTCTTCGCCACTTTTTGTGAATGACGAAAATTTTCCTTTTCTTGTAGTTGGAGGTGTAGTGGATGAATTTTGCTCACTAAAAGTAATATTCACTTTTTTCGGAACAACATTTACAAATTTTTGATAAATATTATTTCCGCTCTTCATTTCAGCTTGCTTCAATTTCTGCTTCATTTCCGCTAACCAATTTGTAAATTCATTTTTTCGATTAAAATAAATCATTAATTTAACTTTGTCATTATTCGCAATTTCATCTATACATTCATTTTGAGGATTCATTGAATCATAGTTCGAGTTATATTCTGCTTTTGCAATTCTCTCAACGAGTTTTTCAGTTAATACAGGGAATTTCTCCTCAATTACTTTTACATAATCAAAGGCCAATGAATTAGGAATGTCGTTTAACGCAAGCGAAAATTGTTGATAAGTATAAAAATTTTCTAAGTAAGTATTTTGCTCTCCAATATCCCCTGCTGCAGCAAGCTTACTGAACAATTTATTCGCATACTGCTCACTTGTTTTTCCAATGTGGTCTTTTATTTTTCTTTGCCAATATTCTCGAACGTCAATGCGAATTAATTCGGATTGTTTATTTAATTGTTCAACATCCTTCTTAACTTCTTTCAACGCATTCATAATCATTACAATCTCTGAATCCTTTTTAACATAGGTGAAATCAATCATATTTAATGCCTTTAAAGTGTCTTCACTAGTGCCTAAACTATCGAAATAATTTAGCACAAGTTTTGTCGTAGCATTTTCCTTGAATAATAATTCGTACGCTTCATTCCAGCGATCGATGCCAAACGCTTCAGCAATTTTTTCCCGTTTATGAATTATGTCCTTAGAAATTAATAGTTCGATTAAGTTAGAGTCAATTTCAAGCGTTAATAGCTGTTTAAACATCTCAATAATTGCACTAGCAAAGCCCTCAGAAACTCGCAATTTCTCAACAGATTGGATTGTGCTTGGGAGCTTTAAATAATAATCTCTCGTATCCTCTACAAAATAAAAGTCCTCTAAATAAAAGATTTGGTGATTCCGTTCAATATCTTCTACCTCTACTTCGCGGCAAGGAATAATATGCATTCGTTTCACTTTATCAACATTCGTTTTATTTAAATCAATTGTCGATAAAACCGCCACTTTAATATCATTTATTTCGTCAGTGAAATGCTCGACGCTCTGTTCAATTCCAATACTATTTAGCAGCTTAAATTGAACGTTAAAGCGCTCAACACCAAGCCAATTTTTGATTGTCATAATATTTTGCTTCACGTGAATATGAATAAGATGATGCTCTTTCTCTAAAATTTTCGGCAATTTACGATCCGCGTATTTCACGTTTTTGTTCAAATAAAAATTGCCGTCAGTAGCAAGCACCTGAATATCATCCAATGTATACGTTGGTGTTTGATCACGTTTGTACTTAATAAGATCCGCGTATAATTTACGACTAATCTCACCTTTATCGAACTTCGGTAACTTCATTAAAATTTGCTTAATCTCTTTATCCTTTAATTGCGCCATTGATTCCTTAAAATCCAGTAATTTAATTACTGTGTCGCCGACAATTTCCGTTAATTCCTGTGCACTAATCCCATATAATGAAGGAATTTTCGCCTTTAATTTGTCATACATCACGATTTGCTGCGGTGTGTATTTATGGCCGCCCAACTCAATCCAAGCTGTTATATTTAGGAGATAAATTAAATACTCATTTGATTTGAAATTGAAGCCCGTCCAGTTTGATTGCTGACTAACATTTGATTCTCTGCGTACAGAATGAAGTAGCTCTAGTAAATTTTCATCATGATTTATCCATTCAACAATTTCAGCAGTTGTTAATTCGTTCAATATTTTTTCAAAATTTTCGATTTTTTTCACTTTAATATAGTTAATATTAAAATCGATTTCTTTTAGATATTTTAGCTTTAGGAAATCATTAAATTGTTTACGGTTAAAAGGTTCACCTGTAACAATGAGTGGATACTTTAAAACACCACATCTTTCAATGAACGTCTTAAAACTTTCAAGATCGTGTCCAACGTAAAGCTTTGCTGGCTCCGGTAACGCTGTATATGTAGTGTTATCAAATAACTTTTCACCTAATGGATGGCCATAATGTTCTCCAAAAAACAGTTTATTGGCAGGCTTAATTTCGCCGTGTACATCTGGCAACTGATACGAAAGCTTTGAAAGCTCACTACCTCTTTGTAGTCTATGTTCATATTTTTTGAAAAACCAACTTATGAACGATTTTGCTTTTCCTGCCGTATCAATTTGGCGATTAATTGTCCCGATAATTAAATCCGAGCTGCTTTGTTCGGTAAATTCTACAGCTAAATAATTCGTACTATAAGCAGCTAGTAAACGTTTATCACTTGTTTTTTCGGCCTTAAATTTTTCGTTGATGTTATGCCATTCCTCAGGATAATTCGCTTTTATTTGGTTAATTAGCTCATCCACGTACATTTGCTCTATGACACAAAGCTTTACCCAATTTAATTCTTCTGGCAGGTACGATACCCCGCCTTCCGTTGGTAAAAATACTTTGTCTGTTTTTTGAATATAGTTACTTCTTGTATCAAGTAACAGCTCTGGCATTACATCTGCATCCGAAAAGTCCCTACTCCACCATAAAAAGATTTTTATAATTGTCGCAATATCCCAATCAACTTTTAGTGTATCTATTTTATCGACAAGTTGCTCAGGAGTATATTCTATTTCCGTATAGTCAATGAAAGCCGCTAATTCATTTACGAATTCGAAATGGTCAGCTTCCTTTAAATTGAGTAATGCATTAAAATGCCTACCTTTAAATTCTTTAGGCGCTTTGCTTACTATTTTTGGGTTATCTTGAATCGATAAAAATTCGCCATTTATTGTCGGCAAAATTTTCGCTTCACTTAAAAGTTGTAAATAGTCGTCATATAAATCAAACAGCTCACCCATCCATAAACGATGCTCACTTTTTGGTATAACAAAATTAAGTGCTAAATCCCCGTATTCAGGTTGCGCTAATTGTTCTGCAATTTCTTTAATAAAGTGGAGAACGTGCTTAAATATTCGTTTATTTATACCTTCACTATCACTCGATATATTATCCCGCGAACTGTTCGTCATAAAAGGAGCATGAATTAAAGCATTAATTGGTGTTGGAAACTCTCGAATTGGAAAATAGCAATATAGCTTCTCTTTTTTAAAATCATAATCTTTATATTTTGGCACAGCAATCGCAAGCGTTGCGTCTTTGTTTCCGATTTGCACTACTTTATTTGCCACAAAATAATGCATTTTATGTTCAATTATTCCATTAACAGTTTGTTGAATAATGACATTATTAGAAGTACCTATTTTTTCAGCTATTCGTTGCTCTCCATCCACAGTTATCAAAATTTTACTTATATTTGGTAAAAATAGCAGTGATTTATAAAATGGCTGCTCTAGCTGGCGACTTATACTATTTTCATTTTGGGTGCTATTGTCTTTAAGTTTTATTCGAATGAGTGTATCAAAATTTGTTTCAATAGGTTCAATTTGCTCAGGGCAATTCATAACTGGAAAGCATAACGGATATTCCTTTTTCCATGATAAGAGCTGTTTTACCAAAAGTTCATTATGACGAAACTGATTAAAACAACTTTTTGAAAAGGCTTCACTAAATCGAATGGCAAACTCCCCCGAATATAACTTAACCCATTCTGCATTATTTAATAAAGATCGAAAACCCGTTCCTTTATTTCCGATATTTTGACTAGATTTATTGCTTGCCCTACCAAGACATAATCGCTCGATCGTTTCTTTTGTAAAAGTTGTACCTGTATTTCCAACTTCTAAAATTTGATTTTTATATGTAATTTGAACTTCTACACCTTCATTATGATGAATATTTCCAAGCTTTTTTAGTTCCCCATATGCATCGTCAACGTTTTGCAAAAGCTCCAAAATTTGTCGACCGTTATAATCTCGCATTAGCTCAAACTCTTCGCTACAAGCTTTTTCTAATTCATTGTTCAATTTTGAATCTGTATATTTTTCAATAAAAATAGCTCTTAAATCATCAATCGTCTTCCAATTACTCACTTTAAAGTACCCCCTTAATCCGTTCTACAGCCTATTCTCTATATCTTACATCATATACAATATCTGTTTCTCATAAAACTTTCATAGATACAAAAAAACACATTCTTCGAGGTTGAAAAACGCGTTTTTTTGCATGATATTGTTATTTTTCAATTGTTTGAACTTGGTACGCATCAATAATTTTAATTGTTTCATCCGCTACCCTACTACCTAAGGATGCGTACAGTTGTTTGTCGCCAATGATATAAAATTCTTCTTTGGCACGTGTTGCAGCTACGTTCATGATGTTTGGGTCTGACACTGCCCAAGTAGCTGCACCTTTACTATTTGTATCTGCACCGAGTACTAAGTAAACAATTTTTGCTTCTTTACCTTGGAATGTGTGCACAGTGCCTACGTTTATAACTCTACCTTCTTCACGCTTAGTAAAATGGATTTGATCTAAATCTTTAATTAAACGGTTAGCTACATTCCGGAACGGTGTAATGACATAAATTTCATTTGCTAATTCAGGCGTCTTCGTTAATTGAAGATTAATTAAACTTTTAAGGATATCGCTCTGCTCTTTTACGTATTTATCGCGTGCATTTCCTTTCACATCAATCCAAACCGCTTTTCCTTTTGCTTCGTTTTTTTCCTTCCCTTGTACCATAAGACCTTTATAGGAAATTGTGTTTGATATTGAAAACATTGGCTCATTACATCTTCTATGAACCCAAAGTGGAACACCTACCCAATCGTTCTCAGTTTTGTAGTAGCCAAATTGACTTGCTGTATCCATTAATGTTTGGGTTGAGGCGTCAGATGATACGTATTTATTATTCACCTTGTAATGACGACCAATTAAATTTAAAACATTGGAATCTAAGGTTAATACAGGTTTGATTTGTGATGGATCGCCAACAACCACTACTTTTTTACTTCTAAAAATGGCGCCAACACTTGCTTGTGGGAGTGCTTGACCTGCCTCATCGATAAATAAATAACCAAGACTATTTTCGTCAATTGAATGAAACATCCGGCTAAAGCTCGCAAAGGTTGTACTAATTACAGGAATCGCAAAATTTATCCAGTACCAAGCTTCTCTAACTATTAGTTGACCTGTTTCTCTACCTTCATATTCACCACGACTATTCCATATAATTTTGGAGGCGAATAGATGATCGACGTTGTCATATAAAAATTGCTTACGTACTCTCAAAGCTTGAATAAAAAGCTTCGTTTGCAGTTCACGGAATTTTTCAGTAAACCATGGATTTGATTTTTGTAATTCCTCATACGGCAAATCGAATTGTAAACCTTTTATATCATGCTTAGCTAATTCGGTTTCTAAATCACAAATTTGTTTTTTTAGTTTGTTTAATTTTTCTGTTTCAGCAGTAATCCAATTATTAAATTGTACAACTTTAGACTGCTTTTCGTTCGTCAACTTTTGTAATACATTTTTGATTGAATGAATATTTTGTTCATTTCGTTGATTCAGTTTAAGAAGGCTGTTTCGGTTTATTAGTAACTGTTTAAGCTCTTCATTTGCGTTCGTTAATTGTAGAAAATAGCGCTCGACTTTAGCTCTAAATAATAGTTTTTGTAGCCACAGGAAGCTCAGTTTTTTAGACTGGATTAGCGCATAATTTCGTTCTGCTTGCGCACGATTTAAATCTAATTCAGCAATTTGGTTAGCTGTGACAAGATGCTCGTTATTAAGGTTATTTAGCTCCACTTGTAGCTCATCCATTTTGCGGTCTGTGTCGTTTAAAAACTCATCAAGCACTTGTTTTTTCGCTTGTTCTCTTTGTTTTAGGTGTTGTTCCTTTTGTGTTAATTCCGGCTTTAGTTTACGAAGCTTATAATATTTTTCACTTAGATGCTGCATATTTTGACGTTCAAGACTTGCAGTTTTATACAAATTTTTGAATTCCTCATATACTTGTGGCTCCGGAATGTAGTTTTCCTTTAAGTCCTTGGTGATTAGCTCAATTGTTAAATTTAACTGCTCCATATTTGAAGCTTTGCCACCTTCTATAGAGAACGTACCCCAGTTATCTTGTCCTTTAAATGTCGGGTTCACTTCATACCTATTGTCGACATACTTTTTCTCAAGATGACAATTTGAAATATACGTAAAATAATTTACATTTTGTATCTCTTCAATAAACTTTTCATCGATTTCTTTTATTTTTGGCAGCTCATTTACGATATTTTGCACGGCACCATTATTGGAGCTAGCTACAATAATATTTTTACAGGCAATTGATGTTGGTAATCGACCAAATTTATATTTATCTTTGTAAACAATCGTTCGATCTACGTTTTTCATAGCACTTGAAACGATATCAATTGCCTGTTGAACAATTAAATCCGCAAAAATATCTTTTAACAGCGTTGTTTTACCAGTACCAGGTGGGCCATTTACACTTAAAATTGAATTTTTTTGGTTAAGTGCTAAATTAACCGCCGCCTGCTGCATAAAAGATAGAGCAAACGCTGTATTACTTGGAAATCTCCCTAATGGATAATACTTCGGCTGCATAACCTCTTCTTCAAAAACTGTTGGGTTAAACAAATCCGAATTCTTGTTACTATCTAAGTTAATTTTTGTGCCAGTAAAGCCATTTATATATTGATTTAAATTACGATTATTAAGCTGTTTTGCACGGTTTAAATCTGAAATAAAAAATGAATGAAGGTTAGTATCCCCATTTTCGATATCCGTCAAATATTTATAACGAAAATTATCTTGCGTCACATTGTATCGAGTATAAAGCTCATTAAACATCCCGTTAAAGTTTTCTTCAAAACGACGGCTCAAAATTTCTTTAAATTCATTCTCAACTTTACGTAAGTCTTCAGGGAAATCTCTTTTATTGCGAATATACCCACTACTTGTTAGAAATAAAAAATCATCTAAAAATTGCAATTCATGATTAAAATAAAGCGCAATTGTAAATTTTTCAGATTTAGCTATATCCTCATTTGTTTTTTTGATTTTATATTTTTTACGTAAAATTTCAACGACTTCCTCAAAGTCAAATATTCCAAAATACATAACTATGCCTGGTTTAAACTTTTTCGATCTAGCAAATGGATCTTTTCTTATTTGTTGTTCTATATACGTAGTAAAAAATTGTTTCCAATCTTGCTCTGGTCTATATAGTAAGTTGTACGATTTATCTTTTCTACTTATAGAGCCTTCTGAAAGCTGTTCTACAGTAATCCATGCATCCAATACATTATGATTTTTATTCACCATTAAATTCACCTATATAATTTATTATATTGCTCTTTTTTATATTTCAATTTTGATGCTGAATAATCCTCTACTTTATTGATTGTTGCCGTATATTTTTCTACCCCCAAAGCAAACACGCTTTATTCATATGGAAGAAAGCGTATAATTGTATCTTCTTAAATTTATCTTTTGACCACTATTTTTTGTGCCTATAACGAAAATCAAACGTACTTCTTTTCCCTAGCTCCATTAAACTTCTACTCATAGCCCTTGAAGAAGAATCATAATACAAACCTCGTTAATGAAGAATGGTTGAACTTAAAAACAACTGCTAAATATTTAGGGGTAAGTAAGAACTCCTTCTACAATTTTCAGATTTACGAATTAAATGTTTAAGAAGTAGCATACAAATTACTACCCATAGTTTTCGACACACTCACTGCACATTAGTGCTTGAAAGCCAAAAGTTTACGATTCAGCAAGTGATACATCGTTTAGGGCATAAAGATATTAAAGTAACGTTGGAAGTTTATACCCATGTCACAGCGGAATCGATGGAGAAGAATGCAGATATGTATGTGGAGTATTAAACCAGCACAGTTTCTATGTAGCGAAACAATAAAAAAAATAAAATGCAGCCTAAATTCAGCTGCATTTAATAATACATTTCCAACTGGATTATTGAACTTGATTTACTATTCTATAGAATTATTCTTTACTTCTTATTCAAATACCTTGGAAATCTTCTGCAAGGATAATTGATAATTCATCTTTAGTAGGGTTTTCAATTTGCGCAGCTCTTTTAGCATGATTCATCAATAATTCATCAAATATATTACGAACAAGTCGGGCATTTGAAAAACTTTCATCTTTCTTCTCTACTAACTCTGTTAAAGTAATTTTAATTTTATTTTTAGCCTCTGAGTGTAAAATATATTCATTTTCATTACACATTGAAATTAAAATTGCTTCTAGTTCTTCAATACAATAATCCTCAAATTCAATAAATGTATTAAAGCGTGATTTTAATCCTGGATTTGATTCAAAAAATTTGTTCATCGGCTCTATATAACCAGCTACTATTACTACTAAATCTTCACGATAATCTTCTAACGCTTTTGTCAGTTCAGTTAAACATTCACGACCATATGAGTCACTCTGGTCATTTTCCGTAATACTGTATGCCTCGTCGATAAAGAGTACGCCACCTTTTGCTTTTTCGATAACTTTTTTAACTTTAATTGCTGTTTGACCTTGATAACCTGCTATTAAATCTGTCCTTGATACTTCTAAAAAGTGGCCTTTTGAAAGTAATCCAATTTTTTTATAAATATGACCGACAATACGAGCAACTGTAGTTTTCCCAGTACCAGGATTACCTAAAAATGCTAAATGCAGTGTATTTTTGGTTTGTACTAGATTGTGAGCTTTACGCATTTGCTGCACTTTCTGATAAGCAATTAATTTATTTACCTGTGATTTTACTTTTCCAAGTCCAATTAATGCTTCTAAGTCAGATAATAGTTCTTGCAGTGAACGCTTATCTTCAGTTTGAATTTCGTTATTACAAATATCTAAAACAGTTAAGTATCCGTAATATTTTATCAAATGTTCTTTTAGTACTTTCGACATCATTTTTACTTCAGAGCTATAATTTTTCGAATCGACTACAGCATTTATTTTTTTCAATAGAGCAATCGTTGCAACTTCATCCTGAATTTCAGTTACAATTAAAGCTAACTTTGTAATTTCACCACTGTCACCTACAATTGCATCTAACTTAGAAGCAAAATCTAATAATTCTTTTACATATTTATTACTCATTTATACAATCCCTAAAATATTTAAGACGTACAAAATAATTACTAATCCCAATGAAGATCCACCTAATAACATAGTATTTTTATTTTTTTTCGTTAATAGTTGTATTTCATTTTCGTATTGTTTCTTTTGATCACTCATTTGCGTATTAATTACAACAAGCTTTTCTTCCAAAGATTTTACTTCGCCTTGTAGTACGCTCGACTTTTCTTTTGATTCTTCGATATCCTCCCACACTTGGTCGATATCATAAAGATGTTGAAGTTTTTTTAATGAATCAACAAAATTAATTAATAAATCAATACGATGACCATTTGTTAAATCATTTTTATTTATTTCAATAATTTGTTCGCCTAGTTGTTCTACATCACTTTTAAAAGTTTGAGTATTTTCCCATACCTCATCAATTTGTAAAACATGCTCAAGCTTATTTAAATTATCCGTAAAACTTTTAATTTTACTAATCGTTTTATTTTGAGATTCAATAGAAATAGTACAGCTACTCAACGTCTGCTCGATAGATTTAATACCTCGCTTAGCTTCCTGTGCGTTGTCCCATAATACATCGATGGAATTTAAATGCCTTTGTTTACTCAAGTCGGCTTTAAATTTCATTAAACCTTTAACAGATTCACTTTGTTGCAAAGCGTCATCATCCAGTTTTTGGATTTTACTAATAATAGTCCTTAATTCTTTACTAAATCTCTGTGTATCCTCCCAAACTTCGTCAATATTCTCTAGGTATTTAAATTTATCGAGCTTGTCTTTAAAATCCCCTAATATCTTAAGAGTCTTTTTCTGAACTTCAATCGTTTTTTTTATATCTTTCTGAGCTTCTTTCGCTTTCATACTTGCCTTCTCAGCTGCTTTTACAGATACTAAAATACCTTGAATATATTCATTGTCTAAAGCTTCTAATGCATTATAAACTTCACCAAACTCTTTAATAAATTTAGAATTTAAGTTATTAAATTTAATTAAGTAATCTTGTACTTGGCTTGTTAAACTATTTAACTCAGCACCAGTTACTTTATGGTCAAACCAATTAAATAATCCCCCACTCACATCTACTTGTTTTAATGCTAGTTGGTCTGGTTTCGTTAAAGAAAATTGCTTAATATTATTTTTTGCTTTGTCAAAATTATGTTTTTTAATAACTATATTCGTCATGTTTTACCTCTATCTCATTAATGATTCAATGTCTTTTGTTAAATCCTCGAATGCACGGTCATTGCTTTGGTTTTCCATACTATTAATATTTAATAGAGCCTCTTTAACAACTTCAGAGACTTTTTCATGTCGCTCTACAATTACGATTCCCACTGTTTCTTTAACAGTGTAGTCTTTTTTTGCTCTTCGTTATATTTTTCTTCACTTATTAATCGGTTAACAACATTTACGTTGGTGTTTTTTACATCGTGTTGGTTATTTAACTCACTCTTTTTTTGTAATGTATTCATCAATGTTATAGCTGCTGCGCCAATTACAACTGTTCCAGTTATAAACTTTACAAATGATTTAAATTTCATCGTCAATAGCTCCTTCAATAAGACTTAATCTAAAAGGCCTTTAATAATTTGGTCCATTTCATCAAATGAATCATCATTATTATTGGAATCTGCTTCACCTTCACTAAAAATATTTTTTAATGAATTCTCCATTTCATCTTGAGCCATAGCATGTCGTTTAGCTATTGAATCTCTTACTGAATTTTTTTTGTTGGAAAACTTTTCTCCACTAACCATAATCAATTGTGCTTGCGTATCTAATATTTCGTTACTCTTTTCGATTTGATCACTTAAATTGATCTCTTTTTGTTTTTTCTCAACAGCTTTATTAATTATATTTATCGCAATAGCACCTATTATTCCAGCAGTCAAACCACCTGCAAATAAACCAATTAGATTTGCTAAGCTTCCTAAAAGAGGAATTTCTACAGCTAAGAACGGTATAGTCATTAAGCTTTTCTCGATTATTTCACCAAGCACTATAGCACTTACAGCACTTAATCCAGCCATGACAATTTTCCCCGTTTCTAATAGACGAATACTAAGAGGTTGATCTTTATTATCCGGATTTTTTAAATAGTTCACAGCTTCTTTAAGAGACTTCCAACCTTGCTTTAAAAAAATCCATACTTTTTTTATAGTTGCGAAAATTGGTCCAACAATCGCCGTCATTATTGTCGTTAATACATTGTTACTCGCATTTTTTAAATGTAACTTTAAATTGCTAATGAACGATTTTACAGCTTCTTTAATATACTCCATTAAAGTTTTTAAACTTTTTTGTGCTGACTTTAACCATTTTACTAGCTTACTAATAACCTCTTTAGTGAACTCAGCAAACAGCAACATAATGGCAGATCTTAAAGCTTTGCCTCCAATGCGGAAAGCTTCTTCCTTTCGAGACTGTTTTCCTGCCTCAATAGATCTCTGCTCTCCTTCTTTCTTTCTTTTTTCATATTCTTCATGAGCAACTTTATCTTGTTCTCTTAATTCATCCCCATTTACGTTAAATCGTTCCTCTGGTTTTTTCCCATCCCTCTCACTTTTTAACCAGTCTTTCATAGAACTATCATTTTTTGACTGGTTAGCAGCTGAGTCTAAATCATTTAAGTTTTTGTCACTATTTGCAAATGCAACCTGTTCTTCTCGACTTAAATGTGCATTAGCTGCAGCATCACGGTTAATTTCCGCAGTAGGAATAGTATGGTCTTTATGAACGCTAGCTGAGCCTTTATCTCGCCCTTTATCAAAATCATCACGAGCATCTTTATTTAAAACTTTTATTTCTTTCCCTGTTCTTGAGTCGATTCTTGTTTTTACATTTCCATTTTCATCTTTTTGAAAGCGAGCTTGATAATTGTCGTACCGTTTTTGATAATCAAGTGTCTCTTCCTGTATCTTTCCATTTATCTCAACTTTTATCGTTTGTTTGTTATGTGTTGCAATTTTACCCTTTTCAAAATTTTCAGTCGTTTGGATATGCGCATCTTTACGAAGATCTAGCGTTAAATCATGATTTTCACCAATAAAATCTGTTCCAGCTTTTGCTGCAATTTGATTCATAAATTGTTCCCAAACTACGCCTTTAATAATTTCCCCTAAATTATCCTCATTACCTATTTTCTTTTGTTCTTCTTTTAATAAATGTAAATCAGACATATGCAGTTCAATTTCGTGTTCTAATTTACTTTCTAACTCATCAAAATCCAATGTGCCTTCGACGTCTATATTTTCTAAAAATAAATTCATATTTTCTTTTGACATTGTCACAACTCCTAACATTATTTAATTACATTTACATACACATTATGTCACATTATACTTCCTTATACTGTAAAACTAAAATGGTTTTTTATACAGATAGCACATTGAATATATATAGGCTAATAAATAATTTATTAATACAATGATGCCTAAACCTTAAAATACTTTCGTTCAATTTTTTTTATTATAAATTAAAACAACTATAACTTATAATTACAAAAGTATTGAATTACTAATAGATTTTTTGGTATATAATTTAAAAATCTCCATACTGCTTGCTCCACAAGCACAATTGGAGGACAATGGATCTGATTCCGAAAAATCCGATGTCTGGTGTTGAGCTTCCTTCTGAAAAGAAAAATCAGTTCGAGCATGAGAATGAGGTTTTTAAAGAGAATTATTATAGCCGTGAGGAATTAACAGAATTTCTAGCTTGCTGTAAAAAAGATTTGTCGCCACTAAAATATACTACATTTCATTTACTTCTCATAGTGGATTACGTAAAGGTGAATGTTTCTCGCTGACTTGGGCCGATGTGAACTTTGAAACGGCTGTTTTACGCGTAAATAAAGCAGTCGGATATTCTAAAACTCGAGGGTTGCATATAAAGAACACAAAGACGTCAAAACCGCGCGTTGTAGATTTAGATGAGGAAACGCTTAACATCCTGCGTAAATGGGCTGAAACGCAGCGATTAGAACTTTCTAAAGAGCGGCTGAAGGTTAAAGCTGATAACAAGCAGCTATTATTCCCGAATGGTCAAAATGAACTGATGCATCCATCTAAAACGAGTACTTGGATTCGTAATGTGCAGAAGAAAAATAATCTTCGAGAAATCTCTACTCATGGCCTACGTCACACTCACTGTTCATTGTTATTCGAATCTGACTTCTTTACACCAGCACAAGTGATGGAACGATTAGGTCATACGGATTTAGAAACGACGATGAAGATCTATACACACGTTACTCGACAATCACTCGCGAATAGTACGAAAAACTATTTGAACTTCATTAAGAGCGATGTTAATGAATAAAAGTTGTCAAAAACCGTGACAACTTTTTGGCAACTATATTGGCAACTTTTATACTGAGGATGTATGAGGTTATTTGCGAGTACAAAATAAAAAACCCTTGATACACAAGGGTTTGAGACATTCATTTGAGCCTATATAAGACTAAATGAAATTAAGTATATGGAGACGGCGGGAGTCGAACCCGCGTCCAGAAACTCCAATACTTCAGCTTCTACGCGTGTAGTTTGCCTATTTACGATTCACGTAACATTATGCCGACAAACAGGCGTCCTGTACGCTAACCTGGAAATCTCTTGCCGATGACTCAGGTGGCACCATCGACCGTATCCCACTAAAGTTGGGCCCCACGTTCTCTACATGGGCGATAGAGAGGCAGAGCGCTTACGAGCTTAGGCTGCGAAAGCTAAGTTTTGTTGTTTGCCAGTTATTATATAACTGTCGTTGATGACGGAGCCGAGCCCTCCGACGCGCGACCAAAGCTTGAACCATCCCTGTCGAATCCGTAACGTCCCCGGATATAATCCGGTTATAAACCGTTCGGACAACGCTGCATAGTGCAGGTTGTAAATGAACATCGTATGAGTAGATGCTCACTGGCATGTGTTACTATTATAAAATAAATAGCTTAAAACATCAAGTAGAGACACTTTATAAGTTGGATCAGCGTTCTTATAGAAGCCTAGGAAAAGTTAAGCATCTCTACTTTTCTAACATTCTAGTTTATCGCGATTTTTTTTCCTTTGAAGAAGTCTTTCCTCTAAATTGCTTGTGCCGATTATAACGCCTGAAATAATAATTAAACTGCCGATAAATTGTTGCAGTGTAATGATTTCATGCAAAAATAAGGCCGCTCCAATGAGTGCGAATATGGTATTGAAATTCACAAAAATAGCGGATTCCGCTGCACCAATGTGTTTTATACATAAATTATATAGTGTATGTCCGATGGAAGTAGCTAAAATAGCAGACATGAAAAATACGAGCCATATGAACGGACTGAATGATAAAAATGCCCAGTAGCTTCGGAAGCTTGTAGCGAATGTGAAAATTAATAAGAGTGATGAGCCTATGAGAAGCATCCAGCCTGTCATCAGCATGGGAGAGATGACTTTCGTGGCACGGCGAATGGCAAGAAAGCTAAAGGCCTGCAAAAAGAATGACATAAAGACGAGAAAATCACCTAGCTGTAAATTCGTTAGCTCGGTAATGTCGTCCACCACTGCGAATAGCACGCCAACTCCACCAAGTGCAAAGCCAATTAATTTAGATTTTGTCATAACCGTGTCTTTAAATAGTACGGCAATGAGTGCCGTAAAAAGTGGACTTAAGCCACTAATAATGGCTGTTTTCATGGCTGTTGTTTGAACGATGCCATATGCTAAAAAGACATGGTGACAAATGACGCCGAAAAAACAACCAATGAATATGTACTTAAATGGCATTCCTTTTACATAAAGCGGTTGCTTCGTTAGCTTTAAAATAATAAAAATCGTAATAGCTGCAAGAAAAATACGCGCCGTTTGTATCGTTAATGGATCGCCATTGGAAACAATTACTTTCAACCATGTAACATTCATGCCCCAAAGAAACATAACGAAAACTAAAATGGAATAAACCTTTGCATTTGCCAAGTCATCACCTCCTGTTTTATTCGATCGCAAGATAAGTAGCCTTTCTATGTTCAATGGGACAACAGGCTAACATCTGCAGCAGGACCCATATTGAAATTTGCCTCAATAATGGAGCATTTATAATAAGTCTAGTAGACTATTCATAAGAAAGTAGGCCGCTAGGAAAGACATCGCCTTCCAAACAGCCTACCATACTTCATACCCATCCTTAAGCAGTTCTCACCTTTTGATAAATGTATGTTCCATCTTTCATTTCATCAAGCTGTACGGGGTCACCGATTTGGACATTTTCTTGAATGCGCACTGTTAGCTTGGCTGTTGAATCCTTTAACTGTACTAGTGCAACAGTATACGGTGCCAAATGGGCATATTCTGCTGGTGCAATATGAATGACCGTAAAGCTGTACACGGTTCCCTCATCTGGGACTTCTCGTTCGTTTTTAATTTCTTGGCGGCAGGTGCTGCAATACACTTTTTTCGTTACTGACTCTACACCACAGCATTCATAAACCTTCATCTGCTACACCCTTTCTAATATGTGGACAACCGAATAAGAACCAGTGCCACCTAAATTTTGTGCAAGTGCTAATCGCGGTCGTTTTTCTAGCTGGTTTGGTGCGTGTCCGCGTAATTGTAGTACTAATTGGTAAAACTGCGCCACACCTGTTGCGCCAATAGGATGTCCTCTTGATAAAAGCCCTCCGCTTGTATTGACAGGCTTTTCTCCGTTCACGCGCGTTTTTCCTTGCTCAATAGCCAGCCAGCCTTCTAATTTCGGGAAAAAACCAAGCTCTTCAATAGCCAGCATTTCTGTCATAGAGAAGCAATCGTGAATTTCCACAACATCAATATCCTCAGGACCAACCCCTGCTTTTTCATAGGCTTGCTGACCTGAAATGCGGATCGCTGGTAATGATAGTAAATCAATGGCATCCTGCATCATTGTCGGTCCTGAAGCCTGTGCAGATGCTACTATTTTAATATCCGATGGCTTACGAGATAACACAACTGCTGCTGCGCCATCTGTAATCGGTGAACAATCGAATAAGCCAAGTGGATCTGTAATCATGCGTGCGTTCATTATTTCTTCGAGTGTTGCTGGTTTTTGGAATTGGGCTAATGGATTTTGCAATGCATTTTCACGGTTTTTCAACGCTAATTTTGCTAAATGGGATTTATTTGCACCTGTCTCATGGAAGTAGCGGTTTGCGACTACGCCAAAAAATCCTGGGAAAGTTAGACCCGCATAACGTTCGTTTGTCGTCTGATCCATTGCAGAGTTAATAAATTGCGTGACAGTGGCGGTTGGGGCATGCTTCATTTTTTCTACACCAACAACTAAAACGCTTTCATATTCGCCACTTAATATACCTAAAATACCTTGTCGTAATGCAATACCACCTGATGCACAGGCACCCTCTAATTTGGCTGTAGGGATGGGTCCGAGCCCTAGGTCATTTGCTACGATCGCACCTAGAATTTCTTGATTGGCTAAGCTACCTCCCATATAGTTACCAACAAAAACCGCATCGATTTTTAAGTCTCTTGCCTCATCTAGCGCCTCTTTACTAGCAGTGAGCATTAAATCCTTCAATGAAGCATTTTCATTGTTACCGAACTTCGTCATGCTTACACTATGAACATATACCGTCATTGCGTCACCTCCATATGCTGTTTTACTAGCTCACGCTTTAATATTTTCCCGTAGGAGCTTTTTGGTAGGGCTTCAACTACGAAAATTTCTTTTGGCTTTTTAAAGCTTGCTAAATGTTGCTGGCAAAGCTCGATTAAGGCAGCCTTCTCAATTTCCCCACGGCCGTTTGGCACGACATAGGCGACAATGGATTCGCCCCATTTGTCATCTGGAATACCAATCACACATGTTTCCTTGACGAATTCATGCTTGTTCAACACTTCCTCTACTTCTCGCGGATAGATATTTACACCACCTGAAATAATGACCTCCTTTTTACGGTCCACGATCGATAGGTAGCCATGCTCATCTAGCTTGCCTAAATCGCCTGTATGAAGCCAGCCATCACGCAATGTTTCTGCTGTCGCCTTTTCGTTATTCCAATAGCCCTGCATAATAAGCGGGCCCTTTGCTGTAATTTCGCCTATTTCTCCTACTGGACATTCATTGCCCTCAGCATCCACGATTTTCACATCAACAAAAGGTCCAATTCTACCACATGAATCAAGGCGGGATGGTAAATCCTCGCGTGGCATCATCGAAATGCACATCGGTCCCTCTACTTGACCATAGGTTTCTACAAATTTTGTTCCTACTTTATCTAGTGCCTCTTGCAACTTAGCAGCAGCGATCGGTGAGCCTGCCATATTAATCGATTTAATGGTACGAAGCTTCTGCGGGTCGAACTGATCGTGCTGAATCATAAGGTTGACCATCGTTGGGACTAGGAAAATGATTGAAATACGATCCTGCTCTAATAAATGAACAAATTGCTCTGGCTCAAATTTATCGTAAATAACTTGTGTTAAGCCATAGAGCCATGCCACATGACTTAAAAAATTTGCCCCGTGTGTCAGTGGTGCGACGTGACCGAGCATATCCGTATAGTCAACTTCACACGCTATTGCTAAGGATAGGGCTCCACTAACCATATTGCGATGTGACAGCATAACACCTTTCGGATTACCTGTCGTTCCTGAAGTATACATAATGGCCATCGTATCATTTTCTTCCACTTCATTTTCATGGGACTGCCCTTTAAACTGTTTTACTACTAGCTCATACGGTTCTCCACAATAAAGAATAGGAAAGTCAATTTGTAGCGGATCAATTAATGATTTTTCACCAATCATCAGACTCATACCTGAATCCTTCACCTGATACTCATGTTCTTTCGGATGCAAGCGGTAATTAAGTGGGACTTTAATAAGACCATATAAAGAAACAGCTACATCAAGTTCTATATGCTCTAATCTATTTGACATTAAAATACCTACGCGCTCTCCTTTTTGTAAGTTAAGGCTTTTAAAATAAGCTGTTAGAGCATAGGCCCGTTCCATCAAATCGGCATAGGAAATCGCACGATCTTTGAATTTAACTGCTATTTTATCTGGATACGCTCGAGCCGATTTCAGTGCTAATTGGCCAATTGTACTCATTTATCTTCCCCCTATTCATCAAAATGAAAAATTAGAACCCCAAATTGTTGATCCTTCCGTCTTTTCGGTATCGCCTCTCTTAATGGATAGAGGATGAATTCGACTGTGATAGCGATTTCATTTTCTCCTTCAAGAAAATGACCACCAGTAAAATGTTGATCACAATCGACAAAAGATCCATGGAAATGAATATCTAAATCATTCGTCTCCATATCTATCCCAATAAACCCTAAACCAGAAATAAGTTCGACCGGAGAGGTAGTTTGCCGTTTTGGTGAATAAACAATGGTCCCTTGCTTTTCACCTCTTTGAACTTGGACATAGGTAGCCTGCTTTAGGGATCCCATGCATTGAAATTGCCCTCCCTTTACCCCAAAGTGATTGCAAACCTCTTTCATCCCAGTAAATAAATCTGTTCCTGCTTTCAATCTTCCGATAATTCTATCCGTAGGTCGGTCATACAAAGCTTGCCAACGAGAATTATCCAATACTAATCCCTCCATCTACCTTTAACACCTGAGCAGTTGCATAGCTAGCCTCCCTCGATGCAAAGTATAAGACAGCACTTGCAATATCATCAGGTGTGCCGATACGCTTAATAACCTGCTGATCTAAATTGTATGGAACCCCTGTTGTAATACCTGTTAAGGTTGCGCCTGGTGCCACGGAGTTACAAGTAATATTAAGTGGGCCAAGCTCTTTTGCTACCCATTTCGTAAGGGCAATTACCCCTCCTTTTGATGCAGCATAAGCTGGACCTGATCGACCTGTACCATCTTCACCAGATGTAACACCACCGTTTAAACCTGAAACTGAGCTAATATTAATAATCCGACCATATTGAGCATCCTTCATATGTGGGTACACACATGCCTGGGTAAACATAAATGTTGCTTTTAAGTTCGTATCAAGATCACGCGACCATTCCTCAAAAGTCATTGTTTCAATATTTTTGCGACTACATGTCCCAGCATTGTTCACCAAAATATGAATCTCTCCATACTTTTCAACTGTGCGATTGACTGTTGCTTTCACAAACTCTGCATCACGAATATCTCCTAAGCATTCTAAATAGCTATCATGTGCTAGTTTTTCAATTGTCTTCTCACATGAATTTAAGTCAACTAAAACAACATGTACCCCTTGCTTTGAAAGCTGGACCGCAACTGCTTGTCCAATCCCACTTGCTGCTCCTGTAACAATCGCTACATCATCTTTTAATGTCATCATAGTTTTCCCCTTTGCTATTTAATATTTAATAAATCTGGTAAAAATGTTGATAGAGAAGGTATATAGGTTACAAGTAATAAAACGATAACCGAAGCAACAATAAACGGGACCACTCCTTTGGAAATTTGAATGATATTAGCCTTTGACATACTTGCTGCAACATATAAATTCAAGCCAACAGGTGGTGTAAATAAGCCGATTGCTAAGTTAATTGTCATAAACACGCCAAATACAGCTGGGTCTACATCGAGCATTAACATAATTGGAAGTAATATCGGGACGAATATATAAAACGCAGAAATGGCATCAATAAATGCACCCGCAATTAATAAAATAATATTTACTAGTAGTAAAATAATGATTTTATTATCTGTTAAACCTAAAACCGTATTTGAAATAGTAGAGGCGATTTGCTCTGTTGTGACAATATAGGCAAAGACAGAGGCGGCACTTACGATAATCATTACAACAGCTGTTTGTAACGCCGACTCAATAAAAATACGATACATCATTTTTATGTAGCCTTTTCGATGAATGAACAGTCCGACAATTAGTCCATATACAACCGCAATAACTGCCGCTTCTGTTGGTGTGAAAAACCCTCCATAGATACCACCTAAGATAATGACAGGAATCATTAATCCTGGTAGTGCCTTTATAAATGCATCCCAACGTTCTTTTCCTGTACTTTTTTGCTTAGTTGCTTCCACAGAGTCATTAAAAATACCCTTTTGAATATCACGTTTGCGGACATACATCCCAGCAATAAATAAACCGATACCTACTAAAATACCTGGTATAACCCCTGCCATAAAAAGACGGTTAATTGTAATTGGGATTTGATCTCCTGCTACTACTGCAAAAATAATGAATGCAATCGATGGGGGAATAATAATACCTATCGCACCCGCACTTGCCACTAATCCACCAGCAGTTTCTTTACGGTAGCCGTTTTTCACCATTGCTGGAATGAGAATACCTCCAATTGCAGCAACTGTGGCTGGACCAGACCCTGAAATAGCAGCGAAGAAAATCGCTACTAATACCGTTACAAGTACAATTCCACCTTTACGATGTCCTACTAATGTTTGTGCAAAGTCGATTAAACGCTTAGAAATTCCGATATGGTCCATAATGACACCAGCTAAAATAAAGAATGGAATCGCTAATAGCGTAAACTTTGCCACGCTCGTATACATAATATCTGTTAATGCCTCAAAACCAGATAGTCCTTGTGATGTAAATAGGACTACCATTGAGGCTACCGCTAAGGAAGCAGCGATTGGTACCCTTAAAAATACGAGCAATATAAAGGAGCCAAAAAGTAATAATGCTATCATACGAGCTCATCCCCTTTCGCTCCATTCCCTTCATTACTCACTGCTTTATACTCTTCTAACATTGCTTGAACTGTACGAATTAAGCACAGTAATGCACCTAGTGGTAATGCCGAAGATAAAATCCACTGCGGCATCCCTAAGGCTGGTGTTGTTTGATTAATCTGCATTTGGAACAATACCATATCAATGCCGTAATAAAGTAATACTGCAAACAATACACCACTCGCTACTGATGAAATAATGACAATCGCCTTTTTTGTCAGCTTGTTCCCTTTATCGAACAATAAGGTAAAACCAAGGTGTGCGTATCTCCGCACACCTAATGCTGTCCCAACAAATGTAAGCAATACTAACAAATTAACTGTGATTTCTTCTGTAAAAGAAAGGGATAAGTTGACTAAATTACGAGAAACAATGTTTACAAATGTTATAAATGTAATCGCTGCAAATGTAACGCTTAATATAATCTCTTCAAAGTAGTCTAAGAATTTCATATGTTTCCCCCTTATGGCGTAAACGCTTTCAGTAAATCTTCTCCCCAAATATCTGTGTATTTATCATAAATAGGCTGAACAGCTTTTTTAAACGCTTCCAATTCTGCATCTGTTGGCGTATAAACATTCATTCCTTTACCTTTTAAATCTTCAATTTGTGATGCTTCTTTTTCACGTGCAATTTTCACTTGATATGCAGCTGCCTCTTTACCTAGTCGATCAAATAATTCACGGTCTGCATCACTTAAAGAATCATATAGCTTTTTATTCATACCTAACACTAATGGATCATATGAATAGTTCCACAATGTTAAGTAATCCTGAACTTCATCTAGCTTTGACGAAGCAATAACATCAATAGGATTTTCTTGCCCATCAATCGTTCCTTGCTGCAATGCTGTAAACACTTCTGAGAATGTCATTGTTGCAGGATCTGTTCCTAATGAACGGTATAAATCTGTGTACATGGTAATACCAGGTATACGAATCTTTAATCCATTTAAATCTTCTGGTAGCTTAATTTCACGCTTACTATTCGTTATTTGACGGAAACCATTTTCTCCATAGCCTAAAGCTTGTACTCCCTTTTCAGCTAAAAGTCCTTTAAGCTTTTCTCCCCCTTCTCCATTAAACACTTTATCTACCTCTGAATGATCCTTAAGTAAAAAAGGTGCACTTGTCACACCAAAACGTTGATCTAAAATCGAATAAATAATCGTAGAGTTAAATGTTAAATCAATTGAACCCTTTGCTAAGCCTTCAACAGCCTTACCAGAATCTCCCCCAGATAATTGTTCATTCGTAAATACTTCAATTTTAATGCGACCATCTGTTTCTTTATCCATATCATCTGCCAGTTTTTTTGCTGCCTCATACCATGTTGATGAATCTGATACTGTGACAGACATTTTTAATTTATATGACTTTTCTTTATCATCAGCATCCCCGCTACTGCTACCACCACAGGCAGCTAGTATTGCTGATACGATCAAGAGCATAGCCAAGAGAAGATTTCTCCCTTTTAAAAATTTCCTCATAAAATATCCCCCTACTCTTTTTATATTAGATTCTATAATTATTTTATAATTCCGAAAAATCTAAATATATATTCTTAGGGGATAAAAAGTTACATGATAATTGAGTGATTTTTGTCTCTAATAAATAAAAAACATACAAATAACAGCATTTTTAAGTATTTAATTAGATGCTTTTTCTTTTTCGAAACAGCAAAATAGCAATCATTAATTCCAGTTTGTTTTCATTATTATTAATATCAATCTTTAAAAGCTTTTCTATTTTTTTTAAGCGATATTTTAATGTATTTTTATGAATATGAAGGGCATCAGCAATTTCCTGTAAGCCTCCTTTACTTTTTAGCCACATTTCTAGATTGTATATTAGTTCTTCTTCCTCTATTAAAGAACCAATTGTTCTGCCGATGAAATGGCCAACCTTTTGTTCATCAAGGTCGGACAATAGTAACTCTAATTTCAAATCCTCTTCAAATACTATTTGTCTATTTTCTATAGCAACCGTTAACGCTATATTTGCTTCATTATAGGATGCATTTAGCTCAAAGAAGGAATGTGAGTTGCCGACGCCTATAAATATATCGTCATCATATAGCTTTATCAGTTTACGGTTAAATGAATGAAGTGTTTGCTCTAAATGAATACGCGTTATTTTGGGGACAAGCAGCACTAGCTTATCAAAGCTCCATTGAAAAATATGTAATTGAGGATGGATTATTTGAATTGCACGCAAATAATCCACCCCCTTCTCATCGATTCTCCTATTCAATTGAATTATAATAATTCGATTGTAGAGCTCTGTATCAATATTTAACATTTCTGCTCGTTGCTCTAGCAACAATTGATTTACCTGACCATTTAATAAATCTAGCAGGAAGAGCTCAAACATTTTAGTCTCTCGTTCTTTTTTACGGTGCATTAAAAAATCTTCCACAAAAAACTGTGTAATTTTCTGAACAAGCTTCCCGTATTTTTCTATTTCCACAGGTTGTCCAGTAACACCAATTACTCCGATTGATGTATCTTCAATAACTAATGGCATGACAAGACCCTCACGCACACCCTTCAATTGAACCGACAGTTCCTTCGTCATATGCATGACTTCTTTGTTTTTCATGGCTATTAAAGCACCCTCATGAAATTGATTCATCCTCGACATGTCTGTGCTGGCAATAATAAATCCATTATGATCGATTACAACAACATTTTGATCAATCAACTCACCAAGCTCTCTTACAATTTTTGTGCCAATTATTTGCAAATCAAACATTGTGCCACCCCCCATAAAGATTAATATACTGATTATGCCGAAAATTTAGTATATTTTAGCTATTTTACTACAGTTTTCTATGCTCTTGTAGATAAAATCAACAATATGTGCGGCTTGCATGCTTGCTTCTAGATTTTCTTTATGGATACCAGATTGAATTTGCAGCAAGCAACCAGGATTGGCTGTGACAATCACTGTAGGCTGTAGCGCCTTAATCGTAGCCATTTTTGTAGTTAAAATATTATCTGCTGATGCAGGCTGCAATAAATTATATATTCCTGCTGAACCACAACATGTATTGGCATTTGGCAGCTCTTTAAAGTGCACATTCGGTAGGGCCTGTAAAATCATTCTTGGCTCATTGAAGATTTTATTAACATTGCGTAAATGGCAGGAATCCTGATAGGTTACAAGAGTCTTGTTTACTTGTTGTGGCAAGGTTGCTAAATAATCCAGTAGCCCAGCTTTGACAAGCAGACTTGAAATATCAATTGTCTTCTTTGAAAATCGAACTGCTTTTTCACGATAGCGTTCATCACTATGTAAGTGCTTTTCATATTCCTTTAAGAAAGCACCACAACCACCTGCGTTATTAACAATATAGGTATAATCATCTGAATCAAATAACTCTACATTACGAATTAAGTTTTGCTTACCACGCTTTAGTTCACCACTATGTCCATGGAGTGCTCCGCAGCAACTTTGATTATCTGGAATAACGACATCAACACCAAGCAATTGTAGCAAGGACACCGTTTTTTCATTTGTTTCCTTATAAAGTGTATCCATTAGACAGCCTGTAAAAAAGGCCACCTTCATCGAAGCTGTTTTTACCTTCTTTAATGGCTGTACCTTTTTAGCTACGGGAGGTAAAGATGCCTCCATTGTTTTTAAATGCTTTGGGAATAAATTTAAAAAGCCAATTTTCCGTACAGCTTTTTGTAGACCTGTTTTTTGATAAAGATGCACTAGACTAACTGCATGCTCCATATTTTTTTGCTTGACGAAAAGATGATTGAAAACAATTTTTCTTGTTGTTTTTTCTACGAAGGAAGATTGCTTCACTTCTTGTACGGCTTCACGGGTTTGCTCAATTAAAGCACCATACTGTACACCAGCTGGACATGCCGGCTCACATGCGCGACATCCTAAACATAAATCGAATGATTGTTCTACAGATGCATCGAAAGGTACAATCCCGTCACGTACTGCCTTCATTAAGGCAATGCGTCCACGTGGTGATTGTGCCTCATCCTGCTCCATGTGAAGATAGGTCGGACAGCTTGGCAAACAGAAGCCACATCTCATACAGTCGAGCAATAGATTTTCATCGACATGTGTCTGGAAGGATTGCTGCATTTGCTGTTGTACGTTAGTTACCACCATGTACCACCACTCTTTTCTTCGTTTCTTTAGCAAAGACTTTGCCAGGATTCATAATATGGTTAGGATCGAAAGTTTGCTTAATGTTTTTCATTACATTGATACCGATAGGACCAATTTTCCATTCTAAATAAGGTGCTTTCATTTCACCTACACCGTGCTCCCCTGTAATCGTGCCACCTAGCGACAGTGCTGCCTCAAAAATTTCCGAAAATGCCGCTTCCACACGGTGCATCTCCTCTTCATCTCGCAAGTCTGTTAAACATGTAGGATGCAAATTTCCATCCCCTGCATGACCAAATGTGGCAATATTGACATTGTACTTTTCGGATATATCATTAATTCTCATCACCATTTTGGCCAGCTCTGATCGTGGTACTGTGGCATCCTCTAAAATAACTGTCGGTTTTAATTTTGCTAATGCTGATAATGCGACACGTCTTGCTGTTTTAATTTGCTCCGCTTCCTGTGCATCTTTTGCAATTTGCGTAAAGAGAGCTCCACTTTCTTCAGCGATTCGTACCATTTCTTTGACATCTTGTTCTACTTGATGCATTTCACCATCCTGCTCAAGTAATAGCATTGCTTCTACATCTGTTGAGAGTCCAATTTTCATATATTGCTCGACGGCGCTAATTGTTTTTTTATCAAGAAATTCTAGCGTTACGGGAATGATTTTATTGGCAATAATACTAGAGACTGTTCTCGCAGCATCCTCTAAGGATTCAAAGTATGCGATGCTCGTCATTTTATATTGTGGCAACGGAATAAGCTTTAAAGTAATCGCTGTTACGACACCCAATGTTCCCTCTGCTCCAACAAATAATGATGTGAGGTCATAGCCCGCTACGTCCTTTGCTAGTTTGCCACCTGTTTCTAAAATATCCCCGTTTGGTAAAACAACTTGTAGACCTTTGACATAATCCTTTGTTACACCATATTTTAAGCCACGCAAGCCACCTGAGTTTTCACTAACATTGCCACCAATCGTAGAAATTCTCATGGAGCTTGGATCAGGAGGGTAAAATAAACCATGTGCTTCGACGAATGTACAAAGATTCTCAGATATAATGCCAGGCTGGACTGTAATCGTTAAATTTTCCTTATCGAAATTTAAAATTTGATCCATTCTATTAAATAAAATCACTACGCCCCCATCGTAAGGCACCGTTCCTGCTGCAAGATTTGTTCCAGAACCTCGCGGAATAATTGAAATTCTATATTCATTACATACTTTAGTTACCTCTGCAATTTCCTCTGCATTCCCTGGTGAAATGACAAGATCAGGTAAGCGCTGAAAATTTGCCGTTGCATCATAGGAATATGCTAAAAGCTGTGCAGTTGAGTTTTTAATGTATTTTTCACCAACAATGTGCGTAATTTTTTCGATAACTGTTTTATTCATAAGACTCACCTCGAAATGAATTATGTAGTTACTACAATTTTAATTGTTTGAATTTTCTAAACATATGTCTTGGAAGATAAAAAAGGGGATTATATTTTAATTTTTTTGTGTTATAGGACCAAAAAAAGAAGCTGTTGGATAGATCCAAACAGCTTCTAACAAATTTGCTTCAATATAGAAAAAAACAGATGAGAAAGTTCGGCACTTGCCTGCTTTCTCATCTGCCTTTTTAACGCTGGCGTTCCTTGAAGACACGTTCCATCTCGCGTTTGGCTTCTTTTTTGCGCATGTCGCTGCGCTTGTCGTAGTCTTTTTTCCCTTTACCAATGCCGATTAGAAGCTTGGCGTAGCCATCCTTGATGTACATTTTCAGTGGAACGATTGTGTAGCCATCACGTTTTACGGCACCGACTAGCTCGCCGATTTGCTTTTTGTGGAGCAGCAGCTTGCGGGTGCGTAGTGGATCGTGATTGAAGCGGTTGCCTTGTTCAAAGGCGCTAACGTGCATATTGTTGATCCATGCTTCGCCATTGCGGACGCGGACAAAGGAGTCTTTCAGTTGAACTTTGCCTGCACGGATGGATTTGATTTCTGTACCTGTTAGGACCATGCCTGCTTCGATTGTTTCTTCGATGAAGTAGTCGTGGCCTGCTTTTTTGTTTTGTGCTAATACTTTACCAGAACCTTTTGCCATATCTTTCACCCTCTACTTAAAAGGTTGAGCTTAAGCAAAAGCACCCTTTCAATGGATACTTTCGCTTAGGCTTATTTACGTTTTGTTTTTTTCTTTTTGCCTTTTTTGGCAATGCCCTCATAGAACTTTTGCTTTTGCTTCACGCGTTTTTTTGGACCTGGGCTTGAGTCATCTTTGCGGCGTCCACGTGGATCACGGTCACTTTCGCGTCGTTCACCTTGCTTTGATGAGCTACGAGTTCCACGATCATCCTCTTGACGGCCGCCTCTACGATTGCCACCACGTCCGCCTTTTTCCTCATCATTGCGTGTGCTTCGGCGACTGCGTCCACCTTTGTTATCGCTGTAATTTTTACGTGCATGAATAACAGTTGGTGCTGCTTTGCGTGTTCGTCCATATGAAGTTACCATTCCAACGATTTCAAAGTCAATGGATGACTCCTCAATAATGACATTTGCCACACGAACTGTCACTTCATCCCCAATACGGAATTGGCGATTTGTTCGTTCCCCGATCATAATCATTTGACGATCATCGAAGCGGTAGTAATCATCAGTCATATTACTAATATGGACAAGTCCTTCGATGGTGTTTGGTAGCTCCACGAAAATACCGAAGTTTGTAATGGATGAAACAATTCCTTCGAATTCTTCGCCAATTTTGTCGGACATATATTGTGCTTTTTTCAGTGCGTCTGTATCACGTTCTGCATCAACTGCACGACGTTCACGCTCAGATGTGTGGTCAGCAATTTCATCCATTGCCATACTCCACTGTGCAATGGTTTCTCTCGAAGTATCCTTGTTAATTAAATACGTACGAATTAAACGGTGTACAACTAAGTCAGGATAACGACGAATTGGTGATGTGAAGTGTGTATAGAAATCCGTTGATAAGCCAAAGTGTCCAAGACTTTCTGGGTAGTACTTCGCCTGCTGCATTGAACGTAGGAGCATCGTTGAGATAACAGGCTCCTCTGGCATACCTTCAATTGCCTTCAAAACATCCTGTAATGCCTTAGGATGAACGGTATTACCAGTACCTTTAATTAAAATCCCGAAATTCGTGACAAATTCAAAGAAGCGTTGAAGCTTTTCAGGCTTTGGATCTTCGTGAATACGGTATAGAAACGGTACATTCATCCAGTGGAAGTGCTCTGCCACTGTTTCATTGGCAGCTAGCATGAAATCTTCAATTAATTTCTCCGCTACTGTTCGTTCACGTAATTCAATATCAACGGGCCATCCTTCTTCGTTTACGATCACCTTGGATTCTTTGAAGTCAAAGTCAATAGCTCCTCGCATTTCGCGTTTACGGCGTAAAATACCAGATAGCTCAGCCATGTTTTTAAACATTGGAACAAGTGGCTCATAGCGTTCAATTAGTGCCTCATCCTGCTCCTCTAAAATCTTGTAAACGTCCTTATACGTCATACGCTCAGTCGTTTTAATGACACTTTGGAAAATTTCGTGTGCAACCACATTACCATTCGCATCAATAATCATTTCACAGGATAGTGTTAAACGGTCAACCTGTGGATTTAATGAACAAATGCCGTTTGATAAACGATGTGGAATCATTGGAATGACACGGTCTGTTAAATAAACACTTGTCGCACGATCGTAAGCTTCAATGTCAATGACTGAGCCTTGTGTTACATAATAACTTACGTCTGCAATATGTACGCCAAGCTTATACGTACCATCTACATTTTTCGTTACGGTTACTGCATCATCTAAATCCTTTGCATCTGCCCCATCAATTGTCACAATCGTTTCATGACGTAAATCACGACGACCTACTAAATCGGCCTCGGTAATTTCATCGGGCACGCGCTGTGCAGCAGCAATGACTTCATCTGGGAATTCAGGTGGAATGTCATGCTTATATAAAATGGATAAAATGTCCACACCTGGATCATTTTTATGCCCTAAAATTTTTGTAATATAGCCTGTAGCGGATTTTAAATCCTCTGGCCATGTTGCTACCTCAACAACAACCTTATGTCCATCGACAGCTCCTAATGTATCTCCTTTGGCAATAAAGATATCCATTGGTAGCTTTTTATCGTCTAGGACAACAAAGCCGAAGCCACGGTTAGCCTGAAATGTGCCGACAAAGCTTGTTTGACCGCGCTCAACGACCTTTGTAACCGTACCCTCACGTCGATCACCAAATGATTCCTTTAAAACACGAATCAGAACGATGTCTCCGTTAATGGCACCGTTAATTTCATGCGGCGGAATGAACACATCATCCATGCCCTCGACATCAGGTGTCACGAAGCCAAAGCCCTTCGCATGTCCGATAAATTTACCTCTTAGCAAATTCATACGCTCTGGTAGGCCATAGCGATTGGAGCGAGAGCGTACAACTAAGCCTTGCCCTTCCATGCGGACAAGTGTTTTCACAAGCTCCTTGAACTCCTCCGCATCCTCAAAGCCGAATTCATCCTCGATTTCACCGACGGTTAGTGGTTTATAATCATCTTTGCTGAAAAAATCGAGTAAACGACTTTGTAGTGTATCTTTTTGATCTTTCATACATATTCCCTCCTTCATGAGAAAATCCTATTTATAATTATTGTGCCCAATTTAGGCTTTCTAAAAAGCGATAAATGTCCTCATGTAATTGATCTTTTTCTTGATCTAATGTAATAACATGTTTTGAGTTTTCATACCACTTGATGTGCTTTTCAAGTGACTCAGTTTGATTATATATAATGTTGGCAGATTCTGTCTCTATTACTTCATCATTTGTAGCTTGTACGACGAAAATAGGCGCGTAAATCATGTCAATTTCTTGACGAGTGCGAGCTATAAATTCTCGTAGCTGCTGTAGAGATGGCATGCCTTTGTCAGCAATGCTTGCAACTTCAGCTTCAATTTGCTCTTCCTGTTTCCCTTGGAACTTTTTATAGTCCCTTGCATATTTCAAGACACCCTCAAACATAACGTCGGTTGTACGCATTGTCATAGGGGCACACATTGTCACAATTCCTTTAACAGGATTATTTAATGCAACGTTTAATGCCATAACACCGCCTAATGAAAGGCCAGCAACGGCTATTTCCTGATAGCCAGCATCCTGTAACTGTTTGTAGGCGGCAATAACATCCTGCCACCAGTCTGCTGGACCTGTTGTGATTAGTTCTTCTGGTTCCACACCGTGACCTTTATAGTGAGGTGCTAATGTAGTATACCCTTTTTTCTCTAAAAATCTACCAAGCATTCGTACGTCTGCAGAGCTTCCTGTGAAGCCGTGTAATAATAAAACAGCACGTGGTCCTGCCTGAAAGAAAAATGGCTGTGATAATGATTTGTTCACTGTAAGCACTCCTTCATTCTAAAACACTTATACATACTATACCCATTCTCGTCATCTCAATGATGCCCAGCGGATGACATTGGTTATTGCATTACCATTCATTTTTTACTCCAGAGAGAGAATTTACCATTTAACAATGATAAAAGAAAACGCCCAACCAATTCGGTTAGGCGATATATCTTCAACTATTAGATTTTTGTAATAGCGATTGCTAATAAAAAGAACACTATAGCTAACACAATTGTTGCACGGTGAAGGATTAAATCCATACCACGTGCTTTTTGCTTTCCAAATAGTTGCTCAGCTCCACCCGAGATGGCACCTGATAAGCCTGCACTTTTACTAGATTGAAGTAATACCACAACGATTAACGCTAATGATACGATAACTAATGAAACTAATACTACTGTATGCATTCACTGCACCTCCCGAACTTTGAAACATCACAACAGACTACATTATAACAAAAAAAGGTTACGATGACAAACTTCGCTTTATGTTTTGCTGGAAATTTTCCGCCTCATGCTTCCATCCTTGTCGACTTATGCTACTATTTGTGGATGTCACTCCCTATAATTTAAACTATAATGGCAAAAATGAATTTTTTTGGAGGGTGGGAAAATGAATAAAAAAATAGCAGCGCTGCTTGTGCTATGCTGCATGATTCCGTTTCTTACTGCATGCTCAAAGGCCATTGACCTACTTCTTGAGGAAGAGGATGTAACAACTACGACCTTAGCAGAAGAAACAGAGAATGATATGAAGAAGCCAGAAAGTAAAGCGTTATCTGCCTCTTTTTCACCTAATGATCTTTTTTCAACCTCATTATTTAAGGATGATCCTGCCTTACTACAATTCACTAAAAAAGTCGAAAAACAAGTAGCAAAGTTTGAACAGCACTTTGAAGTCCCTTATACCGGGAAGCTAAACTTCGAAGATTTTGAGGTGCAGCTGAATGACTTAAATAGCCTGCTTTCTTTCGTTGATCCCTATACAGCTGGTTATTTTCTTACATATGAATGGACGGCTTGGGAAACCGAGGATGGCTATTTGGTAGAGTTGTCGATTGATTACTTAACAGATGCCAAAAAGGAGCAAAAGGTCGATCAATATGTAGAGGCTTTTGCTGACCAGTATATTACGACAGATATGACAGATTTTGAACGTACTAAAATCATTAATGATACGGTTGTACAGTTAGCCACTTATACAGAACAAGGCTCTACTGAGGGACAAACGGTTTTTGAGCTGATAGACGAGGAAACTGCGGTATGTCAAGCCTATGCTCTACTAGCTTATCGCCTACTATTAGCATCGAATGTAGAAGCTAAATACGTATATGGCTATAGTGAGGATCAGCTGCATGCTTGGAATTTAGTCAGTATCGATGGCAATTGGTATCATCTTGATACAACGTGGAATGATGTGGATTCAGCGGAGCCTTATGCGATTTCCTATGAATACTTTTTAGTCAGTGATGAAAAACTAAGCCAAGATCATTTATGGGTAAATGAAAATTATTTTACTGCTACAAATAACAATTATGATTTTATGCATGATATGTGGTATGCCAGTACTGTGGATGATGTGATTTATTATAATAGTATCAATGATAATATGGTCTATTCCTATAATTTAGACACAAATGAAAACAATCAAATTACAGAAACGGCATGCTATTATTTAGCTACTTATGATGATTTCATTTATTGCAGTGACTATGACAATGCTGGTTATTTAACAAAAATTAATGTCCAGGACGGTTCGGAAGAAGTCTTACTTGAAGATGAAGTCCTCAATTTGTACATTGAAGAAGACATTTTATATTATGAAACAATTGATGGCGCACAACATCAGGAAAATTTGTAATGCCCCAAAAGAATCTGTGTGACTTTTACACAGATTCTTTCCTTCCCCAATATTTACATAATTACCATATCCCATTAACAAACCTTTAACGCTAGCTTTACACCATTCCTTTACACTTACAATTGAATTCACCTAAAGGAGGAAAATCATGAAATACGCAAAAAAATGGACTTCATTGTTCTTAGCAAGTGCAGTGACTTTATCCGCAGTTAGTATCCCACAGCAAGAGGTACATGCAGCCGAAGTAAAGAAACCGACAAATGTCATTATGCTTGTGATGGATGGTAGCAGTAATAATGCTGTCACCCTTTCTCGCTGGTATAAAGGTGAAAGCCTAGCAATGGATGAAATTTTATCGGGTGCTATGCGCACATATTCTGCTGAATCTGCCATTACCGATTCCGCGCCTGCTGCGACAGCATTAGCAACTGGGCATAAATCGAACGATAAATATATAGGTGTGCTGCCCTCTGTGATCAACTCCCCTGGATTAACGCAAATCGCTAAGGAAGATGCCTTCCGACCTGTAGCCAATGTGCTAGAAGGAGCTAAGCAGCAAGGTAAGGCCACTGGATTAATTTCTACTTCCGAAATTCAACATGCTACACCAGCTGGTTTTTCTGCCCATGTCAACAATAGAAGTCAATATGGTGATATAGCAGAGCAGCAGGTTTACCAAAATATTGATGTTGTCTTAGGTGGTGGACTGGAATCACTCTCACCAGGCACAACGAAAAACGCTCGTCAAGATGGCGAGGATTTAATCAAGGTTTTGAATGAAAAAAATTATGATCTCGTTAAAACGCGCGATGAGCTATTTAATAGTCAATCCTCAAAAATTTGGGGAAGCTTTGCGTCAAGTGCACTTGCTTATGATTTAGATCGTGCCAAAACAAGAGCATCTGAGCCTACACTTGCTGAAATGACAAATAAAGCAATCAATACGCTGAAAAAGGATGAGGATGGCTTCTTCCTCTTTGTAGAAGGTAGTAAGGTTGACTGGGCTGCACATGCCAACGATACTATTGGTATCATTAGCGATATTTTATCATTTGATGATGCAGTGAAAGAAGCGGTTGATTTTGCGAAGGAAGATGGTAATACTTTAGTCATCGCAGTAACTGATCATGGAAATAGTGGCATTACGATGGGGAACGCTAACACAACTAGTACCTATTCCAGCATTCCAGTCTCTGCGTACATCGACCCGTTAAAAAAAGCTACAATGACCATTGAAGGAGCTTTAAGCCAACTAAAAGAAGATCGCTCGAATTTAGTTGAGGTCGCTGCTCTTTATGGCTTAGATTCATTAACGGAGGACGAACTTAAAACATTACAGTCTGCTAAAGACTTAGGCAATGAAATGGTAAAAATGCTAGCCAATCGTGCAAACATTGGTTATACAACAGGTGGCCATACGGGTGAAGATGTATTCTTATATTCATTTGGTCCTTCTAAATTGACAGGATTAGTAGAAAACACTGATTTAGCCCATACAATGGCACGCTTTATGGGCTTTGACTTAAACACATTAACAAATGATTTATATGTGCCTGCAACGAAGGCATTTACGGAAAAAGGATTTACAACAAAAATTGACTTATCGAATAAAGAAAACCCAACATTTATTGCACAAAAAGCAGATATTACAGTGAAAATTCCAGTCAATAAAAACACGATGATCTATGAACAAACTTCAACAAACACGGCAAAGACTCATACATTTGATACAATCAATGTCTACAATGGCTCTGAATTTTATGTATCTAAAAAAGTTATTAATGAAGTGAAATAAAAATAATAGCGCGAACATAAGTTGAGATTATTCCCTTATGTTCGTGCTTTTTTTACATAACTAAACCAGCCAATAATTTGTAAACTCTATATATCCCCCCAAAACCTTAAATTTACCTTAAATTAATCTTATGATTTACTGAATTCATCTTAATTCAGCAACATTTTTCTCCACATTCCGTCAAATCAGTGTTAAAAACATAAGGTAAGGATTTTTAACTAGTAAATTACTATTTTTTGAAAATTTAATCCTATACTTTTTTTCATTGGAGGTGGACAAATGCAATCCATCAAAAATAATGAGTATCTACGCTTCATTGGCTTCACGTTGTTTTATTTGATTGTTTTGGTACTGTTGTTTCTTATACATGGCTTCCATGATATGAACGCCGGACCATTTATATATACGGAATTTTAAATAAAGGAGATTAAAATATGTTAAGTATTTTGGCAGCTATTGAACGTGTGGCCCTCCAGCAGCCACAAAAAACTGCTTATCAGACACACAATGCCTCCTTAACTTATAGTGAGCTTTGGCAATTATCAGATCGTCTTGCCGATTATTTAATGAAGCTTAAGTTGCGGAGACAACAGCCTATTGTCATTTATGGACATATGTCCCCCTTACAAATTGTTGCGTTTATCGGAGCTGTAAAAGCTGGCCATCCATATGTGCCTGTTGATTTGTCAACACCATCAGAAAGATTACAGCTCATTACAGAAGCTTCTGGAGCAGGTTTAGTATTGACAACAGAGCTATTACAGATGCAGTTGAACCTGCCAGTTATGGCAGTGCATGATATTCTGGATGCCTCCTCAAAGGACGTGATCCTATCATCCGCAACATGGGTTCGAGATGAGGATATCCATTATATTATTTACACTTCTGGTTCAACAGGTCAACCAAAAGGGGTGCAAATTACAGCTAGTAATCTAACACACTTTGTTAGATGGATGCAGGAGCACTTCCCTTTACAGCAAGAAGGCGTATTTTTAAATCAAGCACCTTATTCCTTTGATTTATCTGTTATGGATCTCTACCCAGCTCTTGTTGGTGGACACACGCTTTATGCGATTACACAGCAAGAAATTGCTAATCCAAAAGTATTGTTTGATTCATTAGCGATGTCAAATACTCGTGTATGGACTTCTACACCTTCCTTTGCCAAGATGTGTTTGATGAACAAAGAATGGGATCAAAAACTCATGCCTGCATTGGATACTTTTTTATTTTGCGGAGAGGTTTTACCGATAGCGGTATGTAACGAGTTAATGCTTCGTTTTCCACAGGCAACAATTTATAATTTATATGGTCCTACAGAAACAACCGTCGCTGTATCCTATGTAAAAGTAACAAAAGAGCTAGCAGCACACTTCGAACAATTACCAATTGCCCCTATAACGGAGCCAAACGTTTCTGTAGCAGAAGATGGAGAAATTATTATTTCAGGGCCAACCGTTAGCGCAGGGTATTTGGGAGCGCCTGAATTAACAGCGAAGGCTTTCTCGATCGTGGATGGCGATCGCATCTATCAAACGGGTGATATAGGCTATGAGCAGGATGGTTATTTGTTCTTTTCAGGTCGTAAGGATTTCCAAGTGAAATTACATGGCTATCGTTTAGAGATTGAAGAGATTGAAAAACAAATCAATAACCTGCCACCTGTTTCAAGTTGTGTTGTTGTACCTGTTTATAAAGAGAAGGAAATCATTTCTCTTAGTGCCCATATTGTTTTACGTGAGCCATTAACAGACGCTGCTTTTAAAACAACAAAGCAATTGAAGGCACTTTTATCGGCGTACTTACCTGCCTATATGATACCGAAAACGTTTAAATATATGGACGCTTTACCACTAAATCCAAATGGTAAGGTAGATCGTAAAGGATTGGCGGTTATGGAGACAGTATGACGCCTTATGGAAATATAGCATTTTTTGTGATCATCGGACTTTTATTACTACCTACCATCCTCCTAGGGTTACGAGGCAAATCTTCGAAACGCTATAATCTTTTTGTTTCGGTCATTGTCTTAGCATTAATCTTCGGACATTCAATGAATGGGACCATCTCGCTCGTATTATTTACTGTCTTTCAGGTAGTACTTATTGTGGCTTATCAGCGTTACCGACTTCAGCAAAATAGTGGAACCATTTTTATAATAGCAGTGCTTTTATCCATATTACCCCTGATTCTTGTGAAGGTTTTGCCGATTCTCGGGTTACATCATGTATTTGGCTTCCTAGGTGTATCCTACATTACGTTTAAAGCGGTGCAAATGATTTTAGAAACTCGTGATGGCTTGATGAAAGAGAAAATTTCGGTAGTAGAGCTAGTCTATTTCTTATTATTCTTTCCTACCGTATCATCGGGACCTATTGATCGTTGGCGTCGTTTTACAAAGGATTTTCATACCGTACCTTCCTCGGAGGATTACCAAAAGCTGCTATTGAGTGGCATTAACTATATTTTTGTTGGCTTTTTATATAAGTTTATTTTGGCTTATTTAATTTACAACTACACGCTTATTTATTTACCTAACCATACGTATAACTATTTGACACCCTTTCAGGGACAGCTAGCGTATATGTATATGTATAGCTTTTACTTATTCTTTGATTTCGCTGGCTACAGTGCATTTGCTGTTGGTGTGAGCCGGATAATGGGTATCCAAACACCGATTAACTTTAATCGCCCTTTCGCCAGCCGCAATATTAAAGATTTTTGGAATCGTTGGCATATGAGCCTTTCCTTCTGGTTTAGGGATTATGTCTATATGCGCTTTGTCCTTTGGATGACAAAGAAAAAATGGCTAAAAAATAAATTTGCTATTTCGTATATAGGCTTCTTTTTACTATTCTTTTTAATGGGTATTTGGCATGGTCTGGAATGGCACTTTGTGGTCTATGGACTCTATCATGCCCTATTGATTATCAGCTTTGATAAATTTGAACGCTGGAATAAAAAGCATAAGCGTTGGCCAAAAAATAAATGGACGCATGCTATTGGCGTAATCATTACGTTTCATGCTGTATGCTTTGGCTTCTATATTTTTTCTGGCACATTATTTTAAACAAAGGGCTATAAGAGCCTGTTCACTAAAGGAGAATTATTAATGGATCAACAACAAGTTTTAGAAATGCTAGTCGAGTTATGTGAAGATGAAATTATTGTAGAAAACCCAGATATTGATTTATTTGAAGAAGGTTTACTAGATTCGTTTGGGACAATTAATTTATTGGTTGAAATTGAAAATCGTTTTAATATTTCTGTCCCTATTACTGATTTCAATCGTGAAGAATGGAATACGCCTAATCGAATTGCAGGGAAATTAGCTGAAAGACAATGATCAAAAAAGGCTTTCTTTCTTTATTTATTGCATTTGCTCTTTTTACTGGCTTTGTCTTTTTTCCTAATGCTTGGATTAAAGCATGGATATCCAATGAGGATGTGGAGCAAGCCAAAACGAACATGTCTCCACTTGTATTTCAGGGAACCTATTTACAGGAGCGAATGTTGCAGGAGCCTAGTTCCATGCCACTTTATGGCTCCTCGGAATTAAACCGTTTTGATCCGTTCCATCCATACAATTATACGCGAGCAACTGATGCTCCGTATTCGACATTTATGATTGGGCGTGGAGGCATGCAGTCCATTACCCACTTCTTGAATTTCGCAGCACAAGAAAAGAATTTAAAGGATAAAAAAGTGGTCTTTATCATCTCCCCGCAGTGGTTTACAGAGAAGGGCATGGGTGAATTTCACTTTTCACCGAATTATTCCATGTTACATGCTTATGATTTAGCCTTTAATCAGGAGATGGATGCCAACCTTCGTAAAAGAGCTATGGAGCGCCTACTTGAATTTGATACTGTCAAACGAGATCGCCTCTTAAAGACCATGTACCAATATCAAATGTCTAACGGCAAGGAAAAACCAATTACTGGACGTATGGCCATGGTCGCGGGGCGTTTCCACAAGGAGTTACTAGAAAAGAAGGATTTATATTATTCCCTTTTCCCACGTAAAGGTCATGCATTAAAAAGTAATGACAAGCTCATTGCCAATCAAAGCTTTGAGCAACAATTGCAGCATGCAGAGGCATATGGGGAGAAGCGTGTATCCAACGACTATATGATTGAAGATCGCGCCTATCAGCGACTTGTAAATGCTAAATTTTCAAAGTTTAAAGATATACGAAAAAAAGAGGATTATACAAACTCTCCTGAATATGAGGATTTCCAACTAGTTATCGATGTTTTAAAGGATGCAGGTGCCAAACCACTATTCGTCTCCATTCCAGTTAATGGCTATTGGTATGATTATAATGGCTATCCTGAGGAACGTCGTCAAAAGTATTACGATAAAATGGAGCAAGTATTAAAGGATGCAAATGTTGCCTATGTTGATTTTTCAGATCATGAATATGATCCTTACTTTATTATGGATACGATTCATATTGCCTGGAAGGGCTGGGTCTATCTCGATCAAGAACTAGATCAGCATTGGTCACAGCCATAACAATAGTCAGGACAGTCTAATATTAGTAGACTGTCTTTTCTTATTATCGTAAGAGACCTTTTATGTAAAGTGCCATTTGCTCACTTATATCTCATTCAGGTTTTTCAATAGCTTCACTAAATTGTTGAACCTGCTCTGCCTGATCATTAGAGGCTGCTTCAATTTGCTCCATGCTTTCCATAAGTGCTTGAATATTACTCGTGATCGTTTTAAGTGAGGTTACAATTTGTTCTGTTGCTTGCTGTAGCTGTCTCACTAGAAAGCTTCCTTACCTCTAGCGCTACGATGTTGAAACCTGTACCGTATTGGCCTGCTCATGCCGCTTCACGTTAATCTTTTTTATATGTTAAAATGCCTCAAAGTTTGAATTAACTTTGAGGCATTTTTTGAAATTCGCCTATTTATCTTTCGCAAAATGGTATTCAATATAAGTCATATTCTAAATTGTGTTGAATATAAGCTTGCTCTTCAGATGGAGTTAATAGACGAATTGCTTTCCCTGAAGCTTCTTCATCGCCACCTTGCATTTCCCATATGGAATTGTGGTCGTCAACTGCATTTGAAAAATCACCCTTCGACCATCTTTCCAATATTGAAATGTAAAGCTCTTTATATTTATAATTGCTTTCTTTGGCTATAGCTAACAATCGGTCAACCTTTTCTTGTGTTATTTGCTCGTGACCCCATTTTATTTCCGCTTCAACCTTCTGATGAGACATACTATGAATGGTTTCGTTCATTTTGTGTTCTATTAGGTCATCTGGATATAATTCATTTTCTTTTTTTAGAACAGTTCCATCCTTAGAAGTTACTTCAACATATCCAGCGATTGTTTTTTCTTCCTCGGGAGTAGATTTATTCATATGCTCAGTGAATTTGATGTAACTAAATGCTCCACCGAAAATAATTAATATTACAATGATACTAATAACCGATTTGGTTTTTCTCTTCATGTTATTACCCCTCAGTAATTTTTTATCATTATGTAAATATGGTTGATATTAGTTAATTAGGTTAAATAATAACAGAATGTTGTAATAGGTTTCAATGGTTAGATACTTAATGTCCGCCGCTTTCGGTTGTTCTAATTGAATAAGCTTACTCTGTAATTAGATAAGCAAATAAAAAACCCCCAATCTACAAGTGTTTTATTACACTTATAAATCAGAGGTTTAAGCAATACATAAGTATTGCCTAAATGTACAACATGGTTCAAATATAAAAGCTGTGTATTACTAAGTTCAAAGTATTTTCTCTTCAATCAAATACTTATTTTAAGTTATAGAATGAATTTAAACCAAGATACTCTGCTGTTGAACCAAGTTGATCTTCGATGCGAAGAAGTTGGTTGTATTTAGCTACACGGTCTGTACGTGATGGAGCACCTGTTTTAATTTGACCAGCATTTGTTGCAACAGCGATATCAGCAATTGTCGCATCTTCTGATTCACCAGAACGGTGAGAAATAACCGCTGTGTAGCCTGCACGTTTCGCCATTTCGATCGCTTCAAATGTTTCAGTTAACGTACCGATTTGGTTTACTTTGATCAGAATTGCATTTCCTACGCCTTGCTCAATACCTGCTGATAATTTTTTCGTATTTGTTACAAATAGGTCATCACCTACTAATTGTACACGATTGCCGATACGGTCTGTTAATAGCTTGTGTCCAGCCCAGTCGTTTTCGTCTAAGCCATCTTCAATTGAAATGATTGGGTATTTATTTGTTAACTCTTCGTACCAATCCACCATTTCCTCAGAAGTTTTGACAACACCTTCACCATCTAAGTGGTATTTGCCATCTTCTTTATTGAATAGTTCAGAGGATGCTACGTCCATTGCAAGTTTCACTTCGTCACCTGGTTTGTAGCCTGCTTTTTCAATCGCTTCTAAGATCACTGTAATTGCTTCTTCGTTAGAGCCTAGGTTTGGTGCAAAACCACCTTCATCACCTACTGCTGTGTTGTAGCCTTTTGCTTTTAGAACAGCTTTTAGGCTATGGAAGATCTCCGCGCCAATACGTAATGCATGACGGAATGATTCTGCACCAACAGGCATAACCATGAATTCCTGAATGTCTACATTGTTATCAGCGTGAGCACCACCGTTTAGGATGTTCATCATTGGTACTGGTAATTGCTTAGAATTGAACCCACCCAGATATTGATAAAGAGGTACATCTAAATAATCTGCCGCAGCATGTGCAACTGCCATGGATACACCTAGAATTGCGTTGGCACCAAGCTTGCCTTTGTTTTCCGTGCCATCTAGCTCGATTAAAGCTTTGTCGATGACTACTTGATCAAGAACAGAATAGTTACCTTCTAATTCTTCCGCAATAATTGTGTTTACATTTTCAACTGCTTTTAATACACCTTTGCCTAGGTAACGAGATTTGTCACCATCGCGTAATTCTACCGCTTCGTATTCACCTGTTGATGCACCTGATGGTACGATTGCGCGGCCAAATGCGCCTGATTCTGTAAATACTTCAACCTCTACTGTTGGGTTCCCACGTGAGTCTAAAACTTCGCGCGCATAAACTTGTGTAATAAATGGCATAATTAATTCTCCTCTTTTTCAATTAATGATTGTCCTGTCATTTCAGTAGGCTGTGACACCTCTAATAATTCTAACATGGTTGGCGCTAAATCGGCTAAAATACCACCATTTCTTAACATTATATTTGGTTTTGTCACAATTACTGGAACAGGATTTGTTGTATGAGCTGTCATTGGCTCACCTGCTAAAGTTAACACTTCATCAGAGTTGCCATGGTCAGCTGTAATAATAGCTGCACCACCTTTTGCAAGGAGTGCGTCTACTACTTTCCCTAAGCATTCATCTACTGCTTCAATGGCTTTAATTGTTGGCTCCAGCATTCCACTATGACCAACCATATCAGGGTTGGCAAAGTTAAGAATAATGCCATCAAATTTTTCAGCCGCAATTTCTGCAAGTAAGGCTTCTGTCACCTCATAGGCAGACATTTCAGGTTTTAAATCGTATGTCGCCACCTTTGGAGAAGCAATTAAAATACGTTCTTCACCAGGGAATTTTTCCTCACGTCCACCACTCATAAAGAATGTAACATGTGGATATTTTTCAGTTTCCGCAATCCGCAACTGTGTTTTCCCATTCGTCGCTAATACTTCACCAATTGTATTTTTCAAGTTGTCATTTTCATAAGCAACCTGTGCGTTGACTTCATCACTATAGTGTGTGAAGGACACAAATTTTAAATTCTTTGGATGATTTGCAGATATAGCAAAGCCATCGAATGCTTCATTTGTAAAAACTGTTGATAGCTGAATGGCACGATCGGGACGGAAGTTAAAGAAAATCACTGCATCATGATCGCCAATTGTTGCTACTGGCTCACCATGCTCTTGAATGCTAAATGGGATGACAAATTCATCTGTTACCTCACGCTCATAGGATGCTGCTACACCACTTTTAGCACTTTCTGCTGTTTGACCGACGCCATCCACCAGTACATTGTAAGTCAGTGCCACACGATCCCAACGTTTATCGCGATCCATTGCATAGTAACGTCCATGAATAGAAGCAAATTGCCCTATGCCTATTTCAGCCATTTGCATTTCCGTTTCTTCGATATAGTCTAATGCTGTTGTTGGACCAACATCACGACCATCTAAGAAGCCATGTACATAAACTTCCTCTAACCCTTGCTGTTTAGCTAGCTTTAATAGTGCAAACATATGCTCATAATGACTATGAACACCACCGTCTGATAATAAGCCCATAACATGTAGCTTTGACTGATGAGCTTTCACATGTGCTACTGCATCTAAAAAGGCTTGATTCGTAAAGAAATCTCCATCACGAATAGATTTATTTAAGCGTGTTAAGCTTTGATAGACGATACGTCCTGCACCAATATTTAAGTGCCCCACCTCAGAATTCCCCATCTGTCCTTCAGGTAATCCAACGGCTTCTCCTGCAGCTGTTAATGTCGCATGAGGAAATTGATGCCAATATCGATCAAAATTTGGTTTATTCGCCTGTGCTACTGCATTCCCGAATGTTTCATCTCGAAATGCAAAGCCATCTAAAATAATTAATGCTACTGGCTTTTTAGGCATTTGCTGCCGCCTCCAATAATGTTAAATAAGATTCTGGTTGTAAGCTTGCTCCACCAACTAAAGCACCATCAATATGTTCTTTAGATAAAAGCTCCTGTATGTTATCAGGCTTAACACTGCCACCATATTGAATGCGCACAGCATTCGCAGTTTCAGCATTATATAGCTCTTCTACTACTGCTCGAATCGCTCCGCATACTTGATTTGCATCGTCTGCCGTAGCCGTTTTACCGGTACCAATCGCCCAAATCGGTTCATACGCAATGACCATATGCTCAACTTGCTGTGCTTCAAACCCAGCAAGTGCCGCTTTAATTTGACCAGCCACTTTTTGCTCTGTTGTGCCTGCTTCACGTTCTTCTAGTGTTTCGCCACAGCAAATAATAGGTACGATAGTATGTGCAAGTGCTGCTGCTACCTTCTTATTAATCGCTTCATCTGTTTCATTGTAGTATTCGCGACGTTCAGAGTGTCCTAAAATGACATAGTCAACATCCACACTTGCTAGCTGTGCTGGACTAATTTCACCCGTAAAAGCACCTTCATTTTCATAGTGCATAGTTTGTGCACCAATTGCCAGCTCTGACTCACTAGCAACTTGCACAAGTGTAGGTAGGTAAAGAGCTGGTGCGCAAATAACAGCATCTACTTTGTCATTGGAAGGAAGTTTTTCTTGTACAGCATCTACAAACTGAATAGCCTCTTCAAATGTTTTAAACATTTTCCAGTTACCTGCAATAATTGGTTTACGCATCATTTTGCCTCCGATTAGCTTATTTATCGTTTAGTGCTACAATCCCTGGAAGCTCTTTGCCTTCCATTAATTCTAAGGAAGCACCACCACCTGTAGAAATGTGATCCATCTTATCTGCTACTTCAAATTTTTCAACTGCTGCAGCTGAATCACCGCCACCGATTACTGTGTAGCCAGCTGTTGTTGCCATTGCATCAGCAACTGTTTTTGTGCCGTTTGCAAATTTGTCCATTTCAAAGACACCCATTGGTCCATTCCAAATGATTAATTTAGAGTTTTTGATAACTTCTGCATAGTTTGCAGCCGTTTTAGGTCCAATATCTAGACCCATCCAATCAGCTGGAATAGCATCTACATCAACGATTTGTGTTTCAGCATCCTGTGAAAATTCATTTGCCACAACAGCATCGACTGGCATATGTAATTGCACACCTTTTGCTTTTGCCTTCTCAATAAAGGACTTTGCTAGCTCAATTTTATCTTCCTCTAGCAATGATTTACCGATATCGTGGCCTTGTGCCTTAATAAATGTAAAGGATAAACCACCACCGATAATTAAGTGATCTACTTTTTCTAAAAGGCTTTCAATAACACCAATTTTATCTTTTACTTTGGCACCACCAATAATGGCTGTAAACGGATGCTCAGGGTTAGACAATGCCTTACCTAGTACATCTAATTCCTTTTGCATTAAGAATCCAGATACAGCTGGAATATGCTTAGCAATTCCTTCTGTAGAAGCATGAGCTCGGTGGGCTGCACCAAAAGCATCATTAACATAAATATCTGCTAGCTGAGCAAATTGCTGTGCTAATGTAGGATCATTTTTCTCTTCACCAGCATGGAAGCGTACATTTTCAAGCAGTAGAATATCTCCATCTTGCATGTTTGCAACGGCTTCTTCCACCGCTTGCCCAATGGATTCATCAAGCTTCGTAACAGGCTTGCCCATTAATTCCGCTAAGCGAATGCCAACAGCCGTTAAACGCATATCCTCTTTTACTTCACCTTTTGGACGACCTAAGTGAGAAGCTAGAATAACTTTAGCACCCTGCTCTACTAAATACTCAATTGTAGGAATAGCTGCACGAATACGCGTCTCATCGGTAATAGCACCGTCTGCCATTGGTACATTAAAATCTACACGTACAAAAACGCGTTGACCCTTAACATCAATATCTTTCATTGTTTTCTTATTTAACATGAAGAAACTCCCTTCAAAGTTTGTTTTAGTCTTACACCCTTGTGTTTTACCCATCTTGGCTCTACACCATGCTTACTAAATTGAATAGTCATTTTGGTAATTTTTCAGCGTCACTATCTCGTGTAAGTATGATTCTCCAACTTTTGATAATGAACCCTAATACTTGTTTTTATAGTAGCAAAAGTTAACTGTTATGTCTTGCAATCAACATGTATCAATTACGCCTCAGCGTAATTGCGTCCAGATTTTTTTGAACTTGCTCGAAACATTCCTCTTCAAAATCTGTGACATTCGCTGAGGCTTTTATCTTGATTCAGTCGGTGATTGAACACCAATGAATCAAGAGAGTCATTTGTGTAATCATCTCATTACCTATAGAGGTGGGGTTTTCTGCTGAATCTAGAAAAAAAGGAGTAAGGGTTATCCCTTACTCCCAATACCCTTGTATATTATATCTATTCGATATTATAAAGGCTATACTTTTTGTGCATAAAAAGCAGTAATATGTCACACTTTTTACTCAAAATGTCGAAATATGATACTTATTTATGGTTTAAGCCTTGTTCAGCAATGTATAAAGCTAGGTCCATTAAGCGAGTAGAGTAACCAATTTCGTTATCATACCAAGCTAAAACTTTCACCATTTTGTTTTCTAACACCATTGTTGAAAGGCCATCTACCGTAGAAGAATAATGGTTACCGTTATAATCAATTGATACCAATGGTAGCTCATTGTAATCTAAAATGCCTTTTAATTCATTTTCAGAAGCTTCTTTTAATGCTGCATTAATTGTTTCTTTTGATACATCTGCTTTTAGCTCTACAACTAAGTCAACACATGATACGTTAGGTGTTGGCACACGCATAGAGAAACCATCTAGCTTACCTTTTAATTGTGGTAATACTTTTGATACAGCTACTGCTGCACCTGTTGTTGTTGGAATCATAGACACCGCTCCAGCACGTGCACGACGAGGGTCAGAGTGTGGGAAGTCTAGAATTCGTTGGTCATTTGTATAAGAGTGAATTGTTGTCATCATACCACGTTCAATGCCAAATTTCTCATCAAGCACTTTAGCTACTGGTGCTAGACAGTTAGTTGTACAAGAAGCATTGGAGATCACATCATCAGTTGCTGGGTTATAATCCTCATGGTTTACACCCATAACAAATGTAGGCATTGCGCCTTTTGCTGGTGCCGATAGAATCGCTTTTTTCGCCCCTGCTTCAATATGCTTGCCTACTTCTTCCATTGAACGGAATCGACCAGTACATTCAAGCACTACATCTACGCCTAATTCGCCCCATGGTAATTGGGCAGGATCTTTTTCAGCATATACTTTTACACGTTGACCATTTACTACGAAAGAATCTTCATCTGCATTGACTTCAGCATCATAGATACCGTGTACTGAATCATATTTCAATAAGTGCGCAAGCTGACCAGCATCTGTTAAGTCGTTTACGGCTACTACTTCAAATTCATCATGCTTCATTGCCTCACGAAATACTAAACGTCCAATACGTCCAAATCCATTAATCGCTAATTTTAATGCCATTGTTAATTCCTCCAATAATGTGTGATGTCTGTCTCTATGAATAGAGACATCAAAATTTACTTTATGCTCATTCAAAAAATGCTTTAGCACTTTCTGAGATCGAGTGACATGTTTACAACTTTGCCATCATTCAAGATGCTTATTTTCTATAGAAGATATTTTAGCAGCAATTGCTTTGGCCGCTGCTTCATCTGTTACAAATATGGTTTGCTTAGGTGCTACTTTGAAATAAGAAAGCATTGCATTGACCTTCTGTTTTCCTGCTGCAACAGCAATGACCTGCTCACTGTTTTGTACCTGCTCAAGCTGGATACCAATTGTCCGTATACGATGTACTATTTCTCCATCGGCATTGAAATAATAACCGAAAGCCTCACTCACAGCGCCTTTTTCCTCAAGAATTCGCAAATCCTCAGGAGATGAGTTGCGACGAATCGCCATTTCCTCTGCAGAGCCAATCCCATGAATGACGCAATCTGCTTGATCATAGAAGGCCATCATTTCTGTTACCATCGGCTCTGTTAGCATCGCTTGATAAGCTTGCTCACTTAAATGCTCTGGTAAAAATAAAGTACGGTATTGTGTTTCCATTTGCATGGCAAATGTTGCAACAAGTGTATTGGCCTGCATTTGCATTTCATGTCCAATCCCCCCACGTGCAGCTACAAAAGTGATATCCTTTTGTCCGTCTAAAGGATGTAAAAACTGTGCAAGTGAGGCAACAGATTTTCCACCAGTGACAGCTACAACTTGCTCATCAAAAGCAGCCGACATAAATTGCAATGCTGCTTCTTTGCCTAGCATGCTTAGGATTGTATGATCCTCATTGTAATCACCAGGAACTACGACTACACGTTGAATGCCAAAGTGGCTTTCAAGCACTTTTGCAAGCTGGGTTAAACCAGACCATTCATAAACGATAGCTCTTAATTTTTCAATGACTATATCACCATCATCTGTACATACCATACCCGACTTTTGCGCATCTAATAACCCTTGTTCACGTAAAATATCAGTTTCTTTGCGTATTTCTCTTTCTGTCATTTTCAGTGAATCAGCTAGTGTACGTCGCCCGATTGGTTGCATAAGTTGAACGGCTTGCAATATTCGATATCTTGCTTGCAGAAGCGGATACATTTCAGGAAGTAGCCTTTGCTGTGCCTCTGGAACAGTTAACATATCTATCTACTCCCCTAATTAATAGTGGTGGGTTTGTTTTTAACCCACTTAATTATTTTGTGTCCCACTTATGCTTTTATTATAATATGCATTGTTTTAAAGTGCAAGTAGTTGTATTGTTCTGGATAAAAAAAAGCCTCATAGCTCTAAAAACAGCTACAAGACTTTGTTGAACTTATTTAGTGAAAGATAAAATCGCATTCTTTTTAAAACCTTCTAAAGCTTTTGTTGCTTCAGTTTTATTTGTAAATTCAAAAATACGAACGTCCTTTTTCTCAAATACTGTAATAACCCACATTGTAAAATCTCCCTTCACATCATTCATTTTTGTAATATAACAACCACTAAAATTTGTGATACATTTGCTAAACTGTTTTATAACAACTTCTTACTTGATACCTATTCTACTCCGATTTTTAGGAAAAGAAAGTCTAATGTGAAGGTCTTCACAAACTGTTCAAATTCAAACCGCTTTCATTGAACAATTTGTGAATTGTGAGAATGACAGCTAATAATAAAGTCATTTATACCGTTAATAATTCTTTATACTTTCAGTAGATTAACTGCCTAATCGCTCCATTAACGTGGCATAATCTAAATGACCATACTGAATGACGACACCCTCTTTTTCAACTACCGGAATCATTAGCATATATTTTTCATGTATACGATCATCCTGCTCTATATCAATTATTTCAATATCAAATAGAACATCTTCCTGAACAAGCTTTAATGTCTGTAATCCTTCTACACATAAAGGACAATTCGCCCGACTAAAAAATTGAATCTTCATAGATAGCACCTCCTCCTTTATTATAAACGATGTGGCAATGTAGAAATGGCTACTATTCTTTGATGATGTTTATTTGAGCTGTCTTAGCATCCTTCTTTGTAATGGTTGTATTTTTGCCAACAATGACGGAAATCACGACAATCATTGCCACGACGATCGTAAACCAAGAGATGGATTCATTTAAAAATAGCGTAGCAAAAAGAATCATTAAAAATGGCTGTAAATATTGGATCTGACTAACTCTTGCAATACCTCCTAAAGCCATTCCCCCATACCAAGCAACATATGCTAAAAACTGACTGACAACAGCTAAATATAACAGGCTAACCCACGCTGTAAGAGGGGCATGTAGCATTTCCAAGGAAAATTGGGAAATGACAGGGACAATAAAAAAGGGAGCCGCCATCAAAATAGCCCAAGCAATCACCTGCCAGCTCCCTAATTCCTTCGCTAACTGTCCTCCTTCTGCATAGCTAAGACCTAATATTACAACTGCTGCTAATAATGCTAGATCTGCCATATGTAATTGGCCTAAGCCTAAAAAGCTAGCATAAATAATAACGGCTATAGCCCCAATAACACTCGATAACCAAAACTTAAATGAGGGACGTTCACCTGCTCTGAATAAAGCAAAGCCCGCAGTCGCTAAAGGTAAAAGTGCTAATTCTACCGCTCCGTGAGAAACTGGTAACCTTATCATTGCCCAAGATGTAAGTAAAGGAAACCCTAATACAGCGCCAAAGGATACTATTATCAAGCTTTTAAATTGTCTAGCAGTCGGTAGTCTTTCTTTTCTTACAAGTAAAACAATGGCTACGATGAACGCCGCAATGACAGCTCTCCCCAATCCTACAATCGTCGCTCCAAAATATGGTACAGCTGTACTTGTTGCGGGTAACGTTAGACTAAAGCAAATTACGCCCACAAATCCTAACAGCAAACCTATTTTTTCTTTTCTTTTATCCTGCATGTTCTCATCCTTTCATTTTCCTCTCCATCTGTCCCTGGTATAATCCATAGTAAGTGGCGCTATCTCAAAAATAAACAGAATTTTCTACCAACTGTCCTGGTACAGATAAAGGAGGAAGGATGATGATTGCAAAATATTTAGAAGTTGTAGAGGACATTAAAGAGCAGCTTGCTAATGGTGTGCTCCTTGCAGGCAGTAAACTACCTTCCGTTCGACAACTGTCTGAGCAATTTTCCTGCAGTAAAAATACAGTGATAAGAGCGTATAATGAATTAGAAAAGGAGCATCTTATTTTTTCCAAACCCAAAAGTGGCTATTATGTTGTGAATAACATAGAGCAACCAACTACAAACCAACAAGTTATTGATTTTTTATCAGCTGGCCCAGACAAAAGCATTATGCCCTATATTGAATTTCAGCATTGCATCAATCAAGCTATTGACACATATAAAGAAGAATTATTTAGTTATAGTGATCAGCAAGGGCTTTACTCGCTGCGTGTACAATTGGCTAAGTATCTACAGGACTTACAGGTCTTTACTGAACCTGATCGATTATTTGTTGTCTCGGGCTCACAGCAAGCATTACATTTACTAGCGGCAATGCCTTTTCCGAATGGTAAAAATAATATATTAATAGAACAGCCTACCTATTTTGGTTTTATAGAATCTGTCCATCTGCAACAAGCTACAACTTTTGGGATTGATTTAACAATGGAGGGCATTGATTTAGATCGTCTTGACTATATTTTTCGCAATAATGACATTAAGTTTTTTTATACTGTGCCGAGATTCCATAATCCTCTTGGTCATAGCTATACAAATGACGAAAAAAGAAAGATTGTGGAATTAGCAGAAAAATATGATGTTTATATTGTGGAGGATGATTTTTTAGGAGATTTAGATCCTAATAAAAAAGCGGATCCGTTTTTTTCTTTTAATCCCACTGGCAGGGTTATTTATATTAAAAGCTTTTCAAAGGTATTTCTTCCGGGTTTAAGAGTAGCGACAGTCGTCCTTCCCACTATAATGACAAATCATTTTCTACGTTATAAATTTAGTGCTGATTTCAATAGCTCTGTGCTCTCGCAGGGTGCCTTAGACATTTATTTAAAAAGCGGTATGTTTAATAGTCATATTAAAAAGATTAAAGAGCTTTATGTAAGAAAAATGAGCGTTTTACAGGAGGCTTGCGAATCATTACTTCCCACCTCTACTAACTATACGAAACCAGTATCAGGCTTTTATCTTTCCATTATTCTTCCTGATAATGTAAGTGCTAGGCAGGTGGTTCATTTATTAAAGGAAAAAAATATATTGATGGATGACGCTGCTAGAATGTATCTACCAGAATTTAAAAAGGATAATCTTATTCGTTTAAGTATTTCTCAGGTAGATGAACCATTAATTTATACTGGTATTGAGGAACTAGCACTGTGCATTTCATCATTTGAACGTAAAATGCGCTATCCAAATCCCATTCACCTATTGTAATAAAAAAAGGCATTGATTGTGAGCAAGCTACACATCAATGCCTTTCGTTTTAAATTATTTTAAATGACTATCGAAGAATTTTACCATGGCATTATAGAATTCAATTCTATTTTCTTCATTTGCAAAGCCATGTCCTTCATTATCTTTTAGCATGTACTCTACATCCACACCTCTAGCGCGTAAGGCTTCCACAATTTGATCGGATTCTGCTTTGTTTACACGTGGGTCATTTGCTCCTTGTGCGACAAATAATGGTGTTTTGATTTTATCTGCATGGAAAACTGGTGAAACAGCAGTTAACAATTCTTTGTCTTTCTCTGGATGACCTACGCGCTCATAAAACATGTTACGCATAGTTTCCCAGTAAGGAGGGATGGTATTTAATAATGTAAATATGTTAGATACCCCTACATAATCAACTGCAGCAGCATATAAATCAGGTGTATACGTAATACCCGCTAATGTTGCATAACCACCAAATGATGCCCCATAAATACCGATGCGATCAGGGTCTGCAATGCCTTGGTCAATTGCCCATTGGACACCATCAGTGATGTCATCTTGAATCTTCAGACCCCATTGCTTATTACCAGCCTGAAGGAATTCTTTACCATATCCAGTTGACGAACGGAAATTCACCTGTAGCACTGCATAGCCACGATTAGCTAATAATTGTACTTCTGGGTTGAAGCCCCACATATCACGTGCCCAAGGCCCACCATGAGGATTAACAATAAGAGGGAGATCTTTTGCTTCTTTATTTTTCGGTAAAGTTAAATAGCCATTAATCGTTAAACCATCTCGGCTCTTATATGAAATTGGATGCATTTCTGCCAGTTCATTCGGATTTAACCAAGGGCTTAAAGTGGCCAACTCGGTTAATTCATCTGTCGTAGAATCGTAATAATAATATTTTCCATAGACAGTATCACTTGAAACACTCACAATAAATTTGGTCATTTCTTTATTGTAATCATTGATACCAAGCTCACTTTCATGCACATTCAGCTTGCTTTGGATTTTACGGAAAAGCTTTTCAAAGTTCTCGTCAAAGAATTGGTAATGTGGTTTATCTGTTATATACGCACCATATAGCAATTTATCGTGTTCGGCACTATATAAGACACCAGAAACATCTACTTGATCATTAGACATAATTACTTCTTCATTACCTTTTAAGTCGTATTTCACAACTTCTACTTTGTCTCTACCTTTGTTAGATGTAGCGTAAATGTATTGATTGTCTTTTGAGAAAGCTAGTGGCATTACTTCATCTCCAGCTTCCATTTCAATAAATGGCTTGAATTCATCCTTTTCAGAATCTCGATAAAGAATCGTTCCTTCCACACCATCTGAGGCTACGGCAATTCGTACATTTCCATTGCGATCTGCTAGCCAGCTCGTAATATTACCCGGATTTTTTGCAACGTGAGTTGTTTCCCCAGTCTTTACATTCAACTTGTAGACATCAAAAACTGTTGCATCTTCCTTATTCATCATGATAAGAATTTCATCTTTAACACCCTGTAGACCACTTAATATCCCAACTGTGACGTTTGGATATGGCGTTAGATCTTTTTCCTCAGAGCCATTAAATGTTGTAGAATAAATATGGAAATTCTCATCTCCACCTTTATCCTTTACGTAGAGTAAATTATTATCCTTCCAGTAAAATCCTGCAACGTCTCGATCTTTTGAATTGGAAACACGAACAGGCTCACTATCATCATTCATCTTTTTCACGAAAACATTGGATCTATTCTCCCAAGCAGAGGAAAAAGTAATGTAATTGCCATCTGGCGAAAGTTCATAACCGAAATTACCAGGATTTTTCATAAAGTCTTCAACTGAAATTTCCTTTACACCTTCATGATTAGAACCATTTTTTATTTGTTTCGCATTGTTTAAAATTTTTACTGCATCTTGTTTTGAAATTGCTTCTGTATTTAATGATAAGCCATTAAATAAGCCAATCTTATTGGCCTTCTCTAAATAGTCAGCAAGTGAAGTCTCTTTTTCTTCTTTATTTAACGCTCTAACTAAAATACGAGCCGCTTCATCACGTTTAATTGTCAAACTTAAATCTGTGAATTCTCCAGCCTTGACCCATTTATCAATAATTTGTTGACGCATTGAATCTGAACCGTGTTGGAATGTTAAAGTTGTTACAGCTAAATTCAAAAATTCCTGCGCTGACACACGTTCTTCTTGTGCTGTTACTGTGCTATTAGTTTCATTTGCAGCACGGACTTCTTGCATTGTTGCAGGAATAACTACAGAGGTTGTTAAAATAATTGCTAACGATGCAGATAAAAATCTTTTTTTCAAAATGATTCCTCCCTATATCAGTTTACGCTATATCGTTTGTCGATATATTTAAATTATAACAATTCTATCATTATTGTCAATAATTGAGAGGTTTTTAATTACGCCAAAATGAAAGCGAACTATATAGAATAGTTCGCCATACCTCTATTAAAATTTCCTGCTTGCTCCCCCACCAGCAGAAGATCCGCCACCAAATCCGCCAAAGCCCCCTCTACTCGAACCTCCACCAAAACTTCCTGGATAACCGCCATAGCCTCCAGAGCGAGGACCTCCGCCGCCTTTCGAAAAGAATGAATAGATAATAATAACAACGATAATGATTAGGATAATTAACCAAGTGGGTATGTCATCCTCTTCTTTTGTTTGCGCTGGCAAATCACCGTTCCAATTATACTCTTGGGCAACAGCGCGGAAAACTTCAGAATAGGTTGCTTGAAAAGCTTGGTCTAGATTACCAGCACTTGCTGAGGGATAAAATGCATTATCTAAAATGCGTCCTAATTTACCATCTGGTAATGCTCCTTCTAATCCCTGACCCACGGCAATTACAACGTCGTTATTTCCTTCCCCTTGACCTAAGGTAGCTAAAATCAGGACACCGTTATTTTTTTCCTTGTCACCAATGCCCCATGACCGAATCAATTTTGTCGCATACATTTTCGGCTCTTGTCCATGAAGACTATCAACTGTGACTACTATGATTTCAGCACCCGTGCCTTGATCCAACTGCTCAGAATATTGATTTATCTCTTCTTTGACATTCGCAGAAATTACATTGGCAAAGTCATGTATATACGTATTTTTCATCGGTGATGGCATTGTTGCTTCTGCTAGATTCGAGAAAAAAAGAAGCAACGAACAAACGATGATCATCTGTACAATGCAACGTTTCATTATTGTGTACCCGATTGACTAAAATCGATAGATGGTGCTTTGTCCGCTCCTGCTGTGGCTTTAAAGTATTCTTTTTGTTCAAAGCCAAACATCCCTGCCATCAAATTCCCCGGGAAACGTTTAACATGTTTATTGAATTGCTGCACCTCATTATTGTAATCCTCACGTGCTACTGCCAGACGATTTTCTGTACCTGCTAGCTCATCCATTAACTGGCGGAAGTTTGCATCTGCCTTTAAGTTTGGGTAATTTTCTACAACTACTAGTAAACGACTAAGAGCGCCAGTTAAAGCATCATTGGCAACAGCTTGCTCCTCTGGTGAGCTTGCACTTCCCATTTGTGCACGTGCCTCCGTAATATTCGCTATCACCTCTTGCTCATGATTCGCATAGCCTTTCACAGATTCCACTAGATTGGGAATCAAATCATAGCGACGTTGGAGCTGATTTTCAACTTGTGCCCATTTAGAATCAACATTTTCCTCGGCTGTCACCAGACTATTGTATTTAGGTATAAATAATAAGGCGATTACAACAAGAATGATGACAATTATTCCAATTGGTCCAAGTAACTTTTTCAATTTTAATCCTCCTTGACTTGCTTTTCCTTCTATCTTTAGTCTACATTTTTACCTTTACATTTATACCGTATGAAATTGAATTGACACGACATACTAAATACTGCAACAAAAAATTATTGAGGAGGCGTTTTTTTTGTCACAATCGTTTTACAATGAATCATCAAACCAAACAAATTTAAATCAACAACATAGCCTAAATCATGGTGGACATGAAATGATGGACATGCATGAAACAATTGGCGAAATTATTGCAAGTATGAACCAAGCGATTATTTTGCGTCCCCATGTAAAAGATCCTGAATTACTCAACATTTTGGATCGCCAATATAATTTCACTCTTGGTATGTACAATACGATCGTAGAGTCCTTTAAAACAGGACACGATCCATCTGTTCCAACAGGACGCTACCAAATGGAAACAGGAAATGATTTCAAATATGGCCTAAATCCTGGTCAACCAAAAAAGCCGATGCAAAACGCTAATGAAATTAATGATGAAGCTATTTCTGGATTTTTACTTGGAGCTCAAAAAGGAGCAGCGAAATGTATGACAACTGCTGCGTTGGAGACAACAAACCCTGTAGTTCGTCGCGTTGTTGCGGATAGTATTCCTAACTGTATTGAAATGGGATACGAATTATCCATTTATCAAAATAAACACGGCTATTATCAGGTGCCTCAGTATTCCCAACAGGATATGCAAACGATGCTGAATGCATTCGACACAACATCTAATCCCCTTCATTAAATAAGAAAAGCACAAAAAAAGCGAACGAGCATGTCGTTCGCTTTTTCAGCTTTATAATACTTTTCCTAAAAACGCTTTCGTACGGTCGCTTTGGGGATTGCCGAATAGTTCCTCTGGAGACCCTTCTTCTACAATATAGCCCCCATCCATGAAGACTACTCGATCACCTACTTCACGAGCAAAGCCCATTTCATGTGTCACAACTACCATTGTCATCCCTTCAGCTGCTAGATTTTTCATAACATCTAGCACCTCTTTTACCATTTCAGGGTCAAGTGCTGAAGTTGGCTCGTCAAATAAAATAGCTTTTGGCTTCATTGCTAAGGCACGAGCAATCGCCACACGTTGTTGCTGACCACCTGATAGCTGCTCAGGATAATTATAGGCCTTGCTGTCGAGCCCGACCTTTTTTAATAGCTCATGTCCTAAAGCTTCTGCGTCTGTACGATTCATTTTACGAATTTGCATAGGTGCCATCGTGACATTATCGATAACTGTCATATGCGGGAATAAGTTAAATTGTTGAAACACCATACCCACTTCAGCGCGAATTTCATTGATATTCGTTTTAGGATCATTAATTTTTACATTTTCAATATAAATAGCACCATCCGTTACTTCTTCTAACATATTGATGCAACGGAGAAATGTACTTTTTCCTGAACCAGACGGCCCAATAACACAGACAACTTGTTTTTCTTGAATTTCATAATCGATTCCTTTTAATACTTCAAGCTTGCCAAAGTATTTGTGTAGGTTTTCAATTTTTATCATCTAGCTTCCCGCCCTTCTACCTTAGCTTTACGAGGGACATAGCTATTGCTAAATCGTTTCTCGATAAATGCTACAATCTTCGTTACACCATATGTCAACACTAAATATAATAATGCTGCAACGATATACGGTTCCCAGAAGCGGAAGCTTGCACCAGCTACGACCTTACTAGCGTATAAAATATCTGGTGCTGCAATTACAGTTACGAGTGAAGAATCTTTTAATAATGCAATAAATTCATTGCCCAATGGCGGAATCATACGTCTAAATGCTTGAGGTAAAATGACCTTACGCATCGCTTGGTTATGCGTTAATCCAAGAGAGCGAGCAGCCTCCATTTGCCCTTTTGCAATACTTTGAATCCCTGCACGGAAAATTTCCGCATTATAAGCAGCACAGTTTAAAATAAGCGCTGTAATCCCTGATACCATATAACCTAAAGAATGACCAAAAATTGTTGGAATAACTGCTAAGTGAATTAACAAGATTTGTACAAGCATCGGTGTTCCACGGAATAAATCGATATATAGTTTAGATGGCCAATAAATCCATTTTTTACTCGATAATTTTCCAAGGCCTAAAAATAGTCCTAATAGAATACCGCCAAAATAACCACTAAGTGTCAAAATAAGTGTTACGCCAATACCTCGTATAAACATATCTCGGTAGTTCCAGACAATGTCCCAGCGTAAGTCAAAGATGTCCATCCGAAAACCCCATTCCCCTTTAAATTACAATTAATAAATGAGCTGTTAGCAAAGTTACTATGTTAGTAGCATCATTTCATTCATTTTTATTGAAAATCAATGCCTGTAATTTCTTTTAATTTACCGTTTTCTTTAATCTTTTTAAGACCTTCGTTTAATTTATCTAGCAATTCTTTATTCCCTTTTTGAACCATGAAGCCATAGTATTCTTTTTCGAATGCATCATCTTCAATTACTTTTAGTTTTTGATCTGGGTGAGCTTTGATATATTCATAAACTACTGCATTATCTCCGATAGCTGCATCAACATTACCATTTAGCATCTCTTGGATAGCGATTGGCTGACTTTCAAAAGCCATAATATTTGTACTTGCTTCCCCTTGTAGCTTTTTCGCTGCCATATGACCAGTTGCATTGATTTGTACAGATACTTTTTTATCTTTTAATTCATCAAGAGATTTAATCTTTGAATCTTCTTTCACAACAATTAATAACTGAGACTCATAATACGGTTCTGTAAAATCAAATGATTCTTTACGCTCTTCCGTAATTGTGATTCCAGAAGCACCGATATCTGTTTCACCGTTCTTAATTGTTTGGAACACTGGCTCCCATCCAATATTATTCCACTCAACCTCAAAGTCCATCTCATCTGCGATAGCTTGTAGAATATCGACATCAATCCCTACAATTTTCCCTGAATCGTCAACAGATTCAAATGGTGCAAAAGTTGCCTCAGTACCTACTTTGTAAACTTTTTTGCCATCTCCACCATCTTCTGAAGATGAGCTACCTGAAGATGCATCATCTTTTGTACCACAACCTGCAAGTGCTAATGTTAAAGCTGCAATAATCATCAGTAACATCCAACCTGTTTTTTTCATTGTATTTCCCCCTAGTTCGATAATTTTCCGAATTACGTATTATTTTTCGCAATTCGGAAATGTTAGACTATTAGGTCAATTATATTAACATTATAGTATTTAGACAACAACTTTTCGCATAAAATTAAATATTTTTTCATATAAATTTATAATAAATTCATATAATTTGAAAAAACATGTATAAATAACAAGAAAATTAACCTAAAACTAATATATATACAATAAGAACCATGCCAAATTTCGATAAATTTAGGCAAAAAAAAAGAATCCCCTCAGATAGGATTCTTTTTTTTCGACTATTACTAGTCTCACGTACAGTATGTTCACTAAAAAATAATTTGGAGTTGTTGCTTTTTTGAAGGTTTGAAAGGAATAAATAGGGGAATAATGCCAACTAGGACAGTATTCCCTTTATTCTTCCTCTCGATCTCCAGTAAGCAGGCTGCTAAACTACTTATTAGGAGATGAGCTATAACAGTATATCAATTGATCAGTAAAATGGCGCCCTCGGAGGGAATCGAACCCCCAGTGCAAGAACCGGAATCTTACGTGTTATCCATTACACCACGAGGGCAAAAGACACAAAAAAAAAGTACTCACTCTAGGCTTACGAAAAGCATGATGTAGATAACCCTCATTTTTGAAGCATACCTGCAAAATAGTGTCCTGTACTTTAAACCTTATAACCTTAATCATTATACAAGCCTATCCTATATAATTCAACCATAGAATGCAAAAACAATTTATTTTTTTTAATTTCACTTTAGCAGGGTTAATATTTGACCTTCCCTGACTATAATGTGTATGATAAGGATACAGCTGAAATACAAAGGAAAATTTTCAGCAAAGGTATTCGAATTTAGCTTTTTAAGGAGGATTTAACATGAATTTAATTCCTACAGTTATTGAACAAACTAGTCGTGGTGAGCGTGCATATGACATTTATTCACGTCTACTTAAAGACCGTATTATCCTTTTAGGAAGTGCTATTGATGACAATGTTGCTAACTCCATTGTCGCTCAGCTTCTTTTCCTACAAGCAGAAGATCCAGATAAAGATATCTCTCTTTATATTAACTCACCTGGCGGATCCATTACGGCTGGTATGGCTATCTATGACACAATGCAAATCATTAAACCACAGGTACAAACAATTTGTATTGGTATGGCTGCATCAATGGGTGCTTTCCTACTTGCAGCTGGAGAACCCGGTAAACGTTTTGCCTTACCAAATGCTGAAGTCATGATTCACCAACCACTAGGTGGTGCACAAGGTCAAGCGACAGAAATTGAAATTGCTGCTAAACGTATTCTATTCTTACGTGAGAAATTAAATGGCATTTTATCTGAACGCACTGGTCAACCACTTGAAGTCATTGCAAGAGACACAGATCGTGATAACTTCATGACTGCTGAACGTGCAAAAGAATACGGTTTAATCGATCATATTATGCACCGTAGCGATAATAAATAAAAAATAGAAGGCATCACAGAATTGCTCTGTGATGCCTTTTGTATTTAATGAATGTTAATCTTCATTTTCAATAATTGTTGCCAATGCTGTAACCGCTTGCTCAGCATCGTTACCTTCACTGCTTAAAGTCACTTCGGTACCTTTAGCAACTGCTAAGCTCATAACACCCATAATGGATTTGGCATTTACTTTTTTCTCATCTTTTTCTAGAAAGATATCAGCACTAAAACGATTTGCTTCTTGCACAAATAGTGCTGCTTGTCTAGCTTGTAGTCCTAATTTTAATTTAACCTGGACTCTTCTCTCAATCATTCTCAAAACTCCCCTTCACTACCGTTCGTCTATTAGTTTTATCTTACCTTACTTACTGGCAAAAGAACAATAAGCGATTAGCATGACATTCATACCTGAAAAGTATGATAACTTAACCACCTATTTTTTCACCACGCCTTAATGCATCCGCAATCTCATCAATTTTTCTCAATCGATGGTTAACACCTGATTTACTAACCGTTCCACTAGATACCATTTCACCAAGCTCTTTTAATGTCACATCTTGGTATTCAACACGGAGACGTGCTATTTCACGAAGCTTCTCCGGTAGTTGATCAAGACCAATTGAATTTTCAATAAATCGAATATTCTCAACCTGCCGTAATGCTGCTCCAATGGTTTTATTTAAATTGGCAGTTTCACAGTTCACAATACGGTTGACACTATTACGCATATCTCGCAAAATCCGAACATCTTCAAATTTCATCATAGCCTGATGCGCTCCAACAATATTAAGGAAATCTGAAATTTTTTCTGCTTCTTTTAAGTAAGTTACAAAGCCTTTTTTACGTTCAATTGTTTTGGCATTGAGTTCAAATTCATTCATCAAATCCATTAATGCCTCACCATGTTCTTTATATAAAGAATAAACCTCTAAATGATAAGCCGATGTTTCTGGATTATTGACGGAACCTCCTGCTAAAAAGGCTCCTCTTAAATAAGCTCTTTTTTGGCCGCTCTTTTGAATGAGCTTTCTTGAGATAGTATGGTTAAATTGAAAGTCGTCTGAGATGATTTCTAAATCAATTAATAGCTCACGCGCTCCTTCTCTTACACGGCATATATACACATTATTTTTTTTCAATCGCATTTTCTTACGAACAAGTAATTCAACATTGTACGGATACAATTTTTTCATAATCGTATATAGTCTTCTGGCAATTGCAGCGTTTTCGGTTTGCACGTCTAAGCTTAGTTGTTTATTTGCAAAGGATAATGAACCATTCATACGAATTAGGGCAGAAACTTCTGCTTTCATACAATGATTGTCCGCTTCTATTTGTGTCAATTCTTTTTTTGTTTCAGAAGCAAAAGACATATCACGCCCCCCTTTCAATCATGATTTCTATGTATATGTTCATCTTACCATATACAATAAAGCCATTATGTTTCTATTATTGGTCCTCTTACTTTTTGATGGTAAATATCAGCATAATCTACCAGCCATTCTGCAACATTTGTAGCATTATGTCGAACCGTTCCATCTGGTCGAATTGTAGCAATGTCTCGTTTGATAACTTCTAAACCCATACTTTCAAGCTTTGCTACGTCAAATGTTACTGGTTCCGCTCTTTCTTCTTTATACAGTTCTTTTACAGGGTTAGGGAGTTCTTCATCATTTACTAAAATGGAATCGATAAAATCATGGCCAACATGCTTATGTATGGCTGTTACATGATCGCCTGCTGTATAGGAAATGGTTTCACCCTTTTGTGTCATTAAATTACAAACATATATTTTTCTTCCTTTAGCCTTAACAACTGCTTCACCTATTTCCTTAACAAGCAAATTCGGAATAATACTTGTATATAAGCTTCCTGGTCCTATTAAAATATAGTCTGCACGAAGTATTGCACGAATAGCTTCTGGCAACGGTTGCACATTTTCAGGTACTAAAAAAACGCGATTAATGCGTTTCGTCGCTGTCGGGATTTTTGATTCTCCCTCGATAATTGAACCGTCCTCAAGCACAGCATGTAAGGTGATTTTTTTATTAGCTGCTGGAATAACTCGACCATGAACTTTTAAAACCTTTCCCATCTCACTGATAGCATGATTGAAATCACCAGTAATATCAGTAAGGGCTGTAAGCATTAAATTCCCTAAGGAGTGACCTCGTAAGTCTTCAGATGCCGAAAAACGGTATTGAAACATTTGCTCTACAAGGGGCTCAATATCTGATAATGCTGCAATCACATTACGTACATCGCCAGGCGGTGGGATATCGTAATCATCACGTAAACGACCTGAAGATCCACCATCATCTGCTACTGTTACAATAGCAGTAATATCAAATGGGTGATGCTTCAGACCGCGAAGTAACGTGGAGAGCCCTGTGCCACCACCAATTACCACAAGCTTTGTTTGCTTTTTCCCCATTCACTCATTCCTTTCTACGATTAATATCACGATGCGTAATAACCGTATTTTCCTTGCCCGCAAAATATGCACCAAAAAATTCTGCTAATGTCACGGAGCGATGCTGGCCCCCAGTACAACCAAAAGCAATAACAAGCTGTGATTTACCTTCTTGTCGATAGAGAGGAATCATAAAGTCTAATAAATCCGTCAGTTTTTGTATAAGGATTTGCGTATCTTCCAACGCTAACACATAAGAAGATACCTCTGTTTGAAGACCCGTTTTTGGACGTAGCTCCTCCACATAGTATGGGTTTTTAAGAAAACGAACATCAAACACTAAGTCCGCATCAATCGGCATACCATGTTTAAAGCCAAAGGACATAATGTTAACGGTAAAAATATTATCTGCCTCACTTGCAAATTCTTTGACGATTTTCTCACGTAATTGCTTTGGTTTCATGTTAGATGTGTTATAAACAAAATTGGCACGACCCTTTACTTCAGATAAAAGTACTCGTTCCTGTTTAATTCCATCTAGAGGTAAACCATTCACTGCTAATGGATGTGCACGTCTCGTTTCTTTATACCGTCTGACTAATGTGGCATCATCTGCATCTAAAAATAAAATACGAGCAACAATATCGCCTTCTTTTAGTATATGGTCTAATGCGCCAATTAGAGCATCAAAAAAGTCGCCTCCGCGCATATCCATTACTGCTGCAATTCGGGTACTGTTTTTACCAGAATCTCTTAATAAGGTTAAAAAAGTTGTAAGTAACGCAGGTGGTAAATTATCAATACAGTAATACCCTAAATCCTCAAAGCTTTGAATAGCTACTGTTTTCCCAGCCCCAGACATTCCTGTAATAATAACCAATTCATGTGTACTTTGTTGGCCTTCAACCACCACTGTCATGCAACTCCTTTATTGTTCTTTTGAAATTTGTATTTTCTGATGAAGTAATTCAAAATTCGTTGTATAGTCAAACGTGCCATACTGAATGCCTGATTGCGAAACAGCAAATTGTAAATTAGTTCGATCTCCTTCAGCCATTGGCAAATGTGCTAAATCCTCTACTGGGTGCCATGCAAGTTTGCCTTCTCTTGTTTCTTCGAATGGTACTCCATCTACATCCTTTGCAACAAATGTATAGAGCATCCATTCATCCACTACGTCATTGTTTTCTTTAATGATCATCGTATAAACACCCTTTAAATGAACATGTAAAGGTATGACGTTTGTCTCTTCTTGAAACTCTCGAATAGCAGCCTCGAAGATTGACTCGCCACTCTCCATTTTCCCTCCTGGAGCTACATACCAGCCTCGTCTTGGTTTCTGAAGTAATAATACTTTACCGTCTTTTACGGCAATTAAATTTGCAATTCTTTGCATAGGCACACCTCTAATCACTTTTGCATTCTACTCTTCATTATAACAAGACCTTGTAAGTTTTGTCCTCATTTACAACTCTTGTACGCAGACAATTAACAATTTAGTTCTATTCAAAGATAACCATTTCATCTTGGGCGAAATTTACGTTTATCGTGATATTATTATTTGATTTTTTACACATAAAAAAATAGGTTGCTCCCACCTATTGGAGGCGGAAACAACCTACTAAACAAAATAAAAGGGGGATTGCTAATTACATTTTTAATCATACACCTTTTATATGTCATTCAAGTTACAGCAATATTAAAACCACATTAAAATTGTATTTTTTTCCTTAAAATAGCCCTATTAGGCATTAATTTTCTCTAATAGCTCTTCTACATAATGTTGAACAGCTTGCGCGGCAATACTACCGTCACCAGTTGCTGTTACAATTTGACGAAGTGATTTTTCACGAACATCTCCAGCTGCAAAGATACCTGGAATTTTTGTTTCCATCGTTTCATTTGTCAAAATATAGCCAGCCTCATTTAAAATACCTAATGACTCAAATGGTTTCGTTAAAGGAAGCATACCTATATAGACGAAAACACCATCTGTAGCAAATTCAGATTCTGTACCATCGACAGTTGATTGTAGTGTTACACTGCCAACTTTACCATTTGCTTCATTGATTTCTTTTACAGTTGCATTCCAAATGAAATCAATTTTTTCATTGGCAAAGGCACGATCTTGGAGAATTTTTTGTGCACGTAATTTATCACGACGGTGGACAATTGTCACTTTATCAGCAAAGCGAGTTAAATAAACACCCTCTTCAACAGCTGAATCTCCGCCACCTACGACAACTAGATTTTTTTGTTTAAAGAATGCTCCATCACATACTGCACAGTAGCTGACACCACGGCCACCAAGCTCTTTTTCACCAGGCACACCCATTTTTTTATACTCAGCACCAGTGGTGATAATAATGGCACGTGTTTTATATTCTTTTGCACCTGATTTAATTGTTTTATATTCTTCTCCATCGATGATTTCCGTTACATCACCATAGGCATATTCAGCACCAAATTTTTTAGCATGCTCAAACATTTTTGTAGAAAGCTCTGGTCCTAAAATTGTCTCAAAACCTGGGTAGTTTTCTACTTCTTCTGTGTTTGCCATTTGTCCACCAGGAATGCCACGTTCAATCATTAAAGTAGACAAATTTGCACGAGATGTATAAACAGCAGCAGTCATCCCAGCAGGACCTGCACCAATAATTACTACATCATAAATTTTTTCTTCCGACATAAATACTTCCCCCTAAACAGAATACTTTTTATCTTCATTCAACCAATACATATAACGTCATCTATAGAAGAAGATCAATGACGCTAAGGAAAAATTGGTGATAGCGTTAGTATGTTCATCGTATGTGAAAGTATAAAGTTATTCAACTATGTTGCTCACACATTAATCATGACTGTTTGGCAAAAACGTTAAGATTTCGTCAATATACTTTGATAAAGTAGATACAGAAACTCCATATTGCTGCGCAATTTCCTTTTTTGTCACTTTAAGCATTTGTGAAGATCTGAATAAATAATCATTTGCTCCTGCAATTGCTGTTGGATTTGTAAAACGATAATTTTCTATTAAAGCTTGTTCACATAGCACAAACCACATTTGAAACAGCGGTACAATTAATGATGATAGCTTTCCATATTGTTCCAATAAAATTTCTGAGACCTGTACTGATCGTAAAAAGCTTGCTTCTACTTTATTTTTCTTATCAAATTCATGTCCAAGTGCATAAGCTAAAAACAATTTTTCAAAAGAGCCTAATTGTTCAATATTAATCCATTTCGGATGGGCGATAATTTCTTGCTTATGCGCTGTACCTTTCAGTAAAAATAAACCAAAAATGCGCTCACTCGTATAAGTGCTCTCTAATTTTTCAACGATAAAATCACGATCATGCTCCAATGCATCAAGTCCAAATTCATTTTCTTGTTGGCGCCAAGGTTCGAAGCCCTCTTTGTCTGGGTCTAGCTCTAGAAGCTGATCCCACGCACTTTTCGAAATCTCCTCATGTCCTGAGAAATAAGCAGCATGTGACAGCCAAAAGTAAAATCCTGCATCTCCTACATAGCCTCTCTTTTGCATGCTGCGCAACCATTTATAGGCTAATTCATATTGGCTGATTAAGGCTAAGGTAGCACCAAGTTTATAACGATGCTCCCAAGTATAGGGTTGAATTTTAACAAGAACATTTAACAGTTCTTGTAAATCATCTTCATTTTTTTCATAATACGCAATTACCGTTAAATTGCATAATGCATGTAGATTGCCCTTATTTTCACGTAGCACTGTATGCAAGAGAGCCTTTGCTTGCTCTTCTTCTCCAACATAAAAATAAGCGAGTGCTAGATTATTATAGGCTGACCAAAATGCTGGTCGATCTTCAATTAAATCTTCTAAAATAGTAATAGCTTCAGGAAAATCTCCCTTTTCCATACAACGACGAGCTTGCTCCTGACGATATAAATCCTCACCAGAGCCTTCAAGCTCTTCAAAATCATCTTGCTCAAAAGCGACAAACTCTAATATTTCTGCTGCTTCATCGGCATAAGCACCCTCAGGTTCTAGCTTTAAATATTCTTCTGCAAAGCGTTTTGCATCATGCATGATTCCTACACACCCTGATACTTCTGCCATGTAAAATATGATTTCTGGATTATCTGGATCAATTTGATAGGCGCGACGAAGTAGGTCATACGCTTCCTCAAAACGTTGACCTTCTAACTCTACTATGGCTAACTGCAAGATAATCATTGGATCGTCGGGACTTAAATCTACCGCACGCTGTAAATATTTATAGGCTTTATTCATTTGTCCACTGTTCATTGCTTGAATTGATTTCTTATAATAATAGTCGCCTGTTGGAATGAACGACACTATATTCGATTGAGTCTCATTTTGACGTTTCTTTTCCAATATATTTCCTCCGAAACAAGAAATAAGGAACGTATTCTACGTTCCTTTACACATTAACTCCTATTATACCACACAATCAATAATATGCTGTTATTTCTCCTCGTGACGTTTTTCCAACACATGCAGAACATCATAAATGCTTACTTTTTGTTCTTGTAATAATACGAGTAGGTGATAAATTAAATCAGCTGCCTCCCATTTTACTTCCTCAGCATCTCGGTTTTTGGCACCAATGACCACCTCTGTTGCTTCTTCCCCAACCTTTTTACAGATTTTATCAATGCCCTTATCAAATAAATATGTAGTGTACGCTCCTTCTGGCATTTCCTGCTCTCGCTTTTCGATGACACGAGCAAGTTTAGAAACGATGTCCACAGAGCCTACCTTCTCTTTTTGCTGAATAACCTCAGTGAAGCAAGAAATTGTCCCATTATGACATGCTGGCCCTGTCGGTAGAACCTCCACTATTAAAGCATCTTGATCGCAATCCGCTTTGATTGAAACCACCTGTTGTGTATGGCCACTTGTTGCTCCCTTATGCCAAAGCTCTTGACGGGAACGAGAATAAAACCAAGTTTCCCCTGAGTCAATTGTTTTAGCTAATGACTCCTTATTCATATAAGCTACTGTTAATACCTCTTTTGTATTGGCATCTTGTACTACAGCTGTAACAAGACCTCTCTCATCAAATTGAATGTTCTCTATCATCTTACTGCCACTCCTTTTGCACGTAAGTATTCCTTTACTTGCGCTACACTTGTTTCTTTATAATGGAAGATAGAGGCTGCTAGTGCAGCATCTGCATCTACCTCTTGTGCTAATACTTCGTAAAAATGTTCGGCATGTCCCGCTCCACCACTAGCAATCACAGGGACTGTCACAGCTTCACGCACTGCTTTGGTTAAGGCTAAATCAAAGCCTGATTTTTCTCCATCTTGATTCATACTTGTTAATAAAATCTCACCAGCTCCTAAGCGTACAGCCTCTTTGGCCCACTCAATGGCTGACCAAGGGGTTTTGTTGCGACCACCATGTGTATAAACCATCCATGTGCTATCTTCCTCACTATAGCGAGCATCGATTGCTACAACAATGCATTGTGCGCCAAAGTAATCAGAGCCTTCCTGTATAAGGGCAGGTCTTTCCAGCGCGGATGTATTCACTGAAACTTTATCAGCACCCGCTCGTAAAATACGCTTCATATCATCCAACGTACGAATACCTCCGCCAACAGTAAAGGGTATGGCAAGCGTAGCCGCTGTTTGACGAACCACATCTACCATCGTTTCTCGACCTTCATGTGATGCAGAAATATCTAAAAATACAAGCTCATCTGCTCCTTGTTCATCATAGAACTTCGCAAGCTCCACTGGATCTCCTGCATCACGGATAGAGACAAATTGTATACCTTTTACAACACGACCTTCTTTCACATCAAGACATGGAATAATACGTTTTGTTAGCATGCCTTCACACCTTCCAACCATTGCTCTAATAAATAAACACCTAATTCCCCTGATTTTTCAGGGTGAAATTGCATGCCAGTCACAGAACCATTCATCACAATACCAGGTACTTGAATGCCGAAGTAATCAGCATAGGCAACAAGCTCTGATTCTACGATATCTGTTGCATAAAAGGAGTGAACAAAATAGACATGCTTCGCTGATACTTCATTGTGTAACCATGCAGGACGATTTGTCACAATTAGTTCATTCCACCCCATATGTGGTACTCTGTATGCTTGGCCCTCTTGGCTACCACTAAAGCGTTTAATACACCCCTTGAAAAACCCTAGCCCTTTTGTTGGGGTTACTTCATCACTTTGCTCGAATAATAATTGCATACCTAGACAAATTCCTAAAAGTGGACGGTTTTCTCTTTGTGCCTTCTGTAAATATTGATCTAAGTTTGTTTCAGCTAAACGCTTTCTGGCATCAGGGAATGCACCCACCCCTGGTAATAAAAGTGCATCAGCTGTATCTAATGCCTTCTCATCAGCAGTTATAATAACTTCACAGCCTAGCCTTTTTAATGCCTGCTCCACACTAAATAAATTACCCATTCCATAATCAATGACACCTATTTTCATGTCAACAGCCCCTTAGTCGATGGTACGCCTTTAACACGCGGGTCAATTTCCACTGCGGCATCAATCGCACGTGCTAATGCTTTGAAAATTGCCTCAATAATGTGATGTGTATTCTGTCCATAAGGTACAATTACATGAACATTCATCCTTGCCTCAAGGGCAAATTTCCATAAAAATTCATGCACTAATTCTGTATCAAACGTTCCTACTTTTTCTTTTAATGCTGGCACACGGTACTCTAGATGAGGTCGATTCGAGCAATCGACCACTACCTGAGCTAGTGCGTCATCCATCGGTACAAAGGCGTTACCATAGCGTTTTATGCCTTTCTTATCACCAAGTGCTTCTCGAACAGCCTGTCCTAATACAATACCAAGGTCCTCTGTTGTATGGTGATCATCAATATAAGTATCGCCATTTGCATGTATTATGCCGTTAAATAGTCCATGCTTAATAAATAAGTCAAGCATATGGTCCATAAACCCCACGCCTGTTTGGATATCTGCCTTGCCTTCACCATCTAAATCAATTGCTACAGAAATTTGCGTTTCATTCGTTGTACGCTCTATCTTTGCATATCGTTTCTTTTCTGCCATCGTCCTATTCCTTCTCCCATCCACGTGATTCCACTGCACGAGCATGGCCCTCTAAGCCTTCCATACGCGCTAAACGTGCAATTTTTGGTGCGTTGTCTCTCCAGGTTTTTTCACTATAGTAAACAATACTTGATTTTTTCACAAAATCATCAACATTTAAGCCACTTGCAAAACGAGCCGTACTATTAGTTGGAAGTACATGATTGGTCCCTGCAAAATAATCACCAACTGGCTCAGAACTATACCGACCTATAAAAATACCACCAGCATGTCTTATTTGCTCAGCTAACGCCTCCGCATTTTCCATCACAATTTCTAAATGCTCTGGTGCTAATGAATTAATGGCTTCCACTGCATCTGCCAATGTTTCAGCTACATAAATTACCCCAAATTTCTCTATGGAAGCACGAGCTACTTCTTGACGCGGTAAGTTCAGCAGCTGCTTCTCTACTTCCTCAGCTACTTTTTTGGCTAATTGCTCTGAGGTTGTGACAAGAATTGAACAAGCTAGTGGATCATGCTCTGCTTGTGATAAAAGGTCTGCAGCAATTTCATCAGGATAGGCTGTGTCATCAGCCAGCACAGCAATTTCACTCGGTCCCGCAATCATATCAATGGCTACTTCTCCAAATACCTCTCGTTTGGCAAGTGCCACATAAATATTTCCTGGACCTGTTATTTTATCGACTGGGGGAATTGTTTCCGTGCCATAGGCAAGTGCAGCTATTGCTTGTGCCCCACCAACTTTATAAATCTCATCAATCCCTAAAAGGTGAGCCGCCACAAGTACACCTGCTGGTAGTTTCCCATTTGGCCCTGCAGGTGAAGTAATAACAATACGTTTCACCCCTGCAACCTGCGCTGGTATTACATTCATCAAGACTGATGAAGGGTAGGCAGCTGTACCACCTGGAACATATAGTCCTACTGCATCTAAAGCTGTTACCCGTTGGCCTAACCAAGAACCATCTCCCAGTTCTAGGTGATACCCTGAACGTATCTGTTGTTCATGATAAAAACGAATATTTTCTGCTGCTTCCGCTAAGTCCTTATATAGTTGAGGATCGAGTTCACTTACTGCTTCTTGTATTTCTTCTTCAGAGACACGTAAATTTTTAGGGACATAGCCATCCCATCGCTCAGTATAGGTGCGTAAAGCCGCATCTCCCTGTGTCTTAACATCCGAAAGCACTTGTCGTACAACTTTTATTTGTTCTTCATTTCCTCCTTCAAGTGGTCTTTTTAAGGAAATGCCTTTTTCAAGCTTTGTTATTTTCATAGGATTAATCCCCTTTAGTCCTTCATATGTAGCTACAAATGATTACTTTTTCTGCTCATTTACACATTTCTTTAACCGCCTCACAAGATCAATAATACGCTCACCTTTCATACGATAACTTACAGGGTTTGCAATTAATCGAGAAGAGACAGCAGTAATAAATTCATATTCTACTAAGCCGTTCTCTTTTAATGTACGACCTGTAGAAACAATATCGACAATTCGATCAGCTAAGCCAATCATTGGTGCTAATTCAATAGAACCGTTGAGCTCGATAATTTCCACTTGCTCTCCAATGCCTTTGTAGTACTTCATGGCAATATTCGGATATTTCGTAGCAATTCTAGGCGCAATCTCATTCATGGAGGTGTTTGGTAGGCCTGCAGAAGCGATATAGCAATTACTAATTTTCAAATCAAGTAATTCGTGCACTTCTCGCTGTTGCTCTAACAAAACATCCTTACCAGCAATACCAATATCAGCAACACCATGTTCAACATAGACAGGAACATCCATTGGCTTTGATAAAATAAAGCGAATTTTTTCCTCTGGTATTTCAATCATTAATTTACGTGACATTTCTACTTCTTCTGGTAAATTAAAACCTGCCTCTAACAACATTTGATATGCCTCTTCAAAGATTCTTCCTTTGGGCATTGCAATCGTTAATTCATTCACCGCCAACTTCCTCCTGTCCAACTACCACCACTTCTGTAAAGTATGCTAAAAAGGCCGCCTCATCGACTAGACTACTACGTAACTGCAAAGTAGCTAATTTTCCTGCTGCTCGTAAATTTTTAACCTTTAGTAAAGCTTCCTCAAATTGTTCTTCTTCAAAAAGAACAACTGTTGCTTCCTGTCGTTTCACTGATTGCCCGTTTAATGTTTCTAATAAACGATCCACACGAATACTAAATCCTGTAGCACCAACCTTTGAACCAAAAACTTCTAACAAGCCATCATAACGACCACCATTTCCTAATAAAAAGCCACTTCCCACAGCAAATACTTCAAATAGCATACCCGTGTAATAACTCATATGACTCGAAAGTGTGAAATCGAAAGCTACATAATCAGCTAAATCAGCCATTTCAAGTAGTTGAGCAAGTTGTTGCATATATTCTAATGCATCATTTTTGCGGACATATTTTTCAATATCTCGTATATCTCTGACATTCATGGCTTCTTCAATAAATTGTAAGAGGGCATCGGATTTAGCTTTAGGCAGATGAAATGACTCTACTGCTTCTTCAAACCCTACGTAATTTCGTTGGACAAGCAATGTTCTAAGCGTTGTTTGCTGTTCGATACTCTCTGTGTAATCTTGTAAAATGCAATTTAATATACCAGCATGTCCAATTGTGATTTTAAACTCTTCCAATTTAAAATGCTTTAATAGCTCCATTGCTGTTACAATAACTTCTGCATCAGCAAAAACTGATTGATCACCTATTAACTCAATCCCCATTTGATCAAACTCAGCAGGCCTGCCTCCCTCTGCTTCCTGAGCTCGAAAAACGCTTGCAAAATAGGCAAGACGTAGTGGGATCATTTCCTTTAATAGTTTCGATGTAGCTACTCGAGCAATCGGTGTAGTCATGTCAGGTCGCAGCACTAACGTATTTCCTTGGCTATCCACTAGCTTAAATAAATGAGCATCAGCAATCGCTGAAGCCTTCCCCACTGTATCGAAATACTCCACCGCAGGCGTTTTAATAAACTCATAACCCCTTTTATATAAAAAGTCTCTGCCCGCATGTCTAACTGCTTCAACTTTCTCATAGATTTGCGGGAATGTATCGCGCATTCCAAGTGGCTTTTCAAACATTTTTATCGACGACATATGGACACTTCCTCACATTTCACTTTAATTCACTAGAGTATTAGAGAATTAGATTATGAAAGAATTTTAACTTATTTCATTAATACAGTCAACGATATCCTTATTAATTATCGAAATCTTTAAATACTTATTATTCTGTTAATTATACACATTGAATTGCAAAGACTTCCAAAAAAAGCATGACTCATTTTACTTATAATTTGACAAAATACTTTAGTGACAATGAGAATATGTCTAAATTGTGACAAACCAATTTTTAATCACTTTAAGTATTCGCTAAAAATTGATAATGATTCTCTCTTAACAAATCATTGATAAAAATAAAGAGTTTTCAATAGAGTATTCTCAATATCGAAATCCAATAATTATATCTATATAATTATTTTTAGCCAATCACTTAAAATGATTCTCAATCTCATTATCATCAATAATACTTTTATATCAATACATTTATTGATTATTACTCTCATTCTATTTTACTTTTTACATTTCAAAAAACTTAATATAGAATAGCATTAATAACAAAAAGAACCACATACACTACGCATTGGAGGGATTTATTATGGCATGTCCATTCGTACAAATTAGTGAGCAAATGATCGTTAGTATTTGTAAAGGCGAGTTTTATCCTGGTGACAAGGTAACACTTCACACAATTGAAGACATTGATGGGACTGCAATTAAATCAACTTTTGTTGAAACAACTTGCTTAGGTGATCATGACACTTGTGAATTCAAATCAGATTATGACGCAGCTCATGCTTAAACAGTAAAAGCTACTCCAAAAACTAGTGTTTTTGGGAGTAGCTTTTTATGCAAAAAACTCACGAAGTATATCACTATACTACGTGAGTTTTTATTATTTCTTTGGTGTACACCACTCTACAGCCTCATTACGTTTGCGCTCAGCCATTTGTTCAGCAGTATATATTATTCGCATTGGATTACCCCCTGCTAAACAGCCTGCTGGCACATCCTTATGTACAAGAGTGGCAGCTGAAACAATGGCACCATCACCAATTGTTACACCTGGTAAAATAGTTGTATTTGCCCCTATCATTACTTCTTTTCCGATATGAACATCACCTAAGCGATATTCCTCTATTAAATATTCATGCGCTAAAATGGTAGTATTAAAACCAATCACAGTATTGTCTCCAATGAAAATACGTTCAGGAAACATGGTATCTGGCATGACCATTAAGGCTAATGACGTTTGCTTACCAATAGTCATGTTTAAAAAAGTACGATATAGCCAGTTTTTCACACGTAAAAATGGTGTGAAGCGTCCAATTTGAATGATAATGAAACACTTCATCACCTTCCAAAAGGACACCGTGTCATATATATTCCAAAGTGAATTGGCTCCTTCGACACGGTAACGTTCTGTCTTACGCGCCATCTACCTTACCCCTCTTTCACAATATCAAATAAATCTGACATATGCTGCAACATATATTCTGGTTGATACTGCTGTAAGTAAGCCTCTCCCTTAATTGCCCAAGCAACACCCGCTGCTCTTACACCAGCACGATGTCCAGCTTCAATATCGTGCGAATTATCACCAATCATAATCGCATAGTCTTTTTCTATCCCTAATCGTTCCAACGCAAGCAATACTGGCTCTGGATCAGGCTTCACATTGTTCACATCATCTGTACCAATACGCACATCAAATAGATGCGTTGCACCAAGAATAGCAAGTCCACGATCGATGGTCTCATTACGTTTCGTCGAAACAATAGCCAATTTTATACCTTGAGCTTTTAACTGCTCTAGAGTTGACACAACATCAGGATATTGGCTGACTAGGTCATCATGGTGTGCAATATTCCAAGCGCGATACATCTCTATCAAATCGTCTTCTTCACCTGGTGCAATGTCATTAAATGTCTGTTTCAATGATGGACCAATGAATTTCAGGCAATCTTTTGGCGAATATTGCCCGGGAAATCGCTCATTTAATACATGCATAAATGTTTGAATGATTAAATCATTTGTATTTAGTAAAGTCCCATCGAAATCAAATAGTAGTGCCTTAACAGCCATCTTTTACAACCCCTTATTTATTATCCAAGTATTTTACGGCTGGTTTCACCTTTATTCTACGATAAATAATTGCACCTAGACCAACTACAATACCGATAATGGATACAACCTGTGCTGAACGTAAATCTCCCACTAAGTAAAGGCTATCTGTGCGCATTCCTTCGATATAGAAACGACCAATTGAATACCAAATTAAATAGCTAAAGAATATTTCTCCACGATGTAAGTTCACTTTACGCAAAACTAATAGAATAATAAGCCCAATTAGGTTCCAAATCGATTCATATAAAAAAGTGGGATGAACATATGAACCTAATTCTTCAATATACATTTGATTAATAATCCAGTCTGGTAGCATTAGGTTTTCTAAAAATGCTTTCGATACCTCGCCACCATAGGCCTCTTGGTTCATAAAGTTGCCCCATCGACCAATAATCTGCCCGATTAAAATACTAGGTGCTGCAATATCTGCTACTCGTAAAAAGCTTACATTTTTTATACGAGTATATATGTAAGCTGTGACAAATGCCCCGATGAGTGCACCATGGATGGCAATACCACCATTCCATATCTCTATGATTTTGCCTGGATTTTCACTATAGTAATCCCATCGCATTGACACATAGTAAATACGTGCACAGATAATGGATATAGGAACTGCCCATAATAATAAATCTGCAAGAAAGTCTTCAGGCAGACCTCGCTTAACGGCCTCTCTTTGCCCAACAATATAGGCTAAAATGATTCCCGACACAATTAGCAATCCATACCAACGAACTGGAATTGGTCCTAAATGAAAGGCAATCGGGTCAATTTGCAATAGTAATAAATCCATCTTCTACTCCTCTCAATATGTCATGAACAATGTTGTTCGCTTTTTAATCGTCTAACACATCATTTGATGAAATCACTTCATCTAAACGTCTTGAAAATTCCTCTGCCGCATTGACGCCCATTTTCTTTAAACGATAGTTCATCGCTGCCACTTCAATAATAACGGAGACATTGCGTCCAGGTCTTACTGGAATTGTTAGTTTTGTTAGTTCCGTGTCAATTATTTTCATTTTTTCTTCTTCTAAGCCCAATCGATCATAAACTTTTTGTGGATCCCATATTTCGAGCTCAATGATGAGGGTAATACGTTTATAGGGGCGTACTGCACTTGCACCAAAGAGTGTCATAATGTCAATAATGCCGATGCCTCGTATTTCCAATAAGTGCTCTAACAAAGGTGGAGGGCTTCCAATTAATAGGTTTTCTGATTCTTGACGAATTTCAACACAATCATCAGCAACTAAACGATGACCCTTTTTTACAAGCTCAAGTGCTGTTTCACTTTTACCTACGCCGCTTTTACCGATTATAAGCACACCAATGCCATACACATCGACAAGTACACCATGTGCTGCTGTCATTGGAGCTAAGCGCCCCTCTAAGTAGTTCGTCAATCTACTCGAAAATTTGGTTGTTGTCATATGTGTTTTAAACACAGGTACATGCTTTTCGTTTGAGGCCTGAATAAGTTCCTCTGGTACTTCTAAATCTCTAGAAATAATAATAGCAGGTGTATCCTGTGAACAAAGTAAACGCATACGCTCAAGCTTAACATCCGCTGGTAGCATTTCAAAAAAGGAAAGTTCAGTCTTGCCAAGCAATTGTACTCGATTTGCTGGATAATGAGTAAAGTATCCTGCCATCTCAAGCCCTGGTCTTGAGATATCACTTGTCACAATTGTCCTGCCTATTCCTTCTTCACCAGCTAATAACTCTAATTTAAATTTCTCCATAACATCTCTTGTTAATACTACGACCAATGAAAAAGCCTCCAATCAATGGATAAGGTTCATCTTATTTTAGCATGTCTATGTGTAAAAGAAATGTATTTACTCTCAATACAGCGTTTACTTGCACTAAAAAAACTAGCGGCTCTCCAGCCCGCTAGTTTTTAAAAAGCAATTATTTTTGAGTTGCTAACCATTTAGCAACAGCTTCAGCATCTGCACCTTTTACTAATCCTGCAGGCATGCCGTTTTTACCATTATTTATAATATCTAAAATTTCTGATTCAGACAAACGTGAACCTACATCATTTAATGCTGGACCATTTGCACCTTGTAGCTCGCCACCATGACAAGTAACACAAGATTTCATCGCTATTGCTTCGCCATCTGGCTCTGTAGCAGTTTCATTACCATTATTAGATGCAGTTTTATCTCCGCCGCCACATGCTGCTAAGAAGATTGCTGATCCGAACACTAATGTTAACATTGCTTTTTTCATTAGTACCCCTCCTCATAATAAATATCTTACGCCGCCATTATACCAAAATTATGCACGTTTGAAACCTTCTCCTAATACCTCATATGCATCAGAAACGATAACAAACGCTGATGGGTCAACGCTTTTAATGAGTTGTTTCAGCTTTGTGAATTCTGTTTGATAAACAACAACCATCAGAACTGGTCGTGCTTCTCCTGTATACCCTCCAATTGCTGGTAACTTCGTTACACCACGATTAATTTCAGCATAAATGGCTTCCCTTACCTCATCTTGTTTCAATGTAATGATATAGACCATTTTTGACTGACTAAAACCTAGCTGAATAATATCAATCGTTTTTGTGGTAACATAAAGTCCAATCAGAGCATACAAACCTTTTTCTAAGTCAAAAACAATTGCTGCACTAATTGCGATAACGCCATCTATTAACAGCACACTTGTTCCAAGCGACAATCCTGTAAACTTCGTAATGATTTGCGCCAGTAAATCAGTGCCACCAGTTGAAGCATTCCCCTTAAAGACCAGTCCTATTCCTAGGCCAACAACAATTCCACCAAAAAGAGCACCCAATAAAGGATTATCAGTCCACGGCTCCCAGCTATTTGTTAATAAGACGATAAAAGGTAATGTAATTGTCCCAATAAAGGATTTTATTCCAAATTTTTTGCCCAATAATAAAACACCAGCAATAAAAAGCGGAATGTTAAATGCATACTGAACAATTCCCGGATTCCAACCAAATAAACCATGCAAAATCGTACTTATTCCACTTACCCCACCTGAAGCGACTTGATTTGGTAATAAAAAGACATTAAAACCAATAGCAATTATTGCCGCTCCTACAATGACATACACATACTCCACAATGCTATCTCTCACATCATGTTTCATTTCCCCACGCCCACTTCAACTATCAGAATTTTTTAAAGACGAGATGATTATAGCAAATACTTTTAGCATTGAGAACTTCATCATGATGAAGGGATACTAGATTGAGGAAGATATAAAATAAGCTATCTTACAGTATTCAATAAGATAGCTTTTTTGATTTGGTTTAAAATGATTTTTCTGCCCATTCGATGGCTTCATAATATAAAATATCAATGTCAACTAACTGAATATTCAACTGTACAGCTAGCTCTTCTAATCGTGGCCAATCAAGTTTACTTAACGCAATACTAAACTCCAAATATGGGGTCATTTCCGTTTCAAAGCCTAAAATGGTATTCGTAATAGCCTCTGAGAATGGTAGCTGCTGTAAAATAACATTCATCGGTCTTTGAAGTAATGTATCAATTAGAGAAAACATGCCGACTAAAAAATATTCTGAGAAATTCTTTTTATAAGCAAGCTTAGCTAGTTTTTCACAAACCTTAGCTCGGAATAAAGACGTACACATCACTTCTTTAAAAAGATCAGAATCAGCATCAATATCAATTTCACGCATGGCCAATAAATAAATCCATTTTCGTAAATTGGATACGCCCAATAACACAATCGCTTGCTTGATGGAGCGCACTTTAGATTTAGAACGTTTAGATGAGTTATTAATCATTTGCAATAATTTGTATGTCAATGAAATATCACGTTCAATATTTTCCGCTAACAAATGAATATTTGGTTCTTCCTCTTTTAGTAAAGAGATAATGTGAATATATTGAATCGCATTTGCTGGAATGTCTGTTGCTCGTATTATTTGCGGTTGTTCAAAAAAATAACCTTGAAATAACACATAGCCTGAGGATTTAGCGACTTCAAATTGATGACGCGTCTCTACCTTTTCAGCGAGCAATTGAATATGTGGAAATTTCTCCTTAACTTTATTTTCGATTTCCATTCTTTTTACGATGGAAGAAGCTAAAAAATCCACCTTAATATAATCAATTTGTTCAAATAATTCATCATAAACTTCCACTTGATCATCCATCATAAAATCATCCAAGGCAATTTGAAACCCCTGTTTTTTTAGCTCAATTACACGCTCCACTAATTGAGAGGTAAGTGGAACATCCTCTAATATCTCAATCACTACCTGTGAGGGATTTAAAAATTCATGTATAGAGCTCATCAATAAGTTTTCAGTAAAATTAACAAAGCCAGGCTTACCTTTCGTTACCTCTTCAAAACCAATTGAAAGAAATGAGTTCACAAGTACATCAATCGTTGCTGCATCTGAATCGACCATTGGAAAGGCATTTACATTTTTGCTACGGTATAACAATTCATATGCAACGACTTGCTCATGAAGATTAAATATAGGCTGTCTGCCAATGAATACTTCCATTCCATTGCCCCCCATTTCTCCATTTTCTAGTAATTTATAGTATAACATTTTTTACGACCTGATGCTTATACTTCAAGCTAACTTAACATGCCAACTTTGCTTTTTCAGCAAATAATAAAGAAAGGACAGTCCCTGTGATGATGAATCACTTAAGGACTGTCCATATTATTTACCGACTTTGGATTTAATTGCACCGATCACTGCAGGCACAACTGATATAAAGATAATCAAAATCAATACAACAGAGAAGTTATCTTTAATAATTGGAATATTCCCAAAGAAGTAACCTAATAACGTACAACTGAATACCCATAAAATTGCACCAAAAATATTATAAAATAAGAAATAACTATATTTCATTTTACTTGCACCCGCCACAAACGGGATAAATGTACGAATAAATGGCATGAAACGTGCGATTACGATCGTTTTCCCACCATGTGTATTAAAGAATTTTTCAGCTGCTTCCATACGCTCTTTCTTAACAACTCTACCGAGGAGGCTCTTTGGCGGAATAGATGTCCCTACCTTATGTCCAATATGATAGTTCATCGTATCTCCCAAAATAGCTGCTGCTAAAAATACAGGGATTAAAATCCACATATCGAATGCGCCCATTGCCGCAGCTAATGTTCCACTTGCAAATAACAAGGAATCACCAGGTAAGAATGGGAAAATAACAACCCCTGTTTCTACAAAAACAATCGCAAATAAAATAAGATAGCTCCAATTGCCAAAATCACGAATAATTTCTTCTAAATGCACATCGATATGCACAATAAAACTTATTAACTCCTTAATGAGTTCTAACATGTTTTTGTATGCTCTCTTTCAATAGTATTTTTACCTAAAAGTTTTGACGTGGCTTCACCTCAAAGGGTTCCAGTTTTGTACGTCTTTTTACATTACTTCCTCACTATATGACAAGCTCTTGAAAAGTATGTAGAAGATTTCACAAGTTTGATTTTATCACTTACAGACATCTACTCTCAACTGATTTTACTATTATACGAATAATGTACAAAAAAAGAGCTACCATTTTTCAATAGTAGCTTTTCTCGTTTAAACTTTCTCTTTTAATGAGCGTCTTAATATTTTTCCTGTTGTGTTTTTTGGTAGTTCATCCAGTATTTCAATTACTTTCGGAACCTTATACTTCACCATATGTTTAGCACAATAGGATAGTAGATCATCTGTTGTAGTAGCAGCTACTTCTTTCAGCACAACATAGGCATGTACTGCTTCCCCTAAGTTAGGGTCTGGGAAGCCTACCACTGCTGCTTCTACAATATTATTATGGGCAAACAGCACTTCCTCTACTTCACGAGGATAAACATTAAAGCCCCCTACAATAATCATATCCTTTTTACGATCGACAATGTAAAAATACCCTTCTTCATCTACCTTTGCTAAATCTCCTGTATAGAGCCAGCCGTCACGAATCGCCATCGCCGTTTCTTCAGGCATTTTATAGTATCCCTTCATCACATTTGGACCACTTACAATTAGCTCTCCAACTTCGCCCACAGGTACTTCCTGACCATTAACATCAACAACTCTATTCTCGACATTGCTAATGGATGTTCCAATAGAGCCAGCTTTACGATCACGATCTAATGGGTTAAAACATGTCACGGGTGAAGCTTCGGATAAGCCATAGCCCTCTGACACACGCACATTAAATTTCTGTTCGAAATTATGTAGTAGCGCAACAGGCAAGGAGGCACCACCTGAAATAGCTAAACGAATTGTCGAGAAATCTTCAGGATTGCCCTCAGGTAATTGGTACAAGAAATTATACATAGTAGGAACACCAGCAAATACCGTTGCTTTTTGCTCTCGTGCTAAAGCAAAAATTTCGCTAGGGCTAAAGCGTGGTGCAAGTAAAACTGTTGCCCCACTTAATAAAGGCGCATTCACCACTACCGTTAAGGCAAATACATGGAATACAGGTAGTGTCGCAATAACACGGTCCTCTGCATTAATGCCTAAATAATGCGCAACATCACGTGCATTTGAGTACACATTGCCATGTGTCAGCATGGCTCCCTTTGGACTACCTGTAGTTCCTGAAGTATATAAAATAATAGCATTGTCATCCTCTGCAACTTCAACAGGTTGTAAAGATTGAGTGGTTTTGGCGATTACATGTGTAAATAAATGTGTTTTTTCTTGTGCTTGTGGTGATAAAGCTGCCACTTTTTCCGCTATATCTGGTGTGGTTTCACAAACTATAAATGTTTTTACCTGTGGAAATGCTTGTACACCTTTTTCAACCAATGGCAGCAACATATCCAGAGCAATGACTGCTTTTACATCTCCATTATGCAAAATGTAAGAAATTTCATCCGGTGTATAGATTGGATTAACAGGTATTGCTGTTGCCCCTAAGCGCATTGTTGCATAGAGGGCAATTAAGTAGTGTGGCGTGTTGCCGAGTAAAAACGCCACATGATCCCCTTTTTCAACGCCTAAATCTTGTAATCCCTTTGCAAAGCGGCCAACTGTATGCTCAAATTCCCCGTAAGTCGTATCTTTCCCCATAAAATGATACGCCACTTTTTCAGGTTGTTCTGTTGCCTGTTGACGAACACGTGAAACTAAATTCAATTACACCATCCCCTTATCGTATAAAATGAATCGTTATTCAGTAATATTATATAAGAAATATATCTAAAAAACAATGAGTCTTTTTATCTCATGTCATAAATTACGTTAAATAATTCATTTTTTTCTCTTTTAAACCATTACTTCATGAGCGAATATGGGAGATATAGCGCCATCGAATTAAATAAAAATAAACCACTTGTATTAATACAAAAAAACCAAAAGCAAAGAATACTTCTTTTACAATCGATATATTCGCAATGTCCCTTAAAATACCTTGAACCATTAGAAAAGCAAAGGCACTATGCATCATCGCAACACCCCAAGGTAAAAAGAATTGGGGAAACAAATGGCGATTAACTAGCTTTTTTAACTCTGTATCTGTTAAACCCATACGTTTTAATACATCAAATTTACGCTTTTCACGTTCGAGGGATGTATGCAATTTAAAATAGATAAAGCTACCAGCTGCAAGTAAAAATACAGTGGCTACTAAAACACCCACTAATGTAAATAATGAGTAGGTAGCTAGTATATAAGAATAATTTAATCCTGCATTTTCAAAGTAAAAAGGGCTAAACTTATCCTTTTTAATAAAATATAAATTGGATTCTAGATGATCGATATCCTTACCAATATCCTTCGTTTCCATCCATTGAGGAATAACAAATGTAAATAGATGATAGCTTGGTTGAATAATGTCTTGATCGGAAATCGGATGAATAAGCTTCGCGAAGTCTTCATCACTAATGACAATCGAATTGACACTGACAATCGAGCCTGGAAACACTATTTTTGGATAGACACTATCAATAGTGAGCGGTATATTGTTTTCTTCTAAAACAGTATGCACAACTCGATCTTTTAATTTTTTTAGGGAATCCTCCGAATAAGGAATGAATACTGCCTCACCTGCTTCCAGATTCAATAATGGATAACTGTAGGAAGAAAGCAGGACATTCATATCGGACTCTCGAAAAACCTCCACTTCATTTCGAGTGAAAGAGGAGGTTTGCTTCACAACAATAAAACGGGATAGCTGATAAGATAAACCTTTCTCCTCTAATTGCAGCCTTAAAGAATTGATATGCTCCCGTTCATATGGATTATCGACATCCCCTTTATAAACCAGCCCGAGTGGATTTAATCGATCATATTGCGTTGTATAGGAGGACATTGTTGCTAAAACACCAACAGATAAAAATGCAAGTGTCGATACCATCGTCACAACGAAAAACATTTTCACGTTATCCATCATTATATGCGTTTGTTCTGCTAGCGATAGTAGACGGTAGCGTTGCCAATGATATTTGCGTTTCCCACGTGCTAAATCTAAAAAACAAGGTACAGAATCACTGAAAAAATAATAGGTGCCAAATGTTGCGGAAAATGGTATTAACAGCGTTAGCCCAATTAGTGATGTATGTCCGACAACAAACGCGAGAATATACGTCGTTACAATTAAAGAAATACCATAGAAAGATCGTATTTTGGAATACGTTGTTAAGCTATTTAAATAATCACTGCCTTTTATAAGATCTCGTAATTTTCTCTCTCGTGTAAAATACACACTAATAAATGAAATGACGAAAAATGCACTTGTGAAAACACCAATCGTTAATAAAAATGGCTCCCATGAAATATAGAGTGGTAAATCTTCTAAATGTAAAATTTCCCTAACAATCATAAAAAAGAATTTTGAAAAGGAGAAACCAAAGACAATCCCTACAATAATGGAGCCTGTTCCAATAATCATTGTCTCTAAAAAGACAAGTTTATTCATCTGACGTTTTTCCATTCCCAAATGCAATAAAATAGCAAATTCATGTGATCTGGCCTCTAAAAAGGCACTCATGGAATAATATAAAAAGAATAATGTAAACAGGACGAGAACAATTTCAGCCCCCACCATCCCAATGAGAGACATCTCCCCTAATATCCCACGTTCAATATCAGGGTGAAACATCAGCATGGAATAGATAAAAAATACAGCCACAGAAAAAAAGCTTGCCATGAAAAAGGCGCCATATATCCGGCTGTTCCGCACGACATTACGGTAAGCGAATTGTCGAAAGGTCACCTACTTGCCCTCCTCCTAGTAAGCTCAAAACATTTAAAATACGTTGGAAAAACATCTGACGGCGGTCATCTCGATAAATTTCATTAAAAAATTCACCATCTTTAATGAATAACACTCGATCACAATAACTTGCTGCAATTGGATCATGCGTGACCATCACGATTGTCGTTTGTTTATCCTGATTCACCTTTGTCAATAGTTCAAGCACATCACGTGAAGAATTTGAATCTAAATTACCTGTAGGTTCGTCCGCTAAAATGAGACTAGGATTATGAATAAGCGCACGACCAATTGCTGTTCTTTGTGCCTGTCCCCCAGATATTTCATTTGGACGTTTATGAAGGAAGGAAGTTAAATCTAGCTTTTCTACAATACTTGCCAGACGCTCCTCCATTACCTCTAGTGGCTGTTGATCTAACGTTAAGGGCAACACGATATTTTCCTCGACCGTCAGCATATGCAAAAGATTGAAATCCTGAAACACAAAGCCAAGCTGTCTTCTTCTAAAATAGGCAAGCTCTGTAGCATTCAACTTATGTGGATTCATTCCATCTAAAATGATTTCTCCACTAGTTGGTTCATCGATGGTCGAAATAATATTCAACAATGTCGTTTTACCGCTTCCTGAGGGCCCCATAACAGCTAAAAACTCGCCTTCTTCCACGTCAAAGCTCAATTGATTTAATGCTCGATGCGTTACTTTACCTTCGTACACTTTTGTCACATCTTTAATTTGTAAAATAGGCATACTTCATTCACCTTATTTCTTCATTAATTCTAAGGATTGAGGTAAAAGCCACTGTAAAACGACCTCAAAACCAATGTGAAAATGAGGCTCTGTTAAAGCCAGTATTGACTCTTCCTCTACTAAACTAAAGCAATGCTCCCCAATAATCACATCCCAAGCATCCATTTCTCCCTCTACGATTTCCCCACATACAGTATAATACCCACTATACATAATCTGTTGACCGTCTACAGGAAAAGCATTCAATAATGTTGGTTGCTGTAAGTTTAACCCAAGGCTCTTTGAAAAATGCAGTAGTTCTTCATCTAACTTTTCATTTGCCAGGATAAAATTTTGATAGGCTAATGGATCTCCCGCTTGCAGATGTGTCATATAAAGCGCATTTGTTTTCTCCTTATCAATCGTTAGTTTCCAATCTTCTATACGTACCTCTACCATCCTAGTGCCCCCTAATTTGTAAATGTTACTGTCACAATCGTCCCTTTTCCTACCTCTGATGTAATAGCCAGCTCATGCCCTAGCTTTTCACAGATTTCTTTGGCTAAATAAAGGCCCATTCCAGTTGATTCACCTGTTTTCCGCCCATTTTCGCCAGTAAAAAAGGCTTTCGTAACACGAGAAAGATCGGAAGCTGGAATCCCAATACCCTCATCACAAATCGCAAGTTGTACATAGTCATCCTTTTCAATGGCAGAAATAACAATTTTTTTATTGGCTTCAAACGTGTATTTCACTGCATTGGTGATAAATTGTCCAAGAATGAAACGAAGCCATTTTGAATCACTGGCAACAATTAGATCGTCGTCAATATGAATTTCCGGGAAAACTCTTTTCGTAATAAATAAACGTTTATTTTCATTAACAGTTGCAGTTACAATACCTTTTAACGCAACCCGCTCTACTTGCATATCATCCTCAAAATTTTCTAGGCGTGCATTAACAAGTACCATGTCCAATCCTCTACGCAAGCGATCGATTTCCTCCTGAACATTCTTTTTATCAAGAGGTCGGTCATCTTGTAATAATAATTCAATCACTGAAATAGGTGTTTTCATTTGATGGACCCACTGGTTCATAAATTGATCATGCCTTTTTTGACTTGCATATAAAGCATGCAGCTCATGTTGATAAAGTCGATACAATTCATGCATATACTTCTCGGTTTGTATAGCTTCTGGCGTTTTTGCATTTTTTTGTAGCACATCCTCCATTGCTGATGGAAGCTGAGTTATCTTCAATAAGTAGCGTTGCCGCATTAAATAGCGGACAAGTAAAAAGGATGCTAATAGCACAAGGCTAATACAAAAGGAATAAATAGCCGTATCAATATTTCGAAAACCGTCGAGTGCATAGATAACCATGATGAAGCCAACTAATAAGAGCTGGAACACAATAAATGATGCATAATCACGTAAAAAAAGTTTCCAGCCCACTATAGCTCACCTGCACTTAATATGAATCGATAGCCTGCACCACGTACCGTTTCGATTGTTGACGATATATGATAATCCGCTAACTTTTTTCGAACTCGGGTCATATTCACATTCAAAGTGTTTTCATCGACAAATGCTTGATCGTCCCAAAGCTCCTCTAACAATTGCTCACGCGAAACTACTTTCGGTGCATTGCCCATCAATAGCTCTAAGATGATACATTCTTTTTTCTGAAGTGGAATTTCTAAATCATTTTTATGTAGCTCCATTCTTTCTAAATGAAGTACAAGCTGTCCTTGCTTGATTGTCCGTTCTTCTTGCCTTGCTGCATATTCACCATATGTACGGCGTAGATGACTACGGATTTTAGCCAACACAATTTCGTAGTTAAAAGGCTTTGTAATAAAATCGTCGCCCCCATTTTCAAGCGCAAAGATTTGGTCCATTTCTCCTGAGCGTGCAGAAATGAAAATTATTGGACATGTTGTATGCTGACGTAGCTGGCGACACCAATAATAGCCATCGTAAGCGGGTAAATTTATATCAAGCAGCACCATATGTGGATTAAATGCTGTAAATTCTTCTATAAGATGATCAAATTCTTGAATTGTTGCAACTTCGTATTGATATTTTCTAAGCGTTTCCGCTAGTAATGATGCAATCTTGACATCATCTTCAACTATGAATATTCGATGCTTTTCCATATCAACACTCCTTTCTTTCTATATTGTATCAAAAAAAGGTTCGACGACATAATTGTCAGCGAACCTTTAGGCTAAAACATTACATGAAACCGTATTTTCCTTAATAAATTAATTGTAAAAAGTCCTCAGTTGAAATTCCACCAAAATATGTAGGGATATCGATGTCTGCTAATGCCTTAGCAATTGCAGCTCTGTCATAGTTTGTCCCAACTAAGCGCTGTTCTATATCAGCCATATCACCGACACCAAAGAAATCTCCAAAAATATGCACTTCTTCCATCACACCATGATTTACTTCTAGGCGAATATCAATGCCTCCTGTTGGGAATCGGTGTGTTTTTTGAATATTAAAGCGAGGTGATTTCCCAAAATTCCACTCCCATGTTTGATAGCGTTCCTCTGATAGCTTGTGGATATTTGCCCAATCATCTTCGGTTAGCTCATAATAACGAATATTTTCTTCCCCGCCAAAAATGGATTTTAAAATTTCAAGACGGAATTCCTCAACTGTCATTTGCTCTTTTAAAAACTCTGAAATGTTTGCTACTCGTGAGCGAATTGATTTAATACCTTTTGATTCGATTTTATCCTTTTTGACCTTTAAGGCTGAGACAACCGCATCGATTTCTGTATCAAACATCAATGTACCATGGCTGAACATACGTCCTTTTGTAGAGAACTGAGCATTTCCTGAAACTTTACGTCCCTCTGCTAGTATATCATTACGTCCTGAGAGCTCTGCATTCACACCCATTTTTGCTAGAGCGTCAACAACTGGTTGCGTGAATTTTTTATAGTTCATAAAGCTATCGCCATCATCATTTGTAATAAAGCTGAAGTTAAGATTGCCTAAATCATGATAAACAGCACCACCACCTGAAAGACGGCGCACAACAATAATGCCATTGTCCTCTACATAGTCTGTATTGATTTCTTCAATCGTATTTTGGTTTTTACCGATGATGATAGACGGTTGATTAATATAGAAAAGGAGCACTGGCTCTTTCTCAACGTCCATTGTTTTTAACAAATACTCCTCAATAGCAAGATTAATACGTGGATCATGGATCCCTTTATTATCAACGAAAATCATAGTTCACGTTTCCTCCTTCACAAAATATCCATATTTATTTTACCGTAAATTAGGCATTTTGTGTTGACGAAAAGCATCTGTTATAATACACTAGAAAATATCAAAACAGTAATAGTACAGATGAACTTAAAGGAGGAGTCCACAATGTTAGAAAACGTAGTTGAATTTTTCAAGAATTTACCTGCTAAGCAATGTACTGAGTGCGGTGAAAAAATGGAAGAACAAAGCGAATGCTACAGCAACACTTGTGAAAAATGTAACCACCTATAAGCATTTGCCTATTCTGATATAGTCATATACGTGCCCCACACGTAGCAATCATGACACCCTTCATCATATTTTGATGAACCCTTAATTAAATCTCTTACACTTACAAAAAACAACAGCTGATACGCTCATATCAGCTGTTGTTTTTATGCTTTTGAAAAAGACAATCACTAGCAGAGAAATACCTTTTGGCAAGGGAAGGGGGATTTCCGTTCTGCCAGCGTCCAGAGGGAACAGCTCACCTACTTAAAAACAAATGACCGCAATGGAAATCCATACTTTTTTTCATAAAATTTCTATAGATAACTTCGTTTTTATTTATGTCATTTGAGGCTGAAGAATTATTACATAACCCCTATGAACAACAAAGCACTCACCGTACATTAGGTGAGTGCTTCATGATTAGTTTTCTTCAGCTACTTTAGAGTAACGTTTATTGTGCAGTAGCATAAAGTAACCAAATGTGATCGCTAAGAATGCTACTAAGAAGCCAGCTAGAACTCCATAGTTTTGCATTAAGAATGACGTATCACCAGTAGAAATACTTGATTTAAATGCTTGAACTGTATATGTCATCGGTAATAGCTTGTTAAATACTTGTAATGGTGAAGGTATTAATTCTAATGGGAATGTACCTGCACTTGTTGTTAATTGTAAAATTAGTACAACAATTGCCATGAAACGACCAGGGTCACCAAAGATTGAAACAAGCATTTGGATTAAGGCTAAAAATACATAGCTTGTTAATAAGGCTGTTAAGATAAAGTAGCCCATGTTATTCACTTCGAGGCCTAGACCCCATTTAACAATAACTACTGTTAGTAATGTTTGCACTAAACCTACGACTGCTAGTACTGTCACTTTACTTGTAAACCAAGATGCCCCGTTTTTAGGACGAATAGCAGGTTCAACAAGTGGAAACACAATTGAAATTAATAATGCACCTACGAATAAACCTAGAGAAATAAAGTACGGTGCAAAACCTGTACCATAGTTAGGAACATGGTTTACAGACTCTTTTTCAACTTCAACTGGACTACCTACCATATCATACGTGTCTTGATTTGCTTTAACTTCATTTGCTTTTTCACTAGCCTCACCTAATTTACCAGATAAAGTAGCTGTACCATCTGCAAGCTCCGTCGAACCATCTGCAAGTGTTGCAGATCCTTGTGCTAGCTCACCAGATTTTGAAGCAAGTGTTGAAGTACCTTGATTTAATGTTGTTGTACCATTCGCTAATTCATTTAAACCAGATGCTAATGTTTTTGAACCTGTTACAGCTGTATTCACACCTGCATGTAGTTCACCTAATTTTGCAGCTAATGTAGCATTACCTGCTTGTAGACCTTTTGCACCTTCCAATAAAGCATTACTTTTAGCTGATAATGCATTCGCACCAGCTAGCACTTCTGCTTGACCTGCTGCAATTTGAGTTGCCCCAGAGCTTACTTGATTGGCACCAGCTTGTAATTTTTCTGTACCAGCTGATAAAGATGTTAAACCGTTATGCACACTAGCACTACCTGCCTGTAGTTCCGCTAATGTTTGTTTCAACGCTGTTGCTTGCTCTTCAGGCATTGAAGCCATCATCGTTTGTAATTGATTTGATAGAGCTGTAATGCCTGCCTCTACTTTTGCAGATCCCGCTGTTAATTGAGTTGCCGCACCATTCAATGCACCGGCATTCTCAGCAATAGATGCTGCACCTGCACTAATTTGCTGTTGTTTGTCGTTTAAAGTGTTTAAACCAGCACCAACTTTTGCAACACCTTGTGTATATTGTGATAACCCCTGTTCAAGGCTCGTTGCTCCATTTGCAGCTTGCTGTGCACCCTGTTGTAATTGAACAGTACCATCTTGTAGTTTGACTAAACCACTAGATAAGTCATTCGCGCCTTTTGCGGCATCTCCCGCACCTTTTGTTAATTTATCAGTACCATTTGATAGTTCAACTGTGCTCGATGCTAGTTGCTCCAGATATCCTTTTAAATCTTTTGCACCATTCGCTACTTTTTGTGCACCCTCATCTAGCTTATTTGAGCCATCTGCAGCTTCTGTAAAGCCATCTCCAAGTGTTGCAATGGAATCAAATAATTTTTCAGCATAAGTCGCTGATACTTGAGAATTTACTTCAGCGCGTACACGATCCATTGCAGTCTCACCAATTTGAGCACCAAGGAAGTTCAATCCCTCGTTTGGAATGTAGTTCATTACTAATTTTGATGGTTTGTCATCTAATAGTGTTGTTGCATGTTCAGAGAAATTTGTTGGAATTTCTAAAATCATATAATAGTCACGACTATTTAAGCCTTTTTCAGCTTCATCTTTTGAAACTTCTATAAAGTTAAATTGCTCGCTATCTATCAATTTATCGACCAAGGTATCCCCTAAGTCTAATTTAACGCCATCCATCTCAGCACCAGTATCCTCATTAACAACAGCTACTGGAAGATTAGGAAGCCCCGCATAAGGATCCCAAAACGCCCATAAAAACATACCCGCATACATTACTGGAATAAATAATACAGCAATGATTGACACAAGCATTTTTCTTGTTTTAAAGATCTTCAGCCACTCAGCTTTAATCATATAATATCCTCACTCCTAAACTATTTGACCGAAAACGTCATTTGGTCATTTTCATTCAAAAAAAATAATCAACCTCGACAATATTGCAAAAAGAGCACTTGATTCAATACTTATACAGCTGTATTTTATCGAATCAAGTTAAAATCAAACCTCGAAAGATAGTTTCCTTAAAAAGATTAAGAATCTTTTCTTCAGGGATTACATCACCATGTAACTCATGCCAATCGACAACAAAAGCAAGATATGCCTTCAGCAATAAGTAACTAACTAGCTCCGCATCACACTCTCTAATTTCACCTTTATTAATACGTCGTTGTATTAACTCTGCGACATACGATAAGATTTCAGTCTCGATACGTAGTAGCACCTGTTTAACTGCTGGTGTTCGTAATTCTTTTTCTTCCTCGATTAGCTTTGCAAATAAAAGATGTTTTTCTCGGAACTGTAGCATTTTCATTAAAGCATTATGCGCATTATCCATAAAGCTTGCTGATGCATCCAACACTGCATCTGCTTCCGCTTTCATCTCTCGTACAAGTGACATTGCGATCTCTTGAAATAAAATTTCTTTATTTGCAAAGAATGTATAAATCGTACCTTTACCGACATTGGCGATTTTAGCCACTTGCTCCATTGTTGTTGCCTTGTAGCCAAACAATGTAAAAGATTTTGCAGCTGCTTCAAGAATTTCCTGCCTACGATCCATTAGTAACATCCTTTCTAGTTAGGTTATGTACATCTCTCGTACACTTCAATAAAAATGACCAGAAAACCATTTCGGTCATCTGGTCATTATCATATTCCTATTTCAAAAAAATTGCAAGCTTTTAATGATGATTTTTTTCATCTTTTTTCTCTTCCTCATGATCCATATCATCTGAAGTGTCATTATTATGATCCATCATGTTATTATCCATGCTGTTATTGGCTTTTTCATCCTCTGGGACAACCTTTGTCATATCAGGGCTTCCAGCAATAATTTGTTGCTTTGGCATATTATGAACACCGTTAGCTGTTGTATGTGCATACATATAATACACACCATCATGATCAAAAGTAGTCGTTGCTTTATATACACCGTCTTGCTCTAATTTCCCATCAATCATTTGTCCTTCATCGCGTTTTCCTGATTCCCAAACTTCAAATTCTACTACAGCATCATCGACATTTTTTCCACCTTGTTCAACATGTGCTGCCAGCTCAATCGTTTCATTGAGTGCTACTTCTTTTGGTGTTAAAATTTCAACTTCTGGGATCTGTGGTACTTCTGGTTCTGGCAATGCCTCTTTTTTTTCTCCACATCCTACTAATAATGTAGGGACTGCAATTAGCGCAAATAACCACTTTTTCATCTTTTAATCCTCCATTAATGGCAACCGTATCTTCACGGATGTGCCTTTTTCAACAACACTTTCAATTTCTAACGTTCCCTGTAACTGTTTTAATAACTGTTCAACAATCGATAAACCTAGTCCACTACCACCGTCCGCACGACTTCGAGCTTTGTTAACACGATAAAATCGTTCAGTGACATGGGTTAAATCCTCGACAGGAATACCAATTCCATAATCCCTAATGGTAATTTGTGCACTACCAGCCTTTTCAGCAGCAACAATTTCCACCTTAGAATTTTCATGCGAATAATTAATCGCATTTTCAATAATGTTAATAAAAATTTGTTTTAGTTTTACTTCATCCGCTTCAATAATTAGGGCATCATCTACATCTAAATATAAAGTTATGTTCTTTTTATTTGCTTGATGCGTTAAGATTTTTTGAACCTCTCGTAATGTTTCACCTAATGGAATTGGATATAAATCAATGTCAGTTTGTTCATTTTCTGTTCTTGCCAGTTGAAGTAATTCGTTTGTTAAGCGTTCCATGCGATTGGCCTCACGGACGATTAGCTGAATGGTTTCTTCTTTTTGGCCTTCTGTGATGATGCCATTTTGCATGGCTTCGCTATAGCCCTTTACATAGCTAATTGGTGTTCGTAATTCATGCGAGACTGTTGCCAAGAATGTTTTTTGTGCTTCATCCTCTTGCTGAATGGCCTCTGCCATTTTATTAAAGGTACTAGATAATTTACCGATTTCATCTCGTGAATTGACAGGTACACGAGTCTCATAATTCCCATAGGACATCTGCTCCACTGCAAGCTGTAAATCGTTTAATGGTCGCATAATATGTCGAATCCCTTTATAAATTAAATAGCTAACAACTACTAAAAATATGAAAGCACTAATAAACAATAAAATAACGCCACTATTTGCCAATTCACTAATTTTGGCCAGTGGGAAATAAATATAAATAATACCTTCTAATCGATTTTGATCAACAAGTGGTACAACCACCGAAATAAGTTGTCGATCAAAGCGAGGCTCGTACCCAATTTTTTGCACATACTTTCCTGCCAATAATTTTTGTCTTTCCTCAGGACCAATCAATGTCTCATAATCGATATCAAATGGAACACAGGCACTTAATTCACGAGGATTCCTTACCGCAAATATATTCAAATTGGAATAATCATTAAATTCTTCAATATCTGCAATAAATTCATCCGTTACCTTGCCATTGTCATACATTGTTTGTAGCTTCAATCCAACTTCGACCATTGTATCTTCTGTATCTTGTACATATAAACGTTGATATAAAAAATTTGTGAGAACATACATAAAGACAACGGTAATAATTAAAAAGGCGAAAATTAACAACCAAATGCGCGTGGCAATTTTTTTCATTCGCCAGGATCAAAGCGGTAGCCCACACCCCAAACGGTTTGAATATGCGAAGCCGCATCCTTTCCAAGCTTTATTCGTAAAGTTTTAATATGTGTATCTACCGTGCGTGTTCCACCTACATAATCAATATCCCAAATGCGTTCTAATAATTGCTCTCTCGAATAGGCATTTCCTGGATTTTTCATAAATAAGTGTAAGAGTTCAAATTCCTTTAAAGTAAGTGGAATACTCTTTCCATCAACGGATACTTTTCGTGCTATTTCATCTATTTTAATAGAGCCAAAAATTACGTACTTTTGCTGTAGTTCTGTAATATTTGCACCACTTCGTCTTAATACAGCATAAATTCTGGCTACGAGTTCATCATGTGTAAATGGCTTAACAATATAATCATCTCCGCCAAGTGTAAGACCTTTCACTTTATCCTCATTCGCATCACGTGCAGTTAAAAAAATAATCGGCACATTGGACATAGCCCGAATACTTTGACAAACAACAAAACCATCCTCATGTGGCATCATTACATCAAGTAATACTAAATCTATATTTTCACGCACTATTACATCGTAAGCCTCAGTTCCACTAGCGGCAGTAAATGTCTCTATATCAGAGTTATTGAGCATCATTTCAATTAAATTACGCATATCCTGCTCATCATCAACTATTAATACAGTTGTCATCATTGTTCCTCCCTTACTAACAGCTGAAAAGCACCTTTCCCCACATCAACTGTTTTTTCCTTCTGGCCATCTTTTATAAAATACAATGTGTGATCATCATAGCCAGCGACAACAATATAATCTTTAAATTGATCCACTACAAATGGATTTGCCCCAACCTCTTGCTGCCATTTGATATGGCCATCAAAGTCAGCCACATATAACTCGTTGTGACCATGACTTACAACAAGAATAGCATCTTTGGTCTTTTTTATTCCTACTGGCATCAAAGGCATGTCAATCTCTCCATGCAGTTGACCTGTAGTCAAATCATATTTTTTAACAGAACTATTTGGCTTACTTCCTTCCCCATGACCGCCTACCCATAGCTCATGTTTTTCTTCTAGAACAACTATTCCATGTGCAGACTTTTGAATCGGCCACTCTTGCTCAATTTTTAAATCCTTCATATTTAATACAGATAACTTTGTATCTTTAAAATTAATAACATATAGTTTATCCCTATACGATGTCATTGACATTGGATAATTGCCAAGTTGTTGTGAAGCTAGCTGATTGCCTTCTTGATCAAAGCTTGTCACTGTATTGGTTTTACTATTCGTGATAAAAAATTGCTTGATGTTGTCATCGTAGTATACATTGGTCGTACCAATCTCTACTTTTTTTGAATAGAGCTTTTCTCCGGTGGATATTGTATAGACGTCGATGTTATTTAGTTGGTGTCCATATAATAAAACTTGGTCATCTCCTAATAATATGGCCCCTGAATAAGCCTTATCAAATAACCATGTCGCAAGCATATTCCCATCCTCATCAATAAAATCTAATGATGGCTCTTGTATGTTCAATGAAGCTATAAAACTTCGTTCCCTTTCAATGGGTTCATATGACTTTTCAGCGCAACCCGCTAACCATATAATTTGTAGTAACGAAAAAATGAAGAATGCCCATTTTTTCAACTTTATCACCTCTGCCCCTTTACTATACTTCACAATTGTGAAATTCGGGTGAAACTTGGAAGGTAAATTTATGACAAACCATGAAAATACATTTCACATATCAGGCGCGCAATTCTTCTAACAGTTCAATCATCCAACCAATATTTCCGTCCTTACATATATTACAAAGATAATGGTAAGGAGGAATAGAGTATGATATCCATTAGCTTATGTATGATTGTAAAAAATGAAGAAGATGTTATTGGTCGATGTCTTGACTCTGTCAAAGATATAGTAGATGAAATTAATATTGTTGATACGGGATCAACAGATAGTACAAAGCAAGTGGTTGCACAATATACAGACCGAATTTTTGATTTTAAATGGATACATCACTTTGCAGCAGCACGAAACTTTTCCTTTCAACAAGCAACAAAAGAATACATCCTCTGGCTTGATGCTGACGATGTTTTTTTAGAGGAAGACCGCCAAAAATTAAAGGCACTCAAAGCATCTCTTACTTCCGACATTGATGCTGTTTCTATGAATTATCATTTAAGTTTCGATCATGAGGGAAATGCAGATGCCTTAATAAGAAGATATCGCCTTGTCAGGAGGGAAAAGCAATTTCAATGGATTGGTGCAGTTCATGAATATTTAGAAGTTTGTGGTATGTTGTTTGATAGTGATGTTGCTGTCAGCCATTTACCGTTAACCCATGATCACTCCCGCAATATTACGATTTATAGACAACTGATTGAAACGGGAGAAACACTATCACCACGTGATACATTTTATTTTGCTAATGAATTAGTAGATCATGGCCTGTTTGAGGAAGCTATTTATTATTATGAATTATTTTTAACGTCCAAATTAGGGTGGATTGAAGATAACATACGTGCCTGCTTAAAATTAGCTGATTGCTATTCCCATTTAAACGATAAAGAAAACAATTTCAGCGCTATACTACGAAGCTTTGAATACGATATCCCCCGACCAGAAGCCTGCTGTCGCCTAGGTTATCACTTTATGGAACAATCCAGAAATTACGAAGCTATATTTTGGTATGAGCAAGCTCTAGTGATTAAACAGAAGCCAAATGCGCCCTTTCAAAACAAAAGCTTTTCTACATGGCTACCCCACTTACAGCTCTGTGTTCTTTACGATCGCTTACAACAATATGAACTAGCCAATGCCCATAATGAATTAGCGGGCTCGTTTATTCCGAATGACCCAAAAATTCTACACAATAAAGAATATTTCAAGTGTATTTTAACAATCAATCAAAATGACTCTTAAAAAATATCTATCACCATCTAAAAAGTTTCGTCTCCTATTCGCAGGATAAACATCCAATTATCTTAAATACAGTTGCAACGAATCTATAAATAACTCTCTATTTACAAGTAATTAATAGTTATGTGTCTACCTCCCTTATCATTCATCAGAATACGATATTTGAGAGAGGAGGTGAGATTATGCATTTTGGAAATTTTATAGATAGAGTTTGCAGTAAGTGTCATTCATTTCCTTGTTGTTGTAAAACTGGTCCTATTCCAAGTTGTCCAATTTGGCCAGTGAAACCTACAGGACCGACTGGGGGGATAACTGGACCTACAGGTAGTACAGGTGTGACTGGCGCTACGGGGGTAACTGGCGTTACTGGGGCTACTGGCGCTACCGGCGTTACTGGCGCTACCGGCGTTACTGGCGCTACCGGCGTTACTGGCGTTACTGGTTCTACGGGTGTAACCGGCGCTACTGGTTCTACCGGCGCTACCGGCGTTACTGGAGTAACTGGGGCTACTGGTGTTGCTGGTTCTACGGGCGCTACTGGCGCAATCGGACCTACTGGCGCTACTGGCGTTACTGGCGCTACCGGGGCTACTGGGGTAACTGGGGCTACCGGCGTTACTGGGGTAACCGGCGCTACTGGCGCTACTGGTGTAACCGGGGCTACCGGGGCTACTGGCTTGACTGGCGCAATCGGACCTACTGGCACCACTGGGATAACTGGGGCTACCGGCGTTACTGGCGTTACTGGCGCTACCGGCGTTGCTGGGGCTACGGGTGAGACTGGCGCTACTGGGGTAACTGGGGCTACCGGTGTTGCTGGGGCTACGGGCGTTACTGGCGCAATCGGACCTACTGGCGCTACTGGTGTAACCGGGGCTACCGGCGTTACTGGCGTTACTGGGGCTACCGGCGTTACTGGGGTAACCGGGGCTACTGGCTTGACTGGTGCAATCGGACCTACTGGCGCTACTGGAGTAACCGGGGCTACCGGCGTTACTGGGGCTACTGGCGTTACTGGGGTAACTGGGGCTACCGGCGTTACTGGCGTTACTGGCGCTACCGGCGTTGCTGGCGTTACCGGCGTTACTGGCGCTACTGGCGTTACTGGTTCTACGGGAGTGACCGGCGCTACTGGTATTACTGGTTCTACGGGTGTAACCGGGGCTACTGGCGCTACTGGTTCTACTGGGGTAACCGGCGTTACTGGTTCTACGGGTGAGACTGGGGTAACTGGGGCTACCGGCATTACTGGAGTAACCGGCGCTACTGGCATTACTGGAGTAACCGGCGCTACTGGCACTACTGGAGTAACTGGCGCTACCGGCGTTACTGGCGCTACCGGCGTTGCTGGGGCTACGGGTGAGACCGGCGCTACTGGCACTACTGGAGTAACTGGGGCTACCGGTGTTGCTGGTTCTACGGGCGCGACTGGCGCAATCGGACCTACTGGCGCTACTGGTTCTACCGGCGCTACCGGCGCTACTGGTGTAACCGGCGCTACTGGCTTGACTGGTGCAATCGGACCTACTGGCGCTACTGGAGTAACCGGGGCTACCGGCGTTACTGGTTCTACGGGTGAGACTGGGGCTACCGGCGTTACTGGTTCTACAGGCACTACTGGTGTTACTGGTGTTACTGGTGCAATCGGACCTACTGGCGCTACTGGTTCTACCGGCGCTACCGGCGTTACTGGCGCTACCGGCTCTACCGGCGTTGCTGGGGCTACGGGTGAGACCGGCGCTACTGGGGTAACCGGGGCTACCGGCGTTACTGGGGTAACCGGGGCTACCGGCGTTACTGGGGCTACCGGCGTTACTGGGGTAACTGGGGCTACCGGCGTTACTGGGGTAACTGGCGCTACTGGAGTAACCGGGACTACCGGCGTTACTGGGGTAACTGGGGCTACCGGCGTTACTGGGGTAACTGGCGCTACTGGAGTAACCGGGACTACCGGCGTTACTGGGGCTACTGGGGCTACTGGGGCTACTGGGGCTACTGGGGCTACAGGTGTAACTGGGGCTACTGGTGTAACCGGGGCTACCGGTGTTGCTGGTTCTACTGGCGCTACTGGAGTAACCGGGGCTACCGGCGTTACTGGGGTAACTGGGGCTACTGGGGCTACTGGCGTGACTGGTGTAACCGGGGCTACTGGCGTGACTGGCGCAATCGGACCTACTGGCACTACTGGGATAACTGGGGCTATCGGCGTTACTGGTTCTACGGGTGAGACTGGGCCTACTGGCGCTACTGGGGTAACTGGGGCTACCGGTGTTGCTGGGGCTACGGGCGCTACGGGCGTTACTGGCGCAATCGGACCTACTGGCGCTACTGGTGTAACCGGGGCTACCGGCGTTACTGGCGTTACTGGGGCTACCGGCGTTACTGGGGTAACCGGGGCTACGGGCGGTACTGGCGGTACTGGGGTAACTGGGGCTACCGGTGTTACTGGGGTAACCGGGGCTACCGGCGTTACTGGGGCTACCGGGGCTACTGGGGTAACTGGGGTAACTGGGGCTACCGGCGTTACTGGGGTAACTGGCGCTACTGGGGCTACTGGGGCTACTGGTGTAACTGGGGCTACTGGTGTAACCGGGGCTACCGGTGTTGCTGGTTCTACGGGCGCTACAGGTGTTACTGGCGCAATCGGACCTACTGGCGCTACTGGAGTAACCGGGGCTACCGGCGTTACTGGTGTAACTGGGGCTACTGGCGTGACTGGCGCTACCGGTGCTACTGGGCCTGCGTTTACTGAAGGATTCTCTGCCTTTAAAAACACGTTGGCTGTTAGTGGATCTACTTCAATCACTAACTGGAGTGTTGCTTCACCATACTTTACAACACCTGCTTTCAATCCAACAACTGGGATATTCACTGTACCAACTACAGGTAGGTATTCCTTTGAAGCAACCATTAACTACTCCACTGCTGCGGCTATTACCGTTACTTTAGGAGCAGGAATAAACCCTTCATTTGCAATTAGACAAAATGCTACTACAAATTTAATTAGTGGCTTGTTCCCTGTACTAAACGTCAATGTGGCGCTTGTATTAACTTTACGCGCAGTTCTTGGAAATGGCACAATCACTTTAGCAGGAGAAGTGAATTTAAATGCTGGAGATACGATTGATTTGTTCTATGAAGCAAATGGATTGACTATCTCTCTTACACTAGGCGGCGCTAACTCTGGTGGTATTGTTTGGTCATGTCATCGAATTTCTTAGAGTTAGGACATTAATCAGCAATACAGCTCTTAGTAGAAATAGCAAACCACAAAATAGTGGTTTGCTATTTCTTTTTCATGTAACAATATAAAAAATAGTACAAACATTGATAATAAATGTTTGTACTATCTGATTTGCATTACTTGAACATTTCCATTAATACTTCATTCGCAACCTGTTTACCTTGCTGTACACATTCTGGAATCGATATTCCTTCAAACGAGCTTCCTGCAAGCTTTACAGTTGGAAAATGTTCTTGTAATTCTTGTTTGATACGAAGGACTTTCGCCTCGTGGCCAACTGTATATTGTGGCATCGCATTTTTCCAACGTGTTACAACCGTTGTGACAGGTACGCCATCGATACCAATCGTTTTCTGTAAATCCTGTAGCACGGTTTTTTCGATCTCCGTATCCGATAAAGCCACAATCGCTTCGTCGCCCACTCGACCAATATAACTGCGTAATAATACAAAATCCTTTGGTGAAGTACCTGGCCATTTTCGATTCATCCAAGTGCAGGAAGTAATTGAAAAATCACTATTTCGAGAGACATAAAAAGAAAGTGCATCTAAATCCCCGAGTTGTTCCTTTTTAAAGGCCATTGTAACGGTTGCAATAGTAGCAGCCTTCATTGTGCCCAATTCATGTAATAGACTTAACTTACTAAACATTTTTTCAGCCATATTAAAGGGGGTGGCAATAATAACAGCATCTGCTTTGATATGTGAAAAATTATTGAGCATTACCTGAACTGAACCATCCTTGCCATGCTCTATTTCCTCTACTTTGACACCCTTCATCACTGTCCCCGGAAGTAGTGATTCTTCTATACTTTCAATGAGTGTTTCAAGGCCATTGCTAAAGGTTTGAAAGATACCTTTATTTTCAGCTATGTGATGATTGCTTAAGAAATTCGTGCCTGACTTCTTCATACCAATCAGTAAACTACGATATTGTTGTTCTAAACTATAAAGCTGTGGGAAGGTTGAGCTCATACTTAACTGCTCAATATCTCCTGCAAATGTACCTGCTAGTAGGGGCTCTACTAGATTTTCCACTATCTCAGCACCAAATCTTCTTCTAAAAAAAGCGCCTAACGGTTGATCGTCATCCTGTGTAGAACGGGGAATGAAAAAGTCCCCCGCCGCACGAACTTTACCACTTAGTGAGAACAAGCCTGAAGTTATGAATGAAGAGATATGTGGTGTCTCTCCAGATAAGAGATGACTAGGTATTGGATATAACTGACTACCAACAGCTATATAGTTTGGACCCGCATTACTTGTTAATAGTTTCTGTTCGATCCCAAGATGCTTTGCTAAATCATTGACATAGTTTTCACGATCAAAAAAAGATTCTGGCCCACGCTCAATAATAAAGCCATCTTTTCTTAGAGTTTGAATTTTTCCGCCAAGACGTAATGACGACTCGACAAGTACGATATCTAATGGCAATTCTTTTGCGCTTGCTTCTTTTTGCATATAGAACGCAGCTGTAAGGCCTGTAATGCCACCGCCTACGACAACTACCTTTCGTCTTTTCTGAGTCACCAACATCATCACTTTCTTTTCGCTTAGCTTAATTTTTTATGAATCGCCTCTACCATCGCATCAATAAATAAAGGATGTGTATTTGGCATCGCTGGACGATAGTATTTTGCACCAAGTTCATCACAAACAACTTTACATTCAAAATCGTTGTCATACAACACTTCTAAATGCTCTGTTACGAAACCTACTGGTGTATAAACAAATGAACGGAAACCTTTTTCTTCGAATAGCTCACGTGTTAAGTCTTGAACATCTGGACCAATCCAAGGCTCTGGTGTTTGGCCTGCTGATTGCCAGCCAACCTCTACATTTTTTAAACCAGTCGCAGCTTGAATAAGACGAGCTGTTTCAATTAGTTGATCTTCATATGGATCACCTAAGTTTTTAATTTTTTCAGGCAATGAATGTGCTGATACAATTAGACAAGCTGTCTCACGTTCTTCTTCTGACATTGCATTGAATGTCTCATTCACTTGTTGTTTCCAGTATTCTATGAATTTTGGCTCGTCATACCAAGATTCCACAGAAGTTATCTTTAAGCGACCTCCTGCGGCCTCTTCAGCACGACCATTATAAGACTTAATTGAGAAAGTAGAGAAATGAGGAGCTAAAACAATAGAAACCGCTTCTTTTATGCCCTCCTCCACCATTTGCTCTACTGCATCTTCTATAAATGGATGAATATGTTTTAAACCAATAAACAATTTATATTCTATAGCATCCTGTACTTCGTTCAAACGTGTACATAATGCTTCAGCTTGTGCTTGTGTTGCCGCAGCTAATGGGGATAAACCACCGATTGCTTCATAGCGGCTACGTAAATCTTCTAAATGCTCTGCAGAAGGTTTACGTCCATGACGAATATGCGTATAGTAAGGTTCAATATCTTCTTCTTTATAAGGTGTTCCATATGCCATTACTAGTAAGCCTTTAACTTCTTTCATTACCCTTTTCACCTCTAAAATTGTTTTATGTTTTTCATACATTATGTGATAAAAAGAAGCTGCCCAATCTTGATTGTTGGACAGCTCCTTTTCTACATTGAAATTAAAATTCCCTATGTAGAAAAGGACATATTATTCACGCTTGATTGACTTCCATTAAGAACGAGCTTGAATTTGTTGAGCACTATATTCATGAATAAGTGTTGTAAGACGTTTTAAGACATCTGGGTCAACCTCTGGGAAAACACCATGACCAAGATTAAAGATATGACCTGGCATTTCTAGACCTTGATCAATAATATCTTTTGTTCGTTTTTCAATAACTGACCAATCTGCAAGTAATAGGGATGGATCTAAGTTTCCTTGTACAGGCTTGGTAATACCATTGGCACGTGCATCTTTAATCGGTAAACGCCAATCTAAGCCCACAACATCTATCGGTAAATCATTCCATTCCTTTGCTAAATGGCTAGCACCCACTCCAAATTGAATTAATGGTACATTTTCTTTTTGCAACTCTGCAAAAATACGAGTCATAATCGGTTTAATAAATACACGGTAATCCTCTACATTTAAGGCTCCAACCCATGAGTCGAACACTTGGATAGCTTTTGCACCAGCTTTAATTTGAGCCGTTACATCTGCAATAATCATGTCAGCGAGTTTATCCATTAAAGCAAACCAAGCTTGAGGTTCAGATACCATAAATGATTTTGTTTTATTATAGTTTCTTGAAGGACCACCTTCAATCATGTAGCTTGCAAGTGTGAATGGGGCTCCAGCAAAACCGATTAGAGGTACATTTAATTGCTCTTCTGCAAGTAACTTGATTGTTTCTAATACAAATGGTGTATGCTCTTTAGCATTGAATTCACCTAATTTTTCTACATCCGCTACTGAACGAATAGGATTTGAAATAACAGGACCAACACCTGCCTTGATTTTCACATCTATCCCAATTCCAGGGAGAGGTGTGACAATATCTTTATATAATATAGCAGCATCTACATTGTAATTTTCTACAGGTAGACGAGTGACATACGCACATAGCTCAGGTTGATGTGTAATTTCCTCTAAGGAATACTTTTCTTTAATGGCACGGTATTCTGGCTGAGAACGTCCTGCCTGACGCATATACCAAACTGGTGTATGTGCGGTCCTTTCTCCACGTGCAGCACGTAGAAGTGTATCATTAAAAGTTGTCATGAATAGTTCCTTCCCCTCGTTAAATTCTTACTATAAAAAATCGCATGTTTATTCCTTTATTATTGATATCCGTTTCCAATAGTAAACGCTTCCTCTGTTATTGTATAGTTTTCCTAGTGAAATGTCATAAAATTGTTCTTTCTCGGCATATTCTTTTTGAGCGGAGCGTTAGACTTACGCCAGAAAGGGTATAATCACGCTATATTAGTAAGATTCATAAGGAGGATAAATTCATGTATATTTATTTAACTTCTGGTACTGGCGATTTTTTGGAACAGGTAAAAAATAAGTATTCTAATGAACATATGATTTTAATTCATGGGGAAGGTAACTCTGTACTGATACATGAAACAGAAGGAAAAACAGTATTTGCGACACCTCGTAAATTTGAAGTGCTAGATTCAGTAAATGATTTAGAGGAACACGGTTTCTTTGTTTTCAACAATATTCCTGTAACAGATGAAGGAAGACCAGTTTTCGAGCATCGCTTTTTAGAACGTTCACGCGCTATTGAAAACGAGCCTGGCTTTGTTGCCTTCCGTTTATTAAGGCCTATCAAGAGTGATACTTACATTGTCATGACTCAATGGCATGGACCTCATTCATTTGACGCATGGAAGAGCTCTAAAGCCTATGAAACTGCCCATGCTAGAAGAGATGATTCAACTGGGATACGCCAGCAAAACATCTTCTCAGCAGCTTCTTATGTAACAACCTATAGTGCTATACCGAAAGAAGAAGATTCACAATAAGTTTAAATAATTAAAAGCTCATTTATCCAACAATATCATTGGTAAATGAGCTTTTTAGTATTCTATTCTACTTTGAAACCTTCGACGTTAATTCACTAATCACCAAAACAATGATAAAGGCAATATAAAACATTGGTTGTGTCATAGCACATAAGCCCACAACAATAGCTTGTGTAATCATGGCTAAACGCACAATTTGCTTCACAGCTAGTTGACGAGCATGATCTGGTAACGGATAGAGCATGTCCATTCGAAATTCGCCGCTGGATAACAGAGCTTGTTTTAACTGAATAGTTGTCGCAAAGCTGAGTGCACCTGCTACAATCCATGTAACGACAGGAATATCTACAAATGCTGCAATGATTGCTGAAATAGCAGTAAGGCGTACCCATAAATAGAAATGGTCATCTGTTCGAATAAAGGTACGAAATACCAAGTACTTTTGAGCATTTTCCTTACCATATGGTACAAATTTATAGAGCCAGTCCATCCAGCTTCGACGCCGAATGCTACCGTGTAAATGAGGTACGTCTGTAAAATAATTTGCAAAACGATAGAAGCTCATCATACGATTCTGTTCAAGCTTGACAAAATGCTCATACGGCACTGGTTCACCAACTGATTTTTTACTAAAGACTATCATATAAATAACACTAATAACTGTCGCGATTACTGCTAATAACAACTGTGCATGGAGCCCCATATAAATAGCAGCTGCAAAAATGACAGCTCGAATAAACCTATCCACCCAAACCATCTGCCCTCGTTCACTATAACGATAGCTGAATTCTCCTCGAACACTTAGATATTTCAACACAATAGTAAGTAAAAATATTGTCCATATTTCGACCGTTGTTAATTCAGTCACGGCTTTTAATAAAGGGATACTAACAATATAGACAATCGCTACAATCCACACCTGAGACCAAAACGTCCAAGCCAACGCCTTGCTGAAGTACAAAGACATCTTTGATTCTAAAGGTAATAAGTATACTTGATCTGGCTCTCTCAACAATGTAGTCGGACGGCTAAAGGCCAATAAAATCCCGATGATAACAGCTATCAGGACTTCTGCTGGAAAGTCTGTTTGAACAACTTTCAGCCATTCGCTATATTGATAGCCCCCTGCTCCTATTAGAAATACAAGTACGATAGCAATATGCCCTGTAAAAATAAATTGCATATATTTTTGTACTTCTCCTATATAATGCATGAAGCGAGAGGACCATACATCACGCAAGTTCTTCATGGTCCCGCTCCTTTGTCATAGCAATATAGAGGTCATCTAATGTCGCATACGGCATAGCAAATGATTGACGTAAATCAGCCATTGTTCCTTGTGCTCGAACTCTTCCTTCATGCAATAAGATAATGCGATCACAATGCTTTTCAGCTGTTGATAGAATATGTGTAGACATTAATATAGAAGCGCCTTCTTTTTTCTTTTCATCCATTTGATCTAATAACGATTGAATACCTAATGGATCCAATCCCACAAAAGGTTCATCAATAATATATAGACTTGGATTCACTAAAAAGGCACACATAATCATAACTTTTTGACGCATTCCCTTTGAAAAATGTGAAGGGAACCAATTTAATCTTTTCTCCATTCGAAATTCTTTTAACAGTACCTCAGAACGAGCATCGAGTGTTGCTTTGTCAATACCGTAAGCCATTGCAGTTAATTCTAAATGCTCTCTTAATGTTAGCTCATCGTATAATACAGGGGTTTCAGGAATATAGGAAAAGGCTGTACGATACTTGTCCGTATCTTCCTTTAATGTTATACCATTTAGACGTATGTCCCCTTCCTTTGGCAACATTGTTCCTATAATATGTTTAATCGTTGTACTTTTCCCAGCTCCATTTAAGCCGATTAAGCCAACTAGTTCACCTTCTCCAATCGTAAAAGATAGATCTTTAATAACAGGTTTTCTTGTATAACCACCTGTCACATGCTGTACCTCTAATACTGACATATTCTCACTCCTCTTCTTGTATTATATTTTATCAAAAATTAGCAAATGATACAGGTTTGAGTATGATAGAATGTACTTACATATACGTTAAGGGGGAAATTCTTATGAGCGATTGCCTATTTTGCAAAATTATTGATGGTTCCATTCCAAGTACAAAAATTTATGAAGACGATCATGTCTATGCATTCACAGACATTTCACCTGTTGCAAAGGGCCACACACTATTAATTCCAAAGCATCACTGCAAAGATTTATTTGAAATGCCAGAGGAAGTGGCTCATAATCTATATGCTGTGGCACCAAAAATTGCAAATGCAATTAAAGCAGCATTTCAGCCGATTGGTTTGAATACCATTAATAACAACGGTGCTGCAGCTGGACAAACTGTTTTCCACTACCACTTACATTTTATTCCGCGTTACGATGAAAAAGAAGGGCTAGGCTTAATTTGGCAAACACAAAAGTACTCACCAGAGCAGTTGTCAGAAGTAGCAGAAAGTATTAAAGCCAATCTATAAGCCATTTGTAATATATTAACATCTGAATGTTCAGAATGCTGTATTGCAAATTTTTAAAATTTAGCGTACAATCACAAATAAGTTTCGCTAGCGGTCAAGAGGACACGTTAGGAGACAAATAGATTAGCATAGTCGAGGAGAGATTCAAATGAATACAAAGAATATAGTATTAATGGCACTGTTAGTAGGTGTCGGTGCTGCACTTTATGTGGTTACACCAGGAATGGTGAATGGAATGAAGCCTGATTTTATGTTAACTATGATGTTTATTGGTATTCTATTATTCCCAACAGTGAAAGAAACGTTCCTACTTTCTCTTTCAACAGGGGTGCTTTCAGGTTTATTTACAACATTCCCAGCAGGTCTAGTTCCAAATATTATTGATAAAGCTGTTACTGGTTTTGTATTTTTAGCTGCTTTAATCATTCTCAAAAAACTGGCAGGTCATTTCGCCATATCTGCTGTCTTAGTTGGCTTGGGAACAATTCTTTCAGGAACTGTCTTCTTAGGATTAGCGCTTTTTGTGTTTAATGCAAATGTTGGCGCGACGTTTGCGATGCTATTTATTGGCGTTGTCCTTCCAGCTGTCGTATTTAACGTTGTTGCGTTTGCCGTTATTTATCCAATTGTTTCAAAATTAGTGAAGCGCTCTAAATTCAATACAGCTATTTCTCAAATTTCATAAATAAACACTTTAAATAATCAAAAGAAACTAAACTGTGACGGTCAAATCACTCGTTTAGTTTCTTTTTTCTTTTTGTATTGGTGCATTTCATGGTTTAATAGTAAATAAACATGACTAGAAATGAGGTATCTAATATGAAAGCAAAACCATTTTTACTTGGACTAACGACAGGAATTATCGGTGGGACAATCGCTGTACTTTTCTCCACGCCACAATCTGGGCAACAGCTACGTGCTTCTGTTAAACAAAATGTTGACCAAACAAAGGGTATGCTCCTTGATGTAAAACAACAAGTAGGAACTGTTAAACAATCTGTTAACACATTAACAAATGAAGTAAAAAATAATATCCCACAAATAATAAATGATTTAAAGCAAACAATTACGACTTTTACTGAAGAAATCGAACCAACGAAAAATAATTTACAACAAGAATTAGATGCTTTACAGAATTCGATAAGCGAAATCGAGAAAAACATTGCACAAATTACAGAAAATAAGAAAAAACCTCAAGAAAAAGTTAGCGACTAAAGTCCTTATCGATAGTTAGATAATCTGTATTTTTATCAAAAACTATTGCTATAATATTATTTTTTAGCCACTTTTCAATTTTTTAATTTTTCTAACTTTAAACTTTTTTCCTTTACTGCTATAATATTTTTAAAAATGCGAAAGAAAGCAGTAGGTGATGGCTTTGTCAGAGGAATTATATACACAAAAAGAAGCGATGCTTTATAGTCAAAGAATCGCACAGTTATCAAAAGCGCTGTGGAAAGCGGTTGAAAAGGATTGGCAACAATGGATTAAACCTTATGATTTAAATATTAATGAACACCATATTTTATGGATTTCATACCATTTAAAAGGCGCTTCCATTTCTGATGTTGCGAAATTTGGCGTGATGCATGTTTCTACAGCATTTAATTTCTCCAAAAAATTAGAAGAGCGAGGCTTTCTTAAGTTTTCCAAGCGTGATGACGATAAACGTAATACGTATGTTGAACTTACAGAAGCTGGCACAGAGCTCATTATAGAGATGAATAAAAACTACCATAATACGTATCATTCCGTACTGGAAGGATCATTAGCATTAAAAGATTTATATGGCCGTTTCCCTGATTTTTTAGATGTAATGGCTGTTATTCGTAATATCTATGGTGAAGATTTCATCGATATTTTCGAACGCTCTTTCCAACATTTCCGTGATTCCTTTGACACACTAGAAGAACGCACACCTGTAAAAGGATAAGACGAAGCTTCAAACTGCACATAATTTTTCCTGCAATTATTTATAAGTTGAACAAAAATGAGTTATACTACTGTTCATTCAGGAATGAGTCATGTGAAAGGAGGTATTTCAGAAATATTTCTGAAGTACCTCCTTTTTCTTGCATTCTAACATAATTCAATTTACATTAAATAGGACACTTCCTATTCGGAGTTGATAAAAAACCATGCATTGCTGGAAAATTTTAAATTTAGAACATCATTACGGTACTACGCGTATTATTATAATGGGTGTCATTACTTTTTTATTGGTCTTTTCTGTTTCGTATGTAACGTTTAATTTATTTAATGAAGAGCATTATACAGATCGACTATTCTGGCTCTTTGTGATAGCTGTGCTAACACTTTATCCCATTCACAAATTTTTGCACTTTGTGGCCCTATTTGATTTACGCCAACATTTAAAATTACGTGTACGTAGTCAGTTTTATATAATTCCTGTTTTACACATGCGAATTCGAGAGCCATTATCTAAAAATCGATACATCTTAGCATTACTTACGCCTTTTATCGTTCTAAATACTAGTATTATAGTTGGAACATGGCTTTTACCAGCCTATACCCATTATGGGACATTGCTGTTAGCCTATCACTGTAGTCTATGCCTGATTGATATCCTTTACGTAAAGTATCTCTTGAATTCACCTAAAAATTCACAAATAGAGGAAACACCTAAAGGCTATGAAATTTTAGTTCCACCGACCGTTCACTAAATTGCTTGTACTTGTTTTTTATTGACGTTCTTTGTTATGCTATTACTATTGAAAGAGGGGAGGAATAGACTTGCTATTAATGATTGTAGTTCTATTCTCGGTATTCTATTTATTTCAAATTAACCGCATGACATATGCTCTATGCATGCGACGTGAAATTCCCGAAGAAAACCAACCAAAAATATTCCGAACTATAAATATACTTATTACTATCCTACTTGTCTCATTCTACATTGAAATTTTATATGCAGTTTAACAGAAAATTCCATTACGCCTCGGCGTAATGGAATCTAAATTTTTTCGGGCTTTTTTGAAAAGCCCCTTTCAAAACATGTGCACCATCCGCGCCCGTCCGCACGCTTGAAGATAAGTCGAGCCCCCCATGCAACAACTTTTTCTAACCAAATAAATTGTTTAGAACCTAAGGCATGCGGCGCGAATGTCTAACATTGTTAAGAAAAGCTAAGAGTTAAAGCTCTTAGCTTTTCGCTGTTTTATTAATTAGTATAGGAACGCTGCACCAACGATAATTAATAAAATAAATAACACAACTAATAAAGCAAAGCCTGAGCCGTAGCCACCGCCACCGTATCCTCCGTTGCCCATAACTTCACCCCCTTTCTTTTCTATATCCTATGCGCTTCAAAATTTGAAATATAGGCAATACTCAAGGGGGAACCATTTTGTTTTTAAAACGTTTATGTTATAGTAAAAAATGGACGAAACCATGTTAGGAGAGAATATCCACTATGAAAAAGACAGTTTTATCTTTAACTTTAGCTGCATCTGTATTAGCGCTTGGTGCTTGTAGCGGCGGAGACAGCAAAGCAATCGTTACTTCTAAAGTGGGCGATATTTCAGTAGCTGATTTTAATGAAAAGGCAAAAGCTTTAACAGGCTCATATGTAATGCAGCAAATGGTGACTGAAAAAGTTTTAGCTGACAAATATGAAGTAACAGATAAAGAAATCAAAGAAGCGTATGACACAACTGCATCACAATTTGGTGATGGCTTTACACAAGCGCTTGCTGAAAGTGGTTTAACAGAACAGGGCTTTAAAGATTCTTTACGTGTTCAACTTCTTCAAGAAAAAGCTTTAAAAGATCAAGCAATTAAAGAAGAAGATGTGAAAAAATACTACGAGCAAATGAAAACAGAATTAAATGGTCGTCATATTTTAGTAGCAGATGAAAAAACAGCAAAAGAAGTAATTGAAAAAATTAAGGGTGGCGCTAAGTTTGAGGACGTTGCAAAAGAGTACTCAACAGATACTGGCTCTGCTCAAAAAGGTGGAGAGCTTGGATGGTTCTCTGTAGGTTCAATGGTAGATGAATTTAACGATGCCGCTTATGCTCTTGAATTAAAAACATTAAGTGAACCAGTAAAATCTAGCTTTGGTTACCATGTAATTGAAATTACGGACAAGCGTGATGTAAAAGGTGTTGGTTCATTTAAAGACGAAGAAGAAAACATTCGTTCAACTATGTTAAGTAAACTGAACCAAACTGGTGAAGCTCAAACGATTCTTAAAGATATCGTTGCAAAAATGGCTAAAGATGCCGATGTAAAAACATCTGATAAAGATTTAAAAGAACCGCTTAAATTCTTTACAACAACAAGTGAAGAACAAGCAAAAGCAGCTGAAGAAGCAGCTAAAAAAGCTGAAGAAAATGCGCCAAAAGAGGATTCCGAAGATAAAGCAGAAGATACTGACAAGGAATCTAAATAATTAGAGTCTAGTATATAACAAAAGAGAAGCACCCTGATACATCAGATGCTTCTCTTTTTTACTCTATTTTACTTTACTTTAAATTGGCTAATTTCAGTTTGTAGGTCATTTGACATTGTCTGAAGAACATTTGCAGCACTTGCTATTTCCTCATTAGAAGCACTTTGTTGCTCGATAGATAAAGCAATATGCTGTATGCCCGAAGATGTGCCATTTGCTATGCCAACGACTTCTTTTACAGCCTCATCTGTTTGACTAGCTTTCTCATTGACACGCAAGACAATATCCTTTACCTCCGTTGTACGATGACTTATCTGTTGCAAATATACGACTATATTTTTAAAGGTATCGCCTGTCTGTTCAACAGACTCACGGCCTTCCTCCACAAACTGTGTACCGCTATTAATAGCATAAACAGCACTGGAGGTTTGGTTTAAGATATCATCCACCAATGTTCGAATATTATCTGCAGCCTTTCCAGATTCCTCTGCTAACTTTCTTACTTCATCTGCCACTACTGCAAAGCCTTTTCCAGCCTCTCCTGCACGAGCTGCTTCAATAGATGCATTCAATGCAAGCAAGTTTGTTTGATCTGTAATACTTGTAATCAACGCTACAATCGTACTGATTTCCTTCGATTTTTCGCCTAAAGCATTTACAACTGCAGTTGACTGATGAACAGATTCATTAATGGTATTCATTTTTGCAATCGTTTGCTCAATTAACTGTAATCCTAAATCAGCCTTTTGGTTCGTTTCATTTGCTATTGAGGCAACTTCCTGTATAGCAGAAGATGCATGATCCATATCTTTAGTAATTAAATGTGCTGATTCAGATAATAAATCCATTTGCCTTAATTGTCCTTCTGCACTGGAGGCAATTTCCCCAATGGCACCCGAAATAGTTTCAACTGTTTGACTGCTTTGTTCGGTAATCGTTGTAAATTCCTTTGTAAAGGTTGATACATCTGTCGATGCTTTATTCGTCTTTTCAATGACCGTCCCAATTTGTTCTAGCATATGATTAAATTCAGTCGATAATTGACCAATTTCATCTTTTAATCGATCATCAATACGAACAGTTAAATCGCCATCAGCAGCCTGGGTCATAGCATTTAACACACGCTTTACACGCCTTAAGACAATATACCTTGTACATAACGAAATAATTACTGTGCCAATAAATAACGAAATAAATGTATTAATGGCAACCCCAGCACTTCCATTCAAATGCACTACCTTCTCGAATTGACGACTAACAAATTCTGAAATATGGGAGCTAATAAATAAACTTATGCCGATAGCTAGTATCATTTTGAAAATTAAACTTTTCCAAAACTTAATTTTCCGTGAAAAAAGTCCCTCTGTATCCATTACTTTTCCCCATTCCTATAATTTCTCTCTCTATTCTAAATTAAATATTCACATTGGTACAATAGTTAGGCACTACAATTAAATATATGAATACTTAGACTCAGAGAAATTAATATCGAATAGCTAGACAGCAACGTTAGTTTATGGGACGATTGATATTGCTTTTTAAATAGTAGGCTTATAGAATGAACGATTATCAAGTGGGAAGAGTCTCTCTGTAAATTCGCCCGGTGTCGTTTTACCTAATGCCCTTGTTAACATATTCATCTTTGCATCAATGTTATCGATATAATGCAAAATTTCTGCTTCCTGAATCATAGGTTTTTTCGGGCTACCCCACTCTTCTTTCCCATGGTGTGACAATACCATATGCTGCAACAGCATGACTTCTTCACCTTCAATTTCAAGCTCACTAGCAATCTTAGCAATTTCATTTACCATAATCGTAATATGACCTAATAAATTGCCCTCCACTGTATACATTGTGGCAACTGGGCCTGATAACTCTACAACCTTGCCTACATCATGTAAAATAATTCCAGCATATAATAAGTCACGATTTAATGTTGGATATAGGTCAGCAATGGCTTTACCTAGTTTGAGCATGGAGACCATATGATCTAATAAACCTGATGCATAGTCATGATGATTTTTAGTCGCTGCTGGAAAAACTAAAATAGCCTCTTGATGTTTTTTAATTGCTGCTCTTGTAATCCGTGAGATATTAGGGTTTTTAATGTCAAAGAAAAATTGCGTTAATTCTTCATACAGTTGTTCTTTTGGTGTTGCAGAGGATGGCACTAAATCGTGAATAGCAATTCCTTCCTCTGGCTTAGCAACACGGATAGATTTAATACGCAATTGATTCTTTCCTCTATAGTCATGAATCTCTCCGCCAACACGTACAATGGCTTCCGCATGGTACATCTTTTCATGATCCTCATTCGTATCCCATAGCTTTGCCTCTATATCCCCACTCTTATCTTGTAATATTAGCGACATAAATGGCTTCCCAACGGTTGTAACCCCTTTTGTCGCTTGTTTTATTAATAAAAATTGATCAACTACTTCTCCAACTTGGAGCGTCGTAATCCCTTTCATGTTGACGCCACTCCCCTTTCATTTGCTAATGCTCCTATATCGACAATCTGGTTTTTTTGCCAATAGTTGAGCATTGTGTCATGACAAGTAAAATATAAAATTTGACGTTCATATCCTACTTCTTTCATTAATTGTACCATTTTGTCTGTGCGGTTTCGATCAAAATGGACAAAAGGATCGTCCATAATCATTGGAAATGGTGCAGCGCTCACTAGGGTTTTTGCTAGAGCCATTCGCAATGCAATATAAGCTTGCTCTTTGGTAGCCTGGGACAACTCCACCATTTGATAACGTATCCCTGCAGCATCCTGCGCTACAAAATAACCATCCTCATGAATCGAAATTTTGTCATAGTTTCCTCCTGTTAGTAAACGGAATATAGCATTTACCTCTTCAAGGACATGAGGTAATTTTTCTTCACGAAGACGGAATAGGGTTTCATGAATAGCTGTCGCCACAGCTTTTTTAGTTGCCCACTGCTCAATTAACTGCTGCAATTCTGTTTTCTCCTGCTCAAACTGTTGAAGTAATTGACCATACTTTTCATCATTTAATAGCTGTTCTTTTTCCATTAGCAAAGCAGCACGTTGTTCCAGACATTGATCAATTTCTAGTTGCAATGATTGCTGCTCTTGTTCTAAAGCAAATATGCGTTCGCTAACAGAGTCCTCAATCAGATTTTCCTTCTGTTGAAGATCGAGTGAAGATAATTGAGCCTGGACGGTTTGCAATTCTGTCTCAATTTTTCTTCTCTGTTCAAATTGCTCATGCATTTCATAATAAGCCTGCTCATTTTGGATCTTTGCTTCTTTGAATAGCTCGTACATTTCAGCAGTATAACGATCCATTCTTGATTGTCCACCTTCTATTTTTATTTGAACGCTGGCTAGCTGATCTTTTGCATGCTGTGCTTGTTGCTGTTGCTGTTGTGCTTCAAGGTAGGCTGTTCGTAAATGCATATAAATTTCATGTTCATTATAGGCTCCCTCTAAAACCCGTTGAAGCTGCTCATAAATGTTGTTCTTTTCTACCTGCGTTTCTTGCAACAGACTTGAGGTACTGTTTCTTTTAGCTGCTAATTCTTGTACACCACGAATACGCATAAATAATTCGGGCATTAGCGATCTGGCTATCGTTCCTTGTAAGCGATAACGCTTTAAAAAATGTTGGAGCGTTTGAGTGGCCTCTTCACTCTCTACCTCCGTTAGTTGAATTTTATATTCAAGAGAAGTATATTGCTGCTCCTTCTCTTTCTGCTGTTCATTGATGTGCAACCAGCGATCTTCATATCTTTGCTTCTTTGCAAGAACTGCTTGTACTGTCAATTCCTCTTGCTCTAACTCCCGTAGGAGGATGCTATGCTCTTTATTAGTAGGTTCATTTGCTTGCTTAACATATCGAATAAACAAAAAAGTTAGCAATGATAAAACTGCTCCAATTAGAATTACAACTATGTTTTTTTCAAATACACCATAAGCAAACGACATGAAGCAAATCAGTAGTACAAGCCAGATAAAGTCATGAGGCTGCTTCTGCTTACTGCGTTGCGATTTGGCAGAACGTAGTTGCTCAAGCCTCCGCTTTTGTTGAGGCCATTGTGCTAAAATATGTTCTTCCTCACTTGTTAATGACTCACGCATTAGCTGTTGCTTCTGTTTGGCTATTGCATCTAATTCTAGGTGTACTTGCTCTAGTGAACGTAGATGAAATTTTAGCTCTTCCTCCGCCTCCTCTAATTTACTTAATTGAAGCTGAAATTGTTGCTCCTGTTGGAGTGAAACTGTTTCGTTCAAAAGATTTTCTTGTGCTTCTTTCTCTGTTACACCTAGTAAACGAAACTGTGCTTCAATTTCTTGTTCGAGCAAAAATAGATCATCCTGTAAATTTTGCTCTTTCACCATTAGCTGATGCCACGTTGCCTCTTTTTGCATAAGGTAAGCCATTTCATTGACCTTTTGCTCATCCACTGTTGCAAGTATTTTCTCCTGCAATATTTGATGCTGCTCCTTTAATTGCATCAGTTGCTGACTTTCATGTAACAGACGATCCTTTACCTGCTCATACCGTCTGATACCCTCTGATGGAAACTGAACATGTTGAAAATTGGTCATTGTCTGTTGCAATGTCTGTTGCTGCTTGAGGAGAGGGAGTGCTTGCTTTTGAATAGTTAATTGCTGCCATTGTTGCTGTTGCCGTTTTTGCGTACCAAATAGCTGTTCTAAATTTTGCTCAAGTAATTGTAATTGCTGTAATTTATCCTCAAAGGTTTGAATCTTCCCCTGTTCCTGTTTAATTGTCCGCTCAAGCTGCTTTAGTTGTTCAATCTTTTGATTAATCAATGGCACTTTACCTGTCTTTTTAAACAGCTCACTAGCCTCTTTATCCATTTTCTTTTCAAGTGCGGATAAATACTGAATACCTGTTGTACCTGAGGCAAGTAGCAAATGGGTTAGCTCCTCTTCAGACATTTTTTCAATACCTTGTAGTTCATGCAGCGAAAAAGAAAAAATGGCTTCAAAGGATGCCCTAGAATATCCATATAAAAGCTTTACTAACAACTCATCATGCCCCGTCGTTCCATCCTCTAGGTAGACAGTAACATCACCAGCAGCCTTTCCTTTCACACGTTCAACTGTACATTGACCATAAATAGGGTGTAAAAGTGTCAGCTGACCTCCATATTTCGTTGAAATTTTCGGCTCATATTTGCGCTGTATCTGCTGCCTTGTTGGGAAACCAAAAAGCATTTGTAGTATAAACTGCTGTATCGTCGTTTTTCCTGCTTCATTTAATCCATAAAAAATAGTGACACCATCATTTAACGAAATGGAGATATTTTCATGCTTACCAAAGCCATAAATTTGGATTTTCTGTATTGTCAGCATGTAATCACGCCCTTTGAATTTCTTCTGCTAATAATGTCTGTGCACGATGGGTTAAGTTCTCAATATCCTTTTCACTAAGTGGCTCTATCAGCCTCGCACCACCAGCATATTGGTACAAATCTTTTAGAATATCCTTCCATTCATTACTGTCCCATTGTTCCATTAAGCTCACAACGGATTGAGTTGTTGCTGTATGCTCATAAAATCTCGCTGCCTTTTGCAACACCATCTTTTGTACCCAACACATTGGGTCAATACCTTCCTCAGCCTCTCGAATAGTCTCTAACCATGCATCTACTGTTGCATGTTCAAATAAAGCTTCCGTTTGTTCGTCAATATTTTGCAAATGAAGCTCTACTACCGATGCGCCATACTTCTTCCTAATAGCTGTAATAGCTTCTGCACATCTCTTCAATAATTCATTGGCGTGTACCACATTCGTACAATCCATCTCAATGGTGCTATAAACAACAGCAGAGGTAGAGATAAAATCAAGCTCAGTCGATGTTTTGGATAGCGTCACATCATAAAAGCCTTTCATTCCTTGTTCTTTACGATGTCGACTTTGAATATTGCCTGGATAAACAATTGGAGGGTTTTGATGTAAAAGCTGTCGTTTATGAATATGGCCAAGCGCCCAATAATGATAGTTCTTTTCAAGTAACTGTTGTTTTGTAAAAGGGGCATACACATCATGTGTTGTATTGCCTGCCTCACTGCCATGAAGCATACCAATATGAATGGCATGCTGATCATGTGCAGTTGGATAGCTTTCAATAACAGATTCCTTTAAATGACGTTCAGGATAGCTAAAACCATATATATTCACTTGTTGACCCCGTATTTTTAATTGAACTACACTCGTTTCAGCTGGTAATTCATAGACATTACTTGGTAAAGAAAAGCGTGTCCATGTACCATTTAAATGATCATGATTTCCGTAGCTCACAATGACAGGGATATTGTGTTGAAAAAGCTTCTCCATTGCATCTTGAAATCTTCGTTGTGCTTGCAAGCTACGATTTTCACCATCATAAATATCCCCAACAATTAGTAAAAAATCAGGTTTTTCCTGAATCGCTTTAAGGATAATTTTATCAAACGCTTCAAAAGTGCTTGACCGTATTTTTTTTAAAATGGGTTCGGGTAGACCAAATAAGCCCTTAAATGGACTATCTAAATGTAAATCTGCCATATGGAAAAAACGAATTGCTGACATCCAATCACCTCAAATAGTAGATAATTCTCTCTTTAGTACAAAACCAAAGTAATAATATGTTGTTTATTCAAAACCGAATATTTGTTCTATTTTATCATAACTCATGTTTGATGAAAAATGCTATTACGAAAAAAACAACATTGCCTTACTTTTTCCACAATTTTCGTAATTTATCAAAAAATTCACTAGTTTTACCGTGAAGTTTATAAATCTTCTATGTATAATAGAAATATATTCAAGTAAAAGGGTGGGGTCTGTATGGAGAATTATCGTTTTACAGCTTTTGAAAAAACAGGGGAAACATTGTTTGATGAAACTTGGACTTTTGAAAATGATGAGGCTGCTAAACTAAATGGACAACAACAAATTGAGGAAAAAGGTGTTGCCGATAAAACTCATCGTCTTGTAAACGCTTCAGGTAAATTAATTTTATTCCATGTTTAGTGGCTAATAAAAGGCACGTAGTCAATGGTTTGCTACGCGCCTTTTATTATTTTTATTTGCCTACAAAGACAGGCGTTCTTTTCTCTACAAATGCATGAATGCCCTCGACATGATCTGTTGTTTTACGCATTGCAGACTGGCCCTCAGCCTCTAATGCTAAGATATTTTCTAGCTGTGGCATATTTTGTGCATGTAGAATTTTTTTCGTTGTAATCATGGAAGAAATCGGGGATGCAAGCATTTTCCCCACCACCTGATCTGCCATTGCAAATACAGTGCCCTCTGGTGCAATATAATCAATTAACCCTGCATCTAATGCTTCTTTTGCTGTTAATACCTTTCCCTCCCATATCATTTGTTTCGCTTTAACAGTACCTACACGCTCCTTCATGAAGAAATGACCGCCCCCATCTGGAATCAGTCCAATTCCAATGAAATTCATAGCAAGTTTACTATTTTCACAGGCTACAATAATATCTGCCCCTAGTGTTAGACTAAATCCTAAACCTGCTGATGCACCATGAACCGCTGCAATCACAATCATCGGTAGCTGATAATATGCCTTCACGATACGTGTCAGATAAACCATTGCCTCATCAATATTCAGTGGTTTGCTTTCATCTAGCATTGCTTTTATATCACCACCCGCAGAAAAGACCTTTCCTTCTCCACGAATAACAAGCACCTGAATATCTTTTTCCTGCTGTAGAGCCTCAAAGCATTCTGCAAGTTCACGCATCATGACATCATCCATTGCATTCATCGCCTGTGGACGATTCAATGTTAAGGTTGCTCGACGCTCTAATTTTTCTAATGTAATCGTTGAAAATTCCATCTCTATAACCCCCAAATATGAATAGTCATTCACTATGTATAATTCGTGTTTTTTTAGAAAACTCCTTCTCTCTAAGCAAAATTGCTCCTGTTATGCTATATTAAAGGACGAATATCGAGATAAAGGTGGTAATGTATTTTGACACAAAAAGACTATCGTGTATTACTTTATTATAAATATATTACGATTGAAGATCCTGAAGCGTTCGCAGAAGAACATTTAGCATTGTGTAAAGAGATAGGGCTTCTTGGTCGTATTTTAGTAGGTTACGAAGGTATTAACGGAACTGTATCAGGTACCATTGAGCAAACAGATGCTTACATGAATCATATGAAGGCAGATGCTCGTTTTAGCGATATGATGTGGAAAATTGATGAGACTGAAGGGCATACCTTTAGAAAAATGCATGTACGTCCTCGTCGAGAAATTGTTCACCTCGGTTTAGAACAGGATATCAATCCGTTAGAAATCACAGGTGATTATTTAACACCTAAAGAATTTATGGAACAGATGCAAGATGACAACACCGTGGTTATCGATGCCCGTAATGACTATGAATATGATCTCGGTCATTTCCGAGGAGCTGTTCGACCAGATATTGAAAACTTCCGTGACCTACCTGCTTGGATGGAGGAACATAAAGAAGATTTTGCAGATAAAAAAATCTTAACTTATTGTACAGGTGGTATTCGCTGCGAAAAATTCTCTGGTTGGCTAAAACGCGAGGGCTATGGTAAGAGCGTAGGTCAATTACACGGCGGTATTGCTACATATGCGAAGGATCCTGAGGTAAAAGGTCAATTATGGGATGGTCAAATGTTTGTTTTTGACCGCCGTCGAAGTGTACCGATTAATCAGGTGGAACATGTTATTGTTGGGAAGGATTATTTCACCGGGGAGCCTTCTGAACGATACACAAACTGTGCAAACCCAGCGTGTCATAAGTTAATGCTTTGTGAAGAAAAACATGAGGCATTTTACATGCGAAGCTGTTCAGATGATTGTCGCCGTGCAGAACGCAACTTTTTCGTGGAGGAAAACGGTTGGACAAAGGAACAGGTTGAAGAACAAATTGCTAAGATTGCAGAGGTCCAACAATCAAATTGTTAATCCATTTCATAATTTAATCAAGGTGCGCATTGCTGTTGGATTTCTGCTCAAAACTTCAGCATAGTGATCTACTCCAACATTATCAATCCATTTAAAAAGAGCATCGTTCATCAAAACGATGCTCTTCATTCATTTATGCACTTTATCCTTGCCCTAAATAACGCCCTACCTGGCGTCCACTAAATAAACAACCACCAACAAATGTCCCTTCTAAAGCGCGGTAGCCATGGACGCCACCGCCACCGAAACCACTTACTTCACCAGCAGCAAATAACCCAGGAATTGGCTGACCGTCCATGCCCAAAACAGCGCCATTTAAATTTGTTTGTAAGCCACCTAAAGTTTTCCTTGTTAGAATGTTTAAGCGAACAGCAATTAAAGGCCAATTTTTGGTATCTAAAATTTTATGTGGCTTGGCAACACGCACCCATTTATCCCCAATATAATTTCTTGCTCCATGAATAGCGTTTACTTGCAAATCCTTTGTAAACTTATTGTCCATTTCCCGATCTCTTGCCAAGATTTGCTCTTTAATCTTCATGAAATCAAGTAGCTCATTTCCAGCAAGTTTATTCATTCCATCTACAAGTTCCTTTAGATCATGTGCAATCACAAAATCCTCTCCGTGATTTTTAAAAGCTTGGATAGGAGCAGGTGGGCCTGGTAAAATGCGTTTTAGAACATCGCCTATGCTTTTGTTTGTTAAATCTGGGTTTTGCTCCGAGCCAGATAATGCAAATTCTTTCTCAATAATTTTCTCCGTTAAAATAAACCAGGAATAGTCATAACCTGTTTTTTGAATCGCCTCTAACGTACTGAGTGTATCAAACCCTGGAAAGTTGGGTGCATGAAAACGATTCCCCTCTGCGTCAAACCACAGGGAGGAGGGACCAGGCAATATCCGAATTCCATGGTTGGGCCATATTGGATCCCAATTTCTTAAACCCTCTGTGTAATGCCACATGCGATCACGGTTTACAATGCGTCCCCCAGCATGTTCCGTGATCTCTAGCATTCTTCCGTCAACGTAAGCTGGTACACCACATACCATATTTTTGGGAGGGGTTCCTAATCGAGCAGGCCAATTTTTTCTCACTAAATCAAAATTTGCCCCAATACCACCACTTGCCACAATCACAGCTTTAGCTTCGTAGGAAAATTCACCGATTCCTAATCTCGAACTTTTTTCACCTCGATTAATAAAGGTTTCAGCTAGCACCGTTCCGCTAATTCCTATAATCTTCCCTTCTTGCTGCACAAATTCATCCACACGATGTCTTGGCTTGAAGTCAATGAATCCTTCTTTCATAGCCTGTTTTACTTTATCTACAAATGGCTTTACAATGCCAGGGCCTGTTCCCCAGACAATATGAAATCTAGGTACTGAATTGCCATGCCCTCCTGCCAATGAGCCTCCCCGCTCTGCCCATCCAACAACAGGGAAAAACTTTATACCTTTTGACTTTAACCAGTCGTATTTTTCACCTGCAGCAAAATCGACATATGCTCTTGCCCATTTATACGCCCAGGAATCCTCATCTTCTAAACGATCAAAGCCTGCAGTTCCTTGCCAATCCTGCCATGCAAGCTCCTTACTATCTTTAATTCCAAGCCTTCTTTGCTCTGGAGAATTTACTAAAAATATTCCTCCAAAAGACCAATATGCCTGTCCTCCGATTGAATTTTCAGGCTCTTGATCTACTAAAAGAACTTTTTTCTTTGCATCGATTAATTCACAAGCTGCGACTAATCCTGCAAGACCAGCACCGACTATTGCAACATCGTACTTCATTCTTACACCCCCAAATCAATCATCCTTAACTAACATTCTTCTCTCACAGTCTGTTTACCTTCTACTTTTTATATTTTTGTCTAAAATGTGACAAACAAAAACGTTCGCTTTCTTAGAACAAATCCATGGATAATTAGCATAAACCCTCTATTTTATTCCATTTAATTCCCATATAATTTTCAATGCTAAAACTACACAGAAACCTGATACTATCGGACTTTTCAAATATCGTTAGCGCTTTCATTGTATTCCCCAAAAAGACGAACAATAAAACAGTATTATATAAATAATATTCGTTTTTAGTTATTTTTCAGACTTTTGAAGTCAGTATTTTTAAAGTTTTTAAGAAATATCGTTGACAAAGGTGAACAATAGGGATTATGATGTTAACAAATTTAATCACAAAAAATATAACGACGGAGACACACTAGTCGCAAGAAAATCCAAAGAGAGCTGATGGTTGGTGCAAATCAGTGATTTCTACGATAATAGTTCCACTCCTGAATAGATAGGCTGAACAACTTAAAAGTAAGCTTATCCGTCTCATGCACGTTACGCATATAGCTAAGACTGCCAGAATAAATTTTCCAGCAGTGATTAAGGGTGGTACCGCGAACCAAAGTTTATACAGCCTTTCGCCCCTTACAACACACTAACTGTGTTTGTAAGGCGTGGAAGGCTTTTTATATTGTCTTCGATTTAGAAAGGAGATTGTTTGTATGCTGTAAGATGCTCGAATTTTACAAATTTCAGACTATCGTAGATAAAGCCATAGCCAATAATGATAAAAAAGGAGCTAATTATAATGACTACTGCAACAAAAACAAGAACTATTAACGTATTTATCGCTGATCCACTAAGTGAGGATGGTATTTTCCCATTACGCCAGGAACAAGATTTAGATTTAAACATTATTGTAGACACAGGTTTAGCACCAGAAGAATTAATCGCTAAAATTGCTGATGTAGATGTATTACTTGTTCGTTCTCAAACAACGGTAACACGTGAAGTAATTGAAGCAGCAAAAAGCTTAAAATTAATTGGTCGTGCTGGTGTTGGTGTCGATAATATTGACCTTGCTGCTGCTACAGAACACGGCATTATCGTAGTAAACGCACCAGATGGTAATACTAACTCAGCTGCCGAACATACAATTGCGATGATGACTTCACTTGCCCGTCATATTCCACAAGCTTTTAATACATTAAAAAATGGCAAATGGGATCGCAAATCTTTTGTTGGCGTGGAGCTAAAAAATAAAACTTTAGGCGTTGTAGGTTTTGGTCGAATTGGTGTTGAAGTAGCTTATCGTGCTAAGGGTCAACGTATGAATGTTATGGCATACGATCCTTTCCTAACAGATGAACGTGCCAAAGAATTAGGTGTAACAAAAGCAACGGTTGAAGAAATCTGTGTAGCTGCAGATTTCATTACAGTTCATACACCACTTCTACCTGAAACTCGCAACCTTATTAATAAAGATAAATTTGCGATGATGAAAGATGGCGTACGTATTATTAACTGTGCACGTGGCGGTATCATCAATGAAGACGATTTATATGATGCAATCGTAGCAGGTAAAGTGGCTGGAGCAGCTCTTGATGTATTTGTTTCTGAACCAGCAACAGATCATAAGCTACTGACTTTACCACAAGTTATCGCAACGCCTCACTTAGGAGCATCTACAATCGAGGCACAAGAATCTGTAGCGGTTGACGTATCAAATGACATCATTAAATTTTACAAAACAGGTACTGTAACAAATCCAGTAAACATGCCATCTATACCTAAAGAGCTTCTTGCACAAGTTGAGCCATTCTTTGAATTAGCTGAAAAACTTGGTTCATTCCTATCACAAGTGACAACAGAGCCAGTCAAAGAAATCAATCTATCTTATGCTGGAGAAGTAGCAAACTATGATGTTCGTCCATTAACTTCAAATGCATTAAAAGGTTTACTGTCTAAAAATCACGGTAATCATGTCAATGATGTGAATGCTCGTTACTTATCTGAACGTATTGGTATGAAAATTAATGAGCACAAAACAACAACAGCAAAAGGCTTTACTAGCTTAATTACGATTGAAATTATTACTGCTAACGAAACACATACTGTAGCGGGTACACTATTAAACGGTTTAGGTGCACGTATTGTAAAAGTAGAGGACTATGTTGTTGACGTCATTCCACAAGGCCACCTTCTTTATATTAAAAATACTGACAAACCAGGTGCAATTGGCCGTGTAGCAACAAAGCTTGCAGAAAAAGAAATTAATATCGCAACAATGCAGGTTGGTCGTGCGCAGGTTGGTGGTACAGCGATTATGATGTTAACGGTTGATAATGTTGTAACAGAAGAAGATTTAGTTTTTGTGGCACAGCTTGAAAACATTGATGAGGTAAAAGCCATTAACCTATAATTAATAACAACAAGAAGCAGGGAGTCTCTACTCTCTGCTTTTTATTTTGGGAAAATGATACTTTTCTATGAGTTCTTCGTCTTTAAAGAAAAGGAGGTGTTCAGCTTGAACATAGAAGAAATATTTTACTTACATAATCACACCATTTTTAAATACTTATATTACTTACTAAATGATGAAAAATTAGCGGAGGATTATACACAGGAAACCTTTGTCCGTTATTTGAACCATCACCAAACAATAAAAGTAGGAGCCGATCTCGCTTGGTTGCGGTGCACTGCACGTAACCTTGCCTATGATCATTATCGTCGGAAAAAGATTATTCAGTTTGTCCCTTTTTTACAACAGCATGTAGAACAAGCGTCACCTTCTCCTCATCAATGGCTGATGCAACGAGAAGATGCCAAGATACTGTATCTTGCAATTCGAAAACTAAAAATTACCTATCGTGATGTGATCATTCTGCGCAAAATAGAGGGGCTTTCCATCGAAGAAACCTGCGCTATTCTTGGCTGGAATGAGGGGAAAGTAAAAAACACATTAAAACGAGCACTCATCGCATTAAAAAAACAGTTAGGAGGTGAGATGGATGAAGAATGATAAGAAGACATGGCAACACTTAGATGATTTAATGTTATCTGATCAGCAGCAAAAAAAATTATTACGCAATATGACAGAGCCCTCAGTAATTAGTAAACAAACTACTGGAAATGGATGGAAAATTCCGTCTGTGTCAGTGCTATTTATAGTAGTTCTTTCTTTATTAATTTTAACTTTTGTTCAACGTCCGACTGATTCTCCTATGACAATGGATTCCTCCAAAGCCATCCAACGTGTCTACTTAAAGGAGAATCTGAACAAGGATACCTTTATAGCAAAGGATTCTTGCCTTTATGTTCCTCAGCAATGCTATGCTCATTCAAAGGCAATCACACAGCTACAACAGAATTGGGACAACGCTTCTCCTATAACAATATCCGCTAGTCAATGGAAAAGTGGTACTATCTATGATATTTTGATTCTCTATAATGACCGTACACAAGAGAAATGGAAGGTACTCAATAACAAGATTTTCTTCAATGTTGAAACCCAGCAAGCCTTTCTGATTGAAGAATCAATTGACTCTCTACGCTATTTTTATGATGAGAAGCGGTCGACGAAACTTATTTTAGGGAACATTTTCATCCTACTTATGCATTTCATCCTATGGATTGCTAAAAAAAGAATGCCTTATACAGAACGTCGCTTTTTCGCTGCGACAGTTGAGCATGCTATTGCCAATGCCATCATGCTCGTGTTGTTTGGAGGTATTTCATTTGGTATCTATCTTGTTCACCATACAATTCATGCAACAATTATTTATGGCCTTTTCTCACTCTACTCCTTTATGCAAATCTATTATCGTAAAAAGGCTGGTGAACCTAAGGGTTACTTAATTGCTAGCGCTCTTGTTCAGCTTTGTATAGCGATAGCTTTTACATGTTTATACCTTGGACTGAATGTCTATTTTTAATAAAAAAAATGTACTGACTCCATGAAGGGTCAGCACATTTTTATCTATAGCTTATTTACAAGCTCCAACAACGCTGTCAAAGAGTCCACCTCATAGGTAGGTGTCACAGCCCCGTTGGCGATATTGCTTTCACGATTAATCCATACATTGCGCATTCCCACACGAGATGATCCTAAAATATCAGTATTAAGATTGTCGCCAACCATAATTGCCTCGTCCGCTGTAATACCTGCTTTCTCCATCACATACTCAAAAATAGCTGCGTCCGGCTTACCTTTACCAAAGTCACCTGAAATAATAATATGATCAAAATATGGGGCAATTTCTGGTGTGATTTCTAGCTTTAAATTTTGCAAACTTGGTGCGCCATTTGTAAGCAATACAAGCTGATATCTTCCTTTTAATTCATCTAACACTGCAAAAGTATCTTCGTATAAAAATGGCGCTACTTTACGCTCGGCTACAAAGCGCTCTCCTAGCTCCTCTCCAAACGCTGTATCTTCAATACCAAGAGTAGCTAACCCTTTTGTCCAAGCCGCTGCACGATAGCTAGGAACAATTTCCTTCATTTTTTGGAAGGAGTCCGTCGAGTCGTCAAACGTTCCCCAAAGTCCTTCAAATGGATTGATACCAATTAATACCGTATAATCATATGTTTCATAACCCTCATATAAAGCACGTGCCTCTCTGCGAACAGCTTCCTCTAGCTCAGTAGGATTCACATTATGTACTGTTGCTGCATAGTCACATGTTTTTTCAAATGCAGTTTTGACTGATTTTTTATCCCATAGTAGTGTATCATCTAAATCAAAAATAATTGTATTTATCGACATTTTTGTCCGCTCCTAGCTCCCGATTAATACTACTATTTTAGCATATTTTCAAAATATTTAGGATAACAATTTAAGTACAATTCCTGTATCTAAAAACAAGCTGTACGTCAAATCTTCACAGCTTGTCATGTATTAATTATTATTTTTATTTCGTAAACGATTCATTAAACTCTGAAGGTCTGCTCTTTTTTGTTGTGTTTCTTCTTTTAAAATTTCAATATGGTAAATACCATCTTTTTCTTCTATCTGAACACGATCACCTACTTGCACAGGCTTGTTCATGGCTGACTGTGAAATAATGAGTTGTTCCTCTTCTGCTGGAAACTTTAAGAAAACCGCATAGCCATCTTCAATACGGTCCAATGTGTATTTACTCAAGCTCACTTACAAGTTCCCCTTTCTCATTCCGTAATTGCGCAGCATCTCCAGCATTTAACCAAATTTGTTTAGTTGTCCATTTCAAATAATTTTGCCCTTCCCGTGCATTGGTTCCACTAGTAATATAAATCGTTTTCCCTGGCTGTAAAGAAAGATTAGGGAAATTATAAACTTGATGCCCTTCAATTGAAATAAGCTGCCAATCTTTTAAAGATACTGCGTGTTGTCCACTATTTTTAATTCCTACAATTTCAGTAACTAGATCCTTACTAACGATTTCAATAGCTGTTGTCGGTTCTTCTTTAGATAGTATATTACCAGTTTCTACACTAGAAGTTTCCTTACCGTTCACCGTATAGTTTACCCCATCTGTGGACACCGTAATCGTTCCTAAATCCGCGGTGGCATATATTTTACTACCAATAGCCTGCAAACGGTCCACAATTTCTGCATGTGGATGTCCATACTTATTATCCTCTCCATAACTTAATATCGTGACCTCTGGTTTTACAGCCTGAATGAACTCCTCTGAGCTACTTGTGTTAGAGCCATGATGTCCAGCTTTTAAAACTGTTGCTTTCACATCATACTGCAACATTTCCTTTTCTAATGCCACTCCCGCATCTCCTGTCAATAAAAAAGAGACATTCCCATAAGTCATTTTTAAGACAATGGAGGCATCGTTATTGTCTGTAGCCTGATCATTGGCATTTAAAATTTTCACATTTACATCCTTATCAAATTCGATATCATCGCCGATTTTTGGCACATGATAAGGAATACTTTTTTCATCGATACGTGTCAGCATCTCTTCAAAGGTTTGCGATGTATGTACTTTTCCCGAATCATAAAATTGCTCAATCGTCATGTTATCTAATACAGGAATAAGCCCTCCAATATGATCAGCATCTGGGTGTGTTGCTACTACAATATCAAGCTTATTTATCCCAAGTTCTTTTAAATAAGAGACAATCTGTTGCCCTGCGCCCTTCACTCCCCCATCTATAAGCATCGTTTTACCACTTGGTGATTCGATCAGTATAGAATCCCCCTGTCCTACATCAATAAAATGAACCTGCATTTCATGACCAGCTGTTACAGGAATTTTCTCTGTCTTGACTGCCTCGGTACAGCCGGCTAATAAAAAAATACAAAGGAGTAATACTATTATTTTTTTCATCTACTAACTTCCTTTCTATTCTCCTATTATACAAAAAGAGAGCTAGCCATGGGCTGCTCTCCTTTTACTTTAAACAAATATCCACCATAAAATCATCGTAATAATAATAGTCACAAGCCCTTGGAGTAATGTGGCCACCGTTTGGGCTTTATAGGCTTGTGTTACTTCCATACCACTATACTGCGTAATCACCCAAAAGAAGCTATCATTCACATGGCTAACTGTCATTGCTCCTGCACCTATTGCCATCACCACTAATGCTAATGGTACCGCTCCATCAATTCCCAATGTCACAAGCATTGGGGCTACTAAAGTAGATGTAATCACAAGAGCTGTTGTAGAAGAACCTTGAGCCGTTTTCAACGCTGCTGCTACTATAAACGGCACAAGAAGGAATAATGTACCTGAGGCAAACATACCTAAATCCATTTCTTGAAGCATTTCTCCAACACCAGCATTTTTTATAACAGTTCCAAACGAACCACCAGCCCCTGTTATAAGTAAAATTGGTGCTGCTTCTTTTAGACTTTCGCCAATCCAACCTGTTAATGTCGTTTCATTGATTTCAGGTAATAATAAAAAGGCTGCTGCTACACCTAAAAATAAGGCCACTGTTGGAGAACCTAAGAATTTAAAGATGGTATTGAAAGTCGATTCCGTATCACCAACTAATGCTGCTATAGAACCCAAACCAATTAACACAATCGGCAGAACGATTGGTAAAAATGCTTTAAATGTTGAGGGCATTTTACCAAAGGATTTAATGACTTCCTCATAATCTAATGCCTCTACCTCATCTTCAGGAACGCGAATTTTTGTCGCAACTTTTACTGACCATAGATAACCTACGAATGTCGCTGGTATCGCGACTAATAAACCAATGACAATGACTGTTCCTAAATAATCTGCTGCGCCAATATTTCCTGCTGCTGCAATAGGACCTGGAGTTGGTGGTACTAATACATGCGTCGCAAATAAGCCAGTTGCTAAAGCTACTGCCATAGATGCAATCGTAACATTGGCTCGCTTTGCTAATGATTTTTGCAAGCTGGATAAAATAATAAAGCCAGAATCACAAAATACTGGTATGGATACGATATAGCCAATTAAAGACATCGCTAATTGTGGACGTTTAGGTCCTACAATTCTTAACACTACTTCTGCCATTCGATAAGCAGCACCTGATTTTTCTAATATTAAGCCTATAATAGTACCAGCAATAATGACTAAACCAATACTTGTCATTAAGCCTCCAAATCCAGTATTAATGCTTTCCACTACTGTCAACAATGGCATACCTGAAGCAATTCCAACGAAGAAAGCACTGATTAATAAAGCTAAAAACGGATGAAGCTTTAACTTAGCTGTTCCTAAGACAACAAATAATACCCCTATTAATATAATAATGAACAACATCTAGACATCCCCCTTTTGTAAGTAACGCTCTATCATTCTTTTAGTTTTTAACCGAATAAAGTGTGCAGGTTCTTGCATTGCCTGCTGCACATCAATCTCCTCATCTACCAATGACTCAACAACTGTAAAATACGCTTGTAATGCTGCATTTGCCTTGGTATCAATTCCTCCAGACAGCAGCATCGCCTCTACATTCGCTTGCTTTGCGGCTTTTGCTACACCTAATGGTGCCTTACCATGTAATGTTTGAAGATCAGATTTTCCTTCACCCGTTATCACTAACTGTGCTTCTGCTAAATGAGCCTGAAGTTGTACAGCGTCCAGCACAAGGTCAATTCCTGCATGGAAGGTTCCTTTTAAAAAAGCGATTAATGCGCCCCCCATTCCCCCAGCGGCTCCAGCACCTTTATAGTCATGTAATCGTATAGCAAATTGAGCTTCAACAATATCTGCAAAATGCTTTAAACAACGATCAAATTCAGCGACCTGGTGTTTTTGAACACCCTTTTGTGGACCAAAGATGGCAGTGGCTCCTCGTTCACCAATAAGCGGATTATCCACATCACAGGCAATCGTAAATGTTGCTTCTGCTAATCTAGTATCTAGTAGACTCATATCTATGACATCTAATTGCATAAGGTTAGAAACACCAGCCTCAAGTTCCACCCCTTCCGCTGATAATAACCGCACACCTAATGCTTGTAACATACCAGTACCCGCATCATTTGTAGCACTCCCACCAATGCCAATAATAAATTTTCTAAAACCTTGATCAAGTGCAGCTTTAATTAATTGTCCTGTGCCATAAGATGTAGCAAGTTCAGGATTTTTCTCATTTTCTTGTAACAGCATAATACCAGATGCTTGAGCCATCTCTATTACACAGGTTACTTGATCGCCCAGTACACCATATTGAGCCTGGATAGCTCTTCCCAATGGATCAAGCACAGTTGCTGAGCAATATCGACCATCTGTAGAGGCAATAAGTGAGTGCAGTGTACCTTCACCACCATCTGCCACTGGTAGTATAATTGTTTCAATTGAATGATCCACATCTAAGATTCCTTTTTGCATTGCCTTTGCTACTTCAACTGCTGACAGAGTACCCTTGTAGGAATCTGGACTAATGATAACTTTCATGTTATACCTCCACTTATGTCGTCCATTGACATTTACGTAAATTTTCATATCCCTAAGTTAAGCGCTTACAATTTATTATAATGACAATAAATTCAGAAAACATTATAATAGGTGTACAATTTATCTGTCATATAACAGGCTGTTTTTTATGCGAGGTGTATAAACATGTTGACAAAAAAGTTAGCAGAAGACATCGTCCATCAAACGATGTTGCGCTTGCGTCACAATATTAATGTTATCAGCCCAAGTGGAGTCATTTTAGCTTCTGGGGATAAAATGAGGGTGGAAAATATTCATGAAGGTGCACTATACGTAGCACAGACAAAAGAGACTCTAATTATAAATGAGGAAAATATAGCACTTTATCCAAACACAAAACCAGGCATCAATATGCCAATTATGTACCAAGATGAGGTTGTAGGTGTTATAGGTATTACAGGAGATTCAGAGGATATGCTTGAAATTGCTAATCTCGTTCAACTCACAACAGAGATTATGGCCCATCAAGCGATTGTTGAATCTAAAAGCGAATGGCAACGAAAGAATAACGATTACATATTTGAAGCACTCGTTCATGGAAGTAAGCTAGACGGAACCTTAACTGAACGGATTCAGAAATTACCATTTGCTCTTTCTGGCCCTTTTCAGGTGATTTTAGTGAGCTTAAATGAAGCATCCTACGCAGAAAATACAATACCCTTCTTTTTTGAGGATCTATTTTACAAACAGCCTATTCTTGCTGGTCATAGCCAATTACAGGAATACTATATCCTACTAACAAGTTGTATGGAGCAAAATTGCCGTCCTATTATAAAAGCACTGCGTAAGCAGAAGCAGAAACTTCCCTCCCTTCAAATTGGTGTAGGGCCTGTGGTTCAACATTTATCTCAGCTTCCCTATAGCTACCAAGGTGCCAAAACAGCTCTAAAATTTGCTGCAATCAATAATGAATTGACTTTTTTTGAAGATGTCGAGTTATATTCCCTTTTTAAACATCGTGAATCGGAGGAGGTACAAGCATTTTACCGTCGTGTACTCAAAAATTTAGACGCTAAACAATTGGAAACATTACAATCGTTTTTTGATTGTAATTTACAGCTAAAGCATTGTGCTCAGCAATTGAATATTCATCGACATACACTTACTTATCGTTTAAATAAAATAAGGGAATTAACAGGCTATGATCCGCAATACTTTGAGGATGCTGTTCTGCTAAAAATGGCCTGTACATTACGAACACTACAAACAATGAAGGCAATCTGAACAGATCAGATTGCCTTCATCATTAAGCCTTATATAATTCATTTAAAAATTCTATTTTCTTCCCAATAGCCTCTTCAAAGGTCATGATATAGGCAGCAGGATCTTTCGGATTATGGAATTGTGTAATTCTCCCTGTTTCGGGATGAACAAATTTTGAGGATGCCCCACAGCCAATTCCTAAGATTGTCTGCACTTCTTCCATAATAACGATATTATAAATACTTTCTTCTCCCGCTTTACTATAGCCGACATTTTCTAAATTACCTAAAATATTTTTCTGACGATATAAATAGTATGGAACATAATCATTTTCTTTTGTCCAAATTCGTGCCATTTCCATCATTTCAGCTACCGTATCACGGTCGGCTACTTTGTATTTATCCTTATTACGCGTCATCTCTGAAGCACGTTTAAATGATAGCGTATGAACAGTTAAAGACTCTGGCTGCATTTTTGCCGATTCCTCTAATGAATGTTGGAATTCTTCAATCCCTTCATTCGGTAGCCCAATTATAAGATCCATATTGATATTGTTCATACCTGATTCTCTTGCAAGCCAAAACTTATCAATGGTTTCCTGGACTGTGTGATGACGACCAATTGCTTTTAATGTTTCATCAGTATAAGATTGTGGATTTACACTAATACGATCAATACCCCATTTTTTTAGTACTTCTAATTTTTCTGGTGTGATGGTATCAGGTCTTCCTGCTTCAACTGTCACCTCTCGAATTGTTTCAGGGTTAGGGAATGATTCATACATCGTTTGATATAAGGCATCCATTTCATCGGCCTCAATTGAAGTCGGTGTACCACCACCCCAATAAATGGAGGTGATTTTCATATCATTGTCCTTCAGCCATTTGCCCATTTCGCGCAATTCAATATGCAAGCCATCTAAAAAAGTCGTAACACGCCCTTGCTTACGATTACTACCAATCGCATAGGCTGGGAAAGTGCAATATGCACATTTGGTAGGGCAGAATGGAATACCAATATAAACACTGATTTCTTGTCCAATGGCATCAAGATCAGGAATGGTCACTAGTTGTCGGTCCACAATTTCCTTTAATAGTCCAACTTTTTCCTTTGATAAGCGGAAATCTCGAATTAATAGATCAGCAATTTCTTGCTCACTTTTACCTTCTTTTCTAAATTTATGATACAGCTTTGTTGGGCGTACACCCGTTAAAATCCCCCATTGCTGATGCACTCCAGTATGCTGTTCAAGAACATCTAAAAATACATGTGACAATGCACGTTTTATGCGAATATTTAGCTCACGATCTGTTGCTGGGGACTCATATTGAATACTGTACTCATTTGTGTATTGCTTACCATCTACAATCAAGTTTGCTTTTGTAGAAATGGAAAAATCGTCTCCAGTCTGATAGTCAAATGAAGCAGACATATCTGCTCCCATTGGTTCAGCCTTCAGCTTGGAATCCTCAAAAAATAAATTCGCAATATGATTTAATACGCGAATCCAATCTTCAGGATATTTTTGATCTATATGAATAATTTTCATTTCGTTTCGCTCTCTTCTTTTATATATTGCAGATTTAAGTTTAACAAATTTCTATGACTATAAGCAAAATAACAATTAGAATCTATAAAATAACAGAATATTCTGTTTAAATATAGACAAACTATTTTTTTGTCATTATAATTTTCAGAAAAGGTGGTGTCGAGAATGTTTATTTTAAAAAATGACAATTATACATCTGTTTCGAGCTTTATTCATCAAGTAAAAGTAGCATTCCACCATTTTGATTTAGAGCGCTGTGACGAAAAAACATTATATGTCACGGTAAAACTTAAATACGGCACACATAAAGTACTTTGTGATTTTATTTATATTATTGATCAACAAGAAATCTATGGCGCTATTTCAATTAACAAGCATTATGAAAAGACAAGGGTATTTATTCAACAGCATTTTCAGCAATTTTTATTGTATTCAGATGAAATGGTATTAGCTAAAAACTTCATGAGTACAATATCCTTTAAACAATGTCTCCAACAATTCGCGAAAAAGTATCCAGCCTTTATTTCCTCAAAGAACCATTACGCTCTAGCAATGGCTGAGTAACCACAAATAAAAATAGTATGCCAAGCATTGTTGGCATACTATTTTCTTAATTATTTTAAATATTCATCCACAAATTCAACAGGTACATATGTCTTTGTATCTTTTAAGGTCGGTGCTACTGTTAGTGTACGTAATGCCTTATTATAGCCAAATGTTTTTTCACCGCGAGTAATTGTATAAGACATATTCCCTTTTGAAAGGATTGCCCCCTTGCCTGTAGAATCCACTTTGAAGCCAAGCTTTTCAGCGATCACACGTAATGGCACCATTTTTGTACCAGCTACTTCATAAGAATCTGATGCGATAATATTATCAATTTCTTCATTTATTGGATTCTTAGTAGTTGAGGAATCATCGTCCAGTACAATTACTTTAGATGGTGTTGTTTGAGCTGGGATACTTTTAGTAGAGGCCGTATAGAAAACAATTAGATGCTTCTCTGCTAAATCTTTAGCGTCCACCTTTTCACCTTTTTCATTGAATAGCTCTGTTTCTTTCCCAATATTTAATTTTAAAATATCATACGTATTAGTTAAATCTTCAAAGAAATAATCCACTTCTACAAAACCAACTTCTTCTGTTTCAACGATGACAACCTCTGGATTGAATTGTGGTGGATAAATATATTTTTGCGGTTTGTTAGCAAAGGTATAAGCTAATACTTTATCACCCTTTTGTAGCTCCACTTTCTTCCCAGTATTGTCGAACACGAGAGTATCTTTAGTAATTTCTAATACATTTGTTTGCTCGCCTTCTTTTACTGTGTAATATGTAATATTTTCCTCAATACGAACATCTTCCACAGTACCACGAGTATCATTAAAAATGTGTACGGGATCAATTTGTATTTGTGGTACCTCCGCTTCTGTAGATTGCTGCTCATTTGCTGAAGCTACCGGTACAAGGGCACTTCCAAATAATAATGCAGACATAGCTGCAGGTGCTATTTTTTTCATGTTCATAAAATCTCTCCTTATTGTTTGGATTCATAGTAGTAGTAGTTTTAAAATGGAAAAAGTTTCAGTGCAAACCGAGGATTTTATGAGAAAGAGGTGGCAGTATCTACTGCCACCTCTTATTCCTATTCTTTAACAATCTCGCTCAAACCAGTAATATCGATGCCATTTAAAGCTTGAGTAGCAAGGCGATCTGCTTCCGAATTATCCTTACGTGAAACAAGCTGGTATTCGGCTTGAATGTGAAGTTGCTCCAGCTTAGCATCAATTTTATCTGCCCAGCTTGCTAGTTCTTTTTCCAATGCTGGCCATTCCCCATTCAGTTGATTGATGACCACTTGTGAATCTCCTATAATACGCACAGGCAAATGGTGGACATTTAAAAGTTCTAGTTCTACTAAGGCTAAATAAAGCGCTGCATACTCTGCCTCGTTATTTGATTTCAATTCAGACGAAAAGGCATTCCTTCTCAATCGTAAAGGTTTACCATTTTGTTCGTAATAAATGGCGCAGCCTAGTCCTGCTTGCCTTGTCCCACGATCAAAACCTCCATCAAAATAGAGCGTAATATTATGAGGCTCTGTATCAATTTCCTTTAAATATGCTTTTAGCTCTTTAAGTGACCAATTTGTATCTTGCCGATCCATACAATGTAGCGATTTTACCCTTCCCGTTCTTTCCATATCCTCTGCAAGTAAAAGTGCTTGAGCTGCAGGCATTTCAGCTGAACGTAAAACTGTTGTTGCTCCTTTTGGTGTTTTATAGGTCCATTCAATGATGACATGCATATTCATAACCTCCCATACTCTTTAACTGGTACATAAAGCAAAAACGTGTACCGACCAATAGCGGATACACGTTTTCCTCTCACTTGTTATATGTGCAATTCCTAGAAAAATTATTCCTTTTTAAATTGCGATTATCACCTATTATTGAATTCCTTCATATAAACCTTGGATAGGTTTTATTAAAATGCGATTTACTTCTTCGATTACTTTACTTACCTTCATTTCTGCCTCAAGCATCGTTGAAATTTTTTCATTTTGCTGTGCAAGCTGTGCCGCTTTTTGTGCATAGACAAGCTCATCCTCCAAAATATCCTCACCAGCTAATTGCTTTTTCTGTAATTCGATTTGGATTTTACGGAAGTTTTTAAAGACATTTAATGCCTCTTCATCATTTTTAACAACTTCAACAGCAGCTTTTAACGCTTCAAATTCTGGAATCTTACGGAAAGTTGCTTCTAGCGCATTAATGTCATTATAAATATTAATCATTCATACAATCTCCTTTTAAATAAAGTAAACAATCAAGCCTTGCACAATCCCAATCAATCCACCAAGCACTGCACCTAATACAGTAATCATTTTAAACTCACGTTTTGAAATACCTAATACAAGCTCCTCTAATTTCTCTACTGGGAATGAGTCAACCTGCTCTCGCACAACCTCTTGTAAGTTTAAACGTTTTAGTACATCCTCAAGTTTTTCCTCTGCCTTCACAAAAGCTTTTTCTATAGCTTGTGGAATCACGGTATACTTCGCCCAGTCATTTCCTTCTGGCCAATAATAAGAAATCGGTTGATTTAAACGTTCAGAGATTGCTAATTGTTCTTTCACGTACACTTGTAATTTCGATAAAATGGGGTCAAATTGAACATCTTGCAAAAAGTCCATAGCGGGTCGATCTTTAAGTTTTTCCCATTCCTGTGAAAATATTTTTGTTAGTAATGTTGTTGTTCCTGGTGCTTGTAAAAACTTCACAAGCTCACGTTGAACTTTCCCAACTAATGAAGAGGAATCACCTAAGAACATATTGATCATGCCGCCTAGAGACCCTTTTGATGATAAAAAGTCATCAATCATTGCCTTAATCGTCATTTCACCTTCTGGTGATAAAAAATAATCCTCGCCTTTTTCTAAAATGTGCTGAACTGCTACTGGAATTTTAGCATCAATTGTATTTTGGATATCATCTGATAGCAGCGTACGAATTGATTTTGTTGATAGTGTATTCTTTACCGACGAAAATTGTCCCTCAACAATTGCTTCAACCTTCTGTTCAATGGTAGTAGGTAGATGAGCAAACCCAGCTAAGTTTAGCCAATCCTGAATTGTTTTGTCGTTTGTAAAGATTGTTTCTTCAACTTTTGTTTGCACAAAGTGTTCTACTTTGTCTTGAATATCCTTAGAGAAAAACTTTTTTCTAAATGTTTCAGGCGTGAGTAAATAATTAACTACTGTAAGACCCAACTGTTTAGCTAATTCATCACGTCGTTTGGGTATAAGGCCTGGTGTAAACGGTACACGCCAATTTTTAATATATATCGCTTTATATGGACGAAAAAGCATTTTAATGGCTAAGTGATTTGTAACGCCCCCAATTGCAGCCCCAATGATAGCCATAAAAAGTAATGTCACTATAAAATTATCCATTAGTATCCTCTCATTTCAATTGTATTCAAGATTGGCGTATTTTGTCGCCTTCTGCACTCATTATAGCAGAGCAATGATTTTCAACGAAAGAAATACCCCTTTAGAATTTCAATCTCATCCTATTTACTTCTATGAAAAGTGAATAGTTGCAAAAATACCTTTATACTTGAATAATATGACTACATACTATAAGAAGCGAGGTTTGATGATGATTCAACATTTCAGTTTTAAACCACTATTTGAAAACACGCAACTACCTGGGTGGTCTATTTCGTTTTTTTATCAACGAGAACGATACCAAGCGGAATATTTAAAGGACGGTACGATTGAGTGGATAGGAGCCATTCCATCAGACGAGGAGGTTGTTAAAAAAATGATACATGAACTTATGCTGTTTCATGTATACGATTGAATTTGATAGTCAATTTTTCGTTGTGATCCCGTATAAAAATACCTATATTTACTATTAATAGCACGCCATTTAAGCTAATTATGTTGAATCCTGTTGAAATTTGTATATTTTTCTTATACATTTATGATATCAGCTTAATAGTAAATGTTTTTTATGCAGGGGGCCATTTCAATGAGTAAAGTCACACTTTCGGATGACTTAAATAGCTATAATTCAAAAGCGTTAATTCGTGTAAAAGTAAAAGAATTTTTTTCGGAATTTTCCGCCAAAATATTCGAATTAGTGGATGAAGCGGGTGCTGTTAATAGTAAGAAATTCGAGGAACTTTCTGGCTATAAAAGCGACTTTTACAATGAGTATTGCAGTCAACTAAAGGGCTTCTTTGATTCTTCTACTAGCTCTTTTGGCAAGAAATCGATTAAAACGTTCTATTTAACGTATAATAATAAGAACTATGTTTTAACACAGCAAGGCATAACGGAAAAAGCACCTGTATCTATCGCTCCGTTTACAGGTGAAATACCTTTAAATGAAACGGTTCATGATGTTGAAAAAGCGTGTTTAAAATTACGCTTCCAGCAAGAATAAATAGGTCAAACATTTAGAAAGGGGGAGTCTCAAATGACGATTGAGACTCCCCCTTACTATAAAAAATAATTCATTTAAAAAAATCCGCAAGCTAAAGCACTCTTGAGATTTTTGACGTGTCGTATTATATGAGATGCAAAATGCTTCTTTCCCTAAACAAACTATCTTTGATCTTTCTAAAGTTAGCATATAGCCATGTTAATTACAATCTTTTGGTATTTGAATCTAGTTGCATTTTTTCAAAAGATCCATGAAAAACAAGTGAAAAAGTTGTTGTCAATATTTGTGTTTTTCTTTTAAATAATTTATGATTGAAACATCCAACAATTTTTTAAATCATAGGAGGTGTACACTTTGTTTACTTCCCTCATTCGGGCGGGAACAAAGGAATTATTTGGACGGAGACATATTGGAGATAACCATTAGGTTGGCGGCATTCGCCCTACTAATTATAATGACTGGATTTTTCGTTGCAACTGAATTTGCAATCGTAAAAGTGAGATCTACCCGCATTGATCAATTGCTCGCGGAAGGGCATAAAAAAGCGAAAAATGCAAAACGTGTTGTTTCAGATTTAGATGAGTACTTATCTGCATGCCAGTTAGGTATTACCATCACTGCACTTGGTTTAGGTTGGTTAGGTGAACCTACATTTGAAATCATTTTACACCCAGTGTTTGAATTTCTAAATTTGAATGGTAGTATTACATCTATCCTTTCATTCATACTTGCATTCTCAATCGTTACGTTTATGCATGTTGTTATTGGGGAATTGGCGCCAAAAACATTAGCCATCCAAAAAGCAGAATTTGTCACATTAAACTTTTCTGGCCCATTAATTATCTTCCACAATATTACCTATCCCATCATTAAGCTATTAAATGGCTCTGCCCGTGGTTTAACAGGTCTTTTCGGCTTAAAAATGATGTCAGAATCAGAAGTTGCTCATACAGAGGAAGAGCTGCGTATGATTTTGTCGGATAGTTTAAAAGGTGGAGAAATTAATAACTCAGAATATGAATATGTTAACAGTATTTTCGAGTTCTCTGATCGTCTTGCAAAAGAAATTATGGTTCCTCGAACTGAAATTGTCGGCATAGAAAAAGAGCTAACAATTAAAGAAGTGTTTGATTTAATGGGTGTTGAGCAATATACTCGTTATCCAATTCTGGATGGAGATAAAGATCATATTATTGGATTAGTTAACATGAAGCATTTATTAACCGCTTACATTAAAGATCCTAAAAATGGTGATAAGCCAGTCATTGATTATATGCAACCTATTATTCGAGTGATGGAAACAACGCAAATTAACGATCTATTACTAAAAATTCAACGTGAACGTATTCATATGGCCATTTTAATGGATGAATATGGCGGAACATCTGGTTTAGTGACGATTGAAGATATTATTGAGGAAATTGTCGGCGATATTCAAGATGAATTTGATGAAGACGAAATCCCGGAAGTACAAGAAATTGCAGAAAATCATTTTATTTTAGATGCTAAGATGCTTCTTGAAAATGTAAATGATATGCTTGGTACTGACATAGAAGATGATGATATTGATACTATCGGTGGTTGGTTCATGACGAAGCGTTTTGATGCAGTCGAAGGTGACAGTATTGAAGAGCAAGGTTTTGAATTTATCGCAAAAGAATTAGATGGTCACCATATTTTATACTTAGAAGTTCTGAAATTACCTAACAGTGATTTATCAAATGAATATGACGCAGTCATTGACTAAAATTGAATTGATTTACCATACTTGTCGTGGTACTATTAGAAGCACGCTTGTATAATCTAGGCTATAAATATGGTCTTTTTTTCACACCTTATATAGGTGGGAGCAACGACCGTAATAAATAGATGAAACGACTCCCTTTTTAAAAGGGGGTCGTTTTCTAATGTCCGAAAGTTTTGCGAGGAGGAAACAAAATGGAGCTCTATACAAATTTACGTCAAGGGGAAAAAGGTGCATGGCTATCCATTGGTACATATCTAATCCTAAGCTCTGCTAAGCTTACAATAGGCTACATTGGTACATCTGAGGCCCTAAAAGCAGATGGTTTAAATAACACAACTGATATCATTGCTTCCATCGCGGTACTGGTTGGTTTACGCATTGCCCAAAGACCACCTGATTCCAACCACCAATACGGACATTTACGAGCTGAGACTGTTGCCTCTTTAGTCGCATCGTTCATTATGCTTGTTGTCGGTCTCCAAGTATTAGTTAGTTCCCTAAAAAGCTTGTGGGAGCCCACTGGTACAACACCTTCACTATTAACAGCCTATGTAGCAATAGGTAGTGCAGTTGTCATGTATGTGGTTTATCGCTATAATTTGGCACTATCAAAGAAAATTAAGAGTGCCGCTGTTAAAGCTGCTGCCTTTGACAATCGCTCTGATGCACTTGTCAGCATCGGTACAGCCATTGGTATTTTTGGAGCCATTTTCGGCTTTCCGATCATTGATTCACTTACAGCTCTCATTGTTGCCCTTTTAATTATTAAAACAGCAGTAGAAATTTTTTGGGAAGCTGTTCAAAGTCTTACAGATGCATTTGATATTGATGAAGTTGAAACGTTATCGGTCTTAATCCGTAACGTGGACGGGGTAATGGAGCTTTTAGACTTTAAAGGACGTGCCCATGGCAATATGTATTTCATTGACGTAACTGTCACAGTAGATCCTTATTTAAATGTCTTTGAAAGTCATCGCATAACCGAAGAAATCGAACATACCATTATGCGTGAAAATCGCTTTTGTCAGGTTCTAGTGCATATTGAGCCATATATCATTCCTCCGCAAAACGAAGAAAAGTCTCCTACCAATTGATTGGTAGGAGACTTTTCTTATTTAATAGCTATATAAATATCCACTTGTGATTCATGTGGATTAGCGGATCGTTCATCATACAGTTCAAAGTCGCCTGTATATGTTCGTTCAACTTTAGAATTTGCAAACCATGCCCAAATCTCTTGCCAGGTTTGGATGACAACTTCAGGCATCGTGCCTTTATCTGATGTAAATACTAGATACTTAGCTGCTGGAATCATTTTAACTACTAAATCTGTTGGAATGTCATCATTATTTACTTCAACTCCTAGTGTAAGAGTATAATTACCATTCACATCCGTTTCATAGTCTGAATACAAACCAAAGACATGGCCATTTTTTCGTTCGGCTATTTGGCCCGCAATATTTTGCTGATAAAAGTCATCCCATAATTGTGGAATTTTAGCATGCTCTGTTATTTCATTTGCATTACTTGTTTGAGTTGAAATACCTACGATGTTAAATGCGGTTAATTCAACTACTTTTGGTTCCTTCCCTTCACTTTTTCTCCATCGCTTCAAACTTGGCAAAAAGGAAGTCAGCATATTACGTGCTTCATTTTCTGGCATACCACCTTCCATAAGATGCGGTACACAAATTTCAATCATTTCGTCTACTGTTAACTGGGGTTGTTTAAACTCGCCCCCCTCGTAACAATATGTACAATAATCCTGACTTTTTTCCCCTTCTTTTTCAGTACCCAATAATGCCTCTTCTACTAAAGGCATACCGCAGCTTTGACAATAGCTTTGCATCGTCATTCCACCTTTCGCTTTATTTGTACTTACTATAGCAAAGGAAACCTGACAACTGTCTGTCATCAATTATTTAGATTTTTATATAATTGAACAATTTCTAAAGCTCGTTTTTGAATAATATCTCTTATATAAAGTGGTTCCATAATTTTAATGCGATGCCCAAAGCTTAACAAGAAACCATAAAGCCATTCATCTTCGGGTATAGATATATAAATCATGGATTGTTCATGGTCTATATGTTCTGCACCAAAGGATTCCTCCACTAATGTTGTAATGTCTTTATCAAAAGAAATGACTAAATCGACTACGTTTTGTGGTCGATGCCATTCTTTACCCCAAGGGAGTTCACTTAAATTCACTTCCTTACGCTCAAAGGTAGAATCAGCTTGAAGCAAATGTTTCATTCGCGCAAGCTTAAATAAACGAAAGTCCTTTCTTAATGTACAATAGCCATACAAATACCATATCTTCCCTTTTTGAACAATTGTATGTGGTTCGACTATTCGGCTTGTTTGTTCACCATAAGTAGTAGAATAATGAAAGCTTATGCAACGATTATTCTCTATAGCTGTCTTGAGCGTCGTAATAAGCTCTTTAAAGAGAGCGTTTGGTCCCCATGGACTAAGATCAACAAATAGATGGTCCATCGATTGTTTTACATGATCATCAGCAATACTCGTTATTTTCTCGAGCACGGCTTCAGCGTGGGAATCTTCATAGGTAGTCAAAGCACTTTTAATCGCAATAGAAAGTGACGTGAGCTCATCCTTCGTCAACACTTGCCTATCAACACGATAACCATCGATTAAACTAATGCCACCATTTACACCTTGCTGACTAATAACAGGTACACCAGCACAGCTCAATGTTTCAATATCTCGATAAATGGTACGAATCGAAACATTAAATAACTCTGCTAATTCCTGTGCCTTAACCTTTTTACGGTTGATTAATATCATCGTCATGGTTAGAAGTCTTTCTAATTTCATGGTAAAATCTCCTTTCTTGCCATCCCATTTTTCCTATATATACTTCTATTTTAATTAATAACCTATCTTTTTAAGTATTTTTTAAGTACTTTTTGAGTATTTTTTAAGACAAATGTACTATAATAACGCCTAATTATTGTTACAACAATTATACTATTTTAACAATAAAAGAAAAAACAAGGCTTATGCCCATATGCAACTTTCATTAACAATACTATGTTGTTTCATTTTTGTATAAGAATAGTTTGATTTTAACGCCTAAGCAATTATTTCAATTCTCTTAACACAAACTAAAAAACTTTTTTCTTCTATATAATGAACGGCGAAATTTTCTTTGAATGGATTTGACGCGATGTGATAAACACATCGGGATTCATTGACTCTCACCCGTGAAAGAACTACACCATAAATTGCTTTTTTCTGGCATCAAATTTTTAATAGAAAAGTTGAGTGATTTTCACTTTTCTTGCCCTTCACTATATATAGGAAGCCTTTTCACCCAAAATGAACTAGAGTTTAATGTTTTTAATTTAATTGTATAAAGGAGAGTTTGATGTGATTCGAGCCGTTTTAATAGACAATGAACCGTTAGCTTTACACTATTTTCAAAATAAACTACATGCCTTTCAACAAATACAGGTGATGCAAACCTTTACAAGCGTAGAAGTATTTCTGAATGAACTACCAACTATGGAATTTGAGGCTATCTTTTTAGAAGTAAAACTTCAAGAATTATCAGGACTTGAAGTTGCTGATATTATCAAAACGGAACGTCCACAAGTCAGTGTAATTTTCATTACCGCCTATCATGAATTTGCATTACAAGCCTATGAAATTGGCAGTCTCGACTATGTATTAAAGCCTATCAGTCATGCCCGTTTAGAAAAAACTGTAGCCCGTATTGAGCATGAATTTTCAATTCAGCAAATGCTTCAACAGGCTACACAAACTGTCTTAACTGTACAATGCTTCGATCAATTTGCCGTCTATAGTAACAATAGTTTAGTGGCATTTAAAACAGAAAAGACAAAAGAATTGTTTGCTTATTTTATTTTGCATCCAAATATACCGATTCATCGAGATTATTTAATTGAAATTCTATGGCCAGATTTAGATTATGTACGAGCCAAATCAAATCTTCATACAGCTCTATCTTATTTAAGGAAAACTCTAAATACAATTGGCTACGAAAACTGTATTGTCTTTTCAAATAAATACTATATCTTCGAAAAACCAAATATCGTATGTGATTTATACGATTTTCAAAAACTTCATGAGGATTTTTCAAGACTTGAATTTCCTTCTATTTCTTTGATTAATCAATGTCTTTCTATTTATAAGAATGGCTTATTTATTTTTGATGATTATGAATGGTCAACTGCCTATAAAGATAAATTAATGAAATCATACATAGAGCTATTAGAAAAAGGGTTTCAAACAACGGTCTTTTCAGATACTGATAGAGCTATGGAATTTTTACATGCATTAATAGAGTATGATCCCTATAATGAACAAAAACTTGAGCACTATTTATATACGTTAATACAGGCAGGGCTTCATGAACAGGCACTCAAAATTTTCCAAACATATACGCAAAGACTAGAGGAAGATTTAGCACTAACACCTAGCTCTACATTATTAGAGATATCTAAAAAATTATTTGTTCAACATAAATAATGTAAAAAACGGCGAGTGCTTCTATGTGAGTAGAAGCTCGCCGTTTATTTACATCCCACTACCTTCAGTTAGCCCGTGCTTAACAGCATACAGCGCTGCCTGTGTACGGTCTTGTACTTGTAGCTTTGTAAAAATATTTGAAATATGGGTTTTCACCGTTTTTTCTGTGACAAAGAGTGAGGATGCAATTTCCCGATTACTCTTTCCTTTTGTAAGCTCTGCTAGCACATCCTGTTCACGAGGTGTCAGCGGATTTAATAAATGGGGTGCATTCTGAGACTCCTGGCGATCCATTTCAAGCGTTGACGTTGCTTCAGGATGTAGAGTGTTTTCACCACGCATAATACGACGAATGGATAAGACCAATTCATCTGGCTCAATATCTTTTAACTGATAGCCTGCCGCTCCAGCCTCCATTGCTGGAACCACATGATCTCGATCAGAAAAGCTAGTAAGCATTAAAATTTCTATTTGTGGAAACTTCGCTTTAATGCGTTTAGTCGCCTGGATGCCATCCATTTCAGGCATGACTAAATCCATTAAAATAATATCTGGTTGAATGCTTTCTGCTAATGCAACAGCTTCGTGCCCATTTTTGGCCTCTCCAACAACCTCAATATCCTTTTGTGTCTTTAAAAAAAACAGTAGTCCTCTACGCACCACGTGATGATCGTCTGCAATTAATACACGTATCATGTCCTCTCCCCCTTAATATGGCAAGCGGATTAGCAGCTCCGTACCTTTGCCAATTTCACTTACCCAGTCGGCAGTCCCACCCACTGATTTTGCACGATCCTTGATAGATTGTAAGCCCATCGAAAGTAACTTTGTATTGTTATCAATGACAAAGCCTCGACCCTCATCACGAATAACCAACAAAATATCTGTTGATGTAACAGTAATATACAATGCTGCCTCTAATACACCTGCATGGCGACGTACATTATTTAACGCCTCTTGGGCTACGCGAAATAATGTTTCTTCAATACGTGAGGGAAATTGCAATACGCCTGAAACTGTAACATGTAGTTTTAAGCCAAGCATTTCAGCGTATACTTTCATGGCCTCAAGTAAACCATTTTCCAATCCTTTAGGTCGCAATTGCCAAATTAACGCACGCATCTCTGTAAGTGCATCTTGTGTTAAATGCTGAATCTCTTTAAATGTTTCTTTCACTTCGCAATCATCCGTCATTTCAATGCCAGCCCTAGCTGTTAACGTAACCGAGAATAGTAGTTGATTAACTGAATCGTGTAAATCACGAGCTAGGCGATTACGTTCCTTCACAAGTGCCATTTCCTGCTCCTGCTTTGTCAGTAAAATTCGCTTAATAGCTGACCCCATCTGAAAGGCAACTGATTCTAATAAAGCAAGCTCCTCCTCTGAAAAGCGTACTGTATCCTTAGATGCGACATTTAATACGCCAAAACGTTCTTGTCCAGATTGAAGGGGTACTGTCGCATGATGCGTGATTCCTTCATGATCCCCAACATTTGCAGCTATGGCACTTTCAATACGCTGACACTCGATAATATTGGAGGCTTTTTTTAGCTCTTCATTACGATAACGCGATACACACCAACAACCGCCCTTTTTTAAATAATGGCAATTGTTATATTCCAATGCCTCTGGTAGATTTTCATGGACAACAAGTTCTGAACGCCCCTTTGCATCAATAAAAAAAATCCAGCCTGTTTCAAAATTGGTGCCATTTAAAAATTTGATGAGCGCACCTTTTAGCATTGTGACAATTTCAGTTTCTTCATTTAATAGTTCAGCAATCTCTTTTAAAATACTGATATTGGAATGCTCATTCTCCCTCACGAAAACACCTCTTCTTTAGCATTACTATTGTTAATGATACCATTAAGCTATTGAAAGCGTCTGCTTCCACCGTTCATACTTTAGACTGAAATTCATCACATACCTTATTTTGTGTAAGTTGATTTACATATAAAACTAGAACCACTATAATCGAACAAGGACATGGTTTTATGAAGGGAAGATTGAATATGTCTAAAAAAGAAGAAAATGGCTTATTATTTATTTGGATTGTTTCTGCTATAGCAACACTAGGTTCGTTATATTTTTCTGAGATTCGTCATTATGAACCTTGTAAATTATGTTGGATTCAACGTATTTTTATGTACCCAATTGTTATAATGACGACAGTAGCATTTATACAAAAAAATGCACGTATTGCTGTCACAACTGCTGTATTTTCTGTGATTGGCGGCTGTATTTCACTTTACCATTACGGAATTCAAAAGCTTAGCTTTTTAGCTGAAAATGCCCCCTCCTGTGGCGCAGTTTCTTGTACAGGACAATATATTAATTGGTTAGGCTTTATTACTATTCCGTTTTTAGCATTAACTGCATTTATTTTAATCGCAGGGGCAAGCTTTTATTTAATCAAAGCTTCTAAAGCTGCAAAATAATCGGAAGACCGTGTTCTACCTTTGGAATACGGTTTTTTCTACGGAGGAAGATCTATGTTTCATTATGAAATTGCTGAAGATAACTTAAGTGTGGAAGAATTGCTACGTAATCATTGGCGACTCGGTAAAAAACTCGTTCATGAATTGCGTATGGCCAAAGCCATCACATTGGCAAATGATGAGCTGGTTCAATGGAATACACCTTTACAAACTGGAACAATAATCAAATTTACGTTTCCTGTTCCAACTTCTAGCTACAAACCAACACCTGTATGTGCTATTGATGTAGTCTATGAGGATGACCATTGTTTAATCGTATCAAAGCCAAAAGGTATGGCAACACATCCTAATGATGCTCGTGATACACATACATGTATGAACCATGTCATGGCACATATCAAAGAACAGGGTGGCATTTATGCTGAACATGTTCATCGTCTTGATAAAGGGACACAGGGCTTATTACTAGTAGCAAAGCACCCTTTAGCAAAGTCCATTTTCGATCGAATGATTGAGGAAAAAACCATTATTCGTACGTATGCAGCAGAGGTGCAAGGTAACTTACGAACGTCTTCTGGAACGATTGCTGAACCAATTGGCAAAGACAGACACCATGCCACAAGACGTGTTGTGTCCAAAACTGGACAGCATGCTGTAACACACTATGAAGTGGTGGCGCGTTACAAAAATTCCTGTGTCGTTCATCTCATACTTGAGACTGGGCGAACACATCAGATCCGTGTGCATTTAGCCTATATTGGCCATCCAATTATTGGGGATACAATGTATGGTGCACGAGAAACAGTAAGTGATGACTACGAACTACATGCCATTCAATTAGAATTTGACCATCCTTTTTTAAATAAACGTATTATCGTCAAGGACGAGCAATAAGAAAAATCCCGCCTCTATAGGAGTGCGGGATTTATTCTTTTTTTAAAAATCAAATTTAAAATGATCAGGATCTTGTCCAAATCGTTGGTTACGATTTAATGTTGCCATTTTCTCCATTTGATCTTGGGTTAATTCAAAATCAAAAATCTGTGCGTTTTCCTCAATTCGGCTCGGTGTTACGGATTTGGGAATAACGAGTGTATCATTTTGTAAATGCCAACGCAGTACTACCTGAGCAGGGGTTTTATCGATTTCTTTCCCAATCTCCATTATGGTAGGATCAGCAAGTACACCACCACGTCCTAGTGGAGACCATGCAGTAACAGCAATTTGGTGTTCACTACAAAATGCCCTTAATGGCTGCTGTTGTAAATATGGATGTACCTCCACTTGATTAACCATCGGTGCAGTATTTGCCTTAGCCAATATTTTTTCTAAATGATGCTCATGATGATTCGATACACCTGTTGAGCGAATTAATTTTTCATCGTAAAGGCGCTCAATAGCTCGATATGTTTCTTCAAATGTTTCAGGGACAGCCCAATGTGTTAAATATAAATCTAGGTAATCCATATTTAAATTCTTTAGCGAAACCTCAAAAGCACGTAATGTTGCATCATATCCTTGGTCATTATTCCATACTTTTGTTGTAACAAAAATATCTTCACGACGAATGCCTGAATGACGAATAGCTTCTCCTACTTCTACCTCATTCCCATATAAGGATGCTGTATCAATAGCTCGATAACCGTATTGAAGTGCTTTATCAATAGCCTGTAATGTTTCCTCACGTTCTGTCATTTTGTAAACACCTAAGCCAAAACGAGGCATTTCTACACCATTTGATAATGTTTTCGTTGATTGTAAATTCAAAAAGCACAACCCCTTTCTTATCCTCGTTCCATTATACAAAAAATTGGATTTAAGAAAAATAAAGCGGCTGGTTTATATACTACTTTTTCTTCTGTTCAACATCTTCCAATTGAATTGGATCAGCGATTCGCTCATCCTCCGCAAGCTCTAGACCATCACGTAAATGCTCCATCTGCTTGCCCAAATCTTTTAATTCTTTCATATCTCTCACCATTGTCCCATTTTCAATATTTGGCACCTTTTTTTCCATACTAATCACCTCACTTTTAGTTTTCCCGATATCAAGCTGTTTGAACCATTTCTGACATATTTTATTCTGCTATGTCGTTTCATTTTTAAAGTAGATAGGCTATACTAAAAAGAGATTTCTTTATAACATGAGGAGGGTTACTTCCATGAAATTATTATTAATCATTGGTGTAACAGTTGCTTTCTTAACAGCTATTTTCACTGCTGGATACGAAGGCGACTACAAAGCTGACAAATAATATCTCAAGAAAATCACTAAGCTTTTCGAAAAGCTTAGTGATTTTCTTTTTTTGTGGAACAATAGAAATACTTGACTTTCCTTTATTTTTAAAATAAACTAACTTACATAAAGTAACTTAATGAAAAAAGATAACTATTTGGAGGTATTCAAAATGCATTTTCATGAAAAACCAAACACCTATGTAACGAATGTTGAAATAAAAGTGAGTGATTTACACCGCTCTTTAACCTTTTATCAAGAAATTATTGGCTTTAAAGTGTTACAACAAGATTCACATAAAGCTATGTTAACTGCCGATGGAGAAACAGCTCTATTAACTCTTGTTCAGCCTAAAACCGTAGAAGATAAGCTTAGCATGACGACAGGACTTTATCACTTCGCCCTATTATTACCTAGTCGACGTGACTTAGCTAATGTTATTTCTCATTTTCACGAAAAAGGTGTGTACCTTGGGGCTTCTGATCATGCTGTAAGTGAAGCACTCTATTTAAATGATCCTGATCATAATGGAATCGAGATTTATGCAGATCGTCCTGAAAGTGAATGGACATGGCATAACAATCAGGTGCATATGGTGACAGAACCACTCAATATTCGTTCTATTTTAGAAGTGGGCGATGGCAACTGGCTTGGTCTGCCTGCTGGCACAGTAATGGGCCATATTCATTTATCGGTCTCTAACTTGGCTGAAGCCGAGCAATTTTATACAAAGGGATTAGGTTATGATATTGTCACACGCTACGGGTCCCAAGCATTATTTATTTCTACAGGCCGTTACCATCATCATATCGGCTTAAATACTTGGCACTCAGAGAATGCACCAAAGCTTGGAAAAAATCAAGTTGGCTTAAAAACGTTCTCATTGCGTTTAGATAACGAAGAACAAGCGGCAACTATGAAAGATAATCTTCGTGGTATAGGTGCACCCGTTACGGAAATCGTCGGAGGGTTCCAAACAGAGGATCCTGCGGGGAATGTTGTGTTATTAAAGTTTTAATATTAAAAAGCAGTTCTCACAAGCGGAGAACTGCTTTTTAATGTAACCCTGGATATCCTTGTTGACGTAATGCCTCATAAATAACAATTGCAGCGGTATTGGACAAATTAAGTGATCGCACATGATCACTTTGTGGAATACGTAAACACATATCTCGGCGTTCATAAGCAAAGTCCTTCGGCAAACCTGTAGTTTCTTTTCCGAACATAAAATAAATATCTCGGTCTTGATCACTAAAATCATTTTTCGTAAACGGCTCATCACTGTATGTTTCGATTAAATAAACATCTCCATTTTTAGAGTACTCTATAAAATCCTCAAGTGAATCATGATAGACAATATTTACACTATGCCAATAATCTAAGCCCGCCCGTTTCAGCATTTTATCATCCGTTGAAAAACCTAGCGGACGAATTAAATGGAGCGATGTATTAGTACCCGCACAGGTACGTGCAATATTCCCCGTATTGGCTGGTATTTCTGGTTGATATAAAACGATATGCAATGGCATAACGACACACTTCCTTATTAAAAAATTCTTTAAGATGACTCTTTAAAAAGTTAACGAAGCCTTCCTCTTTTGGAGCGACTCTTCTCACAATTAGAGCGGATCCCCTCTCAATCATAGGAACTCCAAGCAATTGATTTCATCCCTACATTAAACTGTAGTTAGTCAATTGCTTCTACATCCAACACTACTTAAAAAACTGCAACCCTTTATAAATTTCACTTCGCACTTCTTCGTCCTGCTCTGTAGCTTCTGCTTCATGTAAGGCAGTTTGTGCAGTATTCCCGCCAATCTTACCCAAAGCCCATGCGGCTGTGCCTCGAATGACAGGACGGTCATCTTTATGAAGTAGAGCAATCAAATCTGGTATGGCGGCTTCCTCTTTAAAATGAGCAAGTGCCAAGATGGCATTACGCTGGATAGGCTTTTTTCCACGCCATGAGCCTGAAACATGACCAAATCTCCCCTTAAATTCCCGATTAGTAATCGTTAAAAGCGGTGTCAATAATGGTTTGGCTAGCTCAGGATCTGGTATAAATTCTTCATGAATCCAATTAATTTTCCCTTTATTTTTAGGACATACTGTCTGGCATGTATCACAGCCATAGAGTCGATTACCGATATGACTACGAAACTCATCTGGTAATGTACCCTTCGTTTGAGTCAGAAAAGCAATACAACGCTGTGCATCCAATTGTCCACCTTGAATTAAGGCTCCCGTTGGACAAACATCCAAGCACAGTCGACAATCTCCGCATTCATCTTCCATTGGCTTATCTGGCGCAAATGGAATATTTGTAATGAGCTCTCCTAAATACACATAGGAACCAAATTCAGGCGTTATAATCGAGCAATTTTTTCCGCTCCACCCAATGCCTGCACGTTCAGCTACCGCCCGATCTACAAGGGCTCCTGTATCAACCATTGATTCAATACGTACACCTTTGACATGTTCCTCAAGCCAAGTGGATAATAGCTTTAAACGCTCACGTAATGCTGTATGATAATCGACACCCCATGAAGCACGGCAGAAAATTCCACGTCGCGCACCCCTTTTACCAATTGGTGCATTTTGCATACGTGAAGGGTAAGCCACAGCTATCGCTACTATACTCTCTGCTTCATCTAGTAATTGAAGGGGTTCTGTACGTTTTTGAATATCACTTTCTTCAAATCCAGACTGATAGCCAAGCTCCTGCTGGCGACGCAATCTGTTTTTTAATTCTGTAAAGGGAGCTGCTGTTGTAAAACCTATTTTATCAACACCAATGGACATCGCATATGCCACAAAATCACGTTGTAGGTCGTGTATGTTCATTTTATTTCCAACTCCTTACATGGTACAATATTAGAAATAGATAAAGTAGGTGATGTTCATTGGAAATTTCCATTAACCCAACTCTATTAACACAACATCCCGAGCTAAAAATCGGCATTATTCATTATACCAAAATTGTTGTAGCAGAATCCCCTCAAATGATTAAAGGGCGTATGCAATTGTATCAGGAAAATCTTTTTCTTGAAATGCAGGAACTTCCTGTAACACAGCGTGAGGGGATCGCAGAATGGCGACAGATTTGGAAAAAGCTTGGTGCTGATCCAAATCGCTATCGTCACTCAGCAGAAAGCCTTATGCGTCGAATTAGTAAGCAAAACTATTTAACGCCAATTCATTCAGGTGTTGATTTAAATAATTTCTTTTCACTTCAATATGAAATGCCAATTGGGCTATATGATGTTGCTCAAATCAAAGGGTTTGTAACAATTGATCTTGGTCATGACGAGATTGGTTATGAAGGTTTGAATGGGCGCTTTAACACATTAGAAAATATTCTGTATAGTCGTGATGAGGTAGGAGCATTTGGCTCACCTTTTGTTGATTCTAAACGCACAGCTGTCACAGAGGAAACAACTGATGCGTTACATATTTTTTATTTCCGCCCTTCCTTAACAAATGATGCAGCGAATGAACTGCTAGCGTCAGCTGGGAAAATGTTTAATCAAATTCATGGCGGACATTATCAAATCGCAATTATATCAAATGATGTACCATCTATAACACTATAAAAAGGACGTGTTTTCGTGATTAATCTTGCAGAAGCTGTTAAACTAAAAAGTATTTTAGGAAAGAAAACTCAAGAGCTAGTAAACGAACTACATCGCAGTGCCTTTGTAACAGTTGAAAAGGGACAAGCCCCTAAAACAAGTAATCGAGCACTCCCCCTTATTGAAGCTGACTTAGCCCAAGTTCGTCTAGATACTCGTACATTAGACCGCCTCGTTTACGAAGCAAACATCCAAAACACAGTAGACTTTAAAGGTCAAAAGCTAGCACTAGTAGAAGCCATCGAACTAGCAACACAACTTCGTGCCGAGGCTGATATGTGTAAAGATTTCAGTATGCGAGAAAAAGAGAGTGTAAGATTTGGCTATGGCGAAAATACAATGTTATATGAAATTGCTTTGTATGAGCCAGATGAATATAGAGAACGAGCTACAAAGCTTGAAAAAGATGCACATAAGCTATCTAATCTTATTAATTCAAAAAATTACAGTATTCAAATTAACTTTGACGATTCCCGTTATTTCTAGACTCGGGACGGTGAGACTCCAACCCGAGTTGGATGTGCTGTTTTCAAATCTAGCTTTTCAGCTAATTAGTTAAAAACCAATAACAAGTTACCTGTTACTGTATGACCGATGACTAATGACCAACTATAAGCAATGGCCATACTCAAAACAACTTGATTCCATTTGAAAACGCCATCCAGGGCTCTCCTACATTTATGTATGGAGAGCTTTTTTAAGTAGTTCAAAGGGATAATTTGGATGACTAGTTTGCCCCTTTCAAGGACAAAATGGAAGTATCTATAGGAAAGGGGTCATACTATGACACAGCAAGATGATGCAACACATGAGCAAGATATGACATTGACCAACAGACAGGGACATCCAATTACCAACAATCAAAATTTGCGAACAGTCGGTAATCGAGGTCCTGCAACATTGGAAAATTATGATTTTCTAGAAAAAATGAGTCATTTTGACAGAGAGCGAGTTCCAGAACGGGTTGTGCATGCTCGTGGAGCTGGAGCACATGGGTATTTTGAAACCTATGGTGTTGTTGGCAATGAACCTATCTCTAAGTATACACGTGCAAAAGTCTTTCAGGATAAAGGGAAAAAAACACCTGTCTTTGTGCGTTTTTCAACTGTTATACATGGTGGTCACTCCCCAGAAACATTGCGTGATCCCCGCGGTTTTGCAGTAAAGTTTTATACAGAGGATGGCAATTGGGATTTAGTGGGCAATAATTTAAAGATCTTCTTTATTCGTGATGCGCTCAAATTTCCAGATATGATTCATGCTTTTAAGCCTGATCCCATTACTAATATTCAAAACGTTGAACGTTTTTTTGATTTTTGTGCTAGCTCACCAGAAACCTTCCATATGGTAACATTCGTTTACTCTCCTTGGGGGATTCCAGCAAATTATCGTATGATGCAGGGCTCTGGGGTTAATACGTACAAGTGGGTGAATAGTGAAGGCAAGGCAGTCCTTGTCAAATATCATTGGGAACCGCTACAAGGTATTAAAAATTTAACACAAAAAGAAGCAGAAGAAATCCAACAGAAAAATTTCAATCATGCTACACAAGATTTATATGATGCTATCGAACGTGGAGACTTCCCCGAATGGGAGCTACATGTTCAAATTATGGAGGATGGTTCACACCCTGAGCTTGATTTTGATCCATTGGATGATACAAAACTTTGGCCAAACGATCAATTTCCATGGTATCCAGTTGGCAAAATGGTGTTAAACAAAAACCCTGAAGACTATTTTGCTGAGGTGGAACAGGCTACTTTCGGGACAGGGGTGCTTGTTGATGGCTTAGACTTCTCTGATGATAAAATGTTACAAGGTCGTACTTTCTCTTATTCTGATACACAACGCCATCGTGTAGGCGCCAACTACTTACAGCTTCCAATTAATGCACCAAAAAAACGTGTAGCGACCAATCAACATGGTGGGCAAATGATGTATAAGCGTGATTTGGCACCTGGACAAAATCCACATATTAATTATGAGCCATCCATGCTGAATGGATTAAAGGAAGCAACACAAGCTGGTAAAGAATATACACCATACATTGAAGGGAACCTTGTTCGTGAATCGATTGATCGTCAAAGTAATACGAAACAGGCTGGTGAAACTTATCGTAACTTTGAACAGTGGGAACGCGAAGAACTTCTTAAAAATTTAATACGTGATCTATCGGTCTGTCATGAGGATATTCAAAATGCCATGATTGCTTTGGCACAAGAAGCCGACGAAGAATATGGTCGCTTACTCAAGGAAGGTTTGCACAACGCTAAAAAAGATTCCTCTGCATCAAAACCACTTGGCAATATCAATGGTGATCAAGCACCTCAAGATGCCATGAATAAAGGACACGATGCTGAGCCTTATTAACGAAGCTAAAAAGACATTACATTTTTTGTAATGTCTTTTACTTTATTGTTCATATGCTTTATACCAATGATAAGGTTGAATTTCCTTTAATGATTTAAATACCAATTCTCCATCTGCATTCGTAATCGCTGCCATTACATTTTCTCCCCAATAAAAAAGTCTTTCCTGACAGACTCCACAGGGTGTCAGCACTACAAATTTAGATGTTTCATCTTCCCTAGCAACACAAATCGAATGCGTAACTTTTGTATTCAATTTATGTGCCTCTAAAATAGCACCTGTTTCCATACATAATTCAGTAGCAGCATTCATTACCTCGGGTGCGACACTTGTTAAAATTTGCCCATCCGCGGTATATAAGGCTGCAGCTCCTCCCCATCCAGTGGGATATCTTTTTTCTGCTAGTGCAACCGCAGCTTCATACAGTACTTTTTCAATATCCATATTTCCTCTCCCTATCATACATGCACACCTGGTAATATTTTCAACACCCTTTCCTGTGCGTCTAAAATTGCCTCTGTTCCTAATGGAATGGCTATATTCGTTGTTTCATGTCCGAACTTAAAACCTGCCACGACTGGTATTCCTAAATCTGCAAAATACTCCTTCATTAACGAATGAAGTGCTTCTTCATCAGATCCTGTCTGTGTAAATGAACCAATAACGACTCCTGCTAATTGCTCAAATTTCCTTGCTTGTTTTAAATGCTGAAGCATTGAGTCAATAACTGGTATTGTTTCATTTACATCCTCTATTAATAAAATCCTACCTTCAGTTCTCACTTCAAATTTGGTACCTAGTGTGCTGACAAGACGATAAAGATTTCCTCCAATCATTTCACTACGTGCGACGCCCCCTGCAATCGTTGTTAGCGGAGAAATTGCCTCTGTATACTGAATTTCCATAGGGGAAAATAGCTGTAAAAACATTTTCTTTGATAAATCATCCATCTTATTAGCTGACATCAGCATTGGCCCATGAAATGTCACCATATTGGCATACTCATTAATCGCACAATGTAAATATGTAACATCAGAAAAGCCCCAGAAAATTTTAGGATTTTCTTCTATTAAAGCATAATCAATTTTATCAGCAATTCTGGCAGAGCCATAGCCTCCCTTTACACAAAAGATTGCTTTCACTTCTGGGTTTTTTACCATCTCATGAAAATCAGCTAGTCTGATTTCATCACTTCCTGCCAAATATTCATGTTTTGCATGAATCGTATCACCCACAATATAGCGAAGACCCAATTCGTCCAAAAAAGCTACTGCTTCTCCTAGTTTTTCAGGCTCTACAAGACTTGAAAGTGCAACAACACCGACTAAATCTCCCTTTTGTAAACATGGTACGGTACTTTTCACAGTTATTCCTCCTCTTGTTGTCCTTATTTTAGCATAGCAAAACTTCAGAGGCATTGATTATTGCTATACTGACTGCCTATAATTAACTTTACTATTTAATTAATAAAGGGGTTAAAGCATCTTGAAAATTCCACCATATCTATTATTAGTACTCGCAACTCTTTTATGGGGTGGTAATTTTGTTATTGGACGTGCCGTTAGTGAAGATATCCCTCCCCTAACACTTGCCTTTTTACGCTGGTGCGTCGCATTTATTATCTTTTTTCCCATTGCATTTCACCAATTAAAACGTGAATGGCGGTTACTGAAAAGACATTGGTTTATTGTCATCATTCTTTCATTAACAGGTGTTACAGCATTTAACACACTTGTTTACATTGGATTACATTACACAACGTCCATTAATGCATCTTTAATGAACTCTTCTACGCCCATAATGATTTACATACTTTCCTTTATTTTTTTGAAGGAAAAACTATCAAAATATCAGTTAATAGGGACCGTTCTATCACTGAGTGGAGTTGCCTTTATTATAATGGGTGGCTCTTTTACAAGGATTGTCGATTTTACTTTCAACAAAGGGGATTTAATTGTAATCGCAGCAGTATTATGTTGGAGCATATATTCATTACTCATTAAACAATATGCAACTCGCTTACCAGGGCAGTCTACCTTTCTAGTGACGATTGGACTTGGGGCTATGATGTTATTTCCTTTTTCTCTCTATGAAACACTGTCTAGTGCAACAGCAATTCATTGGGAATGGTCAACCTTTGCTGCTATTTTATATGTTGGTATTTTTGCCTCTATCATTGCTTTTCTCTGCTGGAACAGTGGTGTTATACAGCTTGGAGCGAACAAGGCAAGTATTTATTTAAATTTCATTCCTGTTTTTGCCTCCATTTTTGCCGTCCTTTTTCTTGATGAGAAATTGCATTCATTTCAGCTTATAGGTGGACTAGCGGTTGTTGCAGGAGTTATTCTATCAGGAAAAACAAATAAGCGAAGACTTCAACCCTAAGAAGTCTTTGCTTATTTTTGCTAATTCGTACCACCATAAATTACTGTAACATTAGGATGGTTTAATAATTGGCTTGCTGGGAATTCTTCTGTAATATGACCACTTTTCAATTTCTCAATCGCCGCGAGCTTTTTTTCACCAAAGGCAATGAGAACGATTTCCTTTGCTTTCATTATGGAGTGGATGCCCATTGTAATGGCATGTGTTGGTACTTCAGATGGATCATCAAAATAAATAGCATTTTCTGTTCTTGTTGACTCTGTTAGCTCCACAATATTCGTCTTGGCATCAAACGATGCGCCTGGTTCATTAAAAGCAATATGTCCATTTACACCGATTCCTAGAAGCTGTAAATCAATGCCTCCTGCTTCTTCAATGCGCTTATCATATGCAGCACATTCTTCAGCTAAATTGGCTGCCTGTCCATTTGGCAAATAGACATTTTTCGGCTGTATATCCACAAAATTAAATAAATTCTCATGCATAAATGTAAAGTAGCTTGCTGGACTTGATTGCTCAATGCCAACATACTCATCCAAGTTAAAAGTTTGTACTTCCTTAAAAGATAAATGGCCAGCTTGGTGTCGTGCCACTAATTCTTTATACATGCCTACAGGTGATCCACCAGTTGCTAAACCTAAAACACTATCAGGTTTCTCTTGGATTTGTTTTGAGAAAATAGTAGCTGCCACTTCACTCATTTCCTCATATGTATTCACTTCTATCCATTTCATTCTTTATACGATACCTACCTTACCATTAATATTATTAACTAATATGTAAAATATTTCACTTTATAGTAGCTAATATATTAATCTTACTAGTTATTTAGCTATTTTTCTATCATTTCCTACTTCAGTTTATGCGTGTAATCTAAGACTATTTCGGTTATGTTATTAATAAGGAAGTGAGGCGATTTTATGAATGAACAGATTCAGCACTATTTACAGTATATTCAATTTCAAGGAACGTTAGAGCCATCTATTCAACTACTTGGACAACTACAAACTAAACATCTATTAACCATTCCCTATGAAAATTTAGATGTTGCCTTGAATCGTGGTATCTCCTTCGCTATTCCTGATATATTTAAGAAAATAATTATTGATAAACGTGGTGGCAATTGTTTTGAATTAAATATCTTATTCAGCTGGCTTCTACGAGAGCTTGGCTTTTCTGTCACCAATCGTTATGCCCAGTTTTGGCGCAACGTAGCGGAAAATACCCCTCCAGAGGAAATTCCTATGCATCAATTATTACTAGTAAATATGAGTGGACAATACTATATCTCGGATGTAGGTGTCGGTGCATTAGCACCCTGTAAACCAGTGCCACTGATTGCTGGCTATCAACACCGTGAAGGTAAAGAGTTATATAAAATAGATTATGATGAAGCGAATGGTTGGATGCTGTTGGAACAAGCTAAACATAGTTGGCGTTTGCTTTATAGTTTTCACGACGATGCCAATGATGCAAAATTTGCACCACGACTTTCCAAGCAAAAAAATAAAATTGCTATGATTCGAACCATTGGTGGCCGTCATACCATGATGAACAACGAATTTAGAATTTATGAAGGACAATCTTTAACTACCTATACAACAAACACTGAGAAGGAATGGCTGCAAGCTCTACAGCGTTTTTTTCATATCTCTGTACAACAATAAGGAAAGCAAGTCCATCGGTGGCTTGCTTTCCTTTTACATTATTTCATTGTCCTATTGAGCAATTCAAACACAACTATGTCATTGTGTAGCTCTTTAACTAAACCTATATCATCTACAAAGTAATAAGTTTTCACTACATCACTAAATTCTGACCTTTTCTCGACTATAACCACGCCCGTATATTGCACATCACCAGCTTGTACCGTACCATCAGTAGATTTTACAGTTACTCGTTCCCCTGCTGAAACCCCTGGATCATCTTCATGTAAAACAACACCTATTCTAAGTGGAAGTTCTATATATAAATCATAATGTGTGTTAGCTTCACTAGAAATTGCTTGTCCGTATGCACGATCATGACCATATAAAAGCTCATCAGAGATAGTTTGTCCTGTACTTACATTTTTGACTGTCCATACATCATTTTTACCGTCGTGTTGCTGATATTGATAGTTTAAAGTATAACGCTTATTGTCACTTAAAGAATAATAGGCATACGTATATTCAAATGCGGGGTCCCTTAGCAAGTTAGGTTTAGAAAGAGTCATTGCTCTCGCTAAAAACGCTGAGAAATGGGCGCGTGTAACAGGGTCATTAGGTTTAAACGAACCATTCTCATAGCCCCTTACTAAATGATTATGGGCCAGTGTTAAAATTTCTTTATAACCTGGTGTCTGCTTACTCACATCTGTAAAATAATAAGGATCTGAACCTTTTAATTGAAAGGCCCTATTTAGCACAATCGCCATTTCCCCCCTAGTAAGCGGTGCATCTGGATGAAATTTATGGGCAGTATCAAATATACCTTTATTTTGCACAGCCGCAATTTCTTTATAAAATTTATGAGTGGTTGTTACATCTTGATAGTTTGGATTTTGCACATGGATCGTGTTTAATCCTAAAGCACGTGTTAGCATTACAGCTACTTGTGCTTTCGTAATAAAATCATTCGGCTTGAACAAGTTATTCGAATACCCTTTCGCAATATCCTGTTCTACTAAATAATGAATTTCCGTCGTTAATGTATCATCCGTTAGATCGATAAAGCTGGCTGCCTGCACTTCCTTCGGTAATATACCAATCGTTATCAGGATCAAACATACTAGCTTCAATATGTTCTTCACATTATCCCTCCTCCTTCGATTCTATACCCATAAAGACGTACCCATATGCTTAAAATGAAAAAAGCCTCTATTAAAAGAGACTTTATTCGTTATTTTTATATTGAATTAATCCAATTCCTATTCCAGTCGGATCGACCAAATAAGCTAGATAGAAATCATCAAACGCCATTTTGTCACGCAAAATAGTAGCACCATTGTGTTTTGCCTGTGCAATGACTTCGTCAATTGCCTCCACTTCAATTTGAATTCTTGTACCATGCGGAAAATCGCTTGGTCCTTTACCAATGCCACCATTAATTCCAGCTTTGTCTTCATTCCCAGTCATAACTGCCCAATAATCCCACTTTGGAGCTGCCACCTCCCAGCCAAACACTTTACTATAAAAAGCTGCCGCTTTCTCCGGTTCCTGACTATTTAATTCAAAGCCAATCACTTTTCCCATACATATACCCCCTCATTTTTAGCATAACAAATAATTCAACAATTAATTGGAATTCCCTTCCTGCAACTTTAGAAATTTGACAATATTCCAAATAAAAAATTTATGTATTTAATTAGTTAGAAAATTATGTATAATTAAATTAGAACGATTGTTCAAATCATTAAAGGAGTACAACATTGAGTAAAAGACGCTATGACAGTGACAAGGCAAAGATTGAGATTATCAAACATGCCATCCAATTATTTTCTCAACATGGCTATAATCAGACATCTGTTGGTGATATTTCAAAAGCCTCTGGTTATAGTAAAGGACATATTTATTATCATTTCGAAAATAAAGAAAAGTTATTTGTGCTTTTGGCGCAGCAATCGATGAAAAATTGGCATGACAAATGGTTGCAACAAGAATCTTCATACACCACATCAACAGATAAATTGTATGGTATGGCCATGCATGTCCTCTATGAGTATCAAACACCCTTACTAAAGTCAGGTCAGGAACTGGCATCTAATCCCAAATCAAGTCCTGATTCAATACAACAGTTATACAATTTAGCTATTACGCCAATGAATGCTTATCGAGCAATTCTTCAAGAGGGCATCGACCAAAACGAATTTGTTCATGGCAATGTAGATACATGGACCGTCTTACTTGGCACATGGCTAGGTGGATTATGTCAGCTGACCAATACTCATAACTTGAAATCATTAGAACCACTCTTTCAACAGGCAATAACGATTTTCTTAAAAGAAATTAAAAAAGGTGGGGTTTAAATGAAAGTAGGTTTAATAGGTGATAGCTTAACAGAAGGTCGTCCAGGCGTTTCATTTTATGATCTCTTGAAACATCAATATCCTCATATTTCATTCGATAATCTTGGAAATCCAGGCGAGACGATTAAAAGTTTATTTACTCGCTTGGAAAAAATGCCGCTCCAATCTTCCTATGATCTCCTTATTCTTTGGATAGGCGTCAATGACGTCTATTCAAAATTATTAAAGGTGCAAGCACAGCCTGTGGCGAAGGATCACATTGAATTCGAAGAGTACTGCCTCAAGGTATTAGAGAAAGCACATGACGCTTCCAAAAATGTTGTATTAGTATCTCCAGCATTAGTAGGAGAAGATCTTCAAAATCCCTCTAACAAAGAAATAACACAATTAACGTCTGTTATGGAGTCTATTTCATTGAAATCTGGCAATGTTTATTTTGTAAATATGCAAAATCTCTTTAAAGAGCATTTAGAACATTTGGAGTGCTCAAGCTTTATTAATACGAATGTAATAAGAGTCCTACTGGATGTTTTATTTTACAAAAGTCCTTTACGTATCGATAAATTATCTCAAAAAAGAGGGCTACATGTAACTTTAGATGGTGTTCATTTGAATAGTAAAGGTGCTGATTTAGTGGCACAGCAATATAGCTCTATCATTGAACTTTATAAAGTCGAAGGAGACAAAATTGGGAGGTCCTAAAGATGAGAAAGATTGCTGTTGTTACTGGCGGTGTATCAGGGATAGGAAAGGCTATTTGCCAAGAATTAATTGCTCGACATATATTTGTCATTATCGCTGATATTCAAGATCATGAGGGTCGTGTGTTAGAAGCAGAGTTAAATAAGGATATCGCCCATGTAAAATTTGTACATTTAAATGTAACCGATTACAAAAATGTAGCTTCTGTCATTCATGATGTATTTGAAGAATTTCACCGTATAGATTACCTGTTTAATAATGCTGGTATCGCTATGTATGGGGAGATGGGTGAAATGACTATTGAGGATTGGAAGGAAATTATGGCCATTAATTTATGGGGTGTCATTTATGGGACTCAAATAGGCTACCCACTTATGAAAAAACAAGGTTTTGGTCATATCGTCAATACCTCCTCTGCTGCAGGGTTAGGACCTTCTCCTTTTTCTACTGCATATGCTACTACCAAACATGCTGTTATAGGACTAACAACCTCTCTACACTATGAGGCTGAGGAATTCGGGATTAAGGTGAGCACTTTATGTCCAACGTTTGTGGATACACCAATTTTCGATAATGCAAAGGCGATTCATATGGATAAATCCATTATCACCAAACAATTAAAGCAGCAAAAAATGATCTCACCTCAGCGAATTGCAAAAATGGCTATAGAGGGTGTTCATCAAAATAAACCTATCATTTGTCCAATGCCAATGCGCAAAACACTGGATGTTGTTTTTACTATTTTTCCTTTTTTACACAAAGCGTTAATGAGAATGGTTTGTAAAGTGAGTCGTAATGCACGTTTAACCTAATGTTTCACAAGGCTCCCTACTAATGGGAGCCTTGCTTATTTTATAATACGACACCATCGCTCATTTTAATAATACGATCTGTATATGCCAACATTTCTTCGTCATGCGTCACTAATAATGTTGTTATATTTAAAGTTTTTGTTAATGTTCTTAATAACAACATAATCTCTTTAGAGCGCTGTGAATCTAAACTAGCCGTTGGTTCATCAGCAAACAATACTTTCGGTTGATGAATAATAGCACGTGCAATTGCTACACGTTGCTTCTCTCCCCCTGACAAGGAGGAAGGATAGGCAGTTTTACGATGTTCCATTCCAACTAACTCCAATAGCCGATTGACTTCATATTTCTGTTCATTCTTTTTTAATGGAGATTCAGCTACATCTAGCATTAATAGCAATTGTTCCTCCACTGTCAAAAAGGGAACGAGATGTGCAAATTGAAAAACAAAACCGAATTTACTTGCACGTAATTTTCGTACCTGGTCGGTTTTCATCGTCGTAAGATTCTGCTCTTCAAATAACACTTGCCCATCTGTTGCTTGTTGTAGTCCTGCAGCGATCGTTAATAATGTACTTTTCCCAGAGCCAGAAGCACCTACCAATGCTGTAATCTCTCCTTCATTTAAAGAAAGATTGATGCCCTTTAAGATCTCTTCCTCGACTTCACCATTCTTAAACGTTTTTCGTACTTCATCAATTGTAAATAACGTCATGATTAAGCCTCCCCTTGCTGTATTGCTTGTAACGGTTCAATTTTTTTAATTTGCATTCCTGACAAGGTCGCACCAATAAAGCCTATGAGGAGGAATACAACGGATAACTGTGTTGTAGTGCCTATTGTTAAAGTGAATGGCATCCCCTTAGGAGCAACTATATTAAATAGCTGGCTAAGACTGACAGAAACCACAAGTGAAAAGATTGTAATAATAGCCATCTGTGTCCAGATCATTTTAAATAGCTTACTTGTTTTTAATCCAATCGCTTTTAAAATACCATACAAGCCAATTTTTTGCACATTCATCATATAGAAGAAAATAGCAAACAACATCCCACTAATGACAACTAAGAACCATATAATCATATTTAAAGATAATTGTTCCGCATTATAACTAGGGATAGTATTGAGAAACTCTTTATTGCTATATGCTTGCAATCCCTTAATATCATTTGGCTCACTATTTGGTACAAAAATTAATTGTTTATCAGCTACCCGATACATCTCCTGATAAGCCTCTTCACTAATATAAGCAACGGGAGCATGGCTATATTTTTTTTGCTCTACAAAACCTTTTACAATGAACTTTCCACTGTATTGATTATTCGTTAATATATCTCCAACTTGTATTCCTTTATCTTGTAGTGAGCTATCCAAAAGCACCTCGTCTTGATGCACATTGCTAAAAAGTGTAGATTCCGTTGATGTCACAAAGGCTACACTTTGTTGTTTATCATCCTGATCATTTAAAAAGCCCATCTGGATCGAAAAAGCTACTGCCTCTTTTTCTTTACTTATGACTTTCTGTTGCAGGTCGCTATCGATTCTTGAAAGATTAAACGTGCCATCCGCATCCTCAGCCATATAAAATTGACCCTTCGGTAAATCCTTAATTAAAGCTGCATTATCCTGTGACAGACCATTTGCTAAACCCGAGATAATAAACGTTAAAAAACTAACTAGGAAGATAATGGAGCCCAAGATTAAAAACCGTACTTTATTCTTCTTCATTTCTTTCCAGGCAAGATTCATCACTAACCCCTCCATTTCTTTGATTACTCCTAGCTTAAAATTGTTAAATGAACAGAGCATGAACTAATCGTAAAAATTTAGAGATTATATAAAAAGCCGCTCTATAAAGACATTTTTATCCCATAGAGTGGCTTCTTTTTTGAATCTTATTTATCTTTACTTGCTAAAATCCCTCGCCTTGAATGAATTGATATTTTTGATTTCTAATCACGGTCTTAATATTTTATACGAACTGTGAATTTCAATTGTAGTATGAATATAGGATCTAAAATAACTCTTAAAGAATTTCAATACCTTTTCATCTTCATTTCTTACATCAAAACAAGCATACGGTATATTTAGTTGAATTTGATTTTTAATAACCTCGCCCAGTAAAGGTCTTAAAATATAATGATTTCTTCTATCTTCTTTAATAAAGAGGGAAGTAATAAATAAATGTTCATTATTCACATTTGTACTTAATATCCACCCGATGATTTCCTCTTTGTAGTAAACCCAAAAACTCGTTTGTGGACTAGCTTCACCAAATTGAAAATCCTCTAAGGGTGATAAATGCTTAGGATACCAATCAACATTGCGTAACGACTCCAGTTCCGCTTCATGAATTTGATTCAACGCTTTAACAGAGATGTCTTCTGGAAATGTGTTTTTTTCGATCCATTTTTCTTTGCTCATATCTTTCACATTAATCATAAAGTGAGTTTTGTCTAAAATTGGTGGAGTCCACGATTGCTTTCTTAATGTGTATTTTACATTCGGACTAGTTTCAGGAAAAACATTTGTATATAAAACATTTGCGCCTTTTGATTTTAGTTCTTTTTCGGCAAATTTTAGTAGTTTTTCTTCTATGTTTTTATTTTTAAACTTATCTCTAACATTTACTGAGTAGACGACGCCCATTCTGTCTAACTCTTTGTATTCCGCCAATATTGCTCCGAGAACTTCACTATTTTTATCAACTGAAACGCCTAGGACAAACGAGTCATTGTTTAGGTCATTAAATAAAAAGTCACCTTTAATATTTTTAAAATGCAGTAATACTTCATTAACTTGGGTTTCATTTATTCTTTGGATTAGCATGATTTTTACCTTCTTAATGAAAATAGTCTATTATTTGAGGTTTAGTAAAAAAGGGAAATGGATCACCTCGATAAGTGATCCATTCCAACTAAGGATTTACTTAAGGTCCCTCATTTCCAGTACCTTTAACACTTTTTATATAAGACGCTGGTTTTTCTGCGGTGGCTTTTATACGGATATGAATATATTGCGAAGTATTAGCTGGAATCTCAATATAAGTAACACCAGTTATAGTTGTAGCAGTTGACCATTCTGCTGCATTATCTGCTGCAGTGTCGTTGTTATCAACAAAGTATTCATATGTCATCCCAGAAGTTAAGCCGGTTAATTTTGTATAACCTGCTGCGTTAGATGGTATTGGAGTCGCATTTGGAGCAGCAGCAGGCTTTATATCGCTTAATTCAATTGGTAAATCCTGTACATCATTTGCTGGTTGCCCTCCTACTGAAGCTATACGAATATGAACAAATTGACCCGCATTTATCGAAATATTATCAATTTCTGTTGTTCCTGATAGGGGTATTAATGTTGCGCCTGCCCAGTCTGTGCTAATAGATGTCGTAGCATTACTATCTATTATATATTCATACGTAACACCATCTGTTAATCCTGTCAGTTTCATTGTTCCTGCATTAGTTCCTTGTGCTTTCATTGCATTAGGTGCAGTAATTGGATTTACAATTGTTAATGGTATATTCGTTATATTTATTGTTTTTGCATCAGAATAGACTGTTTCATTCACAAATTCTTTTTGAGGCTTCGCTTTATTCAAAGCAGCGTCTTTTAAAGAAATATCGTTACCATTTGCACTCATCGTGATGGTTGTATTTTGTTCAATTTTTGATACGGTTGTTGCACCTAACGTGACAGTTACGGTATTTCCTAAAAGTTCAAAGGTATCATCATTAGCAAAAGCAAACGTAGAATTTGTTTGATTACTTAAAGTAAAATCATTCGCTAAATCAATTAGATTAGCCAAACCAAGATTTACATCCTCTGAGAAGATAATCGTTAACTGATCCCCTACATCTACACCGTTAGAACCATTATCTATGAAGCCTGAACTAATAATAACTGGTGCAGCCTGATCAACTGCTGTCACATGAATCCCAGCTATATTCACTCCATTGATATCTATGATAGATTCATTTGGATTTTGAATAACCTCTGGTGTGAAGTGAGTACCAACCATTGGTTCCACTCTAATTGTAATATATTTGTTTTCACCTTGTGTGTATAATGGATTAGGATTACCATTGCTAAGCAGTGGCGTTCTTCCATTTTTGTCTGTTACTTTTATAGATTCTACAGTAAAGCCAGGGACTGTAAAAGAATCCTTAGTTACTGTCGTTGGATCAATATTTGCTGAAAATTTTAGGCGAATGGTTTCCATTTTTCCATCTTGTGAGCTGACCCCATCTTTACCATCTATCGTAACCGTTTCTAGCAATGGGTTATTTACTATTGTATTAGCAACTACTTGTCCAATCTTTTTCGCGATTTTACCTGCTGACGTTCTTTCTACTACAACAACTACCTTACCAGCAGCTGATGAAATTTTACCATCAGGCGGAAGTGTTTCCCAAGAAGATACATCAGCATTTAATGATGGCTTTCCAGCGTCTGCTGCATTCGCATCATCAAAAACTTTAAAAGCAAACTCATTACCTAAATCTACAGGTTCACCAACTGTAATATTTATTTTATCGTTACTGAATGGATCATCCACTGCCGTAACAGCTAATGGGCTTAAAGATCCGATGCTAACTCGTGTTCTTAAACTCTCTGCATACTGAGTACCATTGTCTGTTACTTTTATAATCGCTACATCAATTTCAGACATCCCATTAGCAAAACCAGAGGAAATCGCAATTGATTTTTCACCATTTCCGTCAGGAAGTATACCCCATTCTAATTGATTGTCTGAAACATCGTATACAGAAATCATATAATCACCTATTGGGGAAGGTAGTTTAACTGTCACTTTGTCTGCCCCAGTAGCATTGTCAGTAACAGTAATATCACTAACTGCTGGTGCATTCGGAAAAGTCGTTGGTACTCCTTTTTCGACTCTTGTGCTTTCAGTTTTTCCGTTTTCTGTAACTGTTACATAAACTTTATCAAGTCCTAGAGGAAATCCTCCTAGAACCTCTAATACACTAAGTGCAGTTGACGTTGTTACTGAAAAGCTTCCAAGAATATTTCCATTTGTACTTGCATCATACACTTTAATTAATGAACCTACTTGTAATGAAGGTAAAGCAATCATATCCTTGCCTGCTGTCGCGTAATTAACCAATTGTATGTGTGAAGGAGCTTGTGATTGATTTGAACTTTGAACATATACCGTCGTTGATAAACTTGCTGGTATGTTCCCACTTGCTGCATACCGTACTTCATAGTTTCCTGCACCTAAGCCAATAATTTCTGTTGCTAATAAAGGTACATTCGTCCAACTTGTGTCTGTAACTAGTTTATATTGATATTTCTTACTTGCATTTAAACCTGTAATCTTACCATCATTTCCTACTAAAGTTGGAGACACCCCTTGTAAACCCTTTGGTGCTGATGGTGCTACGGGAACTGTTGTATCAATAGACCCGCTACCTGAGTTATCAGATGACGTATCGGATAAATCTGGGTTTTTTGTTCCAGCAACTCGTTCGACATTGCTTTTTACAGAATTATAATTTTGAATTATATCAGCAGGTTTTGAACCTGTTGGAATAACAAGGTTGCCAATTTTGGTTTCTGTTCCTATTGTAACTTTTGTTTCTCTATTAAGTGTTTCAAGATTACTTACTCGACCGATTGTTTGCAGATTTACATTTGCACTTGTCATAAGAGATAGATTAACAATGTCACTTTTACCAGATAATTTAACCTCACCTGTAGTTGTTACTTGTAAAGAAGTTACATTTGAGTTAATGACAACGTCAGTAGCTCCCTGGACAATCAATACTTTAGGAAGCACCACTGAACTTCCAGCAGTTAATATTGCATTGCTATTAACAACAATCTCTCCTACTGTAGATGCTCCAGATGTTTTCGATAGGAAAATAACATCAGCATTTTTATCCACACCCACATCACCCAATTGAAATTCACTGAAAACTACTCTTCCTCTTACTTTAGTTTCATTCGCAGCTATAGGTAAGTTATTCATAGATGCAACCTTTGCTCCAAAAGATTTATATGCATTAGTTTGATTTGCTAGTTGCAAAGTATCATCAATCGTCGTTTTACCTTCCACTTTCAAGAATTCAGAGTAGAAAGAATTCTCAACGCCTTTACCAACATGTAAATCGCCTTTAATGCTGATATTCTTCATTGTGATGTAATCGCTATTTACAATGACAGTAGAATCGATAGTTGCACCTTTTCCATCAAAGACAGCATGATTTACATAGGGGTTATTAGTATCAGTACTTGGTGTACCTTTTGCAGTTAATTCAATAGATTGTATTTGTTCAATTTTATTCCCTTTTATAGTTAGTTTTAAGTTGGCACCTTTTAATGTCGCTAGATTACTCGGATTAATCCATTTCTTTTGATCATCTGAAAGTGTGTATGTACCTTCTAAAGTCACCAGTGTCTCATCTGTAATATTGGAGATTGTCTCATTCACATGAGCAGGAACAGGTGTTATTTTGTTTTCACTACGGTAAATGAACGCTGCTAGTTGTCCACGAGTCACACTTTTATTAGGCGAAAATGTTGTTGGGGTTGTTCCGGATGTGATTTCATTTTCAATCAATACCCCAACATAATTATTAAACCAATCATCTTGACTCACATCTGTAAAGTTTATTTTTTGTTGAGAATTTTCTGATTTTAAATCATAGGCTAATGAGATAATTTTTGCCATCTGTGCACGAGTCACAGGATCATTCGGTCTGTATTCCCCTTCAGATCCCACAATAATTCCTTTATCGGCTAATGCAGCAATATATTTATAGAAACTATGCTTTTCAGAGACATCTTTAAATCCTGGGTTCTTAATATTAGTTGTATCTAAATCTAATGCAAGTGCGATGATTTTTGCAGCATGGGCGCGAGTTAAAGGTTCGTTTGGACGGAAAGTACCATCTTCATAGCCACTTATAATATTACGTGCATGTAAACTATTTACTGCTTCATAAAAGTATGCATTTGACTGTACATCTTTGAATTTAGTTGCAGCTGCGTTAGCATTTGGTATCACTGTCACTAAACTACTTACCACAACAGATGCTGTAACTGTAGATGCTATTATCTTGTTAAAATTTTTATTCTTTTTTTTCATAATCTCACATTCTTTCCCTCATTATTGATGGTGACTTATTTACTAATAAATAGTAATTTGCGATATATCTTTTTGTATGTTTTTTTAAATTGGAATATCTCCCTTTCTTATTATAATTCCACAATGGTTTTTGGGTAGTTATTACCAAATATTTTAGATATATCCTTTTTTACTTTCCATTTTAGAGAAATTAGTCTACCTATCATACAAATGTGGTAAAAATATTTTATAATAAATAGTAAAATTAATATATATAAATTTTCAATTAATAGAACAAAAATTTTAGTTCAACTTCATGCATGACCCATACGTTGTGATTGATGTTTTCATGTTTCATCGATACAAAACATATCTTAATGCCACTTGTTTCTAAGTGAAGGAAGAAACTAAACTCTGTCTTGTCATTTTCTGCTTTTAAGAGGCAAGTACACATTAATTTATCAGTTAACGTTACCATAATGAACGTAGATTATATTAAATAACTTTAGTTTGCTAATAATATAGCTGCTGTAAAGCAACAATATGACCCATTCAGTCCTCCGCTCCTTTATCTATGTTTATATACTTTCTATAATTTTTTACAACAAAAAAAGAATCCCTGATATATCAAGGATTCTTCGTTGTAATTGATACCGGTGGTCGGGGTCGAACCGACACTCCAAAGGAACACGATTTTGAGTCGTGCGCGTCTGCCAATTCCGCCACACCGGCATAATGGAGATAAAAAAAATCGGATAAACCGATTGACAGTTAAAATATGGAGGCGGCAACCGGATTTGAACCGGTGATAAGGGTGTTGCAGACCCGTGCCTTACCACTTGGCTATGCCGCCGTCATACATGGAGCGGAAGACGAGGTTCGAACTCGCGACCCCCACCTTGGCAAGGTGGTGTTCTACCACTGAACTACTTCCGCAAAAATGGCTGGGGTACTAGGATTCGAACCTAGGCATGACGGAATCAAAATCCGTTGCCTTACCGCTTGGCTATACCCCAACAATGGGGCGACTGATGGGAATCGAACCCACGAATGCCGGAACCACAATCCGGTGCGTTAACCACTTCGCCACAATCGCCATTGTATTATGATGTTTATTAATTTTATATTAGATGGGGCGACTGATGGGAATCGAACCCACGAATGCCGGAACCACAATCCGGTGCGTTAACCACTTCGCCACAATCGCCATAAAATTAATTGGCAGGGGCAGTAGGAATCGAACCCACACCAAAGGTTTTGGAGACCTCTATTCTACCGTTGAACTATGCCCCTAAAATAATAAAACTGGTGGAGGGGGACGGATTCGAACCGCCGAACCCTAAGGAGCGGATTTACAGTCCGCCGCGTTTAGCCACTTCGCTACCCCTCCGGGAAAATCTGGTGCCGGCTATAGGAATCGAACCCACGACCTACTGATTACAAGTCAGTTGCTCTACCTGCTGAGCTAAACCGGCAAAAAAACAAGATGGGTCAGGACGGAATCGAACCGCCGACACTTAGAGCTTCAATCTAATGCTCTACCAACTGAGCTACTGACCCATATTTTAAAATAAATGGCGGTCCCGACCGGGATCGAACCGGCGATCTCCTGCGTGACAGGCAGGCATGTTAACCGCTACACCACGGGACCATTTGGTTGCGGGGGCTGGATTTGAACCAACGACCTTCGGGTTATGAGCCCGACGAGCTACCACTGCTCCACCCCGCGATAATACTATAATGTTGTAAAAATAATGGTGGAGGATGACGGGCTCGAACCGCCGACCCTCTGCTTGTAAGGCAGATGCTCTCCCAGCTGAGCTAATCCTCCATCTGGGTATTGAAATGGTGACCCCTACGGGATTCGAACCCGTGTTACCGCCGTGAAAGGGCGGTGTCTTAACCACTTGACCAAGGGGCCATCGTTTGGAACAAATCAAAGTGCTGGCGGAGAGTAAGGGATTTGAACCCTTGAGACAGTGTTAACCGCCTACACGATTTCCAATCGTGCTCCTTCGGCCACTCGGACAACTCTCCAAGAATGGCTCCGAAGGCAGGACTCGAACCTGCGACAACCTGATTAACAGTCAGGTGCTACTACCAACTGAGCTACTTCGGAATAATTTTAGTATATAGCCTAGCAACGTCCTACTCTCACAGGGGGAAGCCCCCAACTACCATCGGCGCTAAAGAGCTTAACTTCCGTGTTCGGTATGGGAACGGGTGTGACCTCTTTGCCATCATCACTAGACTATTTGAAAGACAATACTTATTATAACATATCTTATAAAAATTACAAGTATATCCTAATATTTTATTCTTTCAAAACTGGATAAACGG
>NZ_JBXAJI010000005.1:0-312688 GCF_058797135.1 Lysinibacillus sp. GW823-FHT02G10
TACTTCAATAAAATGCCGTACATTGTTTCTTAGTAAGCAATGTACGGCATTATTTTTTGGGGATAACACAAATGACATATATAATAGAAGAAACTCATGTGAATTTCGGTTCACTTTCCTTCCCCTATTTAAAACTAACTTTCACACCAAATTACAAAAGCATACTTATTGCCTATAAAACGCTGGTATATTTTATGGCATTTCTAACATTTGACCCTTATCTTGATTGTGTAACTTTGTTAAAATGATATCAGTTTAGGAGGGTAAAACTATGAAAAAACTATCAATTTTTATGTTGCTCATGATGCTTGTTAGTCTAGTCATTTGGCAGCCTCAATCTGTCTATGCAGACGAGCTATCAGGACATATGCATGAAAGTGGTCTACGCTATTTAATTCAGAAAGATGCATTACTAAAGGATGCAAATGGAAGCTATCGTCCAAATGCTACGGTTACACGCGGTGAATTCGCCACATACATAGCAAAAGCATTAAATTTGGACACAAAGAACGAGATAACGTTTACAGATGTGTCAGACACATATTTATTTGCAAATGAAATTAAGCTTGCCGCAACTGCTGGAATTATTACTGGTTATACGGATGGCTCATTTAAGCCAGATGACCGTATTTCAAGAGAGCATATGGCAGTGGTGCTAATCAGAGCAGTTGATTATTTAAAAATACCAAAAGGTACTTCTTCTATTACCTTCAAAGACAATACAACTATTTTTAAAGATTTCCGTGAGGATGTTGCAATCGGTGCACAATTAGGACTTATTAAAGGTAGCTCCAATGGCATGTTTTTACCAAGAGACAATGCCACAATTGGTGAGGCATCGACATTTATTCTACGATTAATACTTCTTGCTGATCAGCTTGAAGCTGGTAAAAATGAAAACAATGGTAACTCCGAAAATAACGGTAATACTAATAATGGGAACAACAATAATACTGGTAATAACGGTAATACTACTGCATATATCGTCAAAGAAGTTTCCAATGGTAACTTGGTAGACAAACAAACCTTTACTAGCTTTGAAGCAGCTGAAAAGGCGATGACGACTAGTTCCTTAGTGATTACTCAAAATGATAAAATTATTAAAATGACTTCAGGTTATGTTGTAACGAATAATTATGTTGCTCTAAATTCTGAAACGATTAAGGATCAAATCGCAGTTGCGGGTAATACAGAAATGGAGTATCTAGGTAGTGATGCCACACAAGTAAAAGTACGCTTAGCTGGTCATACTGGCTATTTAAAGCAGGCTGACGTTACCTTAATTCCTTCTGCTTTAGTGAAAGGCCGTTCTTATTACACAAATGAGTACGGTGAAATAAAACATACTTTATATGATTATAAAACTAATAAATATTCTGCTAGTTACGTGTATGGCAAGGCACCTAGCTTTATGAAGCAGGGTGAGAAATACTTTAGCTGGGATGGCATCAACTTTACCAATGCTGATGGTTCTTCAAAGGGAGAAGCCTATAACTACTATCAGTTCTTACCAGCTCGTGCAGCAACTCAATATACAGCAGATGAGCTAGATCAATATATTGTGGGAAAATTAGCAGAGGTTGAAAGCTCAGGTGCTTCGATTTATAAAAATGCCACAACTAAAAGTAAACTACTTGGTTTAGGCTCTGTATTAAAAGAAGTGGAAGCCAATTCTCATATCAATGCTATGCTTATTTTATCCTTAGCACAGCATGAGAGTGCCTATGGTATGAGTGATCACGCTCAAAATCTAAACAATCTATTTGGCTTATATGTCTATGATACAAATCCACTAAACAAGAAGTTTGATAGTGTGGAAGCCAATATTAATGAGCTAGTTGAAAAATTCCTTCAGCCAAATTATATTACGCCAGGTGGACGTTATACAAATGGCGCAGTTGTTGGTTCTAAGGCTATCGGCTTCAACGTAAAATACGCTTCAGATCCATTCTGGGGGGCAAAAATTGCAGGACATTACTATCGTGCAGAAAAAGCTTTAGGCTTTAAAGATGCAAATAATCCCTATAAAATCGCTCTCACAACAACTGCTGGACTAAATGTTCGTGCAGATGCATCAACAAGTCAAAGTCCACTTTTCACATTTAGTAAAAGTAATATGCCTGTCATCGTTACAGATACAAGCTCAAATGGTTGGTATCAAATTGTTTCAGATAAACTAAACACTGAACCTGGATATATAAGTAAGGATTATATTAAATTCATCAATACCGTGAAATAACGTAAATGGCTGTCTCTTAATAAATGAGACAGCCATTTACTGTTGTTGAAAAAAGATAAAGTCACTGGCAAAAAGGCCTTTTTATAAGGCAGGAGGTTGATTTCCGTTCCTCCAGCCACCTTTCCAGGGGCCGTCCGATGAGCACTTCACTTACTTATGTTCGCTCTAGGCTCTCCTCTGTGACGCTCAATCAGGAGTGATGTTGGCTCCTCTCCAATCACCCATGTGCAAAAGTGTCTTTTCCTTATCTTTCATACTAGCTAGCAAGCAATCTAATTAGCTTTTATTTGTATGATTAGAGAAAATTTTATGGCCATTTTATCAATTAGTTTGTATTTTTCTTATATGGGTATATAGAGAATAAGAAAAACGATCCCAAAGGCTAGTACATCTTTGGAATCGTCTCTTAATCAATTATTGTTTTTTATAATATTGCAAAATACCATTATAAATAGATTCTGCAAATAATTTAACGTATTGATCATTTGTCATTTTACTGTTATCCTCTGCATTCGTTAAGAAACCAAGTTCTACTAGAATAGAAGGGATCACCATATTACGAATTACGTAGTATTGCTCTTGCTTGACACCACGATTTTTCATATTTAAATTGTTGACAATTTGATTATTAACATATGTCGCTAAATCAATGTCTTCCTGATACATATCTCCTGTAGATATTGCATAATATGTTTCAGTACCAGACGCTGACGTATTAGCAGCAGAGTTGACATGAACACTTACAAAAATTTCACCATAGTTTGCTTGAGTAAAGTCTACGCGATCTTGTAAGGATGGATACGTATCACCAGTACGTGTCATATAAACTTTTGCACCAGCATTCTCTAGTAATTGTTTCACTTGTGTGCTGACTTTTAATGTAATGTTCTTTTCAGAAGCAGAGCCCTTTACTGTACCTGGATCTTTACCACCATGACCTGGGTCTAGGATGATAATACGATTTTGTAAAGGTTTAGCTGTTTGATTTAATAGTTTCAAATAAGACTTGTGAACATAGCCTGATTGGCCATTATAGGTGATTTCTGCCCAGTAACCATTGATGTTATTAACTTGGACATACTCTCCTTTATTCAGCTTAAATAACACGGCTGATGTAGAGTTACTTTGACTGCGAACATTTAAATTAGCAACCGTTACTCTTCCTAGCACATCACCAGAAGCTGGTGGTGTTGGATCTGGATTTGGATTTGGATTTGGATTTGGCTTTTCTTCCTCCACAATATCCGTAGTGCTATTCGCTACAATATAACCTGGTAAACCATTTACTTGTGTTAAGTAATAGCCACCAATTGTTTTGTAGACAGGAAGCTTTTCATTCGCTTTAATCGATGAAATTACTTTTGCTGATGAAGTAGGCTTCACATATAAATTGACAGCATTTTTTGTTGTTACTTCTTTTTCGACTGTTCCTAACGCATTGCCATCTGCATCTACAAATTCTGCATATTGCTTATAGATATAGGCATACGCGCCTTTATAAGTAACCTTTAGCCAATTACTTTCAACAGCGTAGACTGATAATTTACCGCCAGTATTGACTTTGCCTACAATGTTCGTGCTTGAAGTAGAATCTTTTGACTTACGGATGTTTAACCCATCTGTAGTGACCTTCACTAAGCCTATTACTTGTGATGTATCTGGAACTTGTACACCTTTTACAGGAAGCTCTAATCGATATTTTTCACTGTTTGCACGCGCCACGAATAATGAGAATTGTGAACGTGTTACAGTGCCATTTGGTAAATACGTATTACCTGTTCCGTTTGTAATACCATTATAATAGATGGTATTGATATATTTCACATATTCATGTGTGATTCCTACATCAGTAAATGGTGAGTCGATCCCCTCATACTCACTAGTATCTAAATTAAAAGCCTTTGTTAATACATAACTCATTTCTCCACGAGTTAGAGGCTTATTTGGTAAGAATTGACCTTTTATATTTTTGTCGAAAAATCCTAGCTGTACAGCACGTTCTATATAACCTGACATTTCAGTGCCGACTGTAACATCTGAAAAGCTAGATTTATTTACAACTAATGGTTTATTACCAGAGGCAACAACAACCATTTTAGCTGCTTGTCCTCTTGTTACACTATTATTTGGGCCAAAGACTCTCTTACCATTCACAAAGTAACCTTGAATTACCCCCAAATTTACTAAATAATTGATTTCTTCATAGGCTGGGTGATTTTTAGTAACATCTTCAAATGTGATATTCGAATTGTTAGCTGCACTGACACTTGCACTATGTATCGTAAACATAGAAGCCGAAATGAATAAGACGCACAAGATAAGACTAATTTTTTTGATGTTCAATGTCTTATTTCCTCCCTTCTTGTTCTCTTAACGTGTCCATTTTAACAAAATTAGCTAAATAAAGCATCATACAATAGAACTGTTAAAATTTAATTTTCCAATTCACATCCTTTCCTACAAAATTATCATAAAAATAGAAGAGTCTGCTATTGCAAACCCTTCTTCCATTATACGCTATTCAAAAGATCATTTCTTGCAATCTATGACACAATTAAAGTGTTAACTTTATGAACTTATTGTTGAATTCTTTCAATAAATACTTTTAATTGTTCGATTTTTAGTAATTCATCAGAACCGAAGCTACCGTCTCCGTCACCATTTGTAATGCCATTTGATGCTAGAGTAGAAACATATTCATTAGCCCAGCTCTTTTGAGGCACATCACTAAAAGCTACACTTCCACCATTATTTTCAAGACCAAATGCTAGCACTAATACTTTAGCAATTTGTGCACGTGTAATTGGTGAAGACGGGTTGAATTTACCATTTGCATCGCCTTCAAAGATACCTAATTTTGCTACAGCTGCAATAGCACCTGCATGAGCATATGTAGGTTTTACATCTACGAAACTAGTAGTAGTATCAGATGTATCTAAGTTTAAAGCTTTTGCAATTTGTACTGCTACCTCTGCACGAGAAGCATATACGGAAAAGTCAATAGCTGCTTGTTTTACTTCAGCTTGTTGTTGAGCATCAAATGTTGCCACACGTTTAGCACCTACATAACGATCGCCCCAATAATATGGGTCATTAACATTTGAGTAGCTTACACCTTGACCAGTTTGAGAGTGGATCATTTTACCATCACCTATGTATATCCCCACATGTGAAATACCACTACCACTTGTATTGAAAAATACTAAATCGCCAACTTGAAGATCACTCTTGGCAACTGCAGTACCTTGTTGATATTGAGATCCTGACGTACGGTTTAATTGAATGCCTAAGTCTGAAAATACTTTAGAAGTAAAGCCAGAGCAATCAAAACCGCTTGTTGTAGTACCGCCGTATTTATATGGAACACCTAAATATTTAGAAGCTGTATCAGTTAAATCTGCTTTAGACGCTGCTTCAGCAGTATTAATATTAGTAGTTGAAAATAACATAAATGATGCAAAAATTGGTAATAACCATTTCTTATTCATACTTTTGTTATACCCCTCTCAAAACTTTTTTGCCTATACATAGACTATCACAAAAGAGGCGAATGTTATTTTTCAATTGTGTAACGGTTTTAGACAGCAAAAAAACGCTGTAATACCAACGTTTGGTGGTATTTCCAGCGTTAAAAAGGGGATTTTTTTATCGTAATTTGGAACTTTCGTAACATTTCTGTAATATTAGCGATTCTTTGTTACACAACAACTTATTGACTAGAGAACATTTGGACCCAATAGTAATTTCCTTTGCTATCCTGTGCTATTGCAACACCTGTGTTCGTATAGTGCTCTTTTAAAATATTATCTCGATGGCTAGGTGAAGCCATCCATGCCTTAACAGCAATTTCAGGTGTTTTAATATTTCTAGCAATATTCTCTCCAAAACTTGTATAGTTGTAATCAAATAATGTCGCTAAATCCCAGGGTGCCCCATAAAATGGAGAAACGTGTTCAAAATAATGGCGATTTACCATGTCTTGTGCTTTGATAATAGCAATTTGTGTCAGTTCCGAATCATAAGTAACAGGTTCTAGCTTATTCTTCTGTCTTTCAACATTTATTAATTCAATCACCTTTTTTGACCACTCAGAAGAAAGGTTTACAGTTGGGATATAATCCTTTGCTAGATAGTCATAGGCTACTTCCAATGCCTTAATTTTTTGTTGAAAAACCATGCTTCGCTCAACAAATACAGCAAACTGTGCACGTGTTACCAATTGGTCAGGAGCAAAATGTTTAGCATCCACTCCACTAATAATGCCGATATCTGCTAAGGATTCAATATAGTCTTTTGCCCAATGCGTACGCGTAATATCCGCAAACTGGCTATTATTTTTGCCATCTACTTTAATTTGGTAAGCTAGTGCTAGCATTTTGGCAACCTGCATACGCTTTAAAGGCTCTTCTGGATGAAAGGCATCACTTTTTTGAATAACTCCCAGTTTAACAAGCTGGCAAATTTCCTTGTAATATGGATGTGTTGTAGGAACATCCTTGAATTTTACAGGGTTCTCAATGTCAATGTTTGTTTGAAGAGAGCGAGCAATGGCAGCAGCAGCCTCTGCCCTTGTAATAGCTTGCTCTGGCTTAAAAGTGTTGTCGTTGTATGTAGTCATATATTGTTTTGTGAGCATATGTTGAATCGAGGCATTTGCCCAGTATGAATTTGTCACATCTACTGCCTTAGCAGACGCTGCTTCTACTTGACTAAAACTAGTTAAACTTCCTACGGTTGCAGCTATTGAAAGTACCATTATACTCAATAATTTTTTCAACAGGGCGACCTCCTCACGTTGGCAAAATGAAAATGTATCAAATGGTACCTCCCAGTCAAAGCGACCATTTATACTATAAGATACGAATTTCAGATGATATAGTTTCACTTTTTTGGAAATTAATATTAGGATTCATTTTTTCTTACTTATAAAAGGAGTTTTCCCGTTATATTGATTGGGAAAACTCCTTTTTTATCATACTATTGAATCATTTTAAGATAGTCTTCTAGAATGCGGTAATTATACACTAAGCCCTGTTGCTCAATTGAAAAATTACTATAATCTTTTTGAGCAGCTAACACTTTTTTCTCGAATGAGGAGCTGTCTGGATCAATATTTCCGATCGCTTGAACAACTTTGAGAACGGCAGCCACATCTTTTTCAGCCTGCTTTAAGACATCCTCATTAATGACCTGTCCTTTAATTTTAGAGTCCAATGCCTTATAGGCAGCAACGGCATTCGCCACATCTTCAATATACGTTGAAGAGCTTGGAGACAGTCCCGCTATGATCTCCACAACCTTCTTCACATCAGCTAAACTTTTCTCTGCTTCGAGTAAAAGAGCATAATTGGAGATACGTTGTTTATCTGTCGTATTCAAACTATCATATTCTTTACGCGCCGCTTCCACCATGCCAAAGTAATATTTATCCTTTGGATTCAATTTAGCAATATTATTATAAACCTTTATAACATTATCTAGCGAAAGCAATAGCTGGTCGTTATAAACATAGCGACGTTGATCCGCATTGAGCTTATCATAGGCTTTTAAAATCTTTTGGTATTGGCTATTCATATCTTTTGCCGTTAGCAATCGGTCTATATCTTCTACAATACTCATTACAGGCTTTATTAGCTTTTCCTGATCTTGTAGCACTTTATAATTTTGAACAGCCCGTTGCTGATCCTTTGGTAAAGCATTGTAAGCAGCACGGATTTCTTGAATACGTTTCACATATTGCTTTGGGTCAACGGATGGTAAGTCATCAATCATTTGCATGACATTACCAGCACCTAAAATACTAGACTCCGCTGCTTGCAATAAGTAGTAGTTTGTCACATATTGCTTCATATCGTCAGGTAGTGCATCGTAAAGTGAGCGTGCTCGTGATGTATCTTGAAGGAATGTGTTACTTGAAGATTTAAGTTTACTAATCAATTCCATTACATTAGAGACAGGCTCGAATTTTAAGAGAATATTAATATTATCGATGTATTTTTTTTGATCTTTCGATAATTTATCATACGCTTTACGTGCTGAGTTTACCTTACTAACAAAGTTTGTTGATTCTGGATCTAGTTCATTAATTTGAACCATCACACTTAAAATTGGTTTCACTGCTTTTTCACGTGTTGTTAAATCTTTAATATTCGTCACTAATTTCTTTTGGTCAGATGACAGCTTATCGTATGCTACACGCGCATTCATCAGCTTCGTTAAATAGTCCGCATCTTGCACTTCTGTTAATTTAATTAGCTCGACTACACTCTGTGCTAATCCCTGTTCATTCTCTGCTGCTACCAGTGCATCATAGTTTACGATCGCTTGCTGCTTCTCTGCTGGCAATGCATCATAAAGCTCACGCGCTGTTTTCATATCTTGATAGAAAGTTTTACTTGTTGGCTTTAATGAGGCAATGAGACCAATCAAGGAAGCAACATCCTCTACAGCAGTGAGATTAGCATAGTTTGTCACTCGCTTTTGGGAAACTTGATCAAGTGCATTATAGGCTTTACGTGCATCAAGAACCTTTTTTGTATAATCCTTATTTGTTGGATTTAAGGCATCAATCATTTGGATAACCTTGATTACCGCCTTGTTATCCTTTTCATAGGAGCTTAACATTTTGGCTTGCTCCACTAGCTTCTGTGCGTTCTTATCCATTGCTTTATATTCTAATGTAAGTTCGGCTACCTTTTTGACAAATGTGTCAGGGCCTTCATTTGCTAAGGCTAGAATACGGTCATCAAATGCTTTGGCCGTATTGATATAGCCTTGTGCGTTTGTTAGGTGTACATAATTGATGACCTCGTCTTGAAGTTTTGGCTCTATATTATTTAATGCGTTATAAGCACCCGTTGCCTTTTGCACATCATCTTTATAGGTCTTTTTTGAAGTATTTAAAGCATCAATTTGAACAATAACATCTATAACAGGTACTTTTTTACTCAAGCCCTTATAATTTAAAACAAACTCCTGATTAGCATTATCTAGTTTGGAGTAAGCCGTATAAGCTGACTTTGCTTTAGAAATATAGCTTTTAGAGGAAGGATCCAATTTTTCAAATTGAGAGATGACATTAACAACCGATTTATAGGATTTCTCTAAATCTGTTAGCTCTTTAATATTCGTTACGCGCTTTTTAGCTGTTGGTGATAACTCATTATAGTTTGCTCGTACGGTTAATATTTTTTCAATAGCTATATTTTTATCTAGCAGATCAATTTCCTCAATAACGTCTTTTACTGCTTTTTCCTCATTAATTAAAGCCTCTACTTTTTCTATCAGCTGTGTTTTTAAATTGCTAAGTGCTTCTTCATAGCCACTACCTTGTGAATCTAATTGATCTACTAGATTTTTCAATGAAGCAAGCTGTGTACCATAGTCAGCTGTTGGTTTTAATGTAGCAATTTTTTTCGATAAATCTGCGTATTTTTGGAACAGTGTTAGTTTTGTAGCTCCTTGCACTAACGCTTTATCATTTTCATTTAACTTGTTAAAGGCAGTCCAGGCAGAGAGCGTCTTACTTTCAAAAGTTTTTGCAGTTGGATCTAGGCTATCAATTAACTTATCTACCTTTAACGCAGCACTTAAATTTTTCTCCCAAGATGTCAGCTCGGCTAAATTACTGACGATTTTTTTTACATTGCTTGGATTGATTGTTATTCCAGTTGGAGCAGGTGGATTATCATAAGCTGCACGTGCTGCTTTAATGGCAGCTACTTTTTCACTGTCTGCTTTAGGCTCAATCAATTTTATAAGGGCTTCGATACTTTCAGCTACAGTAATATTGGCTATTGCTGATTGTAATTCGTTCGCGTTTTTAACAAATCCTTTATCAATTGTTAGGTTATCATATTCTGTTTTTAGTCCAGTAACTGCGGTACGATATGACGCTTCTTTGGATACACGCAATCCTGAAATGCTTTTTGAAATATTTGCTGCCTGAAGATATTGTGCAATACTTTCATATTCCGTTTTTAATAATTGTTTTGAGGCAGCATCCAGACTATTATAGGCTTTCTCAACAGCTGCCACAGCACTAATAAAGCTTGAGGCTGAAGTGAAATCTGCAGGCTGCTTACCTTTTAATTGCGCAATACTAGAAGTCACTTTTTCTAGAGCAGATAAACCTGACAAGGCATCCTTATACTTCTTAAAAGGTGTGATTTTATCATCTTTTGGATTATAAGCTTCGACTACTTTCTTTTGCTCTGCTGTCAGTGCATTATAATTCGTCGTAAAGCTATTCATTCCAGGTGAAATAGCTGCATAATCTGTAGATTTCTCTAATAGCTCAACTAGCTGATCTAATTCTGTAGTGACAGCTTCTGCTTTTGCTGCGTCCACTTTCAGCTTACTTAACTTGTCAACATCCATTCCCTTGCCTTTAAAATAGACATTGCGTGCTGCATCATCATAGCCATATTGCAACGCTGTACCACGAACTGTTGAGGCAATACTTTTGGCATTATTAAGTGCGGCTGTGACAGCTGCTTCAAATTCCTTTTGAACAGTTACATACGCTTTTAGATTATCCGTGCCGATTTTTAAAAAGTTATCATATTTCTTATCGAAAGCGGCTACATCTGCAATAAATGTTTTACTTGTAAACGAGATTCCTGTCATTTCTTTTCCTAATTTTTGTAGCTCACTTAATAAGCTACGTTGCTCCTCCAAATAGCGATACTTCGCTTCAATAAATGCAACTTCGTGTTCATTAAAACCTGCAGCACTTAAAACTTGAAGGTCACCTTTTGCAATAACCATGTCATCAGCCGATGAGTTCTCCGACAGCTTACCAAATTGTGCAATAAGCTGCTCCCTTGTCGTTGCAGCTGCTACCTCGTTCGTATAGGCAACTTGCTCCGTATGTGTTGTGACGCGGGATTGTGCATCATTTTCCTGTGCGTTCGCTATAGCCGTAGGTGCCAATAAAAGACCTGTTATGACCCCTGCTGTCAATTTTCGATTCAATCGAACCACCCTTTCATCGTTTATGTATAGGAAAATGATTGTGTTCATTTTCATTTAGAATTTATGACTTTAGTATCGGTAAAAATTGCTTTATTTCAAGCCATTCTAATATATTTACAAAATGAGACATATCAAAAGTAATTTTTCTAAATTACTAGCTAGAAAAACAGGAAGTTATTTCAATTATACTATACAATGGTGTTATATAAGGTTTTCACCAATTGACATATAATAAGAGATTATGTTTTTTCAATGAATTTATTGGAAAAAAACAGCTATTTTCATATGTCATAATATCTTTACAAGGTGTATACTACAACTTTGATATCCTATTTTGGAAGAAAGGACGCTGTTTTATGTTTTACCATTATAAGTTCTGGCATAGCTTAAAAAATCCTACCTACTTTACTAGCATCGTAGAGGAAGGCGAGGTCATCGGATATAAAAAAAGAGTACTAACGGTGTTCATTCTTTTCATCCTGTTGTTTGCTGCTCGCGAATATTGGGGAATGGGGACAGAAAATTTAACATCCTTATTCGCAAAGGATTTACAAAATGAATACTATGTAGCACGTATACTTTCGATGCTTGGTGCCGTTTTATGGGCAATCGTCTATTTTTGCTTCCACTATTATGGTGTTACCTATCTTTTACATCTATTAACGGACATTCCTTATACTTGGATAAAAAGAGTACAGCTTTATGTTGTAGCCTTTCTATTAATTGAAAAAGCAATCCTCTTTGCTGTTTTCTATGCAGTAGGCTATACAACCATGTTTTCTTTCTTCTCCTTAGCTCCTGCTGCCTTACAGGTGATTGAAACAGATTTCGTGTTATTTACCCTCAATCAATTGACGGTTACAACGGTTTTAATCATTATTGTACAGTATCTCTTTCTATCAAAATGGGAGGAAGAGGCTAGTAGAAAAATGTTAGTAGTCAAATTGATTGGTATACAGCTATTTATGGCCCTTTTTGTTGGCTTGATTAGTGTACTACCAATTAAAGAATGGATTGCTAGGGGGTTAGGATGATGGCATTTATCAAAACAAGACCATGGACAACTACGACCATCGTGTTAGCAATGCTAGTAATCGGCATAAATGCTTATTTTGTCTTTAAAGATAATAGCAACGTGACACGATCCTACTTTATCGATGAATTTCAAAAAGCTTATATCGGCACGAATACAGAGCGTGTTCATAAAGAAACCATTGTAGCACCTGCTGAGACATACACGATTACTGCTGATGCAACTAACTTATCAGCTGTGAATGTAAAGCGTGGCCAAGAAGTGATGATGAATGATGTACTTGCTACCTATAAAACGGATGAGGTGGATGAGGAGTTAACAAAGCTTGAATCTGAACGCACAGCCTATGAAACAGAATTACAAGATTTACAGGATGCACTTGATCAAATTGAGGATGAATATGGAGACGATTCTAATCCAAAAAGCTCCATTAATACGGATCAAATCAATGACAAGCTATCCGTAACGCTAAAATTAGAGCTTGCTCAACAAAATTCAGCATCTACAGCAGTTGCCCTGTTAAATCGACATATTGCCGAAACAAATCGTCAAATTGCGTTACTTGAAGCCCAAATTACACAAATTCAATCTCGTCAGGGTATTGTCAGCCCTATTGATGGTGTTGTGGCAGCGATTAAGGAAGAAGCTGGTGCGCTAACTTTTGAAATCTATTCGAATGAAAAAGCAATGTATGCCTATTTATCAGAAAAGGAATGGCAAAAGGTGGAGGAAGGGCAAACTGTAGATTTCAAGGTGAAACATGTCAAGGATGATCTATCTGGCATCGTATTAGAAAAACAAACGATTGCTACTGACGATCAGACAGTTTGGGCAAATGAGTTAGCCAAAACGGCTGCCTTGCCACAACCAACTAATTATGAAGTGACCTTACAGCAAGATGCCCCACTCGAGGACATCCCATTTTCGACAACTGGCAAAGCCTCTATTATTGTCAACGAAGCATTCGATTCCTATAAAGTCGATAAATCGTGGCTAGCCACAGCTAAAAAAGGGAACAAAAAGCTGTATATCATCAATCAGGACGGTAAAATACAGCTAATTGATGTCAATGTACAATTTAAAACGGCTAAGTCAGCTATTTTTATGGATTATCTTGATGAAGGTACGCCAATGCTCTCGAATGAGAAACGTAATCTCGAAGCCTATACCTTCAGAACATTACCTGTTGAGAAAATCCAATGGAGCCATTTTAAAGAGCTAACTTGGAAGCAATATGTGAAATATATCGTTTTCTAACCTAAATCCGCCTCGTCTTTTTATGGACAAGGCGGTTTTTTTTACAAAAGAAATCCCCTGTAGATTACTACAGGGGATTCGTCATTTTTATTTTAATGATAAACATCTATTTAAGAAGCTTGCAAATTGCGCACGTGTAATTTGTGCATCTGGTCTAAATGTGTTATCTGGGAAGCCGCCAGTTAAATCATTTGCCACAAGTGCTTGGATATGGCTGTATGCCCAATGTGTTGATTTCACATCAGAGAAGCTTACTTTGCTTGTACCCGTTAATTTATAGGCCCTTGTTAAAATGGCAGACATTTCTGCACGTGAAAGCTGTCCGTTTGGATTAAACTTCCCTGCCTCTTGCCCTTTAATAATGCCAGCCTGCTCAACTGCGGCAATGGCACTGTATGCATAATGGCTCTTACTCACATCTTTAAAGCTAGAATCCTTCGTTGTAGTTAGATTTAAAGCTCTGGCAATGATCGTAGCTGCCTCAGCACGTGTAATGGATGCCTCTGGTTTGAACGTTCCATTTGAGTATCCTTTAATAAGGGATTGATCGTATAGACTTTGGATTTCGGAAAATGCCCAATGTCCTTTTGTTACATCTGTATAAACTAATTCCTCATGATTATCTTTATAAACGGCTTGTAATTGATCGAAATACAGCTGTCCTTTCTTCTGAAGAGATGCTGTTGGCTGAGCAACATACAAACGCTCGAATTTCAATGGCTGTGGTAAGTCACTCGGAATATTCGCCGTCACGTACTTCCAACCACTCCAGTCTAAACCACCCTGGCTTGTAAAATCAATTGTATGCTTAGCTCCAACACCATCAATCACAACGCCTCTTAGCCAATGCTTACCAGCATCGCCAAATACCCAAAGACCGATATTTTTAGGCTGCCCTGAAATAGCAATTGGTGTTTTCGCAACCATATAGGCAGCTTTTGTGCCTGTGCCACTAGTTGTGAAATCATAGTTTAATTGTAAGCTAGCCGTTCCCTGTCTTGCATACTCTTTAGAGCTTGCTAATGAAGCATTAGCTTTCGCCACTTCTGTTGTCCAAGATGACGTATTATCAAAGCTATCTAGTACAATAGGTTTTTCTGCTAGATCTACTACTTTCACAGCTGTAGACGTACGAATTCCTTCATACTCTCCAATAATTTTCCCTTCACCCTTTTGTGTTGCTGTGAAGGTTGCACCATCCATTTTGCCGATATTACCTTCAACTGTCCAGTTCATATTTGCTGGGTTGATGGTCATTGGATTCAAGTATTGATCATAGGCACTTACAACCTGCATATCTACAGAAGAACCTTTCATTACCTGACCAACACTACTTAACGTAATTGATTTTACTTTCCCTGGTGGCGCTGTATTCACTACCTGTAAAATGGCAGATACACGACGTTCACTACCCTCTGACGGTCTATTCACTAGGTTGGCGAAATAACCTCCTGGGTTACGCGCCACCATTGCTGTAGAGCCGCCTCCATCTAGGTTAATAGCCGAAGAAGCACCCACTGAAATTAAATGAGCAGCTAAATCTGATAAATTAACACCATTACTATGACCACTTATGCGTCCATCAATCGTTACAAGAGATACCTTTGTACCTGTAGCATCTATAGCTACTGCTGTACGTGGACTACGTGTAGAAGCAAACCCTGAATTCGTTGGCATAGAAATATCCACTTTGCCGTTACGCACAAGCATTGGTCCAGCAGCTAAGATGAACTGTGCATCCATCCATTTTTGATCGATCGATAAGCTGACATCCACGCTTGTACCTGCTGTAATGCTACTTAATTCAGCGGCTAACTCTTTATTTTGAACAGAGATAACAAAGCCATCTGCTGGTACAGAAGAGTTACCTTCTGCTCCATATGCTGTTACATGAGATACTGTACCAGAGAACTGGTCACCAAAATGCAAGGTGCTTGTATCTTGACTAGCGCCCGACACAACGAGTTCTACACCCCATGTATTTGTCCCTGTTGATCTTTTTTCCGGTGTATATAAAACGTTTTTATTTGTTCCTCGTTCACTATTAATAAGATCGATAGGATAGCTTTTGCCATTCACTTGAAAAGTTAGATTCGTAGAATAATAGTCTGCAATCGCTTTCCCTGATTTCGATAAACCAAATGCAACTGGCTTTTGTGTTGGGCTATCATATGTATCTCCCAAAATACCATAGTTCACAATTTCATTGTTTTCTGCTAACAAGTTCGCAGGCATACCATTTCCTAAAAAGTAAGAGGCATTGACAGCCCCAACCACACGATGCCCATCATATGTGTTTTGCTTGGCCATCGCTGATGTTGTTTTTAATGAATTAATAGGATTTGGCATACCAATTTCTAGTTTTGTATATGTATTATTTAAATTGACATCTAAAACATTTACAAACTGACGTATCGAACCTGACGTATAGTTTTGCTGTGAATGTATTACCTGTGGTGAAACCTCTGTTTTAACTTCACTGACTTTATTGCCTAAACCAGCAGCTTGTCCATTGATGGGGCTAACTGTTAGTGTAAGCATGAGTAGGACTACAATAATCGTTATTAGTTTTCTTGCCATTTTTCACTCCGAATTAATTCAAAGTATGGCACGTACCATGTCACATGACCCGTGCCAGTGACTTTTTTATTTTGTTTCTACATAGATTGCTACTGGAAGGTTTACACCACCAGCATGCATTAGCTCTAATTCAATCGTATCTTTTGAACCCTTCATTTTGAAATCTGGTAATTCAACATACTCTGCCCCAACTCTTAAAGAAGGCACTAAATACACATTGCCATTCACCTTAATCGCTCCGCTGTATAATCCTCCTCGACCAGCCAACTTCAGCTTAATCGTTTTTGTAGAGCCTGTTGGATTGACAACAGGAATGGACACTTTATAGTTCATACCGAAGTGACCTGGGTTTCCTACAGCACCATTGATTTGAGAAAATGAATTTTCAGCTGTTTGTAAATGGTCTGTACGGCCATTGGAAATGTTATAGCCTACCTCTGGAGTATCTACTGTATAGGCTGGTAGCTCTGCTAGAATGGTAGCACTTGGCCACGCACCCCTTGGATGTTTCGCATACTCATCCACGGCAACCTGTTCTGATTGGATTGTTGTTAAATCTGTATTATCTTTTGAAAGCACAGTACGAATCGTATACTCTGGCTTTCCACCATTGACTGCTTGAATATCTAAATCATGTAAAAAGCCGATAATATAATCATAGTGTAAATCGTATATTTCAATGACCTTTGTTTCCCCTGGTGCAATGACAATACCACTACTTTCTGATTTTTGAAGCTTGTTATTTAAAGTAGCGTCCGCAATTGACAAACCTAGGTCATGACCTACCCAGCTATTACCTGTTTTTTGGCTAATGCCCTTCGAGTCAGTCACTTTAATGCTCTCTGTCGTAGACTTGTTTTGAACGGTAATGCCAAGAGTGACATCCGTACCTAATGTGTTGTAATGCCAGCCAAAGACACGATGCTTATTCGTTGCCGCAGTTGGTTTGACATCATATTGGGCGAGCGTCGCATTATTCATTGGTACAAGCTTACGTGTTAACGTTTCTGGATTATCACTAATAAATAAGTCACGATCCCCCTCTAAACGAGCAGAAGGAACAGCCTCGGGTGATGACGTCGTGCCATATGATTTATCTAGGAAGGGGCTTGTGAACATATAACGGTAAACATAAATATACATTTCTTTTTTCTCTGTGATATAACGTAAATTTCCGCCTAATGCGTCCACAAGAAACTTGGTAGGAATGTACATTTTACCTTTTTGTATAAATGGCTTTTCGATCATTGTCACTGCTTCGTTATTAACCAAAGCCTGATTGCTATTATCATTGAAAATAAAGCTCATCCCACCAATTAACAATTCAAAGGAACCATCAGGCTGCCAAGTACCAGATGAATCATCTAAATAATCATAAATATAGCTAGCAGGTAAGTAGGTTCTTCCATCCTTTGAAACAATCGGATCTTTCATGACAATACGTTTGTTATTGATATGTAAGATATATGGGTCTTCCTGCGGTGGTGCTGTTGTTTCATCTGATAATGTAATATCCACCGATTGAGTAGCCTCATCCCAATTAACAACTCCATCAAAGTTTTCGCTGACGAAACGTAATGGCATGTAGGTACGATCTTTATACATAAACGGCGCAACATCCATTGCAACCTCTTGACCATCTACTAAAGCCGTATTCGAATCGATCGTTAAATCAACCATCTTACCATTGCGAATCGCCGATGCCGTCAACGTTTCCTTATCCCAATCCACACTTGCACCAACTGCTTCATACAATGCACGCATTGGTAATAATAAGAAATCCGATTTATTTAAAATAGGATCATTGACTTGAATCGTCTCTCCATTAATCGTAATTGAAACATTGTTTTTTATCTGAATTCCATTGTTACTAGTAGCTGATGCAGACGCTTGTCCTGGCAAAATCGTAGCCAACGCAACTGCCGATACAATACATGTAGTCCTAAGTTTCTTAAACATCTTAATCTCCTTTTTCCTCTTACAATAGTCTTTATCATCTTAACACGAAAAACCCCTAAAATGTGGGATTTTTATCGAAAAGAGTAGAATTCGGTACTAGAGTGCTAGCCTTTCTCCTTCGAAAGCTTCATATAAAGTAAAGGGCACTTCCATAATTCTATGGATATTTTCTATCAAACTTATTACTGCTCAAATCAATCCTTTTATAAAGACTTCGATATATTGAGTTTTAGCGTAATTAAGCTGACTTGTTATCAAATTCAAATTAATCTATGTGTGAATAATTTGGAAGGGGATAAGCTTATTATTTATATACATTCTATTAATACCAATCGAACTCTTCTTTTAAGTAGACTTGTTATCATATAAAAAGGTTACAAGACTGTTAAATCCCTTTTATATAATTTTTTCCTTATTAAATTAATATGATTGTAAAAAAATTGATTTCATATAGAACATTAACCATACTTTCATTTCTTGTTAGAGTAATTACGAATTCTTTAAAGATTGCTGTTTCAAGGCAGTATTATTTTCATTAACACATACATCAATAGAATATTTAGTTACAAGAAATCAGATGATTAATTACAGGATATTATCTGTCACTATCTCCGACTGTTTCTTGAAATATTATGAAGGTACTATAAGATGATCGAATACTACTATTTTGTAGGGGACTGTTTCCTTACGGACTAACTTCACCAACACAATATCAAGCTTGCAGGTACATTATATTTCTCTTCTTTGATTTCTAATTCTTCCTCAAACACAAAAAGCCCTTACTCCAGTAAAAGGAGTAAAGGCTATTGGGTTGTGTGAAGATCATGGTTATAATTTAAACTAGAAAAGCATCTATTGATACAATGCACGTAGTCTATAATTCTAAACATCTAAATGTCCTTTTCCCACTTAAAACACCAAGTGATGTAAAAAGATTGTTCCTGCTTCCCTGATAATTTACTTTGAATAATAAATAACAGACATGGCTGCTAATAAGCGATGATATTTATCATCGCTTTCTAATTCTTCTTCTATTATCTCCACTGCCTTTGGGAGTAATATTTGCATTTTCTCCATCATGGAAACTGAAGTACCTCTATTTTTATTTTCTAAAAAAGAGAGAAATAGCTCAATATGAGTGGTTAAATTCGCTAGAGCCAGCCGGGATTTTATTGATCTACCCAATGCTTCAGGAAGCTCTTCTTTCCTAGCATAAATCTCTCTGTTGTTTAAAAACTTCACGGTTCTAGTATGGAGTTCGTTTTCTATAATATATTCATATTCTCCAGTAATGACAGCTACATAAAAGTAATCTTCATTTGGGATAATACAGTAATCACCAATTTTCATCTGAATTGCAAAATTATAGTGCAGGCCCACTTTTAAATTTGCATCACGTGGCTCTAGCTGTACCTGATCCACCACATGTCGAACATCTTCTCTTGTTTTGCAATTGGATAAATCACCAATATTATTCCAACCGACTTGAATAATACTTTTTTCTATGAAAAACGCAAGGCGATTTTCCCCCCGTGGAAGTGGTCTAACCAGCCATAATTGCTTTTCTATCATGTAATGTAGAATCTCCTTTCTATTTAAGGTAACTGAAACCATGTCTTATGTGGAGTAATTTTTGTAATTGTCAGTTGACCAAAGGAGTCCTTTATGGGCTGTGGTAAATTTACTTTCAAACCTTGATATGGATAAGATACTTGATTTGATTGCTGAACTAAAGGTCTAAACGTTCGATAATGACGCTGTGCGAATGAGTCATATGCATAATGGCTTGTGATCATTCCAATACAATATTCTGTCTCACCAAGAATTAAAACATAATCACCTATAGCAATATCGTGAGCTACCCTTCTATGTTGAGTCACCTTGTATTTTTTATCCCCAGCACTTAGTGGTAAACCGTTGATTACATTTTCAATGGATTGAATACTCATTCCTGTTAAATTATCAATCAATGGCCATTTAAAGCGAATTCGTTGTTCTCCCAGGCAAACGTTGTATTCATCATTTTGAAGCGGCTTTGTTCGGATCATCCAGAAGTCAGACATAAAATCAACCTTTCACTCTTTTATACAACTTATTTTAAATCACCCCACCTAGATAGTCAACCATATAGTTTACTATCTATATATTCTAAGTCAATCAGTTTTATTTACTAATAGACTCCAAATGAACACCATTTTAGTTTACTTTGAATTGCCAAAATTCTGTTCAAAAGTGACTGAAGAATCACAAATCATACGAACTCTATTCCATCACTTTTTGTTAAAAAATAACAGTTAGTATTCTTATTAACCGATATTTGATACTTACAACTTATCCAACTCCGATCGATTTCTTCTTTCCCAAACTGTAGAGATCCATAACCTACCTCGGCTATTATTGATTGTCTTTCCTATTGATCTACGCATACTTTCTATAAAAAATCGTTGTAATGATTTCATCCTTTAAACTGCCTATCACTTAGATGTATCCTCATTCTTTTAATGAACAATAATCTATCCATGTACAAATCATATAATCCATAAAATGGATACCAATGATTTTACCTCCTTCAACAAGCCTTACGGCTAAAGCAATATTTTCAGGTGAAAGTATATTGTTATCATAAGAATGATTAAGAAATGCTAAGTTAATTGCAATTTTGAAGAAAATTGCTGCTTTCATAACACTTCTAATATGAATAATTACTAATATAAAGTATATATATAAATTATTTAAAAATTATTGACTTCATTCTTCGTGCTCAAACAAGTAAATGCGAATATCTCTTTGTCGCTGTCCAGACTAACTCATAAATGATTTTTCAGCATCATAAGGTAAACGAATATGTCTTTCTTTGTAGAGAAGGTTTTGCTCTCGTACTAGTTTAATCTGTACAATGTCACAAATCATTACAGATACGTAGTCTTTTTCGTTCCTGTAAGTTCCTCATAAAAAATGCCCTTCATTTTATGTTTAGACGAAAGGCTATGATTGGTACTATTCATGACTACGATATAAGGTTAAAGATTCCGTTTATCACAGAATTGAAAAAATTATCGTTCAATTCATTCATCACTATTCCATATTTTAATTAGTATTACGGAAGTAATGGAAAAAGAAAAGCTCTGCACAAGATTTCTCTCATGCAGAGCCATTTCTATTTAGATAAATTTTTGATCTTTGGTAGTTAGAAAATATTGGAATTATTTTACTTCAACAAATCCAGCAGGAGTTTGATTTGTTACTTTCCAATTAGTACCATCATAAGTGAATGTAAGTTTAACCGCTTGACCATTAACAGTTACTGGAACAATGATTGTCTGATCTAAAGCAGGTGTTGTTACATTAATTACCAATGTATCTGCAGTTGCTACTGGATCTGCTGTAGCTGTTGCTGTAGAAGCTGGGTCTAATGTAACAGTGTCTGCTACTGCTAATACATTACCTTCTGAAGATGAGAATGTTAATGTTAATGTTGCGCCTGATCCAGTAGTTACTGGAGTTACATCATGAGCAATTACAGTACCATCAAACGTTGTTTTAGCTGTATCGATAGCCCCTTTAGCAGGAGTTAAAGTAGAAACAGTTGCGTTAGCGTCAGTTGAAACAGATTTAGCTGTATTAATTGCTGCTAATAATGTATTTCTAGCGATAGCTGGATATTGGCCATTTCCTGCACCAGTTTTAGAATTATTATAAGCACGTTCAGCAACAGTAATTGAAGAATCTAATGCAGTTTTAGCATTGTTAAAGTGAGCTAAATCTGTGTTAGTGTTGTCAACAGCAGTTTTTAATACTGCTAATTGAGCTGCAAAGTCAGCAGATGTTGCTGCAGCATCTGCTAATAATGTATCAGTAGCAGTGATTGCTGAGTTTAATGCTGTTAATGTAGCTGATTGAACTTCATTTACCTTAGCGTCAGCTGGGAAAGCAGCTGGAGCAGGTGCGTTAAATGCTTTTACTTTAGAAGCAAGAGCTTTAGCAGCTGTAAGAGCTGTATTTAATGCTGCTTTTTGATCTCCAACTTTTTTATCTTCGAATGCTTTAACTGCAGTAGCTAGAGCTTTACTAGCATCTGCAATTTGTGTTGGAGTTGCAGCTACGTTGTTATAAACAGCAATTGCTGCATTGATTGCAGTTTGTAAATCAGCTTTCGCTGGAGCTGGGTATTGACCTTCTCCTGCGCCTTCAACTGCAGCATCATGTTTAGCTTGTGCTGAGATAATTGCAGCTTGTAAGCCTTCTTTTGTGTTTTCAGAAGCAGAAACGCTAAGAACGTTGAATGTTAATTTACCTTCAGCATCTTTAGTTACAGAAACTGTAGCTGTATTTCCTGCAATGTATGACTCGAATTTTTCTTTAGAAATTGTACTACCTTGATACTTGTAGAATGCATCTTTGTAGCTGTAAAGTTTACCTTTGATTGTTAATTCATCAGTTGTAGTATTTACATTAGTAGCAACATCAGTAATTAATTCATTAGCGTATTTAGAGAATTCTACTGTAGCTGGTTGATCTTCTAAAGAAATTTGTGAAGAAGAAGCAGATACAGTTACGTTAGATGCAATAGCAGTATCAGCAGAAACTACACGTAATGATGCTTTACCATTAACTGCAGTTACTTTTACTGTAGCTGTTGTACCTTTTTGAACTTTAGTTGCAGCTAAACCATTACCAGAAACAGTTACATCACCAAATTGTGGAGATACTTGGTAAGAAACTTCGTAGCTTCCAGTTTCAGCATAGTAATCGAATCCGTTTTGGTCAACTGATTTGTATTCGAAGAATGCAGGTGCAGAAGTTGCAACTGATTTCACTTCTTCTCCTTCAGAATCAAGAACAGATAATTTAGATTTATTTACAACAGCATCAACAAAGTATGTTGTTTCAGAAACTGTTTGTAAATCAGATTTGTCTAATTTATTTGCATCTGAACCGTTATCAACAAATACTGTTGGAGTAGCGTATGCATCTTTGTTACCTGTTAATTTAAATGTAACTTGACCTTTAGTTCCATTTACATAAGTAGTGTAAACTTGGTCTTCAACTACTTTTTGAGCAGCTAGATCTTTACCGTCAGTACCTTTAACTGTGATGTATACAGGTTGATCTTTACTAATTGATCCTTTAGGGAATACAACTTTAAGAGCTGTGTCATCTGGAGCAACTTTTCCATCTTTATCAGTTAAAGTAACTTGGTAGTTACGTCCACCATTACCTTTAGTAGTAATAGCAGCTGCATTTTGTTGACCTTGCGCTTCAACTTTTAAACCTAAAGTATGGCTAAGATCGAATTTTACGCTTGCAGCTTTAGCTTGTAATTCTTGTGCATCTAATTTACCATTACCTGCTTTAAACACATTATAAGTGTCATAGTATCCATCGACAAATACAATTGGAGTTACAGTAGCATTAGAGCCAGTTAAAGTGAATGTAGCTTCACCGTTTTTGTCTAATTTAACACGAACTTCTTGAGTTCCACCTGTAGATACTTGGTATGGATATTTACCTGAATCTGCACCTACGTCAGTAACAGTTACATCACGAACAAGTTTGTCAGGAGTTACATCAACATTTTCAGCAAATGTAATGTTTACATATGCATCTTTTTTATCTTTGAATTGAGGAGCAACAACTTTATACACTTTTTTAGAACCGTTAGCTAAAGTGTTACCTTGTGTTACTTCAGTAAGAGTTAATGATTCAGCCCAGTAAACTGTACCTTTTGCAAATACTGAAGCTTTGTCAGTAGCATAAGCAGTTACAGAGTCATTGTGTGCGTAGTAACGAGTATAAGAATAAGAAGCAATACCTTCTTCATTAGTATATGTTACAACTTCCACTTTTTGATTCAATTGGTTGCTAGTGTCAGTAACGATGTTGAAAGTTACAGGGATACCAGCTTTAGATTGACCTTCTGGAACTGTTACTTGAGCAGAAACAGTAGCTTCTTTACCAAGAGTACCTTGTACTGATGGAGTAGTCATTTTGATTGCAGTTGGAATTACCGCTGTAATACCTTTGAATTTGCCGATTTCTTCGTCTTTATAAGAAAGAACGTATTCTTTATCAGCAGTTTGAGCAGCAGTAGTTAAAACAACAACTTTTTTGTTTGTTTGTTTAACAGCTGCGCTTTTTACTTCTAATCCTTCGATTTTGAAGTTAGCAGCTTTTACATCATCAACATTAACTTCTTCGTCGAATGTTACTTCAACAGTTGTGTTGTTGATAGCTTTTACAGAAGCGTCAACTGTTTCAACAGCTAGATCAAGCGTACGAGCGAATACTACTGCGAAGTCTTGGCGAGTGATCGCTGCGTTTGGTTTAAGGTTTAATTTGCCGTTTTCTTCAGAACCAGTGAAGATTCCGTTTGCTACAGCAGTTTCTAGAGCATCTTTAGCCCATGGTTTAACTTGAGAAGCGTCAGCGAATTGGCTTAAGCTTTCGCTACCTTCTAAACCGAAAGCATCTACAAGAACTTTAGCTGCTTCAGAACGAGTTAAAGATTTGTTTGGAGCGAATTCGTTTGCACTTACGCCTTCAAAAATGCCGTTTGCTACTACTGCTGCGATTGAGTTGTAGTACCAAGCACCTTTTTTAACGTCTGAGAAGTTTACATCGCCGTCAGCTTCTAATTCTAGAGCTTTCGTGAAGATTTCTGCAGCTTGTGCACGAGTTACTGTGTTAAGTGGGTTGAAGTTCCCGTTAGTGTCACCTTGGATTACACCAGCGTCAACTAAAGATTGAACTGCTTCTTTAGCGTATCCAGAGATTTTGTTATAGTCGTTTACTTGCGCAGCAGATGCTACAGGTACGATTGCCGATGCAACTAATGCAGCTGTTGCTGATGCCGCGAAGAACTTACGGCCTTTGTTTTGCTTTGCCATTAATGTATTCCTCCCTAAAATTCCTTAAATTGATATTAATCCAACGAAAACTATAGTACCGCCTAGTTACCTAAATGTATGTATTATAGCTTTCTTGAATAATACAAAACTAAAGCAAATTTGTTAGTAAATTTACTAGAAAAAGCGTAGTAGAATACCATTCTAGTAAGTTTATTCACTTTCTACAATAATATAACACTATCTTTTCCGAAATTCAAGCATTGGGACATAAATTTAGTTATAGAAGATTTTTTTACCATACCTAATATGGTATTTAATAGAAACCATTAAAATTACAACTAATTATATCCTCATTTGGATTGGTAACATATAGTTCCGTTACCTATTATACCTTACTCTCAATAATAACCAAGCATTTTCTGGAATGGTTACTAAATTGTCAAAAATTAAAGACTCCCGTAATATTTTAGTTATAATTGTAAAGAAACCGAAATATAGAAGGCGTTTCTTAGCGAATTCCGCCTCTTCCCCACCAACTTTATGAGTTTCTTCTTTATTAAATAAAAAGCTAAATCTATCTGTCCCCATGTTGTAATAATAGATTGCCACTTTTTATGCTACACTTTTGATAGTTTGATAGAACATATCAGCTATTGAAGGGAGCTTAAAAAATGAAACGTAAATTTCCTCTTTACGGGGCCGTGCTAGCAGGCATGTTATATCTTGCGCCAACTACCGCTTCAGCAGAAGATATTTCGAAGCACTGGGCCTACCATGAAATGAACTATCTTATTACCAACGATTTAATGAAGGGTGATGAATTCGGCCAATATCGTCCGAATGATGCTGTCACTCGTGCTGAATTTGCAGCCTTTCTTGTTAGAACACTGAACTTACCAGCAGCTTCTAGTCAGGCAACCTTTACAGATGTTAAAAAAGGTGACTGGTATTACGGAGTAGTCGAGCAAGCAAGCTATCACGGGTTAATTAAAGGTGACGAGCAAGGTAAGTTCCATCCGAATAATCACATTAATCGTCAGGAAATGGCGGCTATGTTAAAAAGAGCTCTTACTTATCAAAACATCAATACATCTTCCTCCCCTATTGCTTTTAGTGATAATGCGCGCATTGCCAAATGGGCCTATGCAGATGTACAAGCTGTCGTCACAACAGGACTACTTGTTGGGAAGCCAAATAATCAATTTGCACCTCTTGCTCAAACAACTCGTGCTGAGGCAGCTACCGTGCTCTATCGTTTAATCCATCTAGAGGCGCCTGGGACGGGTGGTAAGCAATACATGACGACGAATTACTCACATGATTACTCCTCTGTAGTAAATAAACAAACAAAGAATAATCCAAAGGTCGATGGTGCGGGCATTTTCACGGCTAGCGAGGCACTAGTGTCATACTATGTACACCCAAAAAGCTTTATGCAGGATAGCCCATCTTATTATCAATTCCTAAAATTATCTACTGTTGTCAATAATCTGAGTGCAAAAGAGCTAAATGATAAAGTACTTGCCAATAAAGGAAGCTTAGCAGGTACAGCGGATGCCTTCATTCAAGCTGGTGTAGACAATAAAATTAATGCTATTTATTTAGTCTCGCATGCCTTGCATGAAACAGCCAATGGAGGTTCTGCACTAATTAAAGGGATCGAGGTTGGCTTAGATACAAATGGCAAGCCAATGGTAGCAACACCAGAAAATCGCGATAAATTAACTGCTATTAAGACAACCTACAATGCATACGGTATTGGCGCTATAGATGCCGATGCTAATAAGTATGGTGCGGAGCGCGCTTATACAAATGGCTGGTTTACTGTTCAGGATGCCATTATCGGCGGTGCCCAATTTGTAAAGGATCAGTATATTAGCAGGGGGCAGGATACGCTCTATAAAATGCGTTGGAATCCTGATAATCCGACAGTCCACCAGTATGCAACACATGTGATGTGGGCTGTCATTCAAGCGAAAAAGATCTATGATATTTATGAATTAATTGGTGCTCATACGACAACAAACCTAGTGTTTGATGTGCCTGCCTATCAAAGTCAATCTTCCGCTCCATCATTACCGAGTCCATCGAAGCAATACGCATTGGATTTAGGGTTAGCTGGAGCAACTGGTAAAACGACGATTAATCTCAATATGAGAACGTATCCAAATACAGCAGATAATGCTTCGATTATTACGAATTTGCCAAAGGATACCTCCTTTAAAGTTCTTGGTGAAAATGGTGGTTGGTTGAAAGTAAGTGTCAATGGACAAGAAGGCTGGGTGATTGATGATTATGTGAGTCTTGAAAATGGCTTACAAATTGTTAATATGAACATTACACTTAATGTTCGAAGTGAACCATCTACGACAAGTGCTATTTTAGGTACTGTTAAACCGAATGGCTTTATTATCGGTGTTGTAGACGATAAAGGTGAGTTTATAAAAAATGGTGCCTGGTATCAGGTGCTTTACAACGGAAAAACGGGTTGGGTACATGGCGATTATATTGTAAAAAAATGATTTTAATAGGATGCGCAAAAGAAGAGTGCGAAGATAATTCGCACTCTTTTTGTTAGTCATTTTTTATCACCGAGATGAAAGCGCTATATAATAGAAGAAACTCGAAATTTTAGGATATAATTTTCATACTATCCCCCTAAAATTTAGTAAATTCTACGTCAAAATAGTGTCCTAAAAAAGCTTAATAGGACAATTGTTATACCATGTAAAAATCGTTACTAATAAGAGCTATACTTTAGGTAATCATCGTTAAACCCATTATCGAAAATTTCCTGTCAATATTGCTTTTGTGGTATGATAGATTGCAGTGAAAATGGAATTACAGAAAGGTTTGAACACTATATGAGGCATGTAACGATTATGGGCGTACCCTTTTTACATATTAGTCAACAAGGGTTTGTTGATTTACTCGTTAATCGTATTGAACAGCAAGAAAAAACTTTCGTTGTGACAGCCAATCCTGAAGTTGTCATGCAGGCAAATGAAAATCCAACTGTCATGAATTACTTAAAGCAGGCAACATACATTTGTGCAGATGGCATTGGTGTCGTTAAGGCTGCACAAATCCTTGGAGATTCACTTCCAGAGCGAGTAACTGGCTATGATACGATGGTACGTCTGTTAGAGGTTGGTCAGCAAAAGCATTTTAAAATCTATTTACTAGGTGCTCAAAAGGAAACTATCGAAAAGACGGTTGCTAATATTCATAAGAACTATCCAAACGTTGATGTCGTTGGCTATCATGATGGCTACTTCGACTGGAATAATAATGATTTTGCAAAAGAAATTGCAACTTTACAGCCTGATCTTGTATTTGTGGCATTAGGTGTACCAAGACAGGAAAAATGGATAACAGAAAATCTTGATAAATTTTCAAAGGGTGTATTTATCGGTGTAGGTGGCTCCTTCGATGTCATCGCTGGTACTGTAAAACGTGCACCAGTAATTTGGCAAAAGTTAAATCTTGAATGGCTCTATCGACTGTTACGCCAGCCGAGTCGGTTTGGAAGAATGCTTGTGCTCCCTCGCTTTGCTTTAAAGGTATTTGCATTAAAGTTTAAAGGTCAGGGCAAAACAAAATGAGTCAGTCAACATTTGTTAAAAGCACACTCATCCTGACGATTGCCACCTTACTTTCCAAAGTAATCGGAAGTATCTTCCGTATACCACTTCAAAATATTGCTGGTGATGAAGTACTTGGTATTTTTAGTCTTGTCTATCCTGTTTATATGGTAGCACTTTATTTATCCGTTGCGGGTATCCCTATCGCTATTTCTAAGCTAATAGCCGAAGCTAGGACGAGTCATGATACTGCTAAAATTAAGAAAATTTATGTGACTGCAAGAATCCTTGCATTATCCTTTGGCGTCATTAGTTTTACAATCATTTACGGCTTTTCAGAGCAGATAGCGAATGCACTTGGTGGACCTTCAACAGAGATTGCCTTAATTATTGTTGCCCTTACATTACTGGTAGCCCCCTATATGGCTGTCTATCGTGGATTTTTCCAAGGATTTGGGGATATGCGACCTACTGCCATTTCTCAAGTGATTGAGCAGTTAGTACGTGTTGCATTAATTTTAATTGTTGCGTATTTCCTAGTAGCAATGGATTATTCAAATGATATCGTAGCTGGTGGAATTATGGCAGGCTCTGTATTAGGAGCCCTCGGTTCACTTTTCTATTTACTCTTTAAATATTTCCGTTCTTCGGTAAAAGTGACGAGTAAGGAGAAATATTCTGGTAAGGATTTCTCTAAATACAGTAAAACCATTTTAAAAATTTCGATTCCCATTGCGATCGGTTCTGTGACAATGGCACTCTTTAACTTTGTAGATTCCTTTACGGTTACATATGGCTTAAGAAGTGCTGGTGCAGATGCAAGTGAAATTAGCTACCTTTATGGTATTTATGGTCGAGGACTAACATTAGTTCAAATTACGACTGTTTTTGCTTCTTCAATTATCTTGCCGCTTGTGCCTTTGATTACAACGAAGCTAGCTGAGCGTAAATTGGATGAAACACGCACTATTATTGAGCAAACTCATCGTATGACACATCTTATTTCATGGCCAGCTGCTATTGGGCTACTAGCCTTAACCTTGCCTTTAAATCTAGCTCTTTTTAAAGACTTTGAGGGAAGCTTAATGTTAGCCATCATCAATCTAAGCTCTGTCTTTACATCACTAACTTTGCTAGGAACAGGTATTCTACAGGGCATGAATGCTGCCAAAACAGGAGCTCTCATTATTTTGAGTGGTGTTGTCCTTAAGGTGTTTTCTAACATCTTCCTTATTCAAGCATTTGGTTTAGATGGTGCTGCCTATGCAACTTTGCTAGTGTATTTTGTGTTATTTATTGTGAATTCTGTCTTTATTTATCGTACGATTCGCTTTACTGTCCTTGGAAAAGATACGGTGAAAATGATTGTGTCTTCCATTGTAATGGGAGCAGCAGTTGGATTACCAACACTTTGGCTTGACTTTACACATTGGTCAAGAATGTCGGCAATGGGCTATCTAACTGTCGCAATCGTAGTTGGTGGAGCTCTTTACTTCCTTCTACTATGGCTGATGAAAGCTATTCATAAACAAGATTTAAAGAAAATCCCTGTTATCGGAAAAAGATTTTCATAAATAAGAGAGGTAGGACACTTATGTCAAAACAGAAATGGCTTTGGGGAATCATTGTTCTTTTACTCGTCGTTTCCTCTACAGGTATTATGAAGAGGTGGAATGCGGAGCAATCGAATGATGCTTATGAGATTGTTATTCCCTATGATGAAATACAAACCGCAGAAAAAAATAGCGACCTAACAATGGATGAAATTCTTTCTTCCTTAAAGGATGCTGGGCTGAATACTGTGAGTCTAGAGCCCTTAACATTAAAGGAAATGGAAAAGCAAAACTTAATTACTGTTTATAAAGAAAGTGAGTTAGCAGCACAATTATTGTTTACACCTTATAAAGATGCTGTTGATATCACTAATAGCGGCTATTATATTCGAGTGCCTGAAAACGAAAGCTACCAAAAACTGATCATGGAGAGCGTTGAACCAGAGGAAGTACAAATAGGAGAAGAAGCTTTCTATTTCCTTCCTGCTTCTAACCACAATTTTGATTTAAAAACTCCAATTGGCTATGATCAGCCTGCTATTGACATGATTAGTAAGCATGGACTAGCTCACATCTTTAAGGTGGAAAATGCAGATAATGAAGTAGCTAATGAAAAGTTGGTCAATCAATTAGTCGATTTAAAAGAGGCTTCAGCAGGCCGCTTACTTGGTCAGGGTGATGAAGCTATTGGTTTTGGACAAGAAGACGGCAATCAATTAGTTGAAAAATTAAATGATGCTGGCTATTACTTCTACACAATTGAAAGTAACCCACTTAAAGGCGAAAGTAAAATCGCTCAAATGACGGATTACAATATGATTCGTTTGCATAGCATCAATGTCAATAGAGAGACTAAATTAAAGCTAAATGCAAGTATTGACCGTACAACACGAGCTGTCAAAGAGCGTAATATTCGCTCTATTTTCTATCATATTAAAACAACAGGTAATGCCAAAGAAAATGTAGAAGAAACGATTGATTATTTAAATGGTGTGCATGACACAATGCCAGATCATTTCAAAGCAGGTGAACCAAAGCTATTTGATAAAGTAGTAGTGCCAGCTTGGGTCACAGCAACCGTATTAGTAGCAGGTATTTTATTTACCTTTATCATTTCTGAATTAGTAAAATGGATGCCTCTTCGTATCGCGGCAGCTGGCTTTATGGCTGTACTAGCAATTGCGTACTTTATCCTGAAAAGTACTCTGTTTTTACAAGCATTTGCACTCATTATTGCAGTCCTTGCACCAACCTATGCAGTCATCAAATCAGCGCAAGGTTCTACGAAGGTGTCTAACATATTGGTCCAATACTTAAAGGCAGTAGCAATTAGCGTTATTGGCATTGTAATTGTTATTGGCTTATTGAATGGTAATGCCTTTATGACAGGCTTTGCTGTATTTAAAGGGGTTAAGCTTGTTTATCTTATTCCAATTATGGGTGTTTTACTATTTACAGTGATTGAGATAAACCGACTAGCTGAACAAAACATTAAGAACTCTTTATCAAATACGGTAACATTGTTAAATAAAGAATTAAAATATTGGCATGTGCTACTACTCGTTGTGTTGGCAGGTGTCGGATTATTTTACATTAGCCGAACAGGTAACTCTGGCTCTGTAAGTGATATGGAATTAGCCTTTAGACAATGGCTAGAAAATACATTGTATGTTCGACCAAGAACAAAGGAATTTTTAATTGGTTTCCCATTCTTCATATTAGCGCTTTATGTAATGGGGATTAATCGAAAATGGGGAAGTATTCTCCTAGTACCAGGTGTTATCGGTTTCTTATCCATCATGAATACATTTACTCATCTACACATCCCAGTAGCTGTTTCTGTATTACGTACACTATACAGTGTATCTCTAGGTCTTGTAGTAGGACTTTTGTTTATCCTAATCTTCAAAATCGGTTATCGTTGGGTTTCTAAGGCAATCGCGAGGTGGTCATAATGCACGTTGTTTTATCTGGCTATTATGGATTTGATAATGTCGGAGATGATGCCATTCTACTGTCCATTATCCAATCTTTAAAAAAGTGGCAAAGTGATATAGAAATCACGGTATTATCTAATAATCCAGCAGCTACTGAGCAAACATATGGTGTCAAAGCCATTAACCGTTGGAAAATGAAAGAAATTCGTCAATTACTTAAAACAGCAGATGGACTGATTAGTGGTGGCGGTAGTCTCATGCAGGATCAAACAGGCATGAAAACGATTCCTTACTATGCGGGCGTTATTCAAATCGCAAAATGGTTGAAGAAGCCAGTATTTGTTTACGCCCAAGGTATGGGCCCGATTAATCACCCACTTAGTAAATTTATTGTTCGTACAGTTTTTAATAAGGTCGAACAAATAACAGTCAGAGATAGAGCCTCTCTAGCTCTTTTAACAGAGATCGGTGTGCGAAAAGAAACAAAGATCGTACCAGATCCTGTTATGGGACTTAACGGTAATGACTTTCATTGTGAGTGGCTAGAAAATGTCTCTTTGTCAGCCGATAGCTATATCTCTGTAAGCGTTCGAGATTGGCCATCCTCTGTTGCCTACAAGGAAAAAATTGCACACAGCCTAGATGAATTAGTACGTCAGGGTGAGCAAATCGTTTTCCTGCCTATGCATGGTGAGCATGATTTTATTACTTCACAGGAAGTAGCAGCACTTATGAAGGAAAAGAGCTTGATTGCTCCTGCTGATTTATCTATTGAAGAAAAAATCGCAGTGATTGGTCAATCTCAACTATTAATAGGTATGCGACTGCACTCCTTAATTTTCTCAGCAATCTATGCGACACCGTTTATTGCCATTTCGTATGATCCGAAAATTGATGCGTTTGCTGATATCGTTGATCAGCCTGTCATCGGTCATGTCGAGGTTGATGATTGGAATGGTGTAACATTGTTTGAACAAGCTGTAGCAATTCTTGAATCCTATACAACAGTTCAAGAAAAAATGCGCCAGGCCGTCATCCCATTGCAAGATGAAGCAACTGCAACTGCTAAATTAGCAATTGATGCTTTGTCAAAATAAACATTAAAAAATGATGAATTTCAATGTTAATTGAAATTCATCATTTTTTTCCTACTTCTAATAATTTTAAAATGGACTGGGCCTGTTGCATATGCATGGCTAAAACATATTGACCTGCTTGCATTAAAATTTGCGCCTTCACCATATTCATCATCTCTTTTGCGATATCTGCATCTCGAATACGAGACTCTGCTGCTTGTAAATTCTCTGCCGTGTTCACATTAGCATTATAGGCATGTTCCAAGCGGTTCTGATAGGCACCAAGACGTGAGCGCTCATTGGAAACACGTTTTAAGGCTTCATCCATTGAAGACATAGCTTTTTCCGCATCCTCACGAGTAGCAATAGAAGCATCCTTCAACCCAAGTGCCTCGGACCCCATCCCATTAATAAATAATTCTATACTCTGTCCTTCATTGGCGCCTGCTTGAATCTTGATGCCATTTGTTTCATAATCCCCATTAAGTAATGTCTTCGTATTAAATTCTGTATCGGTTGATGTGCGCTGGATTTCCTTTTTTAATTCCTGAAATTCCAAATCTAATTTTTTACGATCATCATCTGTTAATGTATCATTGGCTGCCTCCACTGCTAACTCACGCATACGCTGAATCATGGCATGTGTCTCATTCAGTGCCCCCTCTGCCGTCTGCACAAGCGAAATACCATCCTGTATATTCTTAGCTGCCATATTCAAGCCACGAATTTGAGCACGCATTTTTTCAGAAATCGCCAGTCCTGCTGGATCGTCTGCTGCACTATTAATTCGATATCCGGAAGAAATTCGTAGCATAGCTTTACTCATCGCCCCATAATGACGATTCATATTATTCAGGATTGCCATCCCTGTCGCTGACCACTTACCAAGCATGATTTCACCACCTTCTTGTTTTTATATCGGTCCAACATCTCATCTATTGACCTTAATACTGGAAATCGTTTCTAATTTTTTATGTTTTTTTAACATTTTATAGTTGATTAACTACATAATAAAAGCACCTGCTTGTCATTTATGATAAGTAGGTGCTTACTGGACATTCCATCTATTCAATTTTGAAACCCCCAAGTTGATGGCTCTTTTGCTGTAGCAATTCGAAAAAGAGTTCTTTATTATTCTCTAGTAATGCCTGATCAATCAAATGATCCAAATTTTTCTCCTCTAACTCTGCAATAAGCTGATCGATTTCACCAACCGTCACAGTAGAAACCATCGGAATTTGTTGCTTTGGTGTAGCGCTTTCAAGTATTGGTGCTAGATGCTCATGAACATTAGTAATAAGCAATAGTTGATAAAGTGGTAACCGAATAAAGCGATTTCCTTTTTGGAAAACAAAAACCTCAGATAAATTTTCAATCTGCTGTGTCTTCATGTTGATGATCATCTCTTTACCTTCTATGGGAATGAAATGGAAAATCTCATTCTCTTTTAAAATAGAGAAATATTGATAAGCAAATACGAGACGTAATTTATCTCCAGTAACTTTTGTGTAAAACGGCTTCATGTATTGAACTTGCATCATCCTTCATCCCTCCCTAGTTATCTGATTATTCAGATTTTAACACAAATCAAAAGCCTTGTTAACTATCTTTACCTCATTTTTTTCTTTCTGATCATTCAGCTTATCATTACTGCATTTTAATCGTATAATGGAAGGACAGTCTTTTTTTCCTTTTTACAATTAACAATGTTAACTATAGCCATACATGATGAAAGGAGTGAGGTTATGGCATTGTCTATATCGCAATTAGCTAAGGAACATCAAACATTTGTGCTGACTAAATTAAAAGAAGCTGAACAAGGGTTACATCCTTCCTCTACCGAAGATGAGGAACTAGTACGCCGTGCTGTCTTTTCAGTAAGGAATAAGTCCATTGTTTTTGAACGATTTAATGGAGCAAGTTCTATATTATATGCAAGTGTTCAAGATGTCAGACCCGCTTCTGTTGAAATTGATTTTTCAAAGGAAGAGCTACATTGTAGCTGTCCTCAAGCAAAATGGTGTCGACATCAAATAGGTGCTTTACTCGCTCTCTACCAATATTTTGATTCGGTTCAAAATTGGTCGAGTGCTTGGCGTGCACAAAAATCTGTTCAATTAAAATCTTTAGCAGATGAACGCAGCCCGCAAAGCTGGTCGATGATGGTGGATGAGGTGATGAAACGATTATTACCACCTGGGCGCATACTAGAAGGCTATGGGCTTTCCGCTGTAAGAACCGATGCTTTGGAGCGTCTTCGTCGACATATGCCCTTTGAGCGTGAATGGCAACCTCTTTATAAGCTCTATATGGAGCTAGCCATTTTTAATTCGATATGGCGACATTTAAATGAAACACCTGGACATTCGTTAGATTCACCTTATATGAAATATTTTATCGAGCAAAGCACGCAATCTTTTGAGAGCATTCTTACAGAGCTTTCTAATCGATCACGACTATTTGCGACAGATCCATTTTATGATGCCATCCAAGAGCTAGTAAGAGAATTTTTATTAGAAAGACAAGGGCTTTTTGCCAATCGCCTTCGTCTATATATGCTACTATGGGCAGTACTTTTTTATGAGAAGCCTCGTCGTGAACAGGAATTGGCATTTATAAATAATCTTGTTCACTCTTCAGCAGAAATTTCTCTACAATCACTAAAATTATTATTTTATGTGCTATTACAGAAAGAGGATTTACTGCTTGAAAAGTTGGCACAGGTCGATTTACCACAAATGCAGGATTTGTTTGAACTAGCTACTTTTGCTCAACGTGCTGGAGAGTCAAATTCATTAGCAGTCATTTTACGAGCAATTTTACCTTTGACTGAAGTGTTTCTACAGGAGGTCGTTCCAGTCGTTCAGCGTGCCCAATACGTAAGGCAATTCCAACTTTTATTTGACGAGATTCAGCTTTCGGAGGAAGAGGAAGCAATGCTGTATAGTGCCTTTGGTGTGTATGGACTACAGCCGTTCTCAAGTTTTTTAATTAAAAAAGGTCGCTATCGGGAATGGGCAGCTCTGCATCAACTAAACCCATCATCCCTCTCTTACTTAGAAATGTGTGGATTAAAGGATGTATTACAGGTTGAACCTGCAACTGTTTTACCTTTATATCATGTCTATGCAATGGCTGAAATTGCGCAAAAATCACGCTTAAATTATAAACAGGCTGTGCGTATTTGGAAAAGTATGCGTAGCGCTGCAAAGCGAGCTGGTAAAGCAGCTTATTTTGAAACATATATGCAAACCATTCGTGCAGAATATAAACGACTACGTGCGTTACAAGAAGAAATTGAGAAAGGAAACTTAGTATGATGACAATAAATGCTCCTTCCCCTTTTTCCAAAACACAACAGCTCCGTATCGAAGTAGCTCGGGAAGGATATTTTACGTTGCAGGGTTTTACTGCAAATGGTACAGCAATCGATGTTGATACATTAATTTCTTCGCTATTCTTTACTTATGAGGCAAATGTTTATGGATTATTAACAAATCGGGCTGATTTTACGATTGAAGTTTCTACGGCTGAATTACTCGATATTTTTTCAACAAGCTTCCAGCACCCCTTCATTAATTGGATTGGTGCAAATGAAGAAAGTATAAAATGGTTAAATAAAGTTTATGCATTACAAGCATACTGGCAAGAGCCATCACTTTGGTCACATGCTGTGATTGCAGATGATTTTTCATCATTAACTTTCCCTATTGATCATATCGATTCAGCATTATTGGAAACGGCTGTACAGCAGAAGCTTTCACAGGTTGGGCTAATACTAGCTGATTTACCAAAGTTACTACCCTTTTTCCTACGTGGAGGCTGGCCATTGGATCAAGCTCGTCAAGCTGGAGCTGTTTCCGTTTCTTTACGGTTAAGTGAGCCAGAAGAAGATGCCGATGTATGGTTATTAGAAACGGTGCTAAGCACTGCTACAACGAAAAACTACTGGACACCTGCTATTCGTAAACAATCCTTACCTATTGAAGAGGCACTACCTACAAAGTGGAGAATGTTTGCGACTGAAATTACACAGCAACAACAGCAAATTGTAGAACTTCTATCCACCGATACGATCAATAGTGATATCTTTATTCGTGTGACACTGGAAGATTTAGAAGTTCGCTCTTTTTTACGGGAGGATCTTGCTAGATTGCAGGCACTTGGTTTTGATGTTGTACTGCCAGCATGGCTAAAGGATTTAAAACAATCCAAAATCCGAGTACGCGTTACAACTAGCAATATTTCAACAAGGAAGGTAGCAGGTTTAGATGATATTTTAACGTTTAAATGGCAGTTTTCTATGAACGGACAAACAATTTCAGCTGAGCAATTTAAAAAACTTGTGGATGAGAAACGTGAATTTATTCGTATTGGTACTGAATGGTTCCGAGTAGATGCTAATTGGATGCAAGAAATGCGTGAATTGATGCAACAGGCAGAAGATGAAAGTTGGACTGTTCGAGAATTATTATTTAGGGAGTTACCAGAAGATCTGTCTGCCCCTCTTGAGGAAGAAGATGCAGATGATGCACTGAGAGATGATCCAATCTTTGCATTGGAAATACAACAATCATTAAAAGCATACATGGAGCAACTTTTGGAGAAGAAAGGCTTACCTGCCGTCTCGATTCCATTGTCCCTACAAACCGATTTACGCCCTTATCAATTAGAAGGCTTTGAATGGTTAGTCTTTATGCGCCAACAAGGTTTCGGTGCATGTCTAGCTGATGATATGGGACTTGGAAAAACGGTTCAATTGATTACCTATTTGCTTCATATTTATGAGTCTTCAACTTACACAAAGCCATCCATCATTATTTGTCCCACTTCAGTACTTGGGAACTGGCAAAAAGAACTTGCTCGATTTGCCCCGTCCCTGATTGTGCATACACATTATCAAGCAAATCGAGCAAAGGATGAAGAGTTTAAAAAGCTAGTGACAGCAGAAAAGCCACATGTCATTTTATCAACCTATGGTACTGTGTCACAGGATACTGAATTTTTACAGGATATCGAATGGTCAACGGTAGTACTTGATGAAGCACAAAACATAAAAAATATGCAAACATTACAATCGAAAGCCATTCGTAAATTGCTAGGTGACCATCACATAGCTCTTACTGGGACACCTGTAGAAAATCGTTTATCTGAGCTATGGGCTATTTTTGATTTCATTCATAAGGGCTATCTAGGTAGTTTTGGTCGCTTCAATGAAGAATTTATTTTGCCTATTGAACGAGACGAATCAGAGTCGCATAAGCAGAAGCTTCGAGCTAAAATTCAGCCATTCTTATTGCGTCGTACAAAGCGAGATCCACATTTACAGCTTAACTTACCAAATAAGCTAGAATCGAATGAATATTGTCCATTAACAACAGAGCAAGCTTCACTTTATGAGGGCTATATTTTAGAGACGCTTGATCAGCTGGAGCAGTTAACAGGCTTTCAAAAAAAGGGTCGCGTCTTAAAGATGCTCAGTAAATTAAAGCAACTATGTAATCATCCTGCCTTATATTTAAAGGAATCTTTCGAGGATGCCGAAACAATGCTTGCACGTTCGACTAAGCTAGAGCGCATTGTACAAATGGCAGCTGAGATTGTGGACAATGGCGAGCAATGTCTCATCTTTACACAATATATCGGAATGGGACAATTGCTACAACATTGCTTTAGTGAAATATATAATGTGGATGCACCATTTTTAACTGGTGCCATGCCTAAGCAGCAACGAGACCGCTTAGTAGAGGCTTTCCAGGCAGGAGATTTCCCTATATTTATCCTTTCTTTGAAAGCTGGTGGAACAGGACTTAATTTAACAGCAGCTAATCATGTTTTACATGCAGATCGCTGGTGGAATCCTGCTGTTGAAAACCAAGCGACCGATCGAGCATATCGAATCGGACAGACACAATTTGTGCAGGTCCATAAGTTTGTGACAATTGGCACGATCGAGGAAAAAATTGATAAGATGCTGGTGCAGAAATCTGCATTATCCGAAGAGCTTATTCAATCAAGCCAGTGGTTGACCGAGTTAGAAGATCAAGAACTCCGCGATTTAATAACATTAGATATATAATAATGAGATGCGCCAAGAGCAAATAGTTCTTGGCGCTCTTTTAGTGGAACTTGCTACTTCTTTTCCCTACTTACTTCATTATTCGTATTTAGTTGTGTTGAAAATTCCATTGCTGTGCGGTCTTCAGCAATGTTTATTATAGTGTTACACATCATTCCTTTCTGTTTGTTACGGTGCAAGAAATATAAGGAGAATGGCGGATCAGACAATGAAAGTTCTCTTGCCCCGTATGTAAACTTTACTTGCTAAGGTAAAACAAAATCCTTTAAGTGTTCCTGTTCATTCGGTGGCTGTGGCGGTTCAGTAACTGCTTCGTCACTATCTCTTTGTTTAAGTTGATAAAATCTGACATCCTCAACCACTATCTCTGTCATAAAAATCTTTGTGCTTTCCTCATTTACAAATGACCTTGTTTGAATACGGCCAGTGGCACCGATTAATGAACCTTTACCGCAATATTTAACGATATTCTCTGCAAGCCTTCCCCAAGCTGTACAGAAAACAAAATCTGTATCTACTTCCCCTTGATTGTTTTTAAAATTACGATTAATGGCTAGTGAGAAATGGGTCTGCATACGATTTCCAGATAAGTAACGTAACACCGGGTCTTTTGTAAACCTTCCAACCAATCCGACTTGATTCATTCATTCACCTCCTTTGTTTTTGATTGCTCTCATCTTACAAAATGATTCCGGCATTCGCAAAAATCGATATTGTTAATTTCCTTCAGTTTTTGTGCATAAATTAGGTAAATTAGCATTTTCATTTTTCTGTTTTTTGTTAATTTTCTAGTTGAATGCTTTAGGCTGTAATGGCAAATGCTATTTCATGAAATCTGCAATTTCGCAGTTTTTGAAAAACCGTCACAAGTGCGCATCACAAACAACTGCTGCCTCATGTGTTATACTAAAAGAATGACAGACTTAGGAGGAATATACATATTGAAAACCTTTAAAATGCTTTCCTTTGACCTTGTCACAAAAGATGGCGTGCAACCATTCCCTTTAATCGATGGCATCATTATTAATCAGGAAAATAGCCATCAATCTTGGGTACTTGAATTGTTTATGGAAAAACAATATCGCTCAACCTTTGATGAGCTCTTAGCAAATGCTACAGTCTTCAATGTACGTGCAGTTATTTCATTTCCAGATAATGAACCCGCTCCTTTTCAGGTGATCGTACATACTGTTGAAGAAATCGGTAATCATGTTTCAGTCCTATTAAAAGGTACGCTTAAAATTAAACGATCAAAATATGCAGAACAATTACTTTCCGAGCTACTTGCTGAGGGTGTTTCTTTAGAGGATTTACTGGATCGCTTTACACAAGATATGAAAAAGCGACCAAAATTAAAAAATGACTGACGATGCGAATTTTGCATCGTTTTTTTTATTGGACAAGCAGTAATTTTTTTGTACAATACAATTTAAAAAAGGAGGGTTACATTTGGTGGTTGCTATAAGGAAGAAGCCTTTAAAACAGTTATAGCGTTTTTTCAAATTAATTCCAACGATGTAGCTACTCGATTGCTCCGGAAGTTTCAGTTTCCATATACCTGTACCTATAAGAATCGTGTTTACAGAAAATATACTGGAGCATATGAAGAATTTTTTTGATGGGAGTTTTGCTTAGCTTGCAGGTATTCACTCTCCTTCCGCTGGTATTCACTCTGTTTTCGCGGGTACTTACTCTGCTTCCACCGGTATTCGCTTTGCTTTCCTCTAAATTGAAAAAAGAGTGTTTTCCGCAGAGGAAACACTCTTTTTATGTTATCGGTTATTCATACCATCACGGTATTTTTCAGTGTTGTTTACTTTATCGTCGACAACATCATTATTATTGTTACCGTTCATGTTGTCATTACGTTCAACACCATTTACACCGTTTGCATTTGGTGTGTTGTCATAGCCGTTTGTGCTGTTGATATCGGCATTTGAACCAGGTGTTGTTGCTTCTGGTAATGTTGTATTATCGTTAACAGTACCTCGATCTACACCATTCCCATTTACATTATTGCGATCGTATGCATCGTCACGATTATTCGGATCTAATGCGTCCTCGACATCGTCGACTCCTCGACGTACGTCATTCTCGACTTCTCGAACAGGGTGATCTTCTACTGCATTATTTCCCCAGTTACAACCTCCAAGGAATGCAGTTGCAAGAATGATGGTTAAAAATGACATTTTCCACATAGTAAAAAACCTCCTTTCTTGGGTACTATGTCATCAAATACATCTACTGTATTTGTGATCCTACATAGATTGCCCGAGAAAGGAGGGAACTATCCGATTTTTGTACAAACTATTTTTGTTTTTCTTTTAATAACTGTTCAATATATGCTGCCTCTGCTTTACAGTCGTAGCTATAGTTTGTGCCTAGCTCTTTTTGCAATGCCTCGATTGTTTCGACTTGCTGTGCTGTTGGTTCTTCATTTAAAATTTTGGCAATAACCTCATCGATTTTTTGTGCCATTTCTTCATGAAACTGTGCGCTCATCAATGTATCAGCAGGGATTTTTTCGATCCACGCGGCATTCTCCTGAAAATAAGTCTGCCAGTTTGCAATGAAGTCTTCCATGGAAAAGCGCTCTTCATCCCAACCAATACTTGCTAAGTATGTTTCAAAAGATGTTGAAATCGAACGAGTAATGCTAATTTTAATACCTGAAGACAATTCCTTATACATCTTAATAATCCTCCTACGTTTGTAAAACCTAAAAATTACATCTATTTCAATTCACAATCGCTTATTTACCATCGCAATTTAAGAACCTACTAATCAATTTTTGACTTGACTTTATCTATTTTATATCTTTTGGTCTACAAATGCAAATTAAGCTTGTTTAGGCTGTTCAGGCCCAATTGCAAATAGAATATCGGCTTCACATACAAGTTCTCCATCTACAGTTGCTACACCATGACCTTTACCCATTGCGCCACGAAGTTTTACAAATTCTACTTCCAATTTAAGTTGGTCGCCAGGTACGACTTGACGCTTGAAACGACAATTATCAACACCCGTTAAAAACGCTAAGCGACCCTTAAATTCTTCAGCATTTAATAAAGCCACTCCACCTACTTGAGCTAAAGCTTCCACAATTAACACACCTGGCATAACTGGATAACCTGGGAAGTGCCCATTAAAAAAATCTTCGTTAATTGAAACGTTTTTTAATCCTACTGCACGTTTCCCTTCTTCTAATTCAATGATGCGATCGACGAATAAAAAAGGATAGCGGTGTGGTAAAATTGCTTGAATTTGTTCTGCAGTTAACATGTCATTTCCCCCTCAAAAATTTAAGTATGTATACACAAAGTAAGGTAAAGAATAATGTTATTCTTTACCATTCATAATATCAAATATATGCTGCCATGTTTCTCGTTTAAAAATATCCATAGCATTGCCTTCTCCAATAACGCTAAAGCCAAACATTGCGCCTAATGCTGCGGCAACAACGACTAAAATGAGAACAATTACAATGCGTAACCAAATCGGAATCAGTCGGATTTGCACCCATCGAACCTCGCGTTGCTCTCCAGTCGAGCGGCGTTCTTTCTTTTCTGGTTGCGGTTGCGTATCGGTTTCTTGTGTCGGCACAGAACGTCGACGTGAATCGTTTGTCATAGATTGTACTCCTCTTCATTCCTTACTATGCGTTTTTGGATAACTTCCTATCGAATGCCATTAATAAGTCCTAGCATTTGATCTGCTAATGTCACCGCTCTTGCGTTGAATTGATAAGAACGTTGTGTTTGAATGAGTTCTGTCATTTCTTTCGAGAGGTTAACATTGGACATTTCTAGTGTACCACTTTGCATGCCAATTTGCTGACGGTTGGCTCCCACAAGCTCTGTCAAAACTTCTGCCTGCGTATAGCCAAGTTCAGCTAAATTATTAGGTAATCCCATATAAGAACCGGCAACATGCTCCATTAATTGCGGCTTTTGGAATTCTGTTACAGCTAAATCCGTACGAATAATATCCCCATTTGGATAAGATGCTTCTAATACGCCACCATCTCGAACAGCAAACTTTTGAACCGTGTCTGGTAATGTAATAGCTTGTCCTGCAGCATTAGCTACTGGATAACCCTCTGCTGTTACAAGCATAACTGTTCCATTATTCAATGGAGATAAATAAAAGTCACCTTGTCGAGTATACACTGTTTCAGTTCCATTTTCACCATCTGGCATCAAAATATTGAAATATTGTTTCGCTTTTGTGAAAGCTAAGTCTAAATCACGATTAGTTGTTTGTAATGAACCTTGCTTTTCATTGGATTTAATTTGCCCAATCATTGCGCCAGATCCATAGCGAATACCAACAGGTGTTTGTCGTTCTGCACGATCCTGCTTATCATTATTAAATTGCTGATAAAGTAATTCATTAAAGGATGCTTCCTTTGTTTTATAGCCTGTTGTATTACTGTTAGCAATGTTATTACTAATGGTATCCAGTTTGTTTTGTAATTGCCCCATTGTGTTTGTAGCTGTAATCATTGTACGTAGCATTGATAAAAGCCTCCTGTTCGCCCATTAAATTTTTCCGATTTCATTTACAGCCTTTTCCATGCTACGATCATAAGCTTGTAATACTTTTTGATTTGCTTCAAATGCACGGTAGGCAGTCATTAAATCTGTCATTGTGCGACCAGAATCTACGTTTGACCCTTCTAAAAAGTTTTGACGTAGTGTAAAGGAAACACCATTCGCTCCATAAGCTGTTGGCAAGTTCTCACCATTTTCTGTACGAATAAGACCATTATCTTGTTTTTGTAGCATGCTCGGGTTTGCAGCAAATGATACACCAACACGAGCTACTTGTTGATTATTTACAAAGATAGCGCCACTTTCATCTAATCGGAAATCATCATTTGGTAGCTGGATACGTTGCCCAGCATCATTTAGTACATATAATCCTTGACCGTTAACTAAATAGCCTTGCCCATCTAACGTGAAATTACCATTACGTGTGTAAGCCTCACCACCAGCAGGATGCTCTAGTCGGAAGAAAATTGAACCCATAACCCCATCTTCATTTTGTGGTAAGTTTCCATTAATCAATGCCATATCTGTTGTAAAATCAGTATTATAGATTTGGCCTTGTATGTAATTTGGCAATGTTTCTTGTAAATATGTCCCTGTATTTAAAGCTCCTACTTGACTCATATATTCAGCGCCGGCTTGTTGGTGAGCAGGAGCATTTGTTTTTCCAATGCTAGACATTAGCATATCTGGGAATGAGCGAATCGTAGATTGATCTGCCTTAAATCCTGGTGTATTCGCATTTGATAAATTATTGGTAAGTAATTCTGTTCTTCTTTGTTGCGTGATCATACCTGTTGCAACTGTATAAAATCCTTTAAACAAAGAAATCACCTCATTTTATTTTTATAAGGATGCTGGCACACGATCAATATTTTCAAGCATGATACCTGTACCAATGGCTACACAATCCATAGGTCTCTCTGCAATGAAAACAGGTACCTTTAACTCTTCTATTAATAGCTGGTCCATTCCATGTAATAATGCACCACCACCAGTTATAATCACTCCACGATCAATGATATCGGCTGATAGTTCAGGTGGTGTTTTTTCTAAGACATTTTTAGCTGACTGGACAATCATGGCTACTGATTCATGTAGTGCACGTTCAATTTCTTCAGACTCAATTGTAATTGTACGTGGTAAACCTGTTACCATATCACGGCCACGAATATCCATTGTATCATTGCGACTACCTTTGAAAACTGTACCAATTGTCATTTTGATTGCCTCTGCAGTACGTTCTCCAATCAGCAATTTATATTCTTTTTTAATATATTGCAAAATATCGTTATCAAACACATCGCCTGCTACTTTAATGGATTCACTTGTTACGATATCACCCATTGATAGAACTGCGATATCTGTCGTTCCGCCCCCGATATCGACTACCATATTTCCACTTGGTTGGAAAATATCCATTCCAGCACCTATTGCTGCAACTTTTGGCTCTTCCTCTAAATATACTTTTTTACCACCGGATTTTTCAGCAGCTTCACGAATTGCCTTTTGTTCAACACTTGTAATATTCGTTGGACAACAAATTAATATGCGTGGCTTCGCCAAAAATCCTTTTACGTTTAATTTATTGATGAAATGTCTTAACATCGCCTCTGTCACATCAAAATCTGCAATGACTCCGTCTCTTAGTGGACGAATAGCTGTGATATTACCTGGCGTTCTCCCTACCATTTGGCGGGCTTCTTCCCCAACCGCTAATACTTTATTTGTCTTTTTATCGATCGCCACAACAGATGGTTCATTGAGGACGATCCCTTTCCCTTTAACGTGGATTAATACGTTCGCAGTCCCTAAGTCAATGCCAATATCTTTCGAAAACATTTTATAATTTCTCCTTCCCGCCAGTTCCAACTACATAACGTTCATTTTATCTCTTTATCTAGAATATTTTATCATATTCTATTGGTAATTTCACCTAAATTTAGTGAATAAGACTGTTTTCTTTTTAGGCAGTGAACGGCTATAATATAGAATTACTATTCTTAGAAAATCATCACTTATGCTTGTCCAACACAACAAAAAAGAACGAATCATTCTTGACTCGCTCTTTCTTTCCACTTGTTTTTCGTTGCTTCTCCTCCGCGAATATGACGTACGGCCTTATGGTAGGCGAGTATTTCTTTCACTTGGTCAGCTAATCCTTCATGAATTGTTGGTAATCGCTCTGTTAAATCCTTGTGCACCGTACTTTTTGAATAACCAGTCATTTTCGCGAGGACACGCACAGTCTCACGCGTCTCAATCAGTAATTCACCGAGGCGTATGCAGCGCTTCCGAATGTGCTCATGCACGTTCTTCGTCCTTTCCACACAATTTCACAAAATGCTTTGGCAATCAGATGCACATTTGCGCATTTCTTCACCTTATGTGAGGACAAAGCTATTCAGAACACGTTTTGCATTTTCTTGATAAAATGCTGACTTTTTATGCGTTACTAGCTTTTCTCATTAAAAAGCTAGTAATTTTTTCGGATTGATATATTTTCCGTTTTCAAGAATTTCGAAATGCATGTGGACGCCAGCCGCTTGATTCCACTCGTTGTCAGTCGCTTTTCCTAATGCTTGACCTTGTGTAACCTCATCGCCTTCTTTAACAGCAATATCCTTCACAGAGCTATAGTGTGTCTGCATACCATTTGGATGCTCGATCACGATCTTATTGCCTGTAAATGCGTCTAGTTTTACCTCTAGTACTTTACCACTCATAGCAGCTAGTACTTCAAACTCTTCACCATTCATAGCAATAGAGATTCCTGAAGATGTAGTAAATGTTTGATTAAATACCATTAGTGCATTTTCACGAGACTCTTCATTTGCCTCTAACTCGTAAAATTCTTGTAAGACTTGTACTTTACTAAAATTCTCTTCTTTGAATGGATACTTCATGTTTTCAGTTCGTGCATTAGTTTCCACTACAGGACCTGGATCTACTTCGGCTAAATCTGGTAAAGGAGCCTCTTCTACTTTTGATACGAGACTATTGTAACCAAATAACAATCCTGCTAGAACAAGTGCACCACCTGTGTAAACTACTGGCCAAAACCACGGTTTCTTTTGTAATTGGCCATTTTCCTTTTGATTTGGATCTTGGTTTTGAGAAGCTTTATTATTTTTATCCTCTCTCATTTTCATCACCTCTAGTTGCAGTGTGAACAACTAGAAGTTATTTTAAACATGCATCTATTTTTTTTATTTCAATATCTTGATAATAATAGTGTAAAATTTCGGCAGCTGTTTTCCCTTCATTTGCCATTGCCTCAGCTCCATATTGACTCATGCCCACTCCATGCCCATAACCTTGAGTTTTCACTTGAACCTTTCTTTTATTGGCATTAAAGATGATTGTGAAATCAGTTGATGGTATACCAAGGAGCGTTCTTACCTCTCTCCCTGTCCAGACGTTATTCCCTAGCTGTAAACGTTCTACTCGTCCAGAATCATTATAAAATAACTGGATACGATTAAAATCACTAGGTTGCCATTGTATAGGCCAGAGCTTATTCCATTGAGCTAAAGTCCATTCTTGCTCAGCCTCAAACTTAGGAGATGTTTGATCAGATATACTTGCAACACTTTGCAAATATGGAATATCATTTCCACCATATCCATAAGCACTTTCTGTTTTACCATTGCTTGTTGAATGAAACATGGCTGTAATCAATTCATTATTATAAAGAATAACTTGTCCTTGTGTTTCATTGATAGCTTCGACAATTTTCTTTTCATTTCCCAGGAAATTGCTAGCCCAATTCGCCTTTCTTTGTTCTTCATCATAGAAGACTTGCTTTGCCACAGTTGGGGCGATCGCAATTTTTCCGTAATTTGTCGTTTTCAACGCATAGGTGCGTGCTGCAATAGCTTGTGCCTTCAATGCTTCTTTTTTAAAAGAAACGGGCATTTCTGCAGCAACTACTCCTGTAATATACGTTTCCAAAGGGATTTTTTCTTCTTGCCCCTCCACTTCTATAAATATTTCACAAGCATTCTTATCACTAGTTTGAGGTATGATAGCCTCTTGTCTTTCACTAAACCCTACTATAGGAAGCATATATAATGCCCCAATCAAGCAAATGACACCTATACTAATCATCCATTTTTTCATAAGGAATAATATGCTAGATTTCTTGTAGTTATGAGAAAACAAAAACCCTCTGCATAAAAAGCAAAGGGTTTTAAAATCTATTTAGTTTGTAGGCAATTCAACTGTTACATCTTCAATTGTCACTACCTCTTCTGTAATACGTTCAATATTAGCACCAAGAGATGCTAATTTTCCATGGAAATCAACATAACCACGATCTAAATGATGAAGTTTTGTGACACGTGTCATTCCTTCTGATACAAGACCCGCTAAAATTAATGCAGCCGCAGCTCGTAAATCCGTTGCCATTACCTCAGCTCCCTGAAGATCCACAGGCCCCTCGATAAACACAGAACGTCCCTCTATTTTAGCACCAGCATTCATGCGACGGAATTCCTCAACATGCATAAAACGGTTTTCGAATACCGTTTCTGTAATAATACTCGTACCTTCAGCAGTAAGCATTAACGCCATCATTTGTGATTGCATATCTGTTGGGAAACCAGGATGTGGCATTGTTTTGATATCAACTGCTTTTAGTGTTTTGGGAACTCGTACACGGATTCCTTCATCCAACTCAGTAATTTCTACGCCCATCTCACGCATTTTAGCTATTAAAGCAGTCATATGCTCAGGAACTGCGTTTTCAATCACCACATCTCCTCTCGTAATAGCTGCTGCCACCATAAATGTACCAGCTTCAATACGGTCAGGAATAATATGATGCTCTACTCCATATAATGTATCGACTCCTTCGATACGAATCGTATTTGTCCCCGCTCCGATTACACGGCCACCCATACTATTAATAAAGTTTGCAAGATCCACGATTTCAGGCTCTTTCGCTGCATTTTCAATTACAGTTGTCCCTTCAGCTAAAGATGCAGCTGTCATAATATTTTCAGTTGCCCCAACACTTGGGAAATCCAAATACACATTAGCCCCTTTTAAGCGACCCTCTGTCTTCGCCTCAACATAGCCATGGCCAAATGAAATTTTTGCACCCATTGCTTCAAAGCCTTTTAAGTGTAATTCAATCGGACGTGATCCAATTGCACAGCCTCCAGGAAGTGCTACACGAGCATAGCCATTACGAGCAAGTAGAGATCCCATTACTAAAATAGATGCACGCATTTTACTAACAAATTCAAATTGAGCTTCACTTGAAAGTTCTTTTGTTGCATCTATATATACGGCATTATCTTCAGGTATATATGTAACTGCTGCGTTTAAACTTTTAAGTACTTCATTTATTGTAAAGACGTCTGCTAAATTAGGGACTTCTTTAATTACATTTTCTCCTTTTGAAGCAAGTAAAGCTGCTGCAAGGATTGGTAACACTGCATTTTTTGCGCCCTCTACACGTACTTTTCCCTGTAGTTTTTGGCCGCCAGTCACTATTATTTTATCCACCCTATGTCCCTCCGAATTCAATCTATTAACCTACCAAATTTTTATTTTAATAAAGAAGTATAATGTCATAATCAGTAAACAAACAACTCTATAGTACAACTTTTCTAACGCTCGTTCAAGCGTCCAAATCACTATTTTAAGCCATTATTAGATTTTTTGCTATTTATTTATTGTACGCTGCTAAATTTTTTTTGTGAATGACCAATAACCCGTTCGCTTCTAATACATACCCAAAGATATATGAATAAAAAACAACTTTTCACTTTTTTCTATAAAAAATGAAGTGGCAGGCCCTATTATCGTACATTTATCAATGGGTATCTTGGTAGCTAATAGCGTAAAATTCATAAGAATTTAATGTATTAGCGTCTTTTTACATAGTTCAAAGGGCCACACAAATGGTATTATAAAGTCCTTTGAAGTATGTAGACCTATAAATTTATGAAAGAAAGCAACGAATTCTTTAAAATAAATAAGGAAGTTTGCCTGACCAGCTAGATATTTGAAGAAAGAAATTAGATACTGCTGAGCCTATCGCAATACTAAGTAAAATATAAATGAGCTGAATTTGAAAAACTCGATTCTTTTTAAATAGTTTTTCGATCATAAAAGCTTGTAATGCGTAAAAAGTAATAGCAATAAAAAATAGGTGAGATAAAATACCCAATAAAGCTTCTTGTCCGATCGCTTCATATATTTCCATGTAGCATCCTCCATTTCTCCTTCAATATGTTTATTCACCTTAAAAAACGGGCAGATGCGATATCTGCCCGTTAAAAATGAATTAGATATTACCCTCATGAACGTTGATACGATTCAACGCACGTTTTAATGCTAGGTCAGCACGTTTGAAATCAATGTTGTCTTGTTTACTTTGAAGACGTCCTTCAGCACGTTTAACGGCTTCTTTAGCACGTTGAACATCGATGCTTTCAGCAATTTCAGCAGACGGCGCTAAAATTGAGATTTTTTCTGGACGAACTTCAATGAAACCACCGCTTACAGCAACAATATCAGTCGAACCGTTTTCTTTTTTAAGCTTCACTGCACCAATTGCAAGTGGAGCAACCATTGGAATATGGCCAGCAAGAACACCGATTTCTCCTGAAGTTGTTTTAGCGATTACCATTGATACTTCAGAATCGTATACTGGGCCGTCGGGAGTGACAATATTGACTAGAACTGTCTTCATATTTTTTCCTCCTCGTCCCTAGTATTAAACCTCTACGCCCATGCTTTTCGCTTTTTCAACTACTTCATCAATTGAACCAACTAGACGGAAAGCATCTTCTGGTAGGTGATCCCATTTGCCATCAAGGATTTCCTTGAATGAACGAACAGTTTCTTTTACAGGTACATAAGAACCTTTTTGACCAGTGAATTGTTCCGCTACGTGGAAGTTTTGTGATAAGAAGAATTGAATACGACGAGCACGTTCTACTGTTTGTTTATCTTCATCAGATAACTCATCCATACCTAAGATTGCAATGATATCTTGTAATTCACGGTAACGTTGGATTGTACGTTGTACACCAGTAGCAATTGCGTAGTGCTCAGCGCCTACGATTTCAGGTGATAATGCACGAGAAGTCGAAGCTAATGGGTCAACCGCAGGGTAGATACCCATTTCAGATAATTTACGCTCAAGGTTAGTTGTTGCATCTAAGTGGGCGAAAGTTGTAGCTGGAGCCGGGTCAGTATAGTCATCGGCTGGTACATAAATCGCTTGAATAGAAGTTACAGATCCTTTGTTCGTAGATGTGATACGTTCTTGTAGTTTACCCATTTCAGTTGCAAGTGTTGGTTGGTAACCTACCGCTGAAGGCATACGACCTAATAGGGCAGAAACCTCAGAACCTGCTTGTGTGAAACGGAAGATATTGTCGATGAATAAAAGTACGTCTTGACCTTGCTCATCACGGAAGTATTCCGCCATTGTAAGGCCAGTTAAAGCAACACGCATACGTGCACCAGGTGGCTCGTTCATTTGACCGAATACCATCGCTGTTTGCTTGATAACGCCTGAATCGCTCATTTCGAAGAATAAGTCGTTCCCTTCACGAGTACGCTCACCTACACCAGCGAATACAGAGATACCAGAGTGCTCTTGTGCGATATTGTTGATTAATTCTTGGATTAATACAGTTTTACCTACACCGGCACCACCGAATAGACCGATTTTACCACCTTTGATATATGGTGCAAGTAAGTCTACTACTTTGATACCTGTTTCAAGAATTTCAACTGTAGTTGAAAGATTCTCGAAAGTTGGTGCTTCACGGTGAATTGAATCACGACGTGCGTCTGCTGGAATCTCTTCACCTAAGTCAATTACTTCTCCAAGTACGTTGAATACACGACCTAGTGTAACTTCACCAACTGGTACTGAGATAGCTTTTCCTAAGTCTGTTACTTCTGCTCCACGTTGTAAGCCATCAGTAGATGACATCGCAATTGTACGAACAGAATCATCACCTAAATGAAGCGCAACTTCTAATGCAAGAATTGTTGGTTCTTCATTAGGACGTTCAATCTTAACTGTTAAAGCGTTATAGATTGCTGGTAATTGGCCATTGTCGAATTTAACGTCAACAACTGGACCCATTACTTGAATAACATGTCCTTTATTCATTACTGTGTACCCTCCTATCGTATTCTTATACGACATTGGGAAGCTGCTTGCCTATTCTAAGGCTGCAGCTCCACCAACGATTTCTGTAATTTCTTGTGTAATCGCCGCTTGACGTGCACGGTTATATTGCAAAGAAAGGTCTGAAATAAGATCAGTTGCATTATCTGTTGCATTTTTCATAGCCGTCATACGAGAAGCATGTTCACTTGCTTTTCCATCTAATAATGCGCCATAAACTAAGCTTTCCGCATATTGTGGAAGTAACACTTCTAGAATTGCTTCACCAGATGGCTCGAATTCATAAGAAGCAGTACCGCTTGCAGGGGCAATATCTGTTAATGGAAGAAGTTTTTTCTCTGTCACTTCGCTAGCAATAGCGCTGACAAAGTGATTATAGTACATATAAAGTTCGTCATACGTACCATCAATGAACATACCAACAGCATTACGAGCGATTTCTTTAATATCAGCAAATGTTGGTTGGTCAGGTAGACCGACAACATTACTGATGACATTATGATCACGTTTCACAAAGTAGTCACGAACAACACGACCTACTGCTAAAATAACGTATTCGTCTTTTGATTTATGACGCTCGTTAATCGTACGTTGTACTTGACGTAGGATACTTGAATTGTAAGCACCTGCAAGACCACGGTCAGAACCAATGACTAAGTAAGCCGTTTTCTTAACAGGACGAGCAGTTAACATTGGATGTCCGCTGTCTTTTGTCCCTGAAGCGATCGCGCCTACTACGTCCTGAATTTTTTCCATGTAAGGAACGTAAGCTTTAGCATTTTGCTCTGCACGACGTAACTTAGAAGAAGAAACCATCTGCATTGCTTTTGTAATTTGCTTCGTACTCTTTGTTGAAGTAATACGACCTTTAATTTCGCGTAAGTTTACCACTGGTATTTCACCACCTTCTGTTTTTTAATCAAGTGACTAGCTAAGACTTATTCTGATTTAGCGAAAGTTTTTTTGAATGCATTGATTGCTGCTTCATAATCCGCATCAGGAGCAAGCTCTTTAGTAGTACGAACATGATCTAAAACGTTTGTGTGGTTTGAATCTAACCAGCTTAAGAATTCTGATTCGAAGCGAACGATATCTTGTACTGGAATATCATCTAAATGACCTTTAGTTAATGCGTAAAGGATTGCAACTTGTTTTTCAACTTTTAGTGGTTTGTTAAGGTCTTGTTTAAGAACTTCAACCGTACGTTTACCACGCTCAAGTTTAGCAAGTGTTACTTTATCTAAATCTGAACCAAATTGAGCAAATGATTCAAGCTCACGGAATGCAGCTAAGTCAAGACGAAGTGTACCCGCAACTTTTTTCATCGCTTTAATTTGAGCAGATCCACCTACACGTGATACAGAAAGACCGGCGTTAATCGCTGGACGTACACCTGAGTTGAATAAGTCAGATTGTAAGAAGATTTGTCCATCAGTGATTGAGATTACGTTAGTTGGGATGTATGCAGAGATATCCCCAGCTTGTGTCTCAACGAATGGAAGAGCTGTAATCGAACCATTTTGATATGTTTCATTTAACTTCGCAGCACGTTCAAGTAAGCGGCTGTGTAAGTAGAAAACGTCACCAGGATATGCTTCACGACCTGGAGGACGGCGAAGAAGAAGTGAAAGTTCACGGTAAGCTGATGCTTGTTTAGAAAGATCATCATACACGATTAATACGTGTTTACCTTGTAACATGAATTCTTCAGCCATAGATACACCAGCAAATGGTGCTAAGAATAATAATGGAGCTGGTTGAGAAGCAGAAGCTGTCACAACGATTGTGTAATCTAAAGCGCCATGTTTACGAAGAGTTTCTACAACACCACGTACAGTAGATTCTTTTTGACCGATTGCTACGTAGATACAAATCATATTTTGGTCATTTTGGTTAAGAATTGTATCGATAGCTACAGATGTTTTACCAGTTTGACGGTCACCGATGATTAACTCACGTTGACCACGACCGATTGGTACTAATGCGTCAATCGCTTTAATACCAGTTTGTAGTGGTTCGTGTACTGATTTACGAGCCATTACACCGAAAGCTGGACTTTCGATTGGACGAGATTTTGTAGTGTTGATAGGACCTTGTCCATCCACTGGTTGTCCAAGTGGGTTTACAACACGACCAATTAGTTCTTCACCAACTGGTACTTCCATGATACGACCTGTACGACGAACTTCATCGCCTTCTTTGATGTCAGTGTATGGACCTAAGATTACGATACCAACGTTACCTTCTTCTAGGTTTTGAGCCATACCCATAACACCATTAGAGAACTCTAGTAGTTCTCCAGCCATGGCGTTGTCGAGGCCATGAGCAAGAGCAATACCGTCACCAATACGGATAACTGTACCAACTTCGCTTACTTTAAGTTCAGATTCATAATTCTCAATCTGTTGTTTAATCAGACTGCTGATTTCTTCAGCCTTGATGCCCATGTATGTCACCTCTCACATTTCTAAATTATTAACCGATTAATTCACGTTTTAGACGCTCTAGTTTATTAGCTACTGAGCTATCATAAATATGGTTACCGATTTGAACACGAATACCACCAAGTAAAGATGGATCAACTTCGTTTGTAATATTTAATGATTGTTTTCCAACAAGTTTCGCGAACGCTGCTGAAATATTAGCGCTTTCTTCTGCAGAAAGTGCACGTGTTGAAAATACTGTTGCATCTGCAGTGCCTTGTGCTTGCGCAGCAAGTTCAGCATATGCCTTAGCAATTTGTGTCATCTCGTTTACACGTTTTTTCTCAACTAGAAGTTGAACAATGTGTAAAACTTCTGGTGTTGCACCATTAAAGATATCAGCTACCATTTGTTTTTTTCGTTCAACGGAGAACTTAGGTGCATTTAAAAGCGTTAAAAAATCAGGCGATTCTTTTACTACTTTTGTTAGTTCACTTAAGTCTGCTCCTACTTCAGTAAGAATATTTTTTTGTTGCGCCAATTCAAAAAGCGCTTGAGCGTAACGTTTTGCTACAGTTGAATTACTCATCGAGCTTCCCCTGCCTTCGCAATCGTCTCTTCAATTAGAGCACGGTTGTCTGCCTCAGAAATCTCTTTGCTAAGGACTTTAGATGCTGCAAGTACAGATAATGAAACGACTTCATCACGTACAGCTGCAATAGCTTTTTCTTTTTCAGACTCAATTTCACGTAAAGCCGATTCTTTTAAGCGATTTGCTTCATTACGAGCTACAGTAAGAATTTCTTCTTTTTGTAATTCGCCTTGCTTCTTAGCGCCTTCAACAATCGATTGTGCTTCTGTACGAGCTTCCTTAAGAAGGCTCTTTTGTTCTTCTAAAAATTGGTGCGATTCTTTGCGCGCTTTTTCAGCTGCTTCGATTTCACTCGCTACTAATTCTTCACGTTGTTGCATAATGCCCATAAGTGGACCCCAAGCGAATTTCTTAAGTAGTAACATTAATACGATGAAAATAACTAATGTTGCGATGATATCTCCACTATTTAACGAAGCACCGCCTGCACCTAGTACAAGATTATCTAAAAACACGATTGTTTCACTCCCTTCAAGAGCTTTAACTTCAACATAATTTAATGACTAAAAAACTACCTATTTTAAAAAGCTATATTTACACATAGCTTTTATCAGTTCCAAAATGAAGGGCGAAGTTTCATCTGGAGAATCCTGCTTCGCCACTAGTAAAATTCAGTGTTCAACTGAATTATTTGTTCATTACGATGAATGCTACTACTACTGCGATGATCGGTAGGGCCTCAACTAATGCAACCCCGATGAACATTGTAGTTTGAAGAACGCCACGAGCTTCTGGTTGACGAGCGATACCTTCTACTGTTTTTGATACAATAAGACCGTTACCAATACCTGCACCAAGTGCACCTAAACCGATTGCGATTGCTGCTGCTAATAAACCTAATGAACCTGTCATTTGAAAATTTCCTCCTTGGAATTGTTTGTTTTTGTTGTTCAAGCATAGGGTATATGCTTTATATTAATGGTCATCGCTCACTTTATGAGCCATGTAAACCATTGTTAACATTGTGAAGATAAAGGCTTGGATAAAGCCGATGAAAATTGAGAAACCTTGCCATGCCATCATTGGAACGATTGCCCCGATGAATCCCACAGCACCTGATGATGCTAAACCTGCAAGTAAGCCAAGTAAAATCTCACCCGCGTAAATGTTACCGTAAAGACGTAAACCTAATGTTAATGTGTTTGCAAATTCTTCTACTATTTTAAGTGGGAACATGAATGACATTGGTTTGAAGAATGTACCAACATAATGACCTGTACCCTTCATTTTTACACCATAGAAATGCGTTAAGACTAATATCATTGCTGCTAATGTCATCGTTACTGTAGGGTCAGCTGTTGGTGATTTCCACCATAGCTCATGCCCATAGACAATTGAGAAAGGAAGACCTAGTAAGTTAGATACTGCGATAAACATAATTAGTGTGATACCTAGAACGTGGAATCGACCACCAGTTTTCCAATCCATGTTGCTTTTAATGATATTCTTAACGAAATCCATAATCCATTCCATAAAGTTTTGCATACCAGTAGGTTTTAACTTTAGGCTTCTAGTTGAAATAAAGGCAATTAAAAATACGATAATTGCTGCAACTAGTAACATCATAACTGTTGATAAGTTAAATGTTAAAAAACCGACTTCTAGTAACGGAGCTTCATGATTCATTGTTATTTTTCACCTCTCTTTCTAATTTAAAGCACATTAGCGGTTCCTTACATGTGACACAATTCTCTCGACAAAGAGAAAAACGTACGGAATCATTAGCCCTATAACCGTGCTAATTAAGTGAAAATAGTTTGGCAACGAAATGGCTATTGCGACTGCCGCAACACCTGATCCAAAGCGAAGCGCTGTACCAAGTGAGCCTATTTTCTTCCCTTCACTAATGGATCTGTCAAACTTCTCCATACGCCGAACTAAAATCCAAAAATTATACGTACCAAAGAATGCACCGACTGCGATGCCCGCAAAAACAGTTTGATAGGGGGTAAATCCCCAGCCTAATGCGCAGAGTGCAAGCAAAAAAAATAACGCCCTCTTCTGCACAGCAAAAATGTGATGCAAATCTAGCATTGGTTGTAATCTCCTGAATCATTTTTTCGAGTAATGAAAACGTTTGCTGACCACTATGTGAAATCAGAAAAGAGCAGTGAAAAGCACTACTCACAGCGGAATAGTAATGGGAGAGTCATTTCAATTACAGGTGTAAATGCCCAAAAAAATAACTTACACCCCTTACCGACTCGGTAAAAACCGAAACGCACAAAACGTTGCAAATCGACAGTCTTATTTTGAACTGTCAATTTAGTAGAAAGTTGATATAACAAGTGTTTCAACGTCCTATTTATGAACAGAAACCCTTATCATTCTTACCCTTTGTAAGCATACAATAGGTGATATTTGAAGTCAATTGGTAAAGGAGAAAAACTTCACAGCCTCTATACTCTTGTCAAATTGTTGACAAATTTGTGTATGAAATTTCATAGTTTCAAAATTTCTCAACCTTCTCACGCATAAAAAAAGCTAATTTACGACAAGATTATGCTCGTAAATTAGCTTACCCATTTCAACAGGTACATTAGACTTATTTTTAATATAAAATATAGTATTTTAATTAGTTTTTTGTAAAAATCCTAGCAATGCTTCAACAATACGCTTAGATGCATGTCCATCTCCATATGGATTTGATGCTTTAGCCATTGCTTCATAGGCATTATTATCTGTTAGTAATTCCTTTGCTAAGGCGTAAATTGTTTCCTCTTCTGTTCCTGCTAGCTTTAATGTTCCTGCTGCAATCCCCTCTGGACGTTCTGTCGTATCTCTAAGAACAAGCACTGGCTTTCCTAATGAAGGTGCCTCTTCTTGTACACCGCCTGAATCCGTTAAGATCATATATGAATTAGCCGCAAAGTTATGGAAATCAAATACTTCAAGAGGCTCAATTAAATGCACTCGTTTATTATTCCCTAAAATTTCATTAGCAATTTCTCTTACAGCCGGATTCATATGAACTGGATAAACAACTTGAACATCCTCATGTTCTGCGAGTATTCTAGTGATCGCTTTAAACATATGGCGCATTGGTTCACCAAGATTTTCGCGACGATGTGCTGTTAATAAAATCATGCGATCCTCGCCAATTTTATCTAATACAGGATGCGTGTAGTGTTCACTGACTGTTGTTGCTAATGCGTCTATTGCTGTATTACCTGTAACAAAAATCGTCGCTGGATTTTTGTTCTCATCTAAAAGATTCTTTTTAGATACTTCAGTTGGCGCAAAATGTAAATCTGCCATCACGCCTGTTAGTTGACGATTCATTTCCTCTGGATATGGTGAATATTTGTTCCATGTTCGAAGTCCCGCTTCTACATGTCCTATAGCAATTTGGTTATAGAACGCAGCGAGGCTTGCAATGAAAGTCGTTGCTGTATCACCATGTACCAAAACGATATCTGGTTGTGCTTCCTTCATTACTTTATCTAAACCCTGTAATGCGTTTGTCGTTACATCAATTAATGTTTGGCGATCCTTCATTATATTTAAGTCATAGTTTGGCGTAATACTAAACGTCTCTAATACTTGATCGAGCATTTGGCGATGCTGTGCTGTTACAGTTACAATAGATTCTATTTGCTTAGGATACTTTTGTAACTCCAAAACAAGAGGAGCCATTTTAATTGCTTCTGGTCTTGTACCAAAAATCGTCATTACTTTCCATTTCTTTGTCAAAACGATCTGCACCGTCCTTTTTATTATTGTATGGTAAGATCAATCTCCTGTTGATGAGGGATTACTTACCTACACATACTATGAAACGCCCTTCAATTTGAAGGACGCTTTCACAAGTTATTAGTTTCCTAAATGAGGAAATTTCATGTATGGATTTTTATTTTGTACCGAATAGACGGTCTCCAGCATCACCTAAGCCTGGTACAATATAACCATGGTCATTTAATTTTTCATCAAGTGCAGCAATGTAAATATCTACATCCGAATGTTCTTCTTGAATAGCTTTCACACCCTCTGGTGCAGCGATTAAGCACATGAATTTAATGTTTTTAGCTCCACGTTTTTTCAGTGAATGAATTGCCTCCACTGCAGAACCACCAGTTGCAAGCATTGGATCTACAATGATGAAATCACGTTCTTCAACATCTGCAGGAAGTTTTGCGTAATATTCAACTGGTTTTAATGTCTCTGGATCACGGTAAAGACCAATATGACCAACTTTTGCAGCAGGGATAAGCTTTAATACGCCATCTACCATACCGATACCTGCACGTAAAATCGGTACGATTGCAAGTTTTTTACCAGAAAGTACTTTTGTTTTTGCAATTGTTACAGGTGTTTCAATTTCAATTTCCTCTACTGGCATATCACGTGTAATTTCAAATGCCATTAGTGTTGCCACTTCGTCTACTAGCTCACGAAATTCTTTTGTTCCTGTATTCTTGTCGCGAATATAAGTTAATTTGTGTTGGATTAGTGGATGATCAAATACATAGACTTTGCTCAAAGGGATTCTCTCCTCACCGTTCGGATTCATTTTTATCTCAACTAGTATAACAGAAAAAAGGAGTCGTCTCAAAAATAAATTTAGGACAACTCCATTTATCATCTATTCTTTTGTCAAAACTAAGTTATTGATCAAGGATTATATCTAATTGTTCAATTGGCATTGGCTTGAAATAGAAGTATCCTTGTCCTACTGTGCATCCTAGCGCACGTAGAATCTCAACCTGTTCCTCTGTCTCTATACCCTCTGCCACTGAAATCATCCCTAAATTTAATGCTAACTGAATGATAGAGCGAACAATAGCAAGTGTTGCTGGATCTTCAATAGCATTGATGAAGCTACGATCAATCTTTAGTTCAGCAAACGGTAGTTGTTGTAAATAGCTTAATGAAGAAAAGCCAGTTCCAAAATCATCTACGGATGTTTTAAAGCCATAGCTCTTCAGCTCTTGAATGATCTTATAGGCTGATTGGAAATCTACTAAACCAATATTTTCTGTCACCTCTAAGATAATATAGCTAGGGTCAATATTATACTTCCGCACAAGTTTCAGTGTATCCTGAACAAAGTGCGTGTAGTAAAAATGGTCAGGTGAAATATTGACAGCAATTTTCACTAATTTCCTTCCCAGGCGTTGTCGTTCTGAAAGCCATGAGAGTACCGTCTCTAAAATAAGCACATCAATTTCTCGAACCTTACCAGCACTCTCAGCTACTGGAATAAAGACTGCCGGTGAAACAAAACCCAATTTTGGAGAAATCCATCTTGCAAGTGCTTCAATACTTTGAATTTCCCCATTGCGTAAATCTACTTTAGGCTGTAAGTGGACTGTTATTTCTTTATTTTTGATGGCTTCTGACAAATGATTTAAAACCGTCATCTTCTGTACAAGCACATCATTTTTCTCTGTTGTAAATATTTCAGTATGTGTGCCTGGCCTATCGATTGCAAAGGATAACGCATTATCTGCAAAACGAATCGCATCATTAATATTTATGTCATCATTATAGGAAGCAATGCCTGTTTTTAATGTAATATAGATTTGCTTTCCTCCTATAATAAAAGGCTGGCGAATCGTTTCTTTTATTCTCATCTCATAATCATTCAAATCTTCATGAAGTGACATTGTAGTCATAATCAAACTAGAGCTAGTGAATCTAGCAACATACTCATTACTTTCTGACTTGTCTTGCTCAAGACGTTTGGCAAGTTGTCTTAAAAGTTCATCACCAATTTCACGGCCATATAATTCAACTACTTGATGAAATTCACTAGGTTTTAATATTTTAATAAAGCCGCTTTGCCCCTGCTGGACTTCCCTTTCAATCGTATTAACAAAGCTGTGACGATTAGGCAGACCTGTTGTAATGTCTGTATAGGCTAAATCCCAAATTTTTTTCTGCGTCCTTGCATATGAATAAGCCAATGCAACAAGAGCACCCATTTTTCGAAACATACTTTTAAGCATTTGGTCACTTTGTGTTTTTTGGCTAAATATCGAGAAAACACCTATTACTTGCCGCTGTTGATTACGTATAGGGATAAACCATCCATGCGGCTTTTTAGCTAGCGAAGCATATTGCTTATGTTCTTTAGGAATATTCACTTCATCTAAATTTTCTATGAAAGTAGATGTTTCTGATTGCATGACCTTATTAAAGAAATCATTGTTTGTACAACATTTTGGTACGCTCTCTGTTTGATTATCTCCTATGAAAACTTGTAATTGGTTTACTTCTGTTTTTATAAGCACCATACTTGCAATATTTGGCATGAAAAATTCATCGAGGCCTTGACAAATAAGCTTCATCTTTTGCTCAAAAGTAAACTCCTTCTCAATTGCCCTGTACATATCATTTTCTAAACGCATTAAGAAGTCTTCCGTATGATAATATGTAACATCCTTCACAAATACTAAAACAAATTGGGTTACATTTGCCTCATTGCAAAAAGGTAATGCTTGTATTTCTGCCCAAAAGGGAGGTTTATCGATGCCATTATGATATAGCTTCGCCTGCACCATTATGCCGTTATGTATTTTTTCTTTAATCATTTCAATGGTTGTCATTTTTTCGTCCATTGATAGCCATGAAAAATAATCAGTATTTAGTATTTGTGAACGTGCAGCATTAGTAAGCATACAAAAAGAATCATTACACTCTACTATGTAATGATGCTTCGTCGCATCAAAAATAACGTAGCTTTCTTTCGAATTATTACCTAATTTGCGAATGCTGTTTAATAATACATCATAATCTGTGTTTAACGATTTAGTGACCATCCAACCCCTCCTTTTCTATCACTTCATTTCATTTCCATTGTACATAAAATTTAATTAAATTTTCACTTTTATTAAAAAAAACTTCTTTTCTAGGACACTATCTGTCCTCTGCCTACTATAATATATCCCTTTATACCGTTTTTATGTAAATTTATTCAAAAATAAGGGGATTATTCTACTTTATTAGAAAAAAGATGTTTTTTACAGTTTAATCCTCCATTTCCAAAACAAAAAGCTGTATTTAAAGTAAATTTTGTACTTTAAATACAGCTATTATTCTATTGATTATACATATAGTGGATGCTTATCAGTTAATGCCTTCACACGATCTTTTGCATCTGCTTTAACTGCCTCATCTTCAGGGCTTTTAAGAACAGCTGCTATAATTGCTCCTACTTCTTTCATATCTTCCTCTTTAAAGCCACGAGAAGTGACCGCTGGAGTACCAATACGAATTCCAGAAGTGACAAATGGAGATTCAGTATCGTAAGGGATTGTATTTTTATTTGTTGTAATTCCTACTTCATCTAGTGCGTGCTCTGCTACTTTACCTGTTAAACCAAGAGATTTAACATTTAGCAGTAATAAATGGTTATCTGTACCACCAGAAACAATTTCAACACCCTCAGCAATTAATACTTCTGCTAATGCCTTTGCATTGGCTTTAATTTGTTTTGCATAGTCTTTAAATTCTGGTTGTAAAGCTTCTCCAAATGCTACAGCTTTTGCAGCGATAACATGCATTAATGGGCCACCTTGAATGCCTGGGAATACAGATTTATTTAGTTTTTGCTCCCATTCTTTTGAAGCAAGAATTAATCCACCACGTGGTCCACGTAATGTTTTATGTGTAGTTGATGTAACAAAATCAGCATATGGCACTGGTGATTGATGTTCGCCAGCAGCTACAAGGCCAGCAATGTGTGCCATATCCACCATGAAATAGGCTCCGACTTCGTCTGCAATTTCACGGAATTTAGAGAAGTCAATTTCACGTGGATAAGCAGATGCACCAGCAACAATCAGTTTCGGTTTATGCTCTAAAGCCTTTTGTCGTACATCTTCATAATCAATCACTTGTGTATCTTGTGTTACACCATACTCTACAAAATTATATAGAATACCAGAGAAGTTTACTGGAGAACCATGTGTTAAGTGACCACCATGTGAAAGGTTCATACCCAGAACTGTGTCACCTGGTTCTAGAATCGTATGGTAAACAGCCATGTTTGCTTGTGCACCTGAGTGTGGTTGCACATTTGCATATTCTGCTCCGAAGAGTTCTTTTACACGATCACGTGCAATGTCTTCTACTACGTCTACATGCTCACAGCCACCATAATAGCGTTTACCAGGATAACCTTCAGCGTATTTATTTGTCAGTACTGATCCTTGCGCTTCCATCACTGCTTCGGATACAAAGTTTTCTGATGCAATCAATTCAATATTTGCTTGCTGACGTGTTTTTTCTGCAAGAATTCCATCTAGTACTGCTTTGTCTTGTACTGCTAATTTTTCATATGCCATGTTTGAAAAAGCCTCCTAAAGTATCGTTATTCATCTCTACCACTAAATAGGGTGGTAATTATTTATATACTGCACGTTCTCCGCCAATTAGCTTAGGACGTGTTGTTGCAATCGTCACAACAGCTTCTCCTACCATTTTTACCGATGTTCGAACAGGCACAGCTACTGCTTTCAAATGCATACCGATTAATGTTTGTCCAATATCAATACCTGCATGTGCCTGTATTGTTTCAACAATCACTGGGTTATCAAATTGCGTATAGGCATATGCTGACATTGAGCCGCCTGCCGTACGTACTGGGACAACCGCTACTGGATCATAGCCAAATTTTTCAGCTGTAGATGCTTCCATAGTAATGGCGCGATTTATATGCTCACAACCTTGGAATGCTAAAAGCAATTGATGCTTTGCTGCAAATTCTTGTAACGGCTCAAAAATGGCTTCTGCTATCTCCAATGCTCCCGCTGTGCCAATTTTCTGACCAATCACTTCAGATGTAGAGCACCCTACTACAAAAATTGTATGGGGTCGTAATGTTACTTGCTCTTCAAATTCACTGAGTAACTGAGTCAAATGTGTTCGTATTTGTTTTACAACCATTAAGCTCAGCTCCTTCATCTATATCCATTAAAATCATGCCATATATGACATCCTAAACGAATGCCATATATGGAATAACAAAACTATTATTGCTCTAGTTCAGTAATTTTTTCAATACGGCGTACATGGCGGCCACCTTCAAAATCGGTTTCTAGCCATGCTTGTACGATTTCACGTGCAAGGCCAGGGCCAATTACACGTTCGCCCATTGCTAAAATATTTGAATCATTATGGCAACGCGTTGCCTTGGCACTAAATACATCATGTACTAATGCACAACGTATACCCTTGACCTTATTAGCGGCAATGGACATACCAATTCCTGTGCCACAAATTAAAATGCCTTTATCAAATTCTCCGTTAGCAACACCCTCAGATACAGGTTTTGCATAGTCTGGATAGTCTACTGAATCCGCAGATTGTGGACCAAAATCTTCGTAGCTAATTTGAAGTTCATCTAATAGCTGCATAATCTCACGACGTAAGTTATTGCCTCCGTGATCAGAAGAAATTGCTATTCTCACTGGGTTCCCTCTTTTCGAATTATAGTCAACCTTAGTGTACCACTTCTTTCTGAAGAATAACACGATTTTTCTTATGTTTTTACGTTGATTTTTCCCGAAAGACGAACATTAATTGTATGTTAACATAAAATCATTCACTTTTAAACTTATTTTTTGTGGATAATGTGAATATCATGTTAATAAGTTCGGATAATGGTCTTTTGTTGTAATATTCCATCTACTGAAGTTTTTTTAGCTTTTTACTTACAGTGGACATAAATTGTCCTTTAATAAAAAAGGTTATACATAAATCCGATTTTTCATGGGATTTATGTATAACCTTCAGGACTATGCTTGTCTATCAAATTGTTGGATCATTTTATGCAATGCTTCCGATTGCTTTTTCAAACTTTGAGCCAGATGCTCGACTTGTTCAATTGCATAGGCTTGCTCTTCAGCAGCACTACGAACTTCCTGTGCACCTGCTGACGTTTGTTCCGCAATGGCAGCAACTTCCTGTGATTGTCGAGCTGTCGTTTCAATATTATGCATTTGCTGTTCAATTAAAGAAGAAATCTCAACAATTGATGTTGCCATTTCATGTACATTAGAAGCCATATTTTCTACTGCTGTCGTTGTTTCAGACACTCGATCGGCTTCCTTTGTTGCAAAGGCAACTTGTTCGTTCATTTGTTTCACAACTACTTCTACGTTTTGCTGCATGGTTTGAATTAAAGCTGTAATTCCTTGCACTGCTTTTGCACTTTCATCAGCCAAACCACGGACTTCTTCAGCTACTACTGCAAAGCCTTTTCCATGTTCTCCTGCACGAGCAGCTTCTATAGAGGCGTTTAGTGCCAACAGATTGGTTTGTGCTGCAATGTCACCAACTAAGCTAATTATTCGTTCTACCTGTCCAGCATTCTCTTCTAGCGCATGAATGCTTTTTAATGCCTCATTATTGCCTGTCGCAATTTGTTGAATACTATTCACTAATGTTTCAATGGCTTTTGTTGTTGTCGATAAATTATGTAGAATCTCTTTAGTTTGTGATGCTGATGCTTCTGCCCTACTATTTACCTCTGTTGCAAGCGTTCTTACATCTTCAATCGCTTCAGCAGTATCTTGTACAGCAGTTGCAGATGCTTCTGCTCCTGTAGAAATATGCTTTACGGTAGATGCAATGCCTTCTGCCTTTCTTGTTGCCACTCCTGCTTCATCTGAAAGCTGGATAATCGATTGATTCGTTTGTTGGAAGTTATGATCAATACTTTCCACCATTTGACGTAAGTTTAACACCATTTGTTGGAATGCCTCTGCAACAGATCGAATCTCATCATTTGTATTAGGCATTTGTACATCCTGTCCTATTTTTCCTTCTGCCACAAGTGTTGCTGAGTGTTCAAGCTGCTGTAACGGCTTGATGAGGATTACACTTAAAAAGGCAGCTAATATCCCTGACCAAGTTATGCCTAACGCATACGTAATCACTTCAAAAACTTTTCGATTTGTGTCAGGGAAGAAGGTAGGTTGTAAAAACTCAATGAATATAAAACTGACACTGTAGGTGATTAGTGCAAGAACACTAACAAATAACACCAACTTTAGGCGTAAACCAAATTGTTTTTTCATAGGACCCCTCAATTCTTTTCTAGTTTTTGTATTAATTGATCAACCAGTTCTTTTAATTCTGCAAATGTTGCTTCATAAATTGCTCTATTACCACCATAAGGATCCACTACATTTTCTAAACTGCCCTCATTTGTATACTCTTTCAATGTAAATACTTTATGCTCAGCTTCTGGATAATTGGAAATGACGGTATCTTTGTGAGCAGTCGTCATCGTTAAAACTAAGTCTGCCCATGCCATTTCAGCTTGTGATAATTGCGTCGCAAAATGTTGATGGGACATTTGGGCTTCATTTAACACTTGTTGTGCATGTGCTGACATTTGTGCATTAGGCATCGCATAAATACCCGCTGAGCGCACTTCTACATTGTTTATTTGTTTATGTTTTAAAATAGCTTCTGCCATCGGACTGCGACAAGTATTGCCTGTACAAACAAATAATATTTTCACACTTATCACTCTCCAATTTTATCTATTGTTGAATAGCTAGAATACTCATGATTATAAATATAATGCCAGCAATGATTTGAATTTTATTGCCAAAAAAGACTTGGCTCCTACGTGCTATAACTAATGACCCATAAGCACAAATTAATGCACTTAAGCCTGCACTCATAATAAAAATCGTTTTTTCTAAGTTAAGCATACCAAAAGAAACACTAACTGAAAAGGTGTCTAGGCTTGCAGTCACTGCTAAAAGTACAGGTGAAATCGTTACTTTTTCATCTCTGTGAGAAAATAATAATAAATGCATCCCGATACAAAATAATAAAATACTTGAAATCCATTGTCCCCATTCTAATAGAAATCGAACTAAATAGCTTCCTAATTCAAACCCTAATAAAGGAAAAAGCATATGTAATGCAGCCGTCCATAATGATAAAAATAATCGATATCTAACATTTGGCAGCAAAACATATAGACCAATCACATCAACAGACGTTAATATACCTGCAAGAATTCCCTGCAAGAACGCACTCCTTCGCTCCCTAATATTTTATCATTTTATGCTCGAAAATACATTATTATCATAACTGTTTACTATTGTTTTTCATTTTTAACATATAATAATTGGACAAAAAAAGACAAAAAACATGTGGTTTTTCAATGTCTTTTGCCTATAATTGTTCTATTATTATTTACAATGAATACCATTTACCTCCAGAGGCTTTTTCAAGTCTATTCATAATAGCTGCACCTACTCCTTCTATTGAAGTAGTTGTTGCTAATATTACGGTAGCGGTAGTTTTATCACATGCTCTAAGTGCATTATATAAGGCCGCACCCATTTCTTCTTTACTTCCTGCTTCACCAATAGAGAAGTAAAAATCCACTTTAATTTCTTCAAAGTTCTCAGGTGCAAGTAGTGCTACACTATGTCCTTGTCTCTTTAAATGTAGAACAGCTTCGTTGACTTTCTCAACATCACAGTCTATTAAATACACGGGAGCATTTGGTGCATAATGCGTATATTTCATTCCCGGTGCCTTAGGCGTTGCGTCTAGCTTCTGTTCTATTTTAGTTGGTTGAATCACTGGACCAATCTTAGCCTCAAGCATTTCCTTCGTAATGCCACCTGGACGTAAAATTACTGGAGGTTCATGTGTCACATCTAGTACAGTAGACTCAAGCCCTATGCCTGTAGAACCTCCATCTAAAATATAAGGTATGTACCCTTCTAAATCATCTAAAACATGAACGGCTTCTGTAGGACTTGGCTTTCCACTACGATTAGCGCTCGGTGCAGCAAGCGGTTTTTGGAGCTGTTGTAGTAAGGCGAGCGCTACTGGATGATCAGGCATTCGAATGCCAACTGTTGATAACCCAGCTGTGACACTTTTAGCTAATACATCCGGCTTCGCTGGCATCACCAGTGTTAATGGTCCTGGCCAAAATAAATCCATGCATTGTTTAGCTATGTTAGAAATATGTTCGATATAGATCGCTACTTCCTCTTTTGTACCAACATGGACAATTAAAGGATTATCTGAAGGTCGACCTTTTGCTTCAAATATCTTTTTAACTGCCAGATCATTTGTGGCAATCGCTCCTAAGCCATAAACCGTCTCTGTTGGAAATGCGACTACCTCTCCTGCATTTAAGATATCCACAGCTTGTGTATAATTAATCTGACTATTCACATTACTGTCCACAACCTTACAAACAGTTTTCATGATTAATACCTACCTTCAATTATTCGTTTTTACTGAATTATCCACATATTGTTTATAACTTAATAAAAAATGTGTATAAGTTGTCTGAATTTGTGCACAATTCATTCAAAAAGTCCTTTAATCCATTCCCATATAAAGAATGTAACTTGTTCTTTTTCTTCTACTTCTACTTCTTCTTTTACCTCTTCATTATCAGGCTCACATATCGATGGGAAGATACTGCACCACCAGTTATCTCCACGGGCATCACCAATCTTTACAACAATTGATTGATAGACATTTTGTGGATAAAGTACAGCACCTTGTCTTTTTGGTGGGAATAAATTATCCCCAACAACAACCTGTGCATCCAATTGTGGATAATTTTCGCTCAGTTCAGCTTCAACTTGTTGTTTTAACGAAAGAATTTGCTCATTCCCAGCAAATCCAGCCGTACCCAGTTGTAGAAAGTATGGCTTTAAATCTTGGACAAGCTGCTGTTTCTCTAGCTGATCTTGTGCAGTATTACTGTTTGCAATAACACGTATACGAAAATCTTTTTCTTGCACATCACCGGAAGATTCCTTCGCCAAACCTACTAATGTTGGAATATATAAAACACATAACTGTAAAACAATCGCAATTAATACTAGTCTAGCAAAAGCTAGAAAGATATTTTGTTTAGGTAATCTAATAATCTTGTATTCGTTCAACATAAAAATCCCTCCTTGCTCAACATTGTTGGCAAGAATAAGAAACTTTATACATGTAGCTCACAAAAAATCATTCGAGGTTTACCGTTAATATCTTTTTCTACTGAAACTGTCGCCTGTGGAAAACTATCTTGAAAGAATTTGGCTACTTTCTCCCCCTGTGTATAACCAATTTCTAATCCAATCAACGCTGGCCTATTCATATAAGCTGGTAATTGTTCGGCTAATTTTCTATATAAAATAAGACCATCTTCCTCGGCAAAGAGGGCACTATGCGGCTCATGCTCTAGCACAACGCTTGACATTGCTTGTGCCTCATCAAATGCGATATACGGTGGGTTCGATAAAACAATATCAAATTTTTCTCCTGCAAGTGGAGCAGCTAAATCTCCCAATCTAAAATCAATATCTGCCTCTAATTGCTTTGCATTTTTTTGAGCAGTTGCTAGTGCAGCTTCTGATAAATCGGTAGCTATGACCGTTAATGCTGGGCATTCCAGCTTCATTGAAATAGCAATGGCTCCACTACCTGTACCGATATCAGCCAGCTTCAATGTTTGCTTTGTAAATAATTTAGGTAGTCGATTAATTGTTCCAAGCACCAATTCCTCTGTTTCAGGTCGTGGTATTAAGACAGATTCATCGACTAAGAATGAACGGCCATAAAACTCCTCATACCCAACACAGTATTGGACAGGGCGTCCATTGACATGTTCTTCTATGAGCTCATTAAATCTCATTTGCTGCGCTGCTGTTAATTCATCTTGCAAATGCAGCATAACTTCTCCATAACTAGTACCAAGCACATGTTGCATAACAATCCGCGCTGCTGTTTGTTCACAACCATTATCCACTAAAAAAGAAGAAGCCCACTCAAGGGCCTCCATCACATTTTTATAAGTCATCATTTAAACGCTCTAACTTCGATGCTTGTTCTTCTAAAATAAGAGCATCGATAATCTCGTCTAGTCTGCCTTCAACGATTTGATCTAGCTTTTGAATCGTTAAGCCGATACGGTGGTCGGTTACGCGGTTTTGTGGATAATTGTATGTGCGAATTCGCTCAGAGCGGTCACCAGATCCAACAGCTGATTTACGTGTAGCATCAATCTCTTTTTGCGCTTCCTGCATATACATATCTGCAACACGAGCACGAAGAATTTTCATTGCTTTTTCACGGTTTTTAATTTGTGAACGTTCATCCTGCATCGAAACCACAACACCTGTCGGTAAATGGGTCATACGAACAGCAGACATTGTTGTATTTACAGATTGACCACCCGCACCAGAAGATGCGAATGTATCTACACGGATATCTTTTTCATGGATTTCAACATCTACTTCCTCAACCTCGGGTAAGCAAGCAACTGTTGCTGTTGATGTATGAATTCGGCCTTGTGATTCTGTAGCAGGGACACGTTGTACACGGTGTGCGCCATTTTCAAATTTGAATTTTGAATAGGCTCCTTGTCCATTAATCATAAAGATTACCTCTTTATAGCCGCCCATTGGGTTTGGTGTAGCTTCCATAATATCAATTTTCCAACCTTGCGTTTCTGCATAGCGAGAATACATACGGAACAAGTCACCTGCAAAAATATTAGCCTCGTCACCACCAGCTGCCCCACGGATTTCCATAATAACGTTTTTATTATCATTCGGATCTTTTGGAATTAATAAAATACGTAATCGCTCTTCTAGCTCTTCCTGCTGTGCTTTTAATAGGTTAAATTCTTCCTTTACCATTTCGTGCATATCAGGATCTTTTTCGCTATCTAACATTTCTCGTGTATCTACTAGCTGTTCTTTAACACTTTTATATTCACGATAAGTATCTACTGTCTCTTGGATATCTGATTGTTCCTTAGAATATTCGCGTAATTTCTTACTATCATTAACAATATCCGGATCGCTCAAAAGCTCAGTAAGCCTTTCATAACGATCTTCCACTGCTTGTAATCGATCAAACATGGATTTCACCTCTATTTAGTTTTTTAAATTGCTCCTTTTTTACAGAGAAGCCGCTTTCATCAAAATTACGCTAAGGCGTAATGGTTTTTTCATTTCTTATTTCCACTACTTAGTATAAGGAAATTTTCACATGTATGCTACTTTTTCTTAGCGCTTTAACAAGCTACTTAGCTTTAAAGCGGTGGATTTGCATGACATTTTCGGCAAACAGGATAATACGAATCATTGCCACCGATTTGAATTTGATCTCCTGTGTAAACTGGCTTTCCACTTTCATCTACACGCAAATTCATTGTTGCTTTTTTATGACAGAACCAGCAAATTGTTTTCATTTCCTCAATTTTATCTGCATATGTAAGCATGTACTGGCTACCTTCAAATAGCTCATTTTGAAAATCATTTTTTAAACCAAAGCCCATTACGGGAATGTCCAATTTATCCACAATGTTAGCTAGCTGTAAAACATGTGCTTTTTTTAGAAATTGAACTTCATCCACAAGCACACAATAAGGTTTGACAGCATTAGTTTTCACTATTTCAAAAATATTTGTATCTTCATAAACAGGAATGGCTTGTTGTCGTAAACCTACTCGACTGGAAACGAAGCCCACCTCATCACGCGTATCTAAACCTGAAGTAAACATCATTACAGGTTTTTGTTGTTCTTCATAATTATGGGCAACTTTTAGAATTTCTATTGACTTCCCACTATTCATTGCACCATGTTTAAAATATAGCTGTGCCATTTTGTCTTCTCCCTTTCTTTGTGTCAATCTGGATTTTGAAAAGACTTGCATCAACGTGTATTATTTACTGAAAAAAATACCTGCCAAGCGCATGCTTGGCAGGTATTAAACTAACATTAGTTTTTAAGACCGTATTTTTTGTTGAAACGATCCACGCGACCATCAGCAGACGCGAATTTTTGACGGCCAGTGTAGAATGGGTGACATTCGTTGCAGAACTCGACAACGATGTTTTCTTTTACTGAACCAGTTTTGAAAGTGTTCCCACAAGAGCAAGTTACTGTTGCTTCTTTGTAGTCTGGATGAATTCCTTGTTTCATATTCGTTTTCTCCTCTCGCCCTGAACCATCTGGAACAGAGTATTATCGAACTGTACCTTACATAGCCCGAATATGTCGACTACAAAAGTTGTGTCGAAGTGGAACGTCAGCTACATATGTACACGTTGCATACTTTTGAAGTATAGCATAGACATTTTATCATTTTCAAGTAAAAAATATTAAAAGCAAACCATCCCTAATACCTAACCGCGAACTTCACGATAATCATTGTCTACTAACCCAATTTTCTCATTTCGTTCTTTAAAGCGAATATTATGTGAAGATACATAGGCTACTTTCGGTGCATCTGGCTCCAAGTATAGTTTTGCACTATTTAATGCTAGTATTCCATCAGTAAATGCACCAGCTATTAATCTAACTTTACTAGGATGATCAATAAAATCACCAGCTCCATAGATACCCGCTACGTTCGTTTCACGATTCTCATTAACAATTGCTACGCCATCCTGAATATTTAATCCCCATTCTTCAAGCGCACCATAATCACATTTTAAACCATGATTTACAATGACAGCATCTACCTTTACTCGTTCCAATTCATCGGTATCTTTATTGACAATAGATACATATTGAATTAAATCACCGTCCCCATGCAATTGAACCACTTCATAGGGCGTTTTTACATGAACTAAGGATTCTTTCATACGTAAGACATTTTTTTCATGTCCTCCAAAATCATCTCGCCGATGAACAATCGTGACGCTTGCGGCTATTGACTCTAGCTCATTAGCCCAATCAACCGCAGAATTACCACCACCTGAAATCAACACATGCTTGTCTCGAAAGATTTCTAATTCCTGAACTGTATAATGTAAATTCGTTACTTCGTAGCGATCTGCTCCTTCAATTTCAAGCTTTTGCATAGAAAGGACGCCATAGCCTACTGCTAAAATAACCGTTTTGGAATAATGCTTTTCTCCTGTAGAGGATGTTAAAATAAATGTTCCATCCTGTTGCTTATCTAACTTTTCCACTTTTTGATTTAAGACAATCGTTGGATCAAAGGTTTCAGCTTGCTCCACAAGTTGTTTAATAAGCTGACCACCTAAAATAGGTGTTACTCCACCTACATCCCAAATCATTTTTTCAGGATATATTAACATACGACCACCAAGTTGTGAGCTATACTCGATAATTTTCGTTTTTAAATCTCGCATTCCACTATAAAAGGCAGTATAAAGCCCTGCTGGACCACCGCCAACAATCGTTACATCATATAGTTCCTCTGACATTTCCTCTTCTCCATCCCCTTCTAATCTATTCAAACGTAAATTATTTGACAAGAATTAATCTAATAACCGTCTATTCTTTCCCCTCATGGTAATACTATTCACACACAAAGGAAAAAGTGCCATTTACTCTTTTAATCGTGCTAGTAAATACAAGAAATAAGGTGCTCCTAAAACTGCTACCACAATCCCTGCTGGAATTTCTGAAGGTTCTAAAATGGAACGACCGATTGTATCAGCCATTAACACTAAGAAACCTCCTAATAATGCTGCGGTTGGCAATAAAAACTGGTGTTTAGCCCCAACAAGCTGTCGAGCTAAGTGTGGCGCAACAAGGCCAACGAAACCAATTCCACCACTTACTGAAACACTAGCTCCAGCCAAACCAACAGCAGCAGCCAACAACCAGCGTCGCTCTTTTTCTATCGAGGCACCTAGTCCTACTGCTGTTAATTCACCTAAATTCAATATGTTTAATACACGTGATTTTGAATAGACGAATGGCAATAAGATAACTAACCATGGTAATAACGACAGAACAAATCTCCAATTTGAGCCCCAAATGCTACCTGCTAGCCATGTTGCTACAAATTGATAATTCTCTGGCGATAGACGTAGTGTTAGCACAATCATAGCGGAGCTAATCCCTGCTGCCACAGCTACCCCAGTTAAGATTAAACGCATTGGTGTAATCCCCTCATGGCGTCGATAAGAAAGTGAATAAATCAGTACAGCTGTCAAACCTGCTCCTATAAAAGCCAGTATAGGCAGTAAATAAACAGGTGCTGCTTTCGTAGTTGGAAAAAATGACACATAGAGCATAACCGCTAGTCCTGCTCCTGCATTAATCCCTAAGATTCCTGGGTCTGCTAAGGCATTTTTAGAAATGCCCTGTAAAATAGCGCCAGATATAGCTAACCCCATACCTACTAATACAGCAATCACAATTCTTGGAAGTCTGAATTCATATAAGATAAGCTGCTGTTGTGCATCACCTTGACCAAAAAGAGTCCGAAGAACCTCCATTGGTGTCAGTTTAATGACACCTGTATTCATACTTATGACAAAGGTAATAACGATTAACACAATGAGCGTAGCAAGAATGGAAAAATGTTTCCTTTTCGCCTTTAGCTGACTTGGTGTTAAATAGCTGTTACTCATAGTTCTTTCCCTCCTTTTCGAGCTAAATAAAGGAAGAATGGTACTCCAATAAAGGCTATGAGCGCACCAATGGGTGTTTCATATGGTGGATTAATAACACGTGCTACTAAATCAGCTAACACAACAAGCAATGCTCCATATACCAAGGAACAAGCGATGATCCAGCGATAATCATGACCAACTATGTATCTGGTTAAATGAGGGATAATTAACCCTACAAAACCAACCGCACCGACAACAGAAACTGCTGCACCCGCTAAAACTAAAACAATGATCATTCCCCATACTTTTACCACAGCAGTACGTTGCCCTAGCCCTACTGCAATTTCTTCACCTAAGCTCAGTACGGTGATGGAGCGTGATAGGATAAGAGCTCCTATCATCGCAACAAGTATCCATGGAGATAAGATTTGTAGATGGCTCCATTTTGTGCCCGAAACCCCACCCGCATACCAAAATGCGAGGTCTTGTCCGATACGAAAATAAAGAGCAATTCCTTCTCCGAGCGCCCCAAGTAACGCACTAACAGCAGCTCCTGCTAAAACTAGTCGCATAGGTGTTAAGCCACCTTTAGAAAGCGAGCCAATACCATAAACGATGGCCACACCAAGACCTGCACCTACAAAGGACCATAAAATTAAATACATATAAGGCAACCCAGGGAAGAAGGCAAAACATACGGCTAACATAAAGGCAGCTCCTGAGTTCAAGCCTAATAACCCTGAGTCTGCTAAAGGGTTGCGTGTCATCCCCTGCATAATCGCACCCGCTACCGCAAAGCTTGCACCGACTAATGCTGCTCCAAGTACCCGTGGTAAGCGAATATCATGGATAATTTGATGTGTTGTTAATTCTGGTGAAAAATGGGTAACCGCTGTCCACACAGTACCCAATGAAATATCTGCTGCACCAAAAGAAATTGATAAGCCAATGGCAACTATTAATCCAATTACTCCTACGATTAAAGCCACTACTCCACGGATCGGATGAGATCGCTTCTGTAGCTCTTCTAAATCGTGGAGCTCTCCTACTCCTGTCGACGTAGTCATTTTATTTCCTCCTCATAACTTCCAACTAGCTTTTATTTTTTCATATCGTACAACTGATAAGATAGGCAGATTGGATTTTCACTATAGGGACATACAGCCATTTCTGCATCAATATTAAATACCCTTTGTAAATTTTCTTTTGTCATCACTTCTTTTGGACTGCCATTCACCATTAAATTGCCGTCTCTCATGGCCATCATAAAATGAGAGAACCGTGATGCATGATTTAAATCATGTAAAACCATGATAATTGTTCGTCCTTCTTCCTTATTTAGTTTTTGTAGCAACAATAAAATATCGAGCTGATGTGCTAAATCTAAATAAGTTGTTGGTTCATCCAGTACTAAAATATCCGTGCCTTGCGCCAATGCCATAGCAATCCATACTCTTTGACGCTGACCACCTGATAATGCTTCGATTGGTCGATCACTAAATTCTCTTAGTCCCGTAACATCAATAGCCCAATGGATATATTCATAGTCTTCCTTTTGCAATGTACCAAACCCTACTTGATGAGGAAAACGACCATAGGATACCAGTTCAAAAACCGTTAATCCTCCTGGTGCTGTTGCTGTTTGAGGTAAAATAGCCATTCTTTTGGCCACTTCTTTTGTTTTCAATTGATGTATAGCTTTGCCATCTAAATAGACAGCTCCATTTTGTGTGCGTAATACACGTGCTACAGCCTTTAATAAAGTAGACTTGCCACAACCATTTGGACCAATAATCGTGGAGATCTCCCCTTTCGGAATCTCCACACTTAAATCATTGACGATGAGCGCTGAAGAGTAACCAATCGCAACATGATCTATTTCAAGTACTGACATCTTTAACTTCCTTTCACTTTTGAGACTTTTACTTTTAAATTTGTAAACCAAATTGGGCTGTATACAAGCCATAGTAAGCATTTTGGCGTTCCATTAATTGCTCATGTGTGCCTTCTTCAATAATGCCCTTTTTCGATACCACAACAATTCTGTCTGCATCCTTAATCGTTGCTAAACGGTGGGCAATCACTAATGTAGTACGACCGATAGAAAGCTCGTTTAAGGCTTGCTGGATAGCTTGTTCTGTTTCTGTATCCAATGCAGATGTTGCTTCATCTAGTATTAAGATTTTTGGATTTTTCAAGAAAATACGCGCAATTGATAATCTTTGTTTTTGTCCACCTGATAATTTGACACCACGTTCACCTATGAGAGTATCCATGCCTTCTGGTAAAGCATTGATTACATCCGTCAGTTGGGCTCGTTGTGCGGCATACCAAATATCTTCTTCACTGGCATTTAAATCACCATAGGCTATGTTTTCACGAATGGTACCATCGAATAAAAAGACATCTTGCTGGACAATCCCGATATGCGAACGTAAAGATTGCAGTTTAAAGTCTCGTATATCAACACCATCAATCTTAATGGAACCCTCATTCACCTCATAAAAACGTGGCAATAGGCTACAGATCGTAGATTTCCCTGCACCAGAAGGGCCTACTAAGGCAACCGTTTCACCAGGACGTACCTTTAAATTAATTTGATGTAAGGCACGATTATTGGCAGCGTAGCCAAACGATACATTAGAAAAAGTAATTTCACCATCAATTTCATCGATTGTTTTCGCTTCTGGACGGTCCGCAATTTCGGGCTCCGTTTCGAGGAATTCAATATAGCGCCTAAATCCTGCCATGCCCTTAGGATAGCTTTCTATAAACATATTGATTTTGTTAATTGGGCCTAAGAGAATACCTGAAAGTAAAATAAATGCGATAAAATCGCCATTTGTTAAATGCCCATTTAATACAAAATAAGCCCCAACAAATAAAGTAAAGAGTGATAATACCTTCGTGAGTATGCCTGAAATAGCTTCATTCCAAGCCATTACTTTATAGGAAAACAGCTTTGTCATACGGAATCTTTCATTATTTACTTTAAAGCGTTTAATCTCATGATCTTCATTTGTAAAAGCTTGTACAACACGAATACCACTTACATTGTTTTCAACACGTGCATTAAAATCTGCAATATCTCCAAACATTTGACGGAATGCCTTGGACATTAATTTCCCGAAAATAATGGTTAAGATTAAGATAATCGGAACAAGTAAGAAAATAAGAATCGTAAAGGTTGGATCAATATAGTACATGACACCAAATGTTCCAATAATCGTCATCGCTGCAATAAAGATATCCTCTGGACCATGGTGAGCAAGTTCACCAATATCCATCAAATCATTTGTTAAACGAGAAACAAGATGCCCTGTTTTGTTGTTATCAAAATATCTAAAGGATAGCTTTTGTACATGGCTGAAGGATTCTTTTCTCATATCAGTCTCAATATTAATGCCAAGCATATGTCCCCAATATGAAACGATAAAATGAAGAATGGAGTTAAAAATGTATAATCCAAACAGCAATAAACTCGCCATAATAATCCATTTCAATTCCCCATCTGGCAGAATATCATCAATTACTTTATTTAAAACAATCGGAAACGCAAGCTCTATTAGTGCCACTAATATGGCACAGCTAAAATCTAAAATAAATAAGCCTTTATAGGGCTTATAATATGAAAAAAATCGCCGTAATAACATGGTGTAGCCTCCTATCGTGATCTCGTTTTACGTATCTATAAATGAGCTATCTACAATAGCTCTCCTGTTATCTCAGTTATTGTTGATGAGCCTTTGTAAATTCAACTATTTTTTCAGCTAGTTCTTCAGCTTGGTGTAAGCCAGAGAGCGGATCAGAAGCAAAATAATATTCAGATGGAAGCTCTAATACTTGATTACTTTTAACGACATCTAAGTTTGTCCATGTTGCTGGTAACTGGCCATCTTTGTTAAAGAAATTAATCATGAAGTTATAGTCACCTACATAATCACCTACTACTTCATAGGAAATCTCATAACGTCCATTACTTGCTTCCTTTGTATCAAAAATCTCCTGCACCTTTTCTTGAGGATTCATGCCCAAAATTTGATAGAGCGCTCTACCGCCCGATACACTTGATTGCCCTACAATCGTTGCATTTTTTTCAAACATTTCATAAATAGTAAATGTAGATCCTTTTGGAATCACATCCATGATTTTTTCTTTAGCTTTTGCGATCCGATCTTCAAATTCTTTTGTAAAGGCCTCAGCCTCTGCTTGTCTTCCTAAGTAATTCCCCATTGCCTTAATCTCCTCAATCGCTGATTGATGTGCATCTTCAGCGAAGACAATTGTCGGGGCAATTTTTTCATATTTCGCTACATCTTCAATATTCCAAGTAATAATCAAGTCTGGCTTTAACTCTAAAACTTTTTCTAATGACACCTTACCATCTGTACCAATATTCGTAATTTCACCATCCTTATAGTGTTGCTTTAAGAAAGCAGCATAATCAAGGTTAGCCGTTACGCCTCCAACTGGTACAACATCTAACGCTAAAATTTGCCCCAGATACCAATCAGTTACGACTCTCTCTGCCTGCATTGGAATTTCTACTTCGCGTCCACTATCATCTGTTACGGTTCTAGTCTCTGCCTTCTCGGGCGAAGTTGGTTCATCAACCTTAGATTGGCTTGTCTCTTCATTACACGCTGCCATTAAAACGAACAGGCTTAATAAAAAAGGTAGCTTTATATGGTGAATCATCTTCTTTATCATGATTTCATTTTCTCCATTCTCAAATCGTTTTGCTTGCGCGAGCTGATTATTATTGTATTGAAAATGATTCTCATTTGTAATGGCAATTTCGGACATATTAGATGCATATTTCAGCCTAAAGCTACTTGGAGCCAGTTTTGTTGCTTTTTTAAAAGCACGGCTAAAATAATATTCATCTTCAAACCCAAGAGATATGGCAATTTCTTTTATGCCATATTGATTGGTTAATAAATACTGCTTAGCCTGCTCTATTCTCAATTGTTGTAAATATATTTGTGGACCTATTTCATAGCGAGCTTTAAAAATGCGTAATAAATGTCGTGTACTAATCTGAAGCATATCTGCTAATGTCTGGATAGATAATGGTTGATGAATGTGTTGCTTTATAAATAATCGTGCGGCTTCTGCCTTATCAATTTCATGTGGTTTCCCTTGTCCTTCTGCTAATTCTCGAAAGACATGATAGATAAGCTCATAGAAGGATGCCCTTACAGATAAATGCTCCTGTATAGAGCCAGATTGCCATTTGCTATACATATCCTGAAGGATGCTGTGAATGACTATCGGATTTGCGGGTACACAAGAGAAATGTGTTTGGAATGGTTGATAGTGCATGTGCAAATGCTGCATAAAGGCATCTTTGTACATGACATCTCCTTTATAGCTAATGAGAAAATAGCTAACACTCTGCTGTGCCCTAATGTGAAGAGATTGAGATTTACCTAGATGAAAAATACTGAAGCGCTGCACATGATAAGATTGATCATCAATGACAATCTGTGCACCGCCTGCTGTGACAATAAGAAACGAGCTATATGTTAAAACCTTTGACACATGAATGTCTGATTTATTTATGTAATCGATTTGCTTCAACTGGATAAATGCATTTTGCCAAAGAAGCATATAGGCATCATAATTCATCTTCGTCTCCTTCAGAACACATATTTACTTACCATTATATTGATAATGATTATCAATTTCAATATACATTTATAAAATAAACATATACAAAAAAAATCACCACTGACAATTTGATTGTCAATGGTGATGCCCTTTATAAAAGTCCCTTACCCTTTGTTGCTTTTTTCATATCTTCGTTTAGCTTTTCAAAAAATTCTTCATTTGATTTTGTTGTACGTATTTTTTTCAGGAAGCGCTCTGCAAAATCAGGTGCATCAGAAAACGTTTTACGAATTGCCCATAGCTTTTCAAGTTGTTCTGGTTCCAGAAGAAGCTCTTCTTTACGTGTACCCGAACGACGAATGTCAAGCGCAGGGAATATACGGCGTTCCGCTAACTGACGATCAAGATGAAGCTCTAAGTTCCCTGTTCCCTTAAATTCTTCATAGATAACTTCATCCATACGAGAACCTGTATCTACTAAAGCCGTCGCTAAAATTGTTAAACTACCACCTTCTTCAATATTACGAGCCGAACCAAAGAAACGTTTCGGTCTATGGAATGCAGCAGGATCAATACCACCAGATAGTGTACGTCCACTTGGTGGAATTACTAAGTTATAAGCACGAGCTAAACGTGTAATAGAGTCCATTAAAATAATTACATCACGTTTATGTTCCACTAAACGTCGTGCGCGCTCTAATACTATTTCAGCCACTTTGACGTGGTTCTCAGGTACTTCATCAAATGTTGAGCTGACAACATCTGCATTGACAGAACGTTCAATATCTGTCACTTCCTCAGGTCGTTCATCAATCAATAGGACAATTAACTCCGCTTGCGGATGATTGGTTGTAATAGCGTTCGCAATCTCTTTTAATAAAGACGTTTTCCCTGCCTTTGGCGGAGCTACAATTAATCCACGTTGTCCAAAGCCTACTGGTGCCACTAAATCCATTATACGTGTGGATAAATTGCGTTGTGTTGTTTCTAGTTTAATTTGTCGATTTGGATATAAAGGTGTTAGTGCTGGGAAATGAACTCGTTCTTTCGCTACTTCAGGATCTTCGCCATTGACAGCATCTACTTGTAATAGGCCATAATAGCGCTCATTTTCCTTCGGTGGACGCACCTTTCCTGACACCTTGTCCCCATTACGCAAATCAAAGCGACGGATTTGGGATGCAGAAATATAAATATCTTCTTTACTTGGTGAGTAGTTGATTGGTCGAAGGAAGCCGAAGCCCTCTTGCGAAACAATTTCTAGTACGCCTTCCATAAAGAAATAGCCCTCTTGCTCTGAACGCGTTTTCAAAATAGCAAATATCAATTCTTTTTTCGTTAGCTTGCTATAATAAGAAATTTTATATTGGCGTGCAAGGGCGTAAAGCTCTTTTAACGTCATGTTTTCTAATTGAGCGATTGTCAATGCAGACATATGCACAACTCCAGTCTTTTTCAAAATATAATTCAATTTAATGGGGTTATCATTGAAGTTTACGATTGGCTCTGCTAACGCTTATATGGTTGCCTTTAATAATATCTATTGAAATATTTCCACCATATAACTAAACATTGCCTTAAAAATATGGGATGGTTATTTAAAGAAGAAGGTACCTAGCACAATAGATGTACTAGGTATATTTTAGAAGAAAATAACATTAATATCTAGGTTTTTTCTCAAGAGCGTGACGGCCTTCAACAAAGCGAACCGTACCAGATTTAGCACGCATAACTACTGAATGAGTTAAGGCATAAGCACCTTTATATTGAACACCCTTTAAAAGCTCGCAATCTGTTACTGCTGTCGCTGCAAAAATAGCATCGTCACCTTTTACTAGGTCATCTAAATAAAGAACTTTTTCAACATCCACACCCATTTTTGTGCAGCGTTCTAATTGCTCTTCATCTTCTGGTACTAGTTTTGCTTGGAAGTCACCACCAAGGCATTTTAAAGCTACTGCTGCTATAACACCCTCAGGTGCACCACCTGTTCCAAACATAATATCAATGCCTGTTTCATCAAAAGCCGTATTGATTGCTGCACCAACATCGCCATCTTGGATAAATTTAATACGTGCACCAGCCTCACGAATTTCATCAACAATCGCTTGGTGACGTGGTCGATCTAAAAGAGTAGCTACAACATCAGAAATATCTTTATTTTTAGCTTTTGCTACTTGTAATAAGTTATAAGTGACGGAAGCATTGATATCCACTTTGCCCGCCGCTTCTGGTCCTACAGCAATTTTCTCCATGTACATATCTGGTGCATTTAACAGATTCCCTTTATCTGCAATAGCAAGAACTGTCATAGCACCATTTGTACCTTTTGCTACAATGTTTGTACCTTCTAAAGGATCTACTGCAATATCTACTTTAGGACCACCATTTCGTAAACCAAGTTCTTCACCAATATAAAGCATTGGTGCTTCATCCATTTCGCCTTCACCAATTACTACTGTAGCATGCATTGGAATTGTATCGAACATTTTGCGCATCGCTGTTGTTGCTGCATCGTCTGCCTCAATTTTCAAACCGCGCCCCATCCATTTCCCGGATGCGATTGCTGCTGCTTCTGTTACTCGTACTACTTCCATCGATAAACTACGTTCCATTGTTGCTTTGCCTCCCGTTATGGGCACCTTTTCGTGCCAAAACATTCAAATTACCTCTATTGTAACATAATTGGTTGAAAACTTTTAGCTCTCATTATTCCTTTGTCTCAGCTACACGTGCCACAATTGTTTCACGTCGAATATCAGCGCCTAAATCACGTAATTTCTCAATAAGTGAGCTATAGCCACGTTCGATATGATAGATATCCTGAATCTCAGTTTCTCCTTCTGCTAAGAGTCCAGCTAACACTAAAGCTGCACCAGCACGAAGATCTGTAGCTGTGACAGTTGAGCCATGTAATCTACTCGGCCCTTTAATAATTGCTGTGTTTCCTTCTACACGAGCATCTGCATTCATACGACGAAGCTCATCAATATGCTTGAAACGAGCTGTGTAAATAGTATCTGTTACTTTTGAGGAACCGAATGCTTGTGACATTAACACGGCAAGCGGTTGTTGAATATCCGTTGGGAATCCAGGGTATACCAATGTTTTGACATCCACTGCCTGTAATGTTGAGAGGTCTGTTTTTGGTACATAAATACTTTCTTCACCAATCTCAATTTTCACACCCATTTCACGAAGCTTGGCGATAATTGCTTCTAAGTGCAGTGGAATAACGTTATCGATTGTTATACCATCACCAACTGCTGCAGCCATAATCAAAAATGTAGAGGCCTCAATGCGATCAGGTATAATCGTATGTTCAGTACCATGTAGCTCTTCTACGCCTTCGATACGAATGACACTTGTACCTGCACCTTTAATATTGGCACCCATATTTGTTAGAAGTGTCGCCACATCAATTATCTCAGGTTCTTTTGCAGCATTTTCAATGACAGTACGTCCCTTAGCAAGGACAGCAGCAAGCATGATATTAATCGTAGCCCCAACACTTGCCACATCTAAATAAATTTTTGCCCCTATCAATTCATCTGCACGTAAATAAATGGCTCCGTGTTCATTAGTAATTTTAGCTCCTAAAGCCTCAAAGCCCTTTATATGTTGATCAATAGGTCGAGGTCCTAAAAAACAGCCTCCAGGTAAACCAATAACTGCTTTTTTGAAACGTCCAAGCATAGCCCCCATTAAATAATAAGAAGCACGTAACTTTTTAACGTTGCCGTTTGGTAAGGGCAATGCAATCATCTCTGTTGGATCGATTGTCATTTTCCCATTCTCAAATGAAACTTCTCCACCAATTTCCTCTAATAGAGCCTTTAACGTCCAAGCATCTGAAATTTCGGGTATCCCTCCAATAGTCACTGGAGAGTTCGCCAAAATTGATGCAGGAATTAAGGCGACTGCACTATTTTTTGCGCCACTAACTTTAATTGTACCTTGTAGACGATTTTCGCCAGTAATTTTATAAACATCCATTTTGCGTTCTCCCTCATGATTGGAAAGTAGTATTTTTGCAATTTGCACACTTTATAATCTTATTATTCGCCTTTTCTCTTATTCCAATCCGCTAAAAATCCTTCAATTCCTTTTTCAGTTAATGGATGGTGGAAAAGCTGCTTTAATACTTTAAACGGAGTAGTTGAAATATGTGCGCCTGCTAAAGCCGCTGCTGTAACGTGTTGCGGGTGACGAACAGAGGCAGCGATAATTTGTGTATCGATATTATGGATTGTAAAAATATCTGCAATTGTTTCAATTAACTCAACACCATTTTGACCAATGTCATCTAAACGGCCGATAAATGGTGATACGTATGTAGCACCTGCACGCGCAGCCATTAATGCTTGGTTAGCACTAAAAATTAATGTCACGTTTGTTTTAATTCCTTTGTTTGCAAAGAATCGACATGCCTCTAATCCAGCTGGTGTCATAGGAAGCTTTACTGTGATGTTTGGCGCAATCGCAGCTAATTCCAAACCTTCTTTAATCATACCTTCTGCATCAAGTGCAATAACTTCTCCACTTACAGAGCCATCAACGAGCTCAGCGATTTCGCGAAGACGATCATGGAAAGAAACATTCTCTTCTTTAGCCACTAACGATGGGTTTGTCGTCACTCCTGATAAAATACCCCATGCATGTGCCTCTTTAATCTCTTCAAAGTTTGCTGTATCAATGAAAAATTTCATATTATTTCCTCCTGATCATTTTTCTTATATTATTAAATATTTTCCAAAATTTCTTTATTTCAAAAACAAGAGAAGGTCGATTGAAAGCATCAACACTTCTCTTATTATGTGTATTTATCTATGCTTTTGTAACATATTAAATGCAAAAATTATGCTTTTTGTGCACTTCCAAATTCACGAATTTTACCAATAACCGTAGCTTTGATGGCTTCACGTGCTGGACCAAGGAATTTACGTGGGTCGTAAACAACTTTGTCGTTGTCCAGAATTTCACGAATTACTTTTGTTGCTTCAATTTGATTTTCAGTATTGACGTTAATTTTAGCCGTACCTAACGAAATAGAACGTTGGATATCTTTTGTTGGGATACCTGTACCACCATGTAAAACAAGTGGAAGGTCTGCCAATTTAGAGATCTCCTCCATTTCTTTAAAGCCTAAGTTTGGCTCTCCTTTGTAAGGACCGTGTACAGAACCAAGTGCTGGAGCTAAGCAATCGATGTCTGTTAGTTCAACCATTTTGCGGCATTCTTCTGGATCAGCGTAAATAATACCACCGATTACGCCATCTTCATCTCCACCAACTGTCCCTAATTCTGCTTCCACAGAAACGCCTTTAGCATGTGCGTATTCTACTACTTCTGAAGTAATTTTCACATTTTCCTCAAATGGGTGATGTGATGCATCAATCATCACGGAAGTAAAGCCTGCATCAATTGCTTCTTTACATTTTGCAAAGCTAGAACCATGGTCAAGGTGAATTGCTACAGGAACTGTAGTACCGTAAGATTCCATTAAACCTTTTACCATATGAACAACAGAAATAAATCCGCCCATATATTTACCTGCACCTTCAGAAACACCAAGAATCACTGGAGACTTTTCTTCTTCAGCTGCTTGTAAAATTGCCTGAGTCCACTCTAGGTTGTTAATGTTGAATTGACCAACAGCATAACCTTCTGCTTTTGCTTTAATTAACATCTCTTTCATAGATACTAATGCCATACTAAAAATCCTCCTCATAGGACTATTCTTTCTACATAAACATGCTCCTCAATCATAGCAAAAATAATAGCCCCTGAAAAGCAGGGGCTATTATTTTCTACCCGAAAGCGAAGTGTAACGTAGCGGCAGGGGTGACGAAGTGAAGTGTAACGCAACGAAGTCCTCGCACCTGAAAAGCAGGGGCTATTATTTTCTACCCGAAAGCGGAGTGTAACGTAGCGGCAGGGGTGACGAAGTGAAGTGTTACGTAACGAAGTCCTCGCACCTGAAAAGCAGGAGCTATTAATCAACATAAAAAAACAGGCCGTGTGTCCACTGCCTGCTTTTTAAACTTGTAAAGCTTTATTTACTTCATCACGCACTTCGAAAATATCAAACGGTTTTGTAAAGTAACGAATGGCTCCTAATTCTAACGCTTCTTGCACAACATCCAATTCTCCGTATGCTGTCATCATAAAAACAGGCAGCTTCGGAAACTTCTTTTTTAAACGTCTCAAAATTTCAATACCATCCATTCCTGGAATTTTCATGTCCAGTAAAACACAATCCATCTCTTGTTCGTCTGCATACTTTAATGCCTCTGAACCATTTGCTGCTAAATATGTAATATATCCTTCCTTTTTCAGCACTTCATTTAAAAGTAAACGAATTCCCTGCTGATCATCGACAATTAGTAATCGTTTCACATCGCATTCCGCCCTTTTTAGTTTTATTCTTACACAAAAACTTTCTTTATTATGTATAATTCTCCTTTTTCAGCTTAATACCTTCTAGTATTATAAATTATCTGCTTTTGCTTTCTACCTTTTACCCCCTATAATATGAATAGAGGTGGGAACATGTCAAAAATTCTAACAACACAATTAAGTGGATTATTACAAAGAATTATACAAAATGAAGAAGATGCTATCGAGGAAACAGCAAGGTTATTAGCACAAGCCGCAATCGGCGAAGGAAATGTCTATTTTGCTTGCTTTGGAGAAATGCAGGTTGTGGCATTAAATGCACTTCAAGCAGTCGAACCCTTTAGCAAGTTAGCACCTTGGACTACAGACACAAGCTTAACAGAAGCTGATCGGGTTTGCATTTTTACTCGTAGTGCATATGATGAAGAAGCACTCGTCTTAGCACAAAAATTAAATACGCAATTTATTCCCTTTGCTGCTATAGCTAGTGAAGCAGCTAGTGTAGATAACCCTCTTGCTGATTTAGCCTATACGTATGTTTCTACACGCATTAAAGGCGGTTTAATACCAAATGATCTAGGTCAACGTATTGTTGTACCACATGCGCTTGCAGGACTCTTTGTATATGAAGCTGTCAAAATTGCTTATGATGAAATGCTTGGGTTGGATGAAGAAGAATTGTAGTCAGCAAATTAAAAAGAGTTGTCTCGTATTTAACGAGACAACTCTTTTTGATTATTTAAATGTTGAGCCGATAAAATCGCGGAACAATGGTTGTGGACGATTTGGACGTGACACTAGCTCTGGGTGGAATTGACATGCTACAAAGAAGTTGTTTTCTGGTAGCTCAATAATTTCAACCAATTTGCCATCAGGACTTGTACCTGAGAAGACAAGGCCAGCTGCTTCCATTGCCTCACGATATTCATTGTTAAATTCATAGCGGTGACGATGACGCTCATAAACAAGCTCTTTACCATAGGCTTGGCTAGCTTTTGAACCATCCTTTAATTTACATGGGTATAAACCTAAACGTAAAGTACCACCGATATCTACAGTATCATTTTGATCTGGTAGGAAGTCGATAATTGGATACTCCGTATTTGCATCAAGCTCTGTAGAATGAGCACCTTTTAGGCCAAGTACATTACGTGCAAATTCTACTGTTGCTAATTGCATACCTAAACAAATGCCTAGGAAAGGAACATTATTTTCACGTGCATATTGTGTTGCTAAGATTTTACCTTCAACACCACGATCACCAAAGCCGCCTGGTACTAAAATAGCGTCAGCACCTTTTAATAGCGAGGCCACATTGTTAGCATCAACGTGTTCTGCATTAATCCAGTCAATTTCAATATCAGAATTAAATGCATATCCAGCATGCTTTAATGCCTCAACTACAGAAATGTAAGCATCTTGTAGTTCTACGTATTTCCCTACTAATGCTACCTTTCTTTTATTTGGTAAGTTCTTCACTTTTTCTACAAGGTCACGCCATTCTTCCATATCTGCTTCTGGAGCTTCCATACCAAAATGATCCAAAACGATATCATCTATATCTTGCGCATGTAGGTTTAATGGTACTTCATATAAATGCTCAGCATCACGAGATTCAATAATTTCATGTGGTTGAACATCACAGAATAATGCTAATTTCTCTTTCATCTCTTGTGGTACTTCTTGTTCAGTTCGAACTACGATAATATTTGGCTGAATACCTAAAGAGCGTAATTCTTTAACAGAATGCTGTGTAGGTTTTGTTTTAAGTTCACCAGCTGCTTTAATATAAGGAATAAGTGTACAGTGAATATACATTACATTGTTATGCCCTAAATTTGTTTTCATTTGGCGAATGGCTTCTAGGAATGGCAATGATTCAATATCACCTACTGTTCCACCAACCTCTGTGATCACAACATCTGCATTTGTTTCACGACCAGCACGTTGGATACGATCTTTGATTTCGTTTGTAATATGAGGAATTACTTGGACTGTTCCACCATTATAATCTCCACGACGTTCTTTCTGTAATACAGATTGGTAAACACGACCTGAAGTTACTGTAGAATGTTTCCCTAGGTTAATATCAATAAAACGTTCATAGTGTCCTAAGTCTAAATCAGCCTCAGCACCATCATCTGTTACAAAAACCTCACCATGTTGATAAGGACTCATCGTACCTGGGTCAATATTGATATATGGGTCAAATTTTTGAATCGTCACTTCTAACCCACGATTTTTTAATAAACGGCCTAAAGATGCTGCAACAATCCCTTTTCCAAGTGATGATACAACCCCACCTGTTACAAAAATATACTTCGTCATGAATAAATTCCTCCTTATGATGTTCTAAAATATTAGTGCGTTTAGGGGGGATCAGAACCATTTACATTCTAATACCCTAAAAAAAGAAAAGCCGAGAATGTCTACAAAATGTAGTCGATTCGAAGCTGTAATCGGTTCTATCTCTTTTCCACTTTCCTTTAAACCATAAAACTCTAATAACTTTTCAGTCACCGTTTACTATACATCATGAATAATTAAAAACATTTATATTCATATCGGTATTAAAAGTATGGGAGAACTAAAATGATTAAAGTTAAAAACAAAAAAACGCTCCTCCTGCATAGGTTTGCAGGGGGAGCGTATTATATACACGGTCTTTCTCCTTCTTTTAAGGAGCCCAAGTAAAAGATTAAACGTAACCGTGATAGAAGTCAAGATTTTTTGCTTCTAGCTTAAAAGAAAGAAAATTCTAAGTGTACTGTATTAGATCTCTTCCTCTTCTTCCTCAAATTCTTCTTCCTCTTCATCAATAAACTCTTCATCGATTTCTTCATCAATTTCTTCTAGTTCTTCATCGTCAAAGTCGATATCTTCTTTTTCATCATCTTCTTCATCAAGTTCTTCTTCATCAATGAACTCTTCAAAGTCTTCATCAAAGTCGATATCTTCTTCATCTAAGTCTACATCTTCATCAAGATCTTCATCATCAAAGGCAGCTTTAGATTTTTTCTTTTGAGTCTTAACAGAAGGAGCTGTTTCTTCTTCGATTTGCTCAACTTTAAACCATTCACGTAAGCCCCAGCCTGCTTCTTGATTATATAAGAAGCGACCATCAATATTGATATCTGTATAAAATTGTAACAGACGGGATTTCATTTCTGCATCACTATAGCCCACAAGCTCTTGAATTAATTTTAATAAATCATTAAAAGACACTGAGGCACGTTTTTCATTTAAAATTGCATAAGCTAAGTTAATTAACGATTCTTCTGTTAATTGTTCCTTTGTCATTTCACGAAAATTCAATTCGTGCACTTCCTTTCCCTCATCACAATGGACGTTTTAAAATTACATGGTGCTTTATTCTCCAAGCGCAGCAAAAAAGGCCACGCAAAAGGTTCTTTCCATACAATAAGCATAATACCCATTATATACAAAGTTTTAGCCCCTTTGCTAGCTTCAATTACTGTTTTTTATATTACGCATTTTTTTTATTCCAAGATAAAACAAATAGACAGATAATAGTAGTAAAGGAATAGCGCCAATTTGCTTATTATACAGGAAAAAGGCTCCCAATACTAAAGCTAATATAATTATGTAGTGAATAGCTGATTTCATCCTCTACTGCGCCTCCCCTTTTTTTACATTTCTATTATAACGAAAATAAAAAGAAGTGCCTAATCTTAAGACTAGACACTAGAAATTAGAGAAGCATGATACTTGAATAGAAAACAAGAAGTTTTGATCAACCTTGCTTACATATTACGACGATATTGTCCGCCAACTTCATATAAAGCTTTTGTAATTTGTCCTAAACTTGCTACTTTTACTGACTCCATCAGCTCAGCAAAAATATTACCATTATTGACAGCCACTTCTTGTAGACGTGCAATCGCAGCTTCACTTTCCTCTTCATGGGCTTTCCAAAAAGCTTGTAAATTACGAATTTGTGTCTCTTTTTCTTCTGTCGATGCACGTGCGATTTCCATATTATCTATATCAGCATCTGAAGGTGGATTTGGGTTCAAGTAAGTATTAACACCAATGATTGGTAACTCCCCTGAATGTTTTAACATTTCGTAGTACATAGATTCTTCTTGAATTTTACCACGTTGGTATTGTGTTTCCATAGCACCTAACACACCGCCACGATCATTAATACGATCAAACTCTTCAAGAACCGCTTCTTCCACAAGATCTGTTAATTCTTCAACAATAAACGCGCCTTGTAGTGGGTTTTCATTTTTTGCTAAACCATGCTCTTTTGTAATAATCATTTGAATTGCCATAGCACGTCTTACAGATTCCTCCGTAGGTGTAGTAATGGCCTCATCGTAGGCGTTTGTATGCAATGAATTACAGTTATCTTGTAATGCCATTAAAGCCTGTAATGTTGTACGAATATCATTAAAATCAATCTCTTGTGCGTGTAAACTACGCCCAGACGTTTGAATGTGATACTTTAGCTTTTGAGCGCGCTCATTAGCACCGTATTTATCACGCATTACAATAGCCCAAATACGTCGTGCCACACGGCCGATTACTGTATACTCTGGATCTAGTCCATTTGAGAAGAAGAATGATAAATTTGGTGCAAAGTCATTGATATTCATGCCACGACTTAAATAATACTCTACATACGTAAAGCCATTAGCTAAGGTGAAGGCTAATTGGGAAATTGGGTTTGCTCCAGCTTCCGCAATATGATAACCAGAAATGGAAACAGAATAATAGTTACGTACTTTATGGTCTATAAAGTATTGCTGAATATCGCCCATCATACGCAAAGCAAACTCTGTTGAGAAAATGCATGTATTCTGGCCCTGATCTTCTTTTAAAATATCAGCTTGTACTGTTCCACGTACGACTTGCAATGTTTTTTCACGTGTCTCGGTAAACTCTTCAACTGTCAAAGTTCGTCCTAGCTTTTGCTCACGTAATTGAACTTGTTGATCGATTGCTGTATTCATAAACATTGCTAAAATAATAGGTGCTGGTCCATTAATAGTCATTGATACAGATGTAGACGGTGCACATAAATCAAAGCCTGCGTAAAGTTTTTTCATATCTTCTAGTGTACAGATCGATACACCTGATTCTCCAACCTTACCGTAAATATCTGGACGGTAATCTGGGTCTTCCCCATACAAGGTTACAGAATCAAAAGCTGTAGATAAACGTTTTGCATCATCATCTTTTGATAAATAATGGAATCGTTTATTTGTACGTTCTGGTGTTCCCTCGCCAGCAAATTGACGCTTCGGATCTTCACCCTCACGTTTGAATTGGAATACACCCGCCGTATATGGGAATTCGCCAGGAACATTTTCTTTATAAACCCAACGCAAGATTTCCCCATAGTCTTCAAACTTCGGTAATGCTACTTTTGGAATTTTCGTGCCAGAAAGACTAGTTGTTTTTAAGATGGTACGAATTTCTTTATCGCGAACTTTAGTCACAAACTCATCGCCAGCATACGCTTCTTTTAATGCCTGCCAATTATCCAATATACGCTTGGATTCTGCTGTTAATTCATCTCTAACACCTTCTGCTAAAGAAGTAAGCGATGCCACAAGCACATCATCTGGAGCTTTTTCTTGGACAGCTGCAATAGCACCTTCTAATTGGAATAGTCGACGAGCAAATGCCACCTGCTGCTCAGTTTTTTTATGATAGCCACGGACAGTGTCCGTAATCTCACGTAAATAATAACGGCGATCGTTTGGAATGATAACATCTTGCTTTTGCGTTTTCGCAAATTGCTCATAGCTTGTTTCCCAATTAAAACCTGTTTTTTCGTTAATTATTTTAACGAGGGCGGCGAATAACGCATTTGTGCCTTTATCATTAAATTGGCTAGCTATTGTACCGTAGACTGGCATGTTATCAAGTGATTCATCCCAAAGCTCGCGGGAACGTTGATATTGTTTTTGTACTTGTCGAAGGGCGTCCTCTGAGCCTTTTCGCTCAAATTTATTGATCGCAATAACATCTGCAAAGTCAATCATATCAATTTTCTCAAGTTGTGTAGGTGCACCGAATTCGCTTGTCATGACATACATAGATAGATCCGTGTATTTAGTAATTTCGGCATCACCTTGACCGATTCCACTTGTTTCTACGATGATTAAGTCATAACCTGCTACACGTACTACATCTAGCACATCACCAATTGATGCAGATAATTCTGTACGTGAGCCACGTGTTGCTAAACTACGCATATAAACACGGTTATTAAAAATAGCGTTCATGCGAATACGATCCCCAAGCAATGCTCCACCCGTTTTTTGCTTTGTTGGATCGACTGATAGAATGGCTACACGTTTATCTGGGAATTCTTTTAGGAAGCGGCGAATCAGTTCATCCGTTAAGGATGATTTCCCTGCACCACCTGTTCCCGTAATCCCCATTACTGGCGTACCTTTTGAAAGCTTTCTTGCCTCTGCTAGCATTTCTTTCGTAGCTTCATCGTCATTTGACTCAGCTGCTGTTATTAGATTGGCTAAAATTTCAGGCGTCTCTGTCGTTAAAGACTTTAATTTCTCTAAATAATTACCTGTTGCAGTAGGAAAATCTGTACCTTTAATTTGTTCATTAATCATTCCCTGTAGCCCTAAAACACGGCCATCCTCTGGTGAGAATATCCCTGCAATGCCATACGTATGAAGCTCTTTAATTTCACGAGGTAAAATAACTCCTCCACCACCGCCATAAATTTTAATATGTGGTGCTCCTTTTTCACGCAGTAAATCATACATATATTTAAAGTATTCCATATGTCCGCCTTGATAAGAAGAAACCGCAATCCCTTGTGCATCTTCTTGTATCGCAGCATTCACGACTTCTTCAACAGAACGATTATGACCTAAATGGATTACTTCTACACCGCTCGATTGTAAAATGCGTCGCATAATATTGACTGAAGCATCATGTCCATCAAAAAGACTCGATGCTGTCACAAAACGTACGTGATTTTTTGGACGATATACTTCTACCTTTGTCATATGAAATCCCCACTTTCTCCCCTTATTGAATAAAAAAAGCCGGCATTGCAATATCGCTATATGCAATTGCCGACAAACCCCTTACAAATATTAAAACCCCTTTATGCCTGAAATGAACAAGGTGATTTGCATGTCAATGAATTCGTCTATTGAATGCTGACGATGTAAAGCCCATTTGCGAAACGCCCAGCTTTGTCCTGAAACAACTAAGTTATTGGCTGCTAAATGGATTTGCTTTTCTGTCATAGTTAGTTCGCCAGACTGGACACATCGCTGTAACAAGCGTTCAAATGTGGCAACCATTTCAAACTCTTTACTAAAAACATAGCGTTGTGCTTCTTTTGACAATGATTTTGTTTCTTGATACATGATTGTTAGCTCATCAACCATACTATCGATTTGCAGGAAGTATTCCCGAATCATTTCTTTTAACTCATCAATAGTTCCTGCTTTAATCTCATAACTTGAAAGACGCTCCATTGCATGGTGATAAATACTGTCACAAACAAGGTATAGAACATCTTCCTTCGTTCGGATGTATTCATACAAAGTACCGATACTAAAGCCAGCAGCTTTTGCAATTTCTCTCGTCGTGGCACGGTGAAAGCCTTTTTCTTTAAATAGCTTAATAGCTCCTTGAATCATTTGTTCACGACGAATGGCGATTAGATTTTCATCTTTTACGGTTGACTGTACTTGGGGCCTTTTATCTTTATCAGTCATCAATTATTTCGTTAGCATACGCGAGATAACAAGACGTTGAATCTCCTGCGTACCTTCGTAAATTTGTGTAATTTTAGCATCACGCATAAAGCGCTCTACAGGGTAATCTTTTGTATAACCATAGCCACCAAATACTTGAACCGCCTCTGTCGTTACACTCATTGCTGTATCGCCAGCCATTAATTTCGCCATTGCAGATGCCTTACCATATGGTAGGTTATTAGATTCTAACCATGCCGCTTGGTATGTAAGAAGTCGAGAAGCCTCAATTTGAGTTGCCATATCGGCTAATTTAAAGGAAATGCCTTGATTTGCAGTGATCGGTTTACCAAATTGCACACGTTCTTTGGCATAGTCAACTGCTGCATCGAGTGCTCCTTGTGCAATTCCTACTGCTTGAGCCGCAATACCATTACGTCCACCATCTAGTGTCGTCATGGCAATCTTAAAGCCTTCCCCTTCAGCCCCTAATAGATTTTCCTTTGGAACACGACAGTTATCAAAAATAATCTCTGTTGTTGGAGATGAACGAATTCCTAATTTCTTTTCTTTCTTCCCTACAGAGAAACCTTCAAATCCAGCTTCCACGATAAATGCGGATGTGCCATGTTTTGCTTCTGGGTCTGTTACTGCAAATACAATATATGTATCTGCTACTCCACCGTTCGTAATAAAGATTTTTGAGCCATTTAAAATATAATCATCGCCATCACGTTTTGCATAAGTTTTCATGCCACCCGCATCAGAGCCAGAGCCAGGTTCTGTTAAACCATATGCACCAATATGTTTGCCTTCAGCCATTGGACGAAGGTATTTTTGTTTTTGTTCTTCTGTACCGAACTTGTAAAGTGGCCAACCTGCCAGTGAAGTATGTGCAGATAAAGTTACACCAGTCGAAGCACAAACACGTGAAAGTTCCTCAACAGCTATGACATATGCAAGGTAATCAAATCCTGCACCACCATATTCCTCAGGCCATGGAATACCAGTAAGCCCAAGCTCCGCCATTTTGTCGAAAATCGCACGGTCAAATTCTTCATTTTCGTCACGTTCAGCAGCTGTTGGCGCCACTTCATTTATAGCAAAATCACGAATCATTTCACGTAATTGTTCATGCTCTTCTGTTAACTGAAAGTTCATTGTCCATTTCCCCTTTTTAGTTAGACTCTGTTTTGTGTTACCTGATTATTGTTAGGTTGGATTGAGCGGGTTTGCCTTATTTCAGAGCAGTTCACACCCTTAATAAACGTTTTCCCCTCACTTTTGAACGGTTTCCATCACTTTGTACCATTCGCAATATCAGGCTTTATTTCAGTAAATGTTTACTAATGACTAGTCGTTGAATTTCACTTGTACCTTCATAGATTTCTGTCACCTTTGCATCGCGGAAATAGCGCTCTACTGGATAATCTTCCGTATAGCCGTAGCCGCCAAATATTTGAACAGCCTCTATTGCCGTTTGTACCGCTGTTCGTGATGAGAAAAGTTTAGCCATTGAAGCTTCTGCTCCACATGGTAAACCTTTTGCACGTAAATCGGCTGCACGATAGACTAACAGTTTTGCAGATTCAACAGCCGTTGCCATATCCGCAAGCTTAAAGCCAACACCTTGTTGTGCGGCAATCGGCTTACCAAATTGAATGCGTTCTTTAGCATAAGCAGTAGACGCCTCTAGTGCCGCCTCAGCAATTCCTAACGCCTGTGCCGCAATGCCGATTCGTCCAACATCTAAATTGGCCATCGCAATTTTAAAGCCTTCTCCCTCTTCCCCAAGTAGGTTGTCGGCTGGAATGCGACAATTATCGAATGTCAGCTGAACTGTACGTGAGCCGTGTAAGCCCATCTTATGCTCATCTTTTCCGATGATTAAACCAGGTGTTCCCTTTTCAACAATAAATGCTGAGATACCCTTTGTTTTTTCAGCTGGGTTAGTAGATGCGAATACAATATACACATCAGCTTCTCCACCATTTGTAATAAATACTTTGGAGCCGTTAATCACATATTCATTGCCATCACGCACTGCCTTTGACTGTAAAGAACCAGCGTCTGAGCCTGCACTTGGTTCTGTTAAACAAAATGCGCCTAAATATTCGCCTGTTGCAAGCTTTGGTACATAACGTTTCTTTTGTTCGTCATTCCCAAAGTAAATAATTGGATTCGTTCCAACTGAAGTATGGACGGATAAAATAACACCCATTACAGCGCTTACTTTTGATAGTTCATTAATCGCAATAATATAAGATGTAAAATCCATACCAGAGCCACCTAAGTCTTCTGGAGTCGTAATCCCCATTAAGCCAAGTTCACCCATTTGCTGTAGAAGCTCACGTGGAAATTCTCCCGCTTCCATTCGCTCCACCCATGGTTGAATTTTTTCCTGAGCAAATTGACGAACCATATCGCGCATCATAATTTGCTCATCTGTAAATTGCAAATGCATCTATAATGTCACCCCTCTAAGTTGTCCCGAAACATCTAAATAACCCCATCCCCATAGGATTATTCGTAAACGTAAAAGCCTCTTCCTGATTTCTTACCTAACCAGCCAGCTGCAACGTATTTACGTAGCAGTGGGCAAGGGCGATATTTACTGTCTCCAAGACCCTCATGTAAAATTTCCATGATGTAAAGACAAGTATCTAAACCAATAAAGTCTGCCAATGTTAATGGCCCCATCGGATGATTCATACCAAGCTTCATCACATCATCAATTGCTTCTTTTGTTGCCACACCTTCGTAAAGTGCGTAAATCGCTTCATTAATCATCGGTAGTAGGATTCGATTTGAAATAAATCCTGGGAAATCATTCACTTCTACTGGTGTTTTCGATAATTTAACCGTCATCTCTTCGACAGCTTTGTACACTTCATCTGTTGTTGCTAAGCCTCGAATGATTTCAACAAGTTTCATAACTGGTACAGGGTTCATAAAATGCATACCAATTACTTGCTCTGGACGCTTTGTTACTGCTGCAATTTCTGTAATAGGCAGTGAAGATGTATTCGTAGCTAAAATAGCATGTGCTGGCGCAATGCCATCAAGTTGCTTAAAGATGGATTGCTTAATTTCCATATTTTCCACAGCTGCTTCAATGATAATATCTACATCACTAGCATCTTGTAAATCTAGCGACATACTAATTCGACTTAGAACAGCAGCCTTCTCATCTTCAGTTTTGCGACCCTTTTCTACATCACGTGATAAATTTTTCGTAATAACCCCTAATCCACGCTCGAAAAATTCTTGTTTGATATCGTTCAATTTCACATCAAAGCCTGCTTGTGCACAAACTTGGGCAATACCAGAGCCCATTTGCCCTGCACCAATGACCATTACCTTTTGAATTCCCATTAGTTCAGTCCCCCTGTTTTTGGTACTTCAATCATAATTGCATCACCTTGGCCGCCGCCTGAACAAATTGCGGCAATGCCAATGCCACCGCCACGACGCTTCAATTCCTGTGCAAGTGTTAATATTATACGTGCACCAGATGCCCCAATCGGATGACCTAAAGCAACTGCACCGCCATTAACATTCACTTTTTCTGCATCTAAATCTGCCAACTGCTTGCTGACTAAAGCTACCGCTGCAAAGGCTTCATTGATTTCAATTAAATCAATATCTGCTAATGATTTGTTAGTCTTTTTCAGTAATTTATTAATAACACGACCTGGTGTTTGCGGGAAGTTTTCTGGCTCAAGCGCAAGTTCTTCGTGACCAATGATTATTGCCAATGGTTCTCTACCTTCACGTTTTGCACGTTCTTCACTCATAACGACAAGTGCACATGCACCGTCGTTAACCCCAGGTGCATTACCTGCTGTAATCGTGCCATGCTTGTCAAAGGCTGGTTTTAGCTTCGCCAGTACTTCCAAAGACGTCCCTGCTCTTGGTGCCTCATCTGTATCTACAATAAGTGGTGCACCTTTTCGTTGAGGAATCTCCACTGGTACGATTTCTTCAGCAAAGTAACCTTTTTCAATTGCGGCTAACGCGCGTTCATGACTGCGTACTGACCAAGTGTCCTGTTCTTCTCGGCTTAGCGAGAACTCTTTAGCTGTTGCATTACCATAGCTACCCATATGTGGTCTTGCTTTATCGAAAGCACATGTTAAGCCGTCATATAGCATGCCATCTACCATTGTAGAATCTCCCATACGCAAACCATTTCGACCATTCAGAAGATAATATGGTGCATTGGACATAGATTCCATGCCACCCGCAATAATCACTTCTTCGTCCCCTAAACGAATCAATTGATCTGCTAATGACACCGCACGCATCCCTGAAGCACAAACTTTATTGATTGTTTCTGTTTTTACTGCTGTTGGTAAATTGGCCTTCAGCGCAGCCTGTCGAGAAGGAATTTGCCCCTGTCCCCCTTGTAAAACAGAACCTAAAATTACCTCATCCACTTGCTCAGGTGCAAGCTTTGCCTTCTCTAATGCCCCTTTAATGGCAATCGCACCTAAATCACTTGCATGTAATGCTGATAATGAACCTCCAAATTTACCAAACGCAGTTCTTGCTCCTGCTAAAATTACAGCTCTATTCAAGTAAAACACCCCTTTTGTTTTACGTTCTCGATGAAGCTGCAAAGCATTATTGACTGAACGCTCGCTCGACTTCTATCGAGGAAAAATGGGAGTTTACTATCTCAACTCCCATTCCCATTTAATCTTATTCTACAAAACAATTTTTTATTGTGCAATTTATATTTTTCAGATAACTAAAATATTTCTGCAATAGCAATCATTTTTCTGCGTTCGCTTCCGTATTCTCGTCTTGTTGAACATTTTCTATAGACGCTACCACTTCTTCGTATGTTTCTTCTGTTTCTTCGGAAGAAGGATTAACTGCCTTTACTTTTTCACCGAACACAGAACGTTCTAGTAATTCTGCAACATCAAATGTTCCAATAGAGTCTTCAACCTCTTTAGCCTTTGTACCATCCTCTAGCATTGTTAGGCAGTAAGGACAGCCTGATGAAATAACTGATGCATTTGTTGCAAGAGCCTGTTCTGTTCGCGCTACGTTAATGCGATTTCCTACATGCTCTTCCATCCACATTAATCCACCACCAGCTCCACAGCACATCGCTGTTTCGCGGTTACGTTCCATTTCAACAAGCTTCACGCCAGGGATTCCTCGAAGGATCTCACGTGGGGCATCGTACACATCATTGTAGCGGCCTAAATAACAGGAATCATGGAAAACAATCGTTTCATGAACCTCATAGTTTAGCGCTAGACGATTTTCCTCAATCAACTGATTTAATAACTCAGTGTGATGATACACTTCACCTTTCCAGCCAAAGTCTTGATATTCATTTTTAAAGATATTGTAGGCATGAGGATCGATTGTTACAATTTTCTTCACGTCATTTTTCTCAAACTCATCAATATTTGCTGTAGCTAGCTCTTGGAATAAGAATTCATTCCCTAAACGACGAGGTGTATCCCCAGAGTTTTTCTCTTTATTACCTAAGATTGCAAACTTCACACCAGCCTCGTTTAATAGACGACAGAATGCTAAAGCGATTTTTTGAGAGCGGTTGTCGAAAGCTCCCATCGAACCAACCCAGAATAAATACTCCATTTCCTCGCCAGATTTTTTCAGCTCTTTTACAGTTGGAATTTGGATTGTTGGATCTAGATCACGCCAATTTTCTTTTTCCTTGCGGTTTAGGCCCCAAGGATTACCTTGTCGTTCGATATTCGTCATTGCACGTTGAGCATCAGGATTTACTTTCCCTTCAGTCATTGTTAGATAACGACGTAGATCAATAATTTTATCAACATGCTCATTCATTACAGGGCATTGATCCTCACAGTTACGACATGTCGTACAAGCCCAAATTTCCTCTTCTGTAATGACATCGCCAATTAAAGATGGGCTGTAGATATCCTCAATTACAGCACCTTCAGCACCAGCTGCAATTGCAAGCTGGTTACCCTTTGTATTGGCAAAGAATTGATAAGGCACCCATGGTTTTTGTTTTGTTACGACTGCGCCGGTAAATGTTAAATGGTCACGCAATTTTACGATTAAATCCATAGGAGACAGCATTTTTCCTGTTCCTGTTGCTGGACACATGTTTGTACAACGTCCGCATTCTACACAAGAATATAGATCAAGCATTTGCTTTTGTGTGAAGTCCTGTATGCGTCCTACCCCAATAGAAGGCATATCCTCTTCGCTTTCAGCATTTTCTCCAGCCTCTTCCAAGGCCTCAAAATCAATTGGTGTTAATGTACCCGTACGATCTAAACGATTCATGTAAACATTAAGTGGACTGACAATTAAGTGGAAATGTTTAGACTGCGGTACGTATACCAGGAATGTTAATAGAATTAAAAGGTGTGCCCACCACATTACATAAAACACACCAGCGGCAACTGATGTAGGTAGGAAGCCAAAAATAGCAGCAATACTTGAAGCAACTGGCTCCGTATAAGTTAATCCCTCACCATGCCAAATTAATCCCATACCATTAGCGATTAATGTAGATACCATTAACCCACCAATGAAAATTAATACAAGGCCGTTTTTCCATCCTCGTTTTAGACGCACTAGCTTTTCAACATAGCGGCGGTAAAATGCCCACACTACCGCGACTAAAATCATTAAAACCACCAGTTCTTGGAAGAATGTAAAGACACCATAGAAAATGCCTAGTGGCAGATGTGACTCTGGTGCTAGTCCTTTCCAAATTAAATCAATGGCCCCTAACTGTACCATCAAAAATCCATAGAAAAACATAACATGTATTAAACCACTCTTTGGATCCTTTAATAGCTTATTTTGACCAAATACATTGACCATAATATAACGAAGTCGTTCTTTAACACTTTCATCAAACTCAACCTTTTTCCCCAATTGCACATACTTATAGCGTGTTTTCAACAGGTAGAAGAACAATCCTACTGCATAAAGCACAACCACGACTGTTAAGACAATGTTAGCAATTAATAATGGACTCATGGTTGGTCCCCCCTTTAGTTTGTCGTAATTTTCTCTCTTTGTGACGAATTTGCTAGTTCAAACAGAAATGTACTTCACTTTATCATTATATTCCTATTCTAATAAATGAGTGAGCATTCAGTCAACATAAAACGGAAATATTTCTGATAATTTTATATTCTTACATTTTACAAGAAAAAAAGCCACCCTGAATTTTTTCAAAGTAGCAATTTTTACTTTCCTTAACTATTATACTTAGGGGGATGTCGCATATTCAGTAGACTTTTGAACATCTGCTAAATTGCATACAAACCTATACCGCCCCGTAGCTTAACATCTGGAAATTCATTTTTTGTACAAAAACATTTTTTAAATCAAACTTTATTTTTTAAAAACATTCCCACTGCGAATATATTCAACATCTGCTACGTTTAAGCGAGCATTTACAACACGTGCAGCTGCAAATAAATAATCCGATAAGCGATTTAAATATTTTTGTACAACCTTTGGTACATCTTCAACTTCTTTCATAAGTGTCACCATTTCACGCTCTGCTCGGCGTGCAACCGTGCGTGCAATGTGTAAAGTTGCCGCTGCTGGTGCACCTCCTGGTAAAATAAAACGTTGTAAAGGTGGCGCTTCGTCTGATAAAGCATCTATACGAGCTTCAAGTACTTCAATCGGTTGCTCTGTTAATTTATAATGACGTTCTTTCATCACATTAGCAAGGTCTCCACCAGCATCGAACAACTCATGCTGAATTGTCTCTAGGTCTGTTAAAATATCCTTGAAAAGCGCTTGATCTAATTCACTTACGGCCTTCCCAATAAAGGAATTTAATTCATCAATTGCCCCATATGTTTCCACACGTAAACTATCTTTATCAACCCGTCCTCCAATAAGACTTGTTTTCCCCGTATCGCCTGTTTTCGTGTAAAGCTTCATTTCTCTCATCTCCTAAAACTGGTTTTTATAATTCCTAATCGCCTGAACTGTTGTTTCATAGACACCCTTTGCAATCATTTTACCAACTTCCGTAATTGGGCCACCATACAGCATTTCTTCTCCTTTTTGAGTTGCAGCAATTAACAGACTATCTGTAGCAGTACCTGTTGCAATTGTTCCACTCCGCTCATCACGAATATTTTCTGATTGCAACGCCTTTGTTTTTGCCTCAGTTGCTGTCATCAATGCCTGAAAAAATGCCTCTTCCGATAAACAACCATTAACGATAACCCATGTATTAATAGTACCAATATATGGATCATCTTGTCTTTCGTGTACTCGAGATACATCAACTGCATTGCCTACGCCAGCTGTTACAGCTACGATTATACTGCCAAAAGGTGCTGAAAATTCATTGATGGCCACTAGAGCTGTTGATACTGCTGTAAGCATAACAACAGTATTTGTAGATGAAAAATTTTCCCTTTTCAAAAATTCTTTAACTTCTCTTTTCACATCGCTAATGACATAATCACCAGGAACTGAGCGATTTAATAAGCAATTATGCCAGCCAATACCTGGGTTATGAACTGCAGAAGATACGGTCTTCAGAGGAAGCTCTGATTGAAGTTGGATATATTGTTCAGTTATCGTAAAGTGCTCTTTTTTGATGACAGCTCGCTGCTGATAGTCTGTAGCTGCGGGCATTATTGTAATTTGGGGTTTTGGTATTTCAGGGTGAGCATATGTAGTCACCCGTGCTTGATAAACTTCTTCAATTTGGGAGGCAATTAATACTTCATGTGGTGCACCAAGTGCTCTCATTTGTCCGCTTTCCATCAGCAATAATTCATCACAATAAAGAGAGGCTAAATTCATATCGTGTAGTACCATAACGACTGTTAAACCACACTCCATGGCTTCCTTCCGAACCATATCTAAAATTTGACGTTGGTGTGCAATATCAAGATGATTCGTTGGTTCATCCAGCAGTAAGATTTCAGCTGTTTGAGCTAATGCCTGTGCAACAAAAACTCTTTGTTGTTCACCGCCAGATAAAAATTCCATCGGTGTATGCTCATATCGCTTTACACCTGTTTGAAGCATTGCATGTTGAACTGCCTTCTCATCTTGTGCAGACCAACTCGAGAAAAAGCCTGTTTGATGCGGGTAGCGCCCCAGTGAAACTGCCTCTCTCACACTGTTCGAGAAAGCATTTGCATGAAGCTGTGGTAATACAGCCATTTTTTTCGCCAAAGCACGAGCATTATAAGAAAGAATATTTTGTCCATCAATCGAGACGGTTCCAGCAGTAGCTGGTAAAATACCACTCATTACTTTTAATAATGTGGATTTCCCGCTACCATTCGGCCCTAGAATGCCAAGAATTTTTCCTTTTTCAACAGTAAAACTAATGTCCCTGACGATTGGTACATCTTCATAGCCACCTGATAGATGTTCAACAACAATCATGCCCGTACCCCCTTGCTTCTTCGCTGCTTATAAAAAATATAGGAGAAAACAGGTGCTCCAATAAATGCCGTAATAACACCAATTGGTAGCTCTCTTGGCACAATGATTGTTCGTGCTACTAAGTCGCAAATAATGAGTAATGTTGCACCATTGAAAAAAGATAATGGTAATAAGTGGCGATGATCAGAACCCCAAATCATCCTTGTCATATGCGGCACCACTAATCCTACAAAGCCAATTGTGCCAGAAACCGCTACAGCCGCTCCAGTTAACATGGAGCCACCTGCTAATATCAAATATTTACTGCGCTTTACATTAACACCTAAATGTTTTGCTCGCTCTTCACCATACAACAAGACATTTAATTCTCGTCTTTGTGTCCATAGCATAATTGAACCAACAATCACAAAAGGAATGATCATTTGGACATATGGCCAACCACGCATCGAAACAGAACCAAGTAGCCAGCCTATTACCTGACGTAATTCTTCACCAGATAAGGCAATCATTAATGAAATAAGGGAACCTAAAAAAGAACTAAAAATAACACCTGTTAATATCAACGTTTCCATTTTTAATGAGCGGTCTACGAGTCTAGCAAAGCTCATAACAACTACCATCGTAATGATAGCACCAATCATACTGAAGATTGGCAGCGCATACAAACCGACAACAGGTATAGAAATACTAAAAAAGATCGTTAAAACAGCACCAACAGAAGCCCCTGATGAAACCCCTAGTGTATATGGATCTGCTAATGGATTTTTTAATAAACCTTGGAAAGCTGCTCCAGCAATAGCTAGAGATGCGCCTACTAGTCCCGCTAATAACACGCGAGGCAAACGAATTTTCCAAAAGATATTGGCGGCTGTTTCATCAACCGCCTTATTCCACAATACTTCTAATGGAATATGAACCGAGCCTATCGCTACGCCACACCAGATGCTAATAAGAAGAAGCGTACATGTTAATGTATAGGCTAGTGCTATTTTTTTCACTTAAATACCTCAGGATAGATTGCTTTTGCTAATTCTTCTAGACCTTCAGCTAAACGTGGCCCTTGACGACTTGTCGTACTTTCATCTACCTGCACAATCGCATTATTTTTTACGGCATTAATCGTATCAAAGCCCGCACGTTTTGGTATTTTCGTTAAAATATCTGGTACATAATGATATGTCACCACGATGACATCTGGATTTTTTGCGATAATTTGTTCTGCATCAATTTTATACCAATTATCGCCATCTACAGCTACATTCTCTGCATTGATCATTTCAAGCATCGCGTTCATAAATGTACCATTGCCAGCTGTATAAATATCTGGCTCATCTGATGCTTCAACTAACACTTTTTTGGGTTCAACATCCTTGACTTTAGACAAAACTTCTTCTACTTTTGCCTTCATATTAGCGACAATTTTTTCTGCCTCTGGTAATTTCCCTGTAGCACGTCCAAGTTGCTCAATTGTTGTATATGTTTCATTAAAGTCTTGTGCATTTTTTACAACAAATACTTTCAAACCTGCTGATTCAAGCTGTGCAATAGCCTCTTCTGAAAGAGACATGCTAGATTCGTGTGAAAAAACGATATCTGGTTTTAAGGCAATAATTTTTTCAATATCGTATTCCATACCGCCAACCTTATCCTTCTCAGCTGCCTCTGGCGGATAATCGTCGTTGTCCGTAACACCAACTATTTCATCATTTAAACCTAGTCCAAAAAGGATTTCAGTATTACTTGGAATAAGTGAAACAATTTTCTCAGGAGGTGCTTCAAGTGTAATGTCCTTACCAAGGGCATCTGTTATCGTCATTGGGAATGTTGCTTCATCCACCTGTGCTGTTTCTTGCTGTGTTTGCTGCTCGTTAGATGGCTTGTTATCTTTTGCTTCCTGCCCACAAGCAGCTAGCAAGCCTACTGCTAAAAATGCTGATAATCCTATTTTCCAAAATTTCTTCATGTGAATCCTCCTTCGTTGATCCGTGCGACATTTCGCTTTATTCTACATCAAAATAAAACCCCTCATCTTTGATCGATGAGGGGGCAAAATCGCACCAAAAAAACTGATACAAAATCCACCACCCTATCCTCGTAGGTTGTCATGTCGTTATAAAGGCAGGTCTCCTGGCTAGTGCTACTTGCGATTTTTCAAGCCTTCCCGAAATCTTCAGTGGCATCATTTGAAAAAACTCACACTTACAGTGGCGGGACCGCATCGGAATTACACCGATTTCCCTTTTCACTTTACTTAAGTAAAGAACCTTTATAATATTCAGTTGATTTCATTATACATGAAAATGAAAAAAGTCGCCTCCATTCAAGACGACTCCCCGGCCATTATACAATTTCAGAAAAGTATTGGACTGTTTTCATTTGAGCACCCATTTCTCTTAATGACCATGTCTGTTCTAAATAAACGTCCGCTAGTTTTTCATATTTCCCACCAAATTTATGTGCCCACTCAACCGCTATGACACTTTCATAAAGGTGAGCCATTTTTTCCGCCATACCCTTAGATTCAAAAGTTTTCGTTGCCTCGTCTAAAGCGCTAAAAATTTGCAGTTTCACAGACATATTCGCCAATTGTTCTTTAACGATTTGTACTAGTGAGCTGTCAGCTAATTTGTCTAATCGTTCCTCCATCTCCTGTACAAACAGTTCATGAGCATGAAACTTATCTACTAAACGAATGAGTTCTAAGGCCAAAATATTAGCCGTACCCTCCCACACCGTTAACACTTGGGCGTCTCTTAATAAGCGGGGCGTTACAAAGTCTTCTATATAGCCATTACCTCCGTGTAATTCAATTGCCTCACTAGCATAATGAACAGCTTGCTCTGCTGTTTCCTTTTTCATAATGGCAATATATAAACGATTCATAATAAGATCTTGCTGAGTTCCCTGTCCACTTGTCACTTTATCGTATAATTGGATAAGATCAAAAACTGTCGCTACTTCCACGTGCAACTTAGCTGCAAATTTCCCTAAAGTATCCTGAATCATAGGGTACTGTGTTAAGGGCTTGCCAAATGCATGTCGATTGCTTACATAATGTTTTGCCTCTAAGAAGCCGCGACGCATAATACCAATTGAAGCGACTGCATTACAAATTCTAGAGAGATTTAGTGCTTCTAGCATATAATAAATCCCTTTATTTTGCTCCCCTACAACATAGGCAAGTGCACCATCAAATTCTACCTCACCAGAGGGAACTGCCCGAACGCCTAGCTTATCTTTCAGTCGGCGAATACGTAAATGATTTGTTGTTCCATCTTCTTTGCGCCAAGGAACTGCAAACAATGTTAAGCCTTTGGAACCTGCTGGCGCACCTTCTAGTCGTGCTAATACCATCGCTACACCACACATGCCCGCATTGGATGCAAAATATTTTTCACCATATAGACGATAAGCAGTGCCATCCTTTCTCGCCTCCACCACATTTGCACCTACGTCAGAGCCCCCTTGACGTTCTGTTAAAAAGGTCGCACCTTCATATAAATCTGTGTCACCTGTTGCACACACATGTGGTAAAAAACGCTGCTTTACCTCTTCATCTGCATAATGATCTAATAGATAGGCAGTTGCCATTGTCAATGTTACTGGACAATAAAAACCGGGCTCTGCATGTGATAGCAAATAACCTTGTGCAAAGCTATAAACATAATTCCCCTTGTGTCCTAGCTGCGGAATATGCTTGTGTACATAACCTACAATCCCAGTATTATATGTCTCTTCAATCGTTTTTTTATAGCCATCATTAACCCAAACCTCTGATATCTCTTCACCATAGGCATCATATCTTTGAAGGCGAGGCTCACCCTGTCGATCTGTATGCTTTGCCCTCGCATCAATATCACCTGCACATAGCTCACCAAAATCTGTTAACTCTCGTTGGGCATAGGATAAAAACTCTTTATCTAACATCATTTCCACTATTTTTTGAAGCGTGTCATCTTCAGTAAAAAAGTTCGTAGTACGCATTGCTTCTTGTTGTAATACTTTCATGCTATCTCACCTCTTGCCCCTTTAAATTTTGTTTTAATATTTTGCCTGATGCATTGCGTGGTAGCGCTTCTACTTTTTCAAAAATACGTGGTATTTTAAACTTTGCAAGATGCTCCTCTAAATAAGCTTTCAAAGCTTCCTCATGGATGTCTTGTTTAGCAGAATACACCGCCTTTACAGTTTCCCCCCATTGCGGATGTGGTACACCAATTACCGCAACCTCGAATATACCTTCAAAGCTCAATAAACAATCTTCAATTTCTTTCGGATAAATGTTGACACCTCCCGAAATAATGACATCCTTTTTACGATCTACGATCCAAATAAAACCATCTTCATCCTTGCGAGCTAGATCTCCGGTTTTTAACCAACCATCAATAAAGGCTTCATTAGTAGCTACTTCATCCTTATAGTAGCCAAGCATGTTGCCCTCACCCAACAAGACAATTTCCCCCACTTCGCCTACATTTACATCTTCTCCACTGTCATTCACAATACGCAACTCTGTACCAAGTGGCGCCCGCTGACCAATACTTCCTGCCTTTGCTTCATGCTCCTTGCCAAATAATAATGAGCCACTTGGACCTGCCTCTGTTAATCCATATACACAAGTCAAATTATTTGTGCGGAATGCCTGCTGAATGAACCGAACCTCACTTTGAGATAACGGTGCCCCACCATAGACCCACCATTTCATAGAAGACAAATCTGCCGAATGTAGCCTTGGCAGTTGTGCCGTTAATAAATAAGCAACAGGTGCACCAAAGAAATGTGTTGTTTTCTCCTTTTCAATGGAATCAATGAATAAATCGGGTGTAAAAGTTGGTGTTAATACATTTGTTGAGCCTACCAATACACCCGCCATTAAAAATAAATGTAATGGTGCAGAGTGTGTTAATGGCATCATAAGCAAAATACGGCTCTCAGGCTTTACCTCCATTTCAACAGCTATCATTTGCGCCACTGTTAAAATATTACGGTAGCTAAATAACACACCCTTTGGTTTTCCTGTCGTGCCAGATGTATATAAAATCGTGGAAGGGTCATCCTCTTGTAACTGACAATCAATTGTTTGTGTACTAGCATTTTGAAGCATTGATTCATACTGATGCCATCCCACTTTTTCTTGACCTGTTTTAATTTTTAACGGAATACCGGCTAGCTGTTCAACTGCTGCAAAAATAGCCTCATGTACGACAATTGCCTTCGCCTCGGCATGCTGCGCCACGTACTCTACTTCTTGCAATGTAAACTTCGCATTGACTGGCACAACGATCGCTCCAATACGCTGAATAGCAAAGTAACTGACAACAAACTCTAAAACGTTTGGCATAAAAATTAAAACCTTATCCCCCTGCTTTACTCCCTGCTCTAGTAAAGCATTACTAAAACATGTCACCTGCTTATCTAAATCTTGGTAGGTTACTCTTCTGCCATGACAAATAACGGCTTCATTTTTCGGATACTTACGGGCATTACGTGCTAATAAATTGGAACTATTCATCTTGCATCTCTCCCTTTAAAGTCGCTAATTTTTCGCTAAACATGCCATGCATTTGTTGTAACTCATGCTTCATCTGCGTCAGCTCAGCTATTTTACTGTCAATCTCTTGAATTTTTTGTTCCCCGTATTCAACCGTTCGCTCTAATTGCTGAATTCCTGAGCGATCAAAATCAAATAGTAAAACCATCTCTTTGATTTCCTCTAAAGAAAATCCGTACCGCTTGCCTCTGAAAATAAGCTTGAGTTTCGCCAATTCTTTTTTGGAAAAGGTTCGTTGGTTGGTAGATGAACGATGGGGGCAAAGAAGCCCAAGTTCCTCATAATAACGTATTGTCCGCGTAGACACATTAAACTCCTTTGCTACCTCCTGAATCGTCTTCAAAACCATCTCCCCTTTCCTAATTGGCAACAGTATACCATTGACGTTAACGTAAACTTCAACAAAATTTTCGGAATTAACAGAAAAATAAAGTTTGGGACAGCTAATTTCCCACGGTTTATCCGTTTCTTTTGTCTTTCTATCCAACACATTCGGAACTTTATCTCTCATATTCAGCCTTCTATCCATTAAAAAAAGCCCCTAACACTTTTCATGTTAGGAGCCTAAAGTTTAATTACATTTTTTCAGGTGCAGATACGCCGATTAAACGTAATGCGTTCGCAATTGTTGTGCGGACAGCCGTAATTAATGCTAAACGAGCCTCTGTTAACTCTTTATTTGAAGCATCTAATACTTTTTCTGCATTATAGAAGCTGTGGAATGCAGCTGCTGTTTCTTGAATATAGTTTGCGATACGGTGCGGTGTGCGGTGTTTCGCTGCTTCCGCTACCACTTTCGGGAAATCACCAATCTTTTTCAGTAAATCAATTTCCTTTTCTGCTGTTAATAAATTGAGATGTTCTGTTGTAGTAGCAAAGCCTTGTTCATTTGCTGAACGTAAAATAGATGAAATACGTGCATGCGCATATTGTGCATAGTACACAGGGTTTTCATTAGATTGTGATACTGCAAGGTCAAGATCAAAGTCCATATGAGAATCGCCAGCTGTTTTTACAAAGAAGTAACGAACTGCGTCAAGACCAACCTCTTCTACAAGCTCACGCATAGTTACTGCATTCCCTGTACGCTTAGACATCTTGAATTTTTCACCGTTTTTATAAAGCTGAACCATTTGAATAACTTCCACTTCTAACGTATCTCGATCATAACCAAGTGCTTGAATCGCTGCTTTCATACGTGGAATATATCCGTGATGATCAGCTCCCCAAATATTGATTAATTTATCGAAGCCACGGACAATTTTGTCTTCGTGATAAGCAATATCTGGTGTTAAATACGTGAATGACCCATCATTTTTAATTAGCACACGATCTTTATCATCACCAAATGTTGTAGAGCGGAACCAAGTAGCACCATCCTCTTCAAACACATGTCCATTAGCTTTTAATTTATCTAAAGCTACTTCGATTTTCCCGTTTTCATATAGAGACGTTTCAGAATACCAGACATCAAAATTTACACGGAAGTTTGCTAGGTCTGTTTTTAATTTATCTAATTCTAAAGCTAAACCGTGCTGACGGAAGAAGGCAAAACGCTCATCATCTGATTTTGCTAAAATTGCATCCCCATGCTCTTTTGCTAATTTACCCGCAATATCAATAATATCTTGCCCATGATAGCCGTCTTCTGGCATTTCAGCTTCCATTCCTAATGCTTGTTTATAACGAGCTTCTAATGAATAAGCTAAGTTATTAATTTGATTACCTGCATCATTAATATAATATTCACGAGAGACACTGTAACCAGCCATATCCAACACATTACATAAGGAATCACCAACAGAAGCGCCACGAGCATGACCTAGGTGAAGATCTCCAGTAGGATTTGCTGAAACGAACTCCACTTGAATCTTTTCCCCAGCACCTGCATTTGAGCGGCCATAGTCCGTACCTTGCTCAAGCACCTGTGTCACTACCTCTGTTAGGAAATCTTTACGCACTGTGATATTCATGAAGCCTGGGCCAGCAATATCAATCTTTTCAATATCAGTGCCTGATGGATCAAGATTTTCTAAAATAGCTTCGGCGATAGCACGTGGTGGCTTTTTAGCTAACTTCGTTAATTGCATCGCAATGTTTGTTGCATAGTCACCATTTGCTTTATCCTTTGGTGTTTCTAGGTGAATCGATAATTCTGTGCCAGCCTCAACTAGACCAGCTTTTTCAACAGCCTGCACGATCGCTGCTTTAATAGCCTGTTGTACTTGTTCTACTGCGTTCATCATTGTACCTCCGTAAATGTAATATCTAATGTATAGTTGCCAACGGATTGCCCACCCATTAGTAAATCGTACTGTACATGGAAATCTCCGCTTGTTGCCAGTTTTGTAAACGTCATATTTTTCGTATCAATCACGAGGGGCATAGAACCGAACTCACTTTCATAATGCCCTTTTTGTTGTTCGATTATGTTCAGCGGTAATCGCATATTAACCGCTCCAGCACGCATAATTAGTGCCTTCTCATGACCTAACTTCATCGTTGTGCGGACGATTTTATCCTCCTGCACCTCATCATATTTCAAATACAAGCTTCCTGCCTTTTCAAGTAGCTGCCCTTTGAGCCACATTTCATAACTTTCGGACTCCCCATCACTTGGACGAATGGTAGAAATGAGCTTTATGTTCACATGCGATCTTACTTCGTTCGCCATAACGGATGCCCCTTTTTAGTCTTTTACTATAACCTTTTTATTATAGGATGAATACTTATGGTTTTTCAAGATAGAAGTGATGTAAAGCTCCTCAACAAGTTTATTCGAGAAAATAAAAACCCTCTCCTTCCATAACGGAAAGAGAGGATTTCATTTTATCTATACCATTTTCTTATAATCAATTGTTGAACTATTAACAATAAAGCACTAACAGTCCAATAGATCGGGATAATCGCTGGATTGAACAGACTAAAAATGAGGATCATGAGAGGATTAATAAATACCATTATCTTCATATTTAATGGTTGACTTTTCTCTAGGGCTATACAACTTTGAATGAAATAAATCAAACAAGCAATCATCGAAACCCCAATATCAATCGTCCCTAAATTCATCCAAAGGAAATTTTCACTGGCAATCACTGAATCTAGCTTAATCGCGTAGTACAGTGAAAATAATATCGGTAATTGAATAATGATTGGTAAACAACCTAGTAAAGAGCTTTTCAATGAATCTGAAGTTAGCTCTTGGATTTGTTGCTGTACCATTCTTTTTTCAGATTCGCTTTGACTATTCTTATATTTATCTGTAAGCGCATCTAATTCAGGCTTAATGGTAGTCATTAATTCTTTTGAGTGCTTTTGGTGTTTTGCCGATCGAATAAATAACGGCATAAGAATTAATCTGACTGCAATCGTAATACCAATGACACTAAGTGCGTAGCTACCTGTAAAAGAATGGATGAAATGAATGAGGGTAATAATAGGTTGTGCTAAAAATGTTAACAATGGTTGTCCTCCTAGTTTTAAAGTTTAAATCAAACTAGGAGATACACTTTCTTCCTCATTGTCTTCGGATATTCTAATACATAGAACAAACCACGTTAGCATAGGTGGAGTCCAAGTATTCGTGATAGTATAGTCAACTTCAAACTCCTCGTCTTTCACATCTTGAACGGTTATTTTATTGACGAGATACAGATGCAAATGAACACTTAATACAGTTAAAACCAAAGATGCTAATAGCCAAAAGTATTCCATTGTACTGACAAAAATGAATAAATCATTCATGAGAAGTGACCAAATCATAATACTCCTCCTCCCTTTATTAAAATTGAAGAAACATACATTTTACCTAACTTATCTACGCTACAAAGTAAAATAAGTTTCAATTTTATGCTAAGGCTCATTCTTCATTTCAAAAATATAAAATGGGGCTAGCTCATAGCTAAACCCCATTCAACCAATCTTATTTATTTTACCCAGCCTAAAATCATTTCCCGTAATAATTTTGAAGCTGTGTTTGCTGTCATTTCTGAAGAATCGTAGATCGGTGCTACTTCAACTAGGTCGAAACCTACTACATTTACACCACTTGCTGCAATAGCATGGATGGAAGCGAGTAATTCTTTCGAAGTAATACCACCACAGTCTACTGTACCAGTGCCTGGTGCGTGTGCTGGATCTAAAACATCGATATCAATTGTTACATACACATTGCGTCCAGCTAGTGTTGGTAGGACCTCTTTTAACGGTTCAAGTACTTCAAATTTTGAAATATGCATGCCGTTTTCCTTTGCCCATTCAAATTCCTCTTTCATACCTGAACGGATACCAAATGAATAGACATTTTTTGGTCCTATATGTTCCGCAATTTTACGGATTGGTGTGGAGTGCGAAAGTGGCTCTCCCTCATATTCCACACGTAAATCCGTATGTGCATCAAAGTGAATAATAGCAAGATCATCATATTTAGCTGATACAGCCTTCATTACTGGCCAAGACACTAGATGCTCGCCACCCATGCCGACAGGAATCTTGCCATCTGCTAATAATTTCTCTATAAATTTCTCAATTTCATCTAAAGAACGCTGTGCATTACCGAATGGTAGTGGAATATCCCCTGCATCAAAGTACTTTACTTCCTCAAGCTCACGATCTAGATATGGACTGTACTCTTCAAGACCAATGGATACCTCACGGATACGCTGTGGACCGAAACGTGATCCTGGACGGTAACTTACTGTCCAATCCATTGGCATACCATAAATTACTGCCTGTGCGTCGTCATATGTAGGATGACTTTTTATAAAAACATTTCCTGAATAAGCTTCATCAAATCTCATTGCTAGCCCTCCATATAATTAATCATCATTTTTTGTCTTCTTCTATTATGGCTTACAGGATTGTAATGAAACCTGTATCCTTTTATCCTCGTATACATTATTGGAACGTCTAGCAAATTTCGATTAAAATCTACAAGGTGCGATTTTTTTGTCGAATGCCAGCATTTCAAGTAGTACAAAAAAAGTATAGATGTTTTTGAATAAAGTGCAATAGTTTTTAGTTAGAATTTCGATTAAAGATGAATGTTCGAACACATACTAAAGCTAAGTTCGAAGTTGTGAGAAAACGAGGTGAAGTCGGATGAAACGAAAAAGCTATCATCGAAAGCAACAACGTGTAAAGCGCACACGCAAAAGCCTTACGTTATTCGTGGCCTTTACATCTGCAATTGTCGTAGCGTTTGTCGCACTCCGCATCTATGTTCAAGTGGCTGGTGCACCGCCTTTAACCGTACCAAAGGCTTCTATTTTCTTAGATGAAAATGAGAACCAAATTGGGGATCACTTTACAAATCAACGACGATATTGGGTCGGCCTCGATGAGATGTCACCTTATTTAAAGGAAGCAGTTGTTGCTGTTGAAGATAAAGATTTCTATCAACATGGCGGTTTCGACTATTCACGTATTGCTGGTGCCATTTTAGTGGACATTAAGGCTGGTGGTAAGGTTCAAGGAGCTAGTACCATTACGCAACAATATGCTCGTAACCTTTATCTATCCCATGAAAAGTCTTGGACACGTAAATTAAACGAAGCCCTGTATGCTTATAGATTAGAAGTTTTTTATGACAAGGACGAAATACTAGAGGGCTATTTGAATACGGTATATTACGGTCATGGCATGTATGGAGTAGAAGCTGCAAGTCGTTTTTATTTTGGAAAATCTGCCAGTGATTTAACGCTTGCTGAAGCAGCAATGCTAACAGGCGTACCAAAAGGACCAAGTATTTACTCACCAATTGCCAATTTAGATAAGGCTACCAATCGTCAACACGTTATTTTAAAACTTATGGCAGACCAAGGTGCCATTACACAAGAAGAAAAAACGCGTGCTGAAAATGAACAGCTCGTCTTAAAAAATGATAGCTGGGTTGCAACCAAATCTGTTGCCCCTTATTTCTTGGATGTGGCTTGGCAAGAAGCCAGTGAAATCTTAAAATCAAAAAACCTTGATATTAGTGAAGGTGGCTGGACGATTCAAACAACGCTTAATCTGGAGCATCAAAAAGCAGCTGAAGAAGCAGTAGCCAAAAATATGCCTGCCAATGATCTGCAATCTGCTTTTGTAAGTATGGAATCTAAAACAGGAGCTGTCACTGCACTAGTCGGTGGTCGTGATTATTCAGTAAGCTCATTTAACCGAGTTACACAAGCCAAACGTCAACCAGGCTCTACTATTAAGCCGATCTTATATGCAGCGGCGCTAGAAAATGGTTACACGCCACTAACTTTTTTAGATGTTGGTGAAACAACTTTTACGTATGATAATGGGCGTGGCACTTATGCACCTAAAAACGTCAACGGTCAATTTGCAGATCATGATATGACAATGGCACAAGCTATTGCTATCTCAGATAATATTTACGCAGTAAAAACCTTAGAGGACATTGGCTTCAAAGAGTTTCATGATATGGCAAACCGTTTTAATGTAGGAATTGGTGCGAAGGATAATTTATCCATTGCACTAGGAACGATTGAAACGACATTATACGAAATGACAAATGCATATAATATTTTGGCGTCGCAAGGACAGCAAACAACACCAACAACCATTGTATCCATTAAAAATGCACATGGAGATGTTATTTATGAAAACAAAGATGTAGCAAGCAAAGCTGAAACAGCCATTTCTAAAGAAAATGCATACATCTTAACAGAAATGATGACAGGTATTTTTGATCCTGTTTTCAGTGACTATTCACCCGCTACAGGAATCAGTATTCGTTCACGTATGACACACACATATGCTGCTAAATCAGGTTCTACGAATAGTGATCAATGGTTAATTGGTTTTACTCCAAAACTAACTGCTGGTGTATGGAATGGCTATGATCAGGGTAAAAACCTTACCACGAAGGAAGATACTGCTGCAACAAAGCAAATCTGGATTGACTTTATGGAAACTGTCAACAAAGGTACAAAAAATGAGGATTTCAAAAAACCTAAAGGTGTAGAGGGCGTTGTCATTGATATTGAAACAGGTAAATTAGCGACTGACGCTTGTCCTAAACAACGTCTAGTCTATGTAGAGTCAAAGGATGTACCTACTGAAAAATGTACAAACTTCGATATTCTCGACAGTAATACATGGGGAGAATTTTGGAATATGCTACCATTCTCTATATTTAAGGACTAAAAAACAAAATAATTTCGGAAACCTTTTTAATCCTAATACGTTTTTAGCTATGAAGGCTCTCGACAAAGTAACTGATATACTAAAAATAAGAAAAGCTTTCTCTTCCCCGGAGACGTGTCCGTGGGAACAGAAAGCTTTTCTTTTTTATGGTCCGCGAAGTATGAGCATCATGGGGCATTTGGCTTGGGTTTGGGTTGTTCAAATGCCGCATAGCGCTCATCACATTCGCGATACCAAGTGTCCTAGCTTACTAAAATGTAAGCTCTGCATCAAGTGTACTTTGTTTCAAACACACTTTCAACCTAATATCGAAAGCGATTGCAAAATGTCACAGATTGTTCAATCATTACGAGTCTATTCGACAAATAAGTCTTGACGCAATTGCTCCTCACTACGTTCCCACAATTCTGGATTAAGTTGCTTAAGGAAAGAAGCTAACACTTTTTTAGACGGTGCATCCATATGCTCTACAATAATATGACGTTTCATGGATTTATCCATTTTATTTACATGATCAGCTAGAATTTTATAGCCACGTCGTTTTTCACGATTTACAACCATCTCACAGGCTGTAACCCCTGCATAATATGGCCCATTTTCTTTATGGTCTATCGTCACCCACACGAGCCAATACGGTTTCCCGCCCTCTGAATCAGCACGGTCCATTGTAAATTTAATACCACGCTCTACGTCACTTCTTGCATGCATGGCACCAATTTCAACAGAAGCCGTCCCCTCTTCTACGTCCACTATTACAGGCGATACATTCTCTAATGAAAGTGAACCGATACCAAACCCTTTATGTCCATCTGTTGGATCGTTTTTTATAATGGTAAAACCCATTTTTTGTTTTGGTTTTTCTTCATTTGTCATACTTAAATATCCTCCATTCTGCTATTATAAAGGAAAGCATATCAACGCATATTTTATCGAAACAATCACTATTTTCGCCATTGCGTATATGCCTCAACGCAAGTAAGAAGTTTATACTTTCTTATAAACTAACTATACAACATTATTCTATAAAGGAGGCAATATTATGCCATACGTAACAGTGAAAATGCTTGAAGGTCGTACAGAGGAACAAAAACGTGCTCTTGTAAAAGAAGTAACAGAAGCAGTATCTCGCACAGTTAATGCACCTGCAGAAAATGTAACAGTTTTTATTGAAGAAATGTCTAAAAACCATTACGGCGTTGCAGGCGTTCGTTTTAGCGACAAATAATAGTAAGTTGGATAGAGCAAGCATCTTAACGCTCTATCCATTTTTTTGAAATGGTCATAAGTTAACCATCTTTTGCTGGAATAAAACCTTCTATTTCAAAAACAAGGATGTGATCTACGACATGAATAAACTGAAGATAATATTGCTCATCACTATGCTCGTCCTTGGCCTAATACTTGTATTTATCAGCCCCATTCAAAATGCGATCATTGCCCATTTAAGCCATCAATTAAATACTACTGAAATCAGTGTAGAAGAGATTGAAAAGAATAATCAGGTTAATGCAGATTATGTATTTGAGGATGTACAATCGCTGTCCATAGCGGAGGTATTAAAGGCTCAAACAAAGGCCAATAAAATGCCCATAATTGGTAGTATCGCCATACCAAGTGTTGACATGCAACTTCCGATTGTCAAAGGTGTTGGAAATGCTGCACTTGCCGTAGGGGCAGGTACCATGAAGCCAAATCAAAGCCTCGGGCAGGGAAATTACGCCTTAGCAGGACATTATTTTGAAGAAAAGGATATCTTATTTAGTCCTCTATATAAAGCAAGTATAGGAGATACAGTCTATGTAACGGATTTAACCAATATTTATGAATATCATTTAGCTTCTAAGAAAGTCATTGCGGCAACAGATATTTATGTAATCGATGATATTCCAAATAAAACTGTTTTAACACTCATTACATGTGCTGATAATGGATCAAAGCGTCTTGCCATACAAGCTGATTTTGTTCAACAATATCCATTTGATAAAGCACCTGAAAAGCTATCAGAAGCATTTTAGAAATAGGTGAAGCCCCTAAGATTTAAGAGTCTTAGGGGCTTCTTCTTTTAAGTAATTATTTAACTTCAGCGTTGCGGCGACGTAAGAAGTATAATGCACCAAGAATAAGTGCTACTCCAATCAGCATTAGTGCTGTTTGATCGGCACCATCTGTCTGAGGTAATTTACCTTGTGCTTTTAATTGAGCTTCTAATCGTTTTGCATCCGATTTAATTTTGTTAATATCAAGTGATTCTGCAACAGCTTCCTGTTCCTCTTTAGTTAATTGACTATATTTATTCAAGAAATCCTTATAAGCATCTAATGTATCTTTTGTAGCTTTAGTTGGATTATAAGGCGGTAAGTTTTTCCCTTGATCAATGACACCTTGAACAGAAGGTTTAGATCCCTCAGTTTTTCCAGGATTGGCCGAATTATTTGAATCTGTATTTGGTTTGTTTGGTTCTACAGGATTCTCTGGATCTGGATTTGGTTTATTCGGATCCACCGGTTTTTCTGGATCTGGATTTGGTTTGTTCGGATCCACCGGTTTTTCTGGATCTGGATTTGGTTTGTTCGGATCCACTGGTTTCTCTGGATCTGGATTTGGTTTGTTGGGATCCACTGGTTTCTCTGGATCTGGATTCGGTTTGTTCGGATCCACTGGTTTCTCTGGATCGGGATTCGGTTTGTTCGGATCCACTGGTTTTTCTGGGTCTGGATCTGGATTTCCTGGATTAGTTGTAGGAGGTGTTACTGGTAGACTTGGCTGAATTTTAGCCTCGCATGTATTACCCACGATAACTGTACCAATAATTGTCTTACCATTCTCCCTTACAATATACTTACCTGGCTTAATAATTGAATTATTGATCGTAATTTGACCCTTACTATCTGTTATAAACTCTGTTGAACCATTATCTTCAACCTGTATACCATCTTCACCTGTTATTGTTACTTTTACGCCTACACGTGGTTGACCAAACATATTGTTAATTGTCAATGTAAAGGCTGGACAAACTGGTGCAATTGATAATGTAATTTCACAAGGAACACTCGCATAAGAAACTTCTATCTCACCTAAGTAAATATTTTTATCATATACATCATATTTACCCGCAGGAGTTGTTTTAGATACAAATGTTAAATTTCCATCTTTATCCTTATTTGTTGAGATTACTTTTCCAGATTTATCTTTAATAATGACATCGTTACCTGGCTTGATGATGCCAGTATTATCTTTGATTATTACTGTGAAGTTTTCACATTTTGGTGTTGGTTGAACGCTCGCTTTACAATCGATATTGCTTTCAAACTCATCAATTTCTTCTCCATCAACTACAACTGTGTAAACACCTGGCTCTAAATCACTTAATTCAATTACACCGTCTTTTGTAGTTTTTGTAGCTATAATGTTACCTGTATCTTTATTTTTAACCGTTACTGAAGTACCATCTGCAACTAAATTACCATCAACATCATAGACAGTTAATTCAAACGTTTCACATTTTGGTGCTAACTGTACTTCACTTTGGCAATTATCATTGTGATACGTAACATTTACTTCACCTAAATACTGGGTACCCTCATATAGCTTATATTTTCCTGCTGGAGTTGTTTTATCAATGATGAATTGACCATCACTATTTGTTGTGCCAGTAGCTATAACAGTATTACTTAGATCTTTAAGTGTAACTGATACATTTGGACGTGGATTTCCATTCTCATTTTTTACAGTAATTTTAAAGTTAGGACATGAATTTGTAGGTTGGACTGTATCTTGACATTCTCCAGTACCATATTTAACGGTAACAGTACCTAAAGGAATGTCATTTTCGTCCACTAATGTATACACGCCTGCTTGGACTTCTTTACCACCTGTACCAGGTCGCTTAATATCTGATACTTGCCCCGCAGCATTTGTTGTGCCCGTGTATTTTGCATTGCCGTTGCTATCAATTAATTTAATATTTTTATTAGCAATAGCATTACCATCAATATCTTTCACTGTTAATGTGAATGCTGGACAGGCATTTGTAGCATCAAATTGCTCATTATTTACTAATTCAATAACTTTAGTAGCATTTTTAGCCAATGCAGTGTCAGTATCTTCATTTAATTTAATTGGAAAGTCTGACATAAGATCATAGCCTAATTTTGCTTCTTTTTCTTTAAGAATATAGTTTGCATAGTTAACATTTTCAAATACTACATTACCATCTTGATCTGAAATCGCTGTTGCTACAACATAAGGTGATCCCTTAACCATTTTAACTAATTCAAATTCTATATCTGATAATGGTTTTTTAACACCCGTCAAAGTGTTTAAGCCTACCTTATTAAATTTCAAATTTCCTTTTGTTAACGAGAAGTCTGCATCTGATGCACTAAAGCTAAAGCTACCACTGTATTTCGCTTCTTGCTCTTGGTTGTCAGCAGTTGCAAAACCAAAATTTATTTTTGCGTCATTGCTAAAAGCGTCATCTTTTTTACCAAGTACAAGAGTTTGATATTGAATTTGATAGCTTTCTTTATTTAATACTCCAAAGTCAATTTCAAATCCGCCACTTGCTGTAAATGTAACAGTAAATCCTAAAGAAGCAGGTGTTGACCAACTTCCACCAGAAGAGATGCCTGTATCCTTATTCACAGCATTTTTTCTTACTTGAATTGTCTCTTTTAACAGCATTTGATTCCCTGATGGTACATCCTCAACTTTGACTTCGCCTAATGTAGATAATGAACGATTGACATTTAGCATCCACGTTAAACGCTCAGTAGTAGAGTTACTACCAGGAGCTGTTGTAGTCTGATTGCTGTTAAAACTTGGATTACCTTTTTCAATTAATTTATTCGCATAGTTTACAGGAACAGGTGTTGCAGGTAGATTGTAAACTTTAGGACTTCCACCCACATTTGTCGTAAAGGTTGCCGTGTTTGTATATAATTTGTTCTTGTCTGCTTTGTTACTAGACTCAATACCAATGATATTGTCAGAGTCCTTAGTTTGGTATTTAACAATATATACTTTGTTATTCGCAACCCCTAAATTATTAGCTAAAGTAAGTGTAAAGCTTTTATTATCAGACGGAATATCTAAAGAATATAAGCTATCTGGTAAATCTGCTCCTTCAGTACCATTTTCATCATTATCTGTAGTATTCAATGTAAATTCTTTTACCTTAAATGTACCTGGTACAATTACATGCCCTTCACCAATTATATCTTGAAGCACTGCATTGTTAATGTTTTGCTTATTAATATTGACTTTAATATCCCAGTTAAACACTTGATCAACATAGTCATACTTACCTTGTTTCCGGCCGTTGTTAACTGAGTTTGATTCAGGTTTGTAGTGAGCTAATTTCTCAACACTATACAGTTTATCTGTTGTCCAACTAGCAATTGCTTTATTGCCATAGCCTTGCTCATGAACAGAACCATCTGGCAAAATTTCATAGGCCGTTTTATAAGTGATTGTCGCTGTTTGTCCCTTAGCCACTGTACCACCAGTTAATGTAAAGCCATTGGCATCAATAGAAATAGTTTGCCCTGTCATATTCGATACAGTAATATCAGAGTCATTTATTACACTGTCATTATTTGCGTCCACTAGTGTATGCTGTGCATTGTGAGATCCCTCTGTAAATGTATCGGCAATTGTTAAACCAGTAATATCTTTTCCATCAGCAGTATTATTATCTGCCTTTACAGTAATTGTCCATGTGATTTCTTTTTTATTTGTATCTACTGTACGGGATTTTGTTAAGATTCCTTCTGTCAAGGTATGTGTAGCGGTTTTTGCTTGTGCTCCAGAACCGCTAATGACCGAGTTTGTCATCATTGTTTTATTATTACTATAGAAATCAGTTGGCAATTTTGCATCATATGTGATGCGATATGCTTTTGTAATAGAATTGTTAAATTCTAGTTTAAAGCCATCTGTACGCCCATTATTTATAATAGGATTTACTTGATATTCTGTCGCATCAATTTCTGTGCCTGCTCCAGTAGCCGTACCTGTATCATTCACTGTCATTGCATATACTTTAATCGTATTTGTATCAATGACATGACCTGTTGGTAGCGTATCTTCTATCCAAGCATCTGCTTGGTCAATCGCTGCTTGATTATAGTTGTAACGAACTTCCCATGAAGATATATAGTTATTGCTTGTTTTTGTGCCATCTAAACTTTTTTCTAATGCCTTGCCATACGTAGTTGATGCTTTTTTAGTATCTGAATCTTCATAGGTAGGATCAGTTAATTTAATTGAATTCGAAAATTCTTTTGTTCCCTCTTGCTGAGCAATTGGTAAATTCACTTTCGTTTGATATTTAATTTTATATGCATTTCTACCATCTAGTACAATATCCTCGAAATTTTGGTTTAATTGTGTTCCTGTAGCTGTTGCTGCTACACCATTTAATCCCACTTCATATGTCTCGACTGTAACAGAATTTGGCACGAGTATATGACCTGGACCCGGTGTATCCATAATTGTTGCATTAGTTAAATTTTTACCTGCTTTATTAACCCATACTTCCCAATCAATCATACGTTCACCGTTTATAACGGTTACTTCTCCAGATTTTTTGGTTACCATTTTTTCATTGCTAGTAGATGGAAGAAATGTCAGTTTAACAACATCTGTTCCACCACCTGCTAAAGGTATTTCTAAGTCCTGTTCTACATTATTGCTAAGCAGATTAAAACCAGAAGTAAAGTTCATTTCAAATCCAACATTATTAGAGCCTGCAATATCAGCAGATGGATCTTCAGTTATTGTGACTGTTACCTGACTTCCACTAGTATGCCAATCAAATGCAGGTGAAATAGGGGTTGCAGGTTTTTGTCCATTAAATGCACTATTAAAATCTATTAATGAGGCTGGCAATGAGTAGGTGAAAAAATCTCCAGCCTTCACATCACTTGGCAAATCAACCTTGAAAATAAATTTCCCATTTGCTTGTTGATTTTGTGCTAACTCTGTTGTAAAAGCTGGTGGTACTACATCAGTACCATTAATTTTCAATTCAAAAACATCTAATTTTACTGAGCTAGTTAAATCTGTAGGAGGCAATGCAGATGCCTCTAATGGCTCTATTAATGGTTTAGTTTGGTTCTCTGGAACCATTCCATTATCTTTATCACCAATTGAGATACCTGTATCTTCTCCACCATCACCATTATCATTTCCAGTTTCTTCTTCAGGAGTAGCTGGTGATGTTACTGATGGTTCACCTCCAAAACTAGTTCCTGCATCTTCTTCAGATATAGCTGGTGGTGTTACTGGGAGCTCACCCTCGTCTCCTAAATTAGTTTCAACGTCTTGGCTAGACTCATTTGAAGGAGTCACAGGTGGTTGACTCTCGTCGGCAAACACTGAAATTGGTGAAAGTACTGTTTGAAATACAAGTAGCAATATAATAATCGCTATGTTTAATTTTTTCATGTTTCTCTCCTTTTTTAGTTAGAGAGATACCTGATACTGTTTGCTACAAAGATTGATCCTTTCAGTTTTAGGAAAGGAATGAACAAACAATAGGTCACTCTCTCTTTCCTTTAATTTTTATGGAAACATCTCAAATAAAACTCAACCATTATCTTAATATAGGTCATTAGAATCACTCAAATATGTTTCCACATATCTTCACGGCACTTTTGTATCACAACAATCAATTCGCACCACCTCCATTTCAAAATTATTGATTAATTATATCTAATTCAACTTAACAGTTTCTAAACAATTATCTAAAAATAATAAAGCAGTAAACAACATCCCATTGGAACGTGTTTACTGCTTTATTATTTTTAAAATTTATATTTATTTATTGTCTTTCCTTAATAACATTAATATTTGTTTTTTTACAGTTGAGTTTGTTGAATCGTCCTCTAAGAAATCTAATGGGAAATAGATTTTATGATCTCGTTTCATACGCCCTGAGATAGCATCCACAATAATGGATTCACGTGAAAGCTCCCGTAGCTCACCATTTTTCATTTCTAAAAAAATTGGTACACGCACTTCTTCCTCTCCTGGTCTGTAAAAATCATATGGCAGATCTGCTGTTGTATCATGTACAAGATAATAATCGGGGTCTAATCCTGCCTTTTTGAAAAGCTCTTGGAGTTTTTGATATTTATTGAGCTCTACTCCAGGGTCTAAATCAATGTATTGAAATAGCTTACGATTCACAAAGCGGCGGCTTAAATCACTTAGAATGGCATCCTCCTCTTGCATCCATAACTGAAAATATGTAAAAAGTATACTCTCGTCTAACGCAAGATAATCCTCTAATGTAATAACATTTCGGAAAAATGCTAGGAAATGAGTAGGCTCATGCTTAAATGTATAGCCCGCTAAGCTTAATTGTTTTACTCTTTTTAATATATTATTTAAAATTACCTCTGCACTTCGTGAAACAGGATGGAAATAAATTTGTAAGTACATTTGATAGCGACTCATTATATAGTCTTCCACCGCATGCATGCCTGTTGCTTTGATTACTACTTGGTTTTTTCTTGGACGCATTACTCTTAAAATCCGTTCCATATCAAAATGACCGTAGCTTACACCTGTAAAATAAGCATCACGTTGTAAGTAATCCATACGATCTGCATCAATTTGGCTCGAAATTAAACTAATTACTTGCTTATTTGGATATGTCTTTTCAATTACTTGGGATACCTTTTCAGGAAAATCAGCTGCCACTTTTTTTAAGATCGCATTTACTTCCGTATCTCCCAACAAAATTTGCCTTGTAAAATATTCATGATCAAGCTCAAATACATTTTCAAAGGCATGGGAAAATGGGCCATGACCTAAATCATGTAAAAGGGCTGCACATAACACTAATAATCTTTCACTTTCATCCCAATCTGGACGCCCTACAAAGATATCATCTACTATGCGACGTACAATTTCGTAAACCCCCAGAGAATGACTAAAGCGACTATGTTCTGCTCCATGAAATACTAAAAATGTGGTACCTAGTTGACGAATTCTACGTAAACGCTGAAATTCTCTTGTACCCACTAAATCCCATATCACTTGATCTCGAACATGTACATAACGGTGTACTGGATCTTTAAATACCTTTTCTTCTTCTAATTTAGCGTTTGCATATGTCATTTGGATAGCACCCCCATTTTGTTATAGTTCTATTATATGCGATAAATCTAGGACTAGCATACTTATTGCCATTTTTCTATAGATATTAACAACCTATTTCGATTACCTTTATCATTATTTTTATATTTATATTGGTCTAATTTCTCAACATATAAAAAAAGCAAAACAAAAACTATCCCCCAAGTAGAGATAGCTTTTAGTTTTACTTTTTTAATTTTGCTAAAACCTTTTCCATTAGTTCATCTTCTGTTAATGCAGCAACAGGTCGGCTATTTACAAAGGTAAATGTCTTTTTGCGTCCTGGACCACAGTAAGAATGACAGCCAATTTCGATGGTTGCATCAGGATCGATTTCCTTTAATTTTGGAATTAACGTTTTTAAGTTAACGGCCTGACATTCATCGCAAACTTTAAATTCGTTTGCCATTTTGTCAACAACCCTTTCTATATAGTATTTTTCAAACATAATCTCGCTCTATTGCACACATGACTTTCACATATTTAAGTATGCAGCATGTGCGCAAACCTACATCGGGTATTGTATCGTACTTTTCCCCTTCTATTCAAGCATAATTCCTTCTACATAGATGAATAAAAGGTTAAAAGATTGGTCATGCTAGTCTTAAATAACAAGTTCCAGATAAAGGTGGGAGGATTTTAATATGAGTAAAGTAAGACAAGATGCTTGGTTAAAAGAAAACGATGAATTACTAGCAGAGGCTGTAATCCGTCATGTAACAGAAGGAAGCACACAGCTTAATGCCTTTGAGGAAGCAGGCGATGCATTAAATCGTACTGCGGCGGCCTGTGGTTTTCGTTGGAATGCCGTTGTTCGTAAAGAATACGAGGAACAATTAGCAGAAGCTAAAAAGGAAAGAAAAGAGAGAATGCGAGTGTTGGGAGCGCCAGCAAGACGCCGTGCTTCTAGTATGTTTACCGTAAATAATAGTGCTGCAGAAGGAAAATCAATTCCACTATCTGCCCTTTCTCTTGATATTGTCATAGCTTATTTACTACGTTTACAGCATTCTGGTGAAGTAGGAAATGAATCTTCAAAATGGCGACAACTTGTACATGTAACATCTGAGAAAAATAAAAAACTAGAGAAAACCATTACAAAACTAGAAGAGGAAAATCGAGCGATTCGCAAAGATTACGAGCAATTTGTTCAAATTATGAATCGTGCTAGACGTCTTGTTACGCTTGATGAAGAGGAAGAGCGAATTGCACCTGTTTTTAAAATGGAGAAGAACGGAAATCTTGTAACTAGCAGTTCTATTTATCAACCAGAAAATGGCGATGCGCTAAATTAGCCGCATCGCTTTTTCTGTTTCATATAATCAACCAGCTTACTTACGTTCAAGCATTTTGGTGTTGCGCTCAAAAACGCGCTGTAAATAAAAACCATACAACGTTAATTCTTCGTCGTAAAAGGACTGTGGACGTACTTCCTCGGCCCACTGATTAAGTAGTTGCTGAAGACGAATAACAACCGCTTCTACTGTTAAATGGGGGTCCACAAGCTCCGATAGCGAAGCCATGACTTCTGGTACGATTTGAGGGTATGGGAATTTTGTTTCCTCTTGTTGCAAGCTCTCTTCATAAAAGTCACGGATAAGTGCCGCGCGCTGTGAGCCACTCCCCTCAATACATAAATAAATTTGCACTGCCACCCCTTGACGTAAGCGTCTTTGTGAAATACCAGCAAATTTTTTCCCATCAATACTTAAATCATAAGAACCTGGGCAATAAGAGCCCACTATTTCATAAGCCTCAATTTTTTCAGCTACTTCTGAGAACAATCCCTTCACAAGGTCTACCATTACATCATAGCCATCGTTTATACTGAGCGACTCTTTTTGTTCAGACAATACAATGGAAATATTAAGAATCCCTTCATCTAGCACAACCGCTAGTCCACCAGAATTACGAACAATAGGATGATAGCCTCTAGATTCTAGTAATTCCATACCTTGCTGAACATAAGGTAAACGATGGTCTTGAATACCTAGCACAACAGATGCCTCATGAACCCATGTACGAATTGTTGGAGGAGACATCAATTGGCCGACTAATTGGCACAATGTATCGTCCGTCGCAAAAGATTCAAGCGGTGATCTTTGCTTCGCACTAATGGATTGATCATAATAACGCCAAATTGGCTGTTGTAAAATATGTTTCATTTTGGAACTCCTCTTATTACATCTCTTCTCTTTAGAATACATTATCTTTAGATGGTGTCAAATTCGTGAATTACTATCATGAACTTAGGGTTTTTGTACAAACTATGATAAACTAATTTTTGAATGGTATTCACTTATAAAGGAGTGTTTTCAATAATGAATGAAGCAGCAATTACGTTAGATGGTTGGTACGCTTTACATGATTTCCGCTCAATTGATTGGGCATCTTGGAAACTTGTATCTGCTGAGGAACGTCAAGCAGCAGTAAAGGAGTTTATTGCTTATTTAGAAAAACTGAACGAAGCAGACGTAGCTAAAACAGGTGCTCATGCTTTTTATGCAATCGTTGGTCAAAAAGCAGACTTTATGATTATGACATTGCGTGAAACAATGGATGAGTTACAAGAGCTAGAAGCAGAATTCAATAAATTAGCTATTGCAGATTTTACAATTCCTACATATTCTTATGTATCTGTGGTAGAGCTTTCAAACTATTTAGCTGGCGAATCAAATGAAGATCCTTACCAAAATCCACATGTACGTGCGCGTCTGTATCCTGAACTTCCACGGGCTAAATATGTATGCTTCTATCCAATGGATAAACGCCGTCAAGGGAACGACAATTGGTACATGCTATCAATGGATGAGCGTAAATCATTAATGCGTTCACATGGAATGATTGGTCGCGGCTATGCTGGTAAAGTAAAACAAATTATCACTGGCTCTGTAGGCTTCGATGATCACGAATGGGGCGTAACTTTATTTGCTGATGACGTACTGCAATTCAAAAAATTAGTATATGAAATGCGCTTTGACGAAGTGTCCGCACGCTATGGCGAATTCGGGGAATTTTTCGTCGGAAACCTTCTTGATAAAGATAAATTGGTTAAATTCTTAACTGTTTAATATCTAATTAAAAATGCGAGTCCTCAATATGGACTCGCTTTTTTAAATTTCGTTTTCTTCTGCATTCTCGGATTCGAATATTAAAATAATAATATGAATAAAAATCCCAGTTAGAATCATAAGAAAAACTAAATACCAATTATATGGTTGATGATAATATTCTGCTATTCCAACTGCCAGAAAAGCGCTGATGATGATTGCTACAAACATACTAAAAATACGCATGGAAACGCTCCTTCATAAAAGCAAAAATAAAGTCAATTTTAGTATGTCACGCTATATTTTTAATATACTTACTAGGCAAGAATAATTATGTCTTATTGGATATCAGCTAAAACAAGCATTGTAAAGGCATTTTTCCTGATGCTCTGCTTTCCACACTATTACTCACAATATAAAAAAGTGCCATCTTTTAGCGATGACACTTTCTTAACCTCAACACGTTTCTTCTATAATACCTCATTAAGAGCTCTCGTTCTTTACTTTTAAAATTAAGATAACCGTTTGAATAAAAAAACCAATCACTATAATAACAATAAAGAGATACCAGTGGAGCGGCTGTCCATAAAACTCCCCTAATAGAAAAGCCAGTACTGCACTTAATAAGATCCCAAACCAAACGCCAATTTCCATAAGCCATCACCTCACATGTATTAGATACACATGCAATTCATTGATCTCACGTTCCCCTAAATCTATTTTTTTCTATTTACCCTTTTTGCTATAAAAACTATCGGGCCTTGCAGGATTTGAAGTATTTTCTACGTACTTGTCGTTATTACTACTATATGCATAGTAACTTTAATATGTGATTGTCTTTCTTAACAAAATTGAACATGACTACTATACCTTCGTGCATATACTGTCTGCGAGGAGGTATGAAAATCGCTGTTATTAAGACGAATGATGCACAGACAGCCCTACTTGCAAGACTAATGCGTGCCGAAGCAGAAGGCGAAGGAGAGTTAGGTATGCTGATGGTTGGGAATGTTGGCGTTAATCGTGTAAGAGGTGATTGTTTAGATTTTGGTGATATTCGAACAATTGAACAAATGGTTTATCAGCGTCCGGGAGGCTTTGAGGCAACACAAAAGGGTTATTTTTATCAAAGAGCACGTGATCAAGATATCCGGTTAGCTAAAAGGGTGATTCAGGGTGAAAGATTTCATCCAGCTACCCGCTCTTTGTGGTTTTTCATGCCAGCAGGTGATTGTCCTGCACAATGGTATGGCCAATGGAATACTGGCAGGTTCAAATCCCATTGTTTTTTCTCGCCAACTGAACAAGATTGTCCTCAAATTTAAAAAGAAAGTAGGTTGATAATTGATGATGCCTTATTATTGGACACCAACAACGCAACAACAAATGACTCCTCCTCCAGTCACACTTCCGAGCGGACGACCACCTGGCCGTGAGGAGTCCTATATAGAAAATATTTTACGTTTGAACCGTGGAAAACCAGCTACCTTCCATTTTTCTTTTGAGCACGCAGTAGAGCAGGGAAAAAACACAAAAACTGTTCGTGGTGTGGTAGAAGCAGCTGGTCGAGATCATGTCATTATTCGTGAGCTTAAGTCTAATCATCGTTTTCTTTTCCCTATGATTTATTTCGATTTTGCTGAGTATGATGAGGAAATGGCTTACTTTAATCAAAATCCATAATTCTATCTCTAAGTAAAAATCCGCAATACACTCACTGACCAAAAGTCGATGGGCGTATGCGGATTTTTATCATTCGCTATGTTCAATTTTTTTTTAAATACGTTAAGGTTGCTTTACCTAAGGTTTTTGCTGCAATTAGCATAGCACGTTCATCAAAATCAAAGCGTGCATGATGATGCGGGTAGGCCGTTTCCCATTCTGGCTTTTTAGCTCCTGTGAAGAAAAATGTGCCTGGTACTTTTTCTAAATAATACGCAAAATCTTCCCCAATCATAAATGGCGGACATGTTATTACTTGATCTACCCCTGGTACAGTCGACGCCAATTGTGCCAAAAACTCGGTTTCTCTCTGATGGTTATAAACAGGTGGATAACCCCTTGTGTAACGATATTCGTAACTTGCCCCAAATGCCAGACAAGTCGCATTTAATACTGCTTCTAACTCTTGTTCCATTTGTATGCGTACTTCTTCTTCAAATGTACGAATTGTCCCCGCTAAAACTACCCGATCAGCTATAACGTTAAACGGATTAATTGCCTCAAAATGACCGATTGTTAAAACAGCTGATTTCAATGGGTCAATTCGTCTTGAAACAAGCTGTTGAGCATTAACGACAAATTGGGAGGCTAGGGTAACTGCATCAATAGAATGATGAGGCTCTGCGCCATGACCACCCTTTCCTTGTACCGTTATTTCTATTTTATCCGCGGCAGCCATGATGGCTCCATCTTTCACTAATATTTCTCCTAATGGTGTAGGTGCCCATAAATGTGTACCAAAAATAACATCTACACCTTCTAAACAACCATCCTCAATCATCGGCTTAGCTCCACCTGGAGCCACTTCCTCTGCATGCTGATGAATAAATACGACATTGCCTTCAATTTGGTCCCTCATCGCATTCAATGCCTTAGCTAGCCCAAGCAATGTAGCTGTATGTCCATCATGTCCACATGCATGCATTTTTCCAGCTATTTTAGATTTGTAAGGTACATCATTTTCTTCTTGAATCGCTAATGCATCGAAGTCAGCTCGTAAAGCCACCGTTTTGCCCGGCTTTCCGCCACGTAATATCGCTACGACACCACGTCCTCCCACTCCTTCCCGAACCACATGACCCAATTCTCTATGAAAAGTAGCTATATAGGATGGCGTTTCGACTTCTTCAAAGGATAATTCAGGGTATTCATGTAAATGGCGACGAATCCCTACCATCTCATTATAGTTAGCATCCAGTAATGTAAATAGTTTTTCCATACTACGTAACCTCACTTTTGGTATTTTCGAAATATTGCAAGTAATATTAGTAGTGTACTATAAATTCTTACAAAATGGATAGGATTTAAATCCCTATCTTTGAAAGATGACTCATAACAAAGAAAAACCCCCCTACAAATAATGTAAGAGAGTCAGCTTAAAATTAGCGAGCATGCTTGAGAGCAGTTAAAATAATAAGTAGCCATCCAGCTAAAAATAGTACGCCACCAATCGGTGTAATAGCTCCTAATACTTTAATACCACTTATCGCCAGAACATATAAGCTCCCAGAAAAGAAAACAATACCAAGGTTAAAGAAAATACCTGCTAGATTTAATTGTTTCACTTCACCTAATAGTTTAGAGCTCATTAACAGACCAATGATTAGTAATCCTGTAGCGTGAAACATTTGATATTGAACAGCCGTTTCCCAAATACCTTGACTATATTCATCTAAAATTTCCTTTAAAGCATGTGCACCAAATGCACCGAATGCTACTGCTAATAGGCCATGAAGAGCACCTGTCACGATAAATCTTTTCATTTTCGTTACCCTACCTTTAAAATGGATTAAAAATCAAAAATGGAATCGCCATTGGCTCCATCTTCTTCAATCTTTGCTGTATATAAAGTGGATGGTTTTGACTCTGATACAAGCATTTGCAGTACATGCTTATGAGGAGTGATAGATGGTGCATCACTTGAAGAATCTAACACCACATCACATAATGCTCGAATGGCTGTAAGTGCCTCACGAATTTGCTGATCATTTCCCGCATTTTTTGCGTAAGATAATTGTTTTTCAAGTTGCTGTATAACGGCTTGATAAGAAATCATTACATTCTCCCACTTTCTACTTTTGGTACGAATTTTAAACAATCTACACCCGAGGATTGCTTCACAACAACGGATGGTATTTGCTTTGTTTTAAAGCCATAAGCTGCACATGCTCGTGGGTTTTGAGGGTCCCAGGTTACTTTAAAAAATTGACACTTAAAACAATTCACCTTCATCAATGTCCCTCACTTTCTTCTATATTAAATGTAACATGATTGCTAAAGCGTATAAAGCAAACGATTTGTGCCAATCTATTCTAAACACCAATCAATCGGCTGCTTGCCCCACTCCACTAATTGTTGATTTATCTTTGAATAAGGTTTACTACCAAAGAATCCTCGATAAGCACTTAATGGACTTGGGTGTGGCGCTTCGAGTATGACATGTGGTGTTTTATATTTTCGGATTAATTGCTTTTTGCGTTGCGCTGGTTTGCCCCACAATACAAAAATTAGTGGTTCTTCCCTTGCAGCTAATAGATCGATAACAGCATCGGTAAATTGCTCCCATCCTTGTTCTTTATGGGAATTCGCTTGTCCTGCTCGAACTGTAAGCACCGTATTTAATAGCATAACACCCTGTTCAGCCCACTTTGTAAGCGTTCCATTTTGAGGAATTGGACAGCCTAAATCATCCTGTAGCTCTTGAAACATATTCCGTAAGCTAGGAGGATGTGGAATACCTGGTTTAACAGAAAAGCTTAGCCCATGCGCTTGATTAGGCCCATGATAAGGGTCTTGTCCCAAAATAACAACCTTCACATCATGATATGCTGTTGTATAGAATGCGTTCATCACATCATTGATTGGTGGATAAATAGTTTGTGTCGAATATTCATTTGCGACAAATTGACGTAGTTTTTGATAATATGGTTTTTCTAATTCTTCTTTGAGTACTTCTTGCCAATCATTCGGGAATACTTGTTTCATCGTTCTTTAAGCCCCTTTCTCTTCTTACAACGGTACAAAAAATTAAAGATGAATTCAAGCATCAGTTGAAACTGACCATATAAAAATATAGTATTCTGGCTATTTTTATAGAATCAGAATCGGACTATACTAGATGTTAATTTTATAACTCTTAACGATAAAGGAGATCCTTTACATGACTCTAAAAAAAACATTAACAATTGCTGGTTCAGATACATCAGGCGGTGCAGGAATGCAAGCTGACCTTAAAACATTCCAAGAGCACGGTACATATGGGATGGTGGCATTAACAGTTGTCGTAACAATGGACCCTAACGGCTGGACACATAACGTCACACCTTTGCCAACTAATTTACTACAAAAACAAATTGACACAGCACTTTCCACAGGAATTGATGCCATTAAGACAGGAATGCTCTCAACAGAAGAAATTATTCGTATTGCTGGAAAGGCTATTGCAAATTCAGGGACTAAAAATGTTGTCATCGATCCTGTTATGGTATGTAAAGGTGACGATGAAGTACTGAATCCAGGTAACACAGATGCCATGATTCAGCATCTTTTACCACTAGCAGCGGTAACAACACCAAACCTTTTTGAAGCTGGACAATTAGCTGGCACAGGTACACCAAAAAACATTGACGACATGAAGATTGCTGCTCGTAAAATCCTTGAACTAGGAGCTAAAGCTGTTGTCATAAAAGGTGGAAAAGCCCTAGCTACTGAAAAAGCAATAGACTTATTCTTTGATGGTGAAACATTCTACTTATTAGAATCTGAAAAAGTTGCATCTACAAATAACCACGGTGCAGGCTGTACTTTTGCTGCCTCTGTCACAGCGAATCTTGCGAATGGACTTACTATTAAAGATTCTGTCATTGAAGCAAAAGAGTTTGTATCGGCAGCTATTGCACATGGCTGGGCGCTAAATGAATATGTAGGTCCTGTCATGCATGGAGCGAAATCACGCTTTGGTGCTCCACACGTAACAGTAACAGAAATATAAGGATGAAAGGGATGTCTCAAAGTCATTTGAGACATCCCTCTTTTTTTACATATAATTCTCCATCATTTCTAGCCGATAATCCCATGGATCATTCATAGATATAAATTGCGCTAATGCTTTACTTTCCTTTTTACGTTCAGCACGGGCCTTCGCTCGTTCTGAAGCTGTTTCATGCAATTTTGTCTCTTCTACTGTTTCAGGTATTACTCGTGGGTCCAGTGCTGGTTTGTTATTTTCATCCAATGCCACGAAAGTTAATAATGCAGTCGCTGCCACCTTTCTCTCCCCAGTTTTCAAGTTTTCAGAAATGACTTTAACAAAAACCTCCATAGAAGACCTTCCCGTCCAAGTTACATAGGATTCGAAATAAACCGAATCTGTTGGGCGAATGGGATGTAGGAAATCGACTGAATCAGTTGAGGCTGTAACACAATCTCTTCTGCTATGCTTTGCAGCTGAAATGGAAGCAACTTGATCAATATCGCTCATCAATCGTCCGCCAAATAATGTATTATGATTATTTACATCGTTTGGAAATACACGACTTGTACGCATCACTCTTGATTCCTTACAATATTTAAAGTCCTTATTCACTCTAATTCCCCCTCTAAACGTCTTGTTTATTCCTACTATAATGCTATATTTAAATGGAAAAATCAATGTAATTATTAGAAAATTACAAATACTAAACAATTATTTAATGATGAGTATTTATCCGATAAAGATTAAAATTGGACAAGATACGTTAATGCCTCATACCCCATATATTAGCTGTATGGGAGGGGAAAAAATGAAAAAAAACAAGGTAGAAGACTTAACGGAAGAATCAGGTTTACTAGCTGGAGAAATCACCTCTTCAAAAGTTGAAGTAATTGCCTCCATCATATTAACACTTGGTTACTCATTATCCACCCTTGCCACAATATTGGCTCTGCAGGAGGAGGAAGAATTGGCACAAGCCAAAACTACTGAAACCCAAGATCAAAATCTTTATATGAAGCAAATGTTTAAACAATTACAAAATGTTAATAATCGTTTAGATACAATAGAACGAAAGCTCAATCGATACTAACAAATACATAGCCTACATTAATTTTCAATAAAAAAACCGCGACTCTCCGTCATAAAGAGAGTCGCGGTTTTTATTATACTATGATAATGAGCTTCATTTTTCTTCCCTTTTTCACAGCCACCTTGCATAACCTGTTCAAGGAACGTCATCTATTGTACCAAGATAGAATTCATTATTTCTGAAATAATACTACCTTCAACAGGTGGAGCTGTCTACACACACAAATTAGGAAGAAGTCATGGTTGCAATATCTTTTCAGATGTGAAAACGGATACAATGCGAAACGACACAGTTTGTACATATTTATTTTCACACTCCCTATATTGATACATTACAATAATTTTTTCAAGAATATTGCTTAAGAACTTGTCATAGATTTAGAGATGATGATTTATTTCTCTGGATGCTACGATTCATTTTCACACTCTCAAAAATTTGGACCAAATGGCGCTAAGGTTTGTAAATATAAATCATCAATTTTTTTATCAAAGCAATCAATTTCCCTTTGCGAATTTTTTTTACTATACTTAAAGGAGAAATGATCGAGAGGAGTGTTAAGATGCAAGAAGTAAAAGTAGAGACGTTGCAAAAATTGCTGAATTCTTTCGCCAACAAAGACGTTTATATTCATCTTGAGACGACAAACGGATCTTATGCAGCACACTATGATGAACAGTTTTTTAATGCAGGTGCTTTTATTCGCAATGCTAAAATTAACTATGAGCTTGCTAAGATTGTAGATAATGCACCTCATCGTGTGGGTTTAAAATTACCTCATGGCTGGGTTTATGCTCAAGGCATTACACATTTTGAATTAGATGATTTAGGCCGTTTATTAATGGCTGGACTAGACTACTCTGGAAAATTGGCGATTGCGCTTGAAATTAGTGAAACGCCATTTACTTACTAAGGGGGACGACTATTTGAATTTACAACCACAACGTCATATTTTAATTGTGTACCCTCACCCAGATGATGAGGCTTTCTCAGTTGCGGGAACCATCGCCTACTATACAAAGAAAATGAATACACCTGTTACATATGCCTGTTTAACATTAGGCGAAATGGGACGTAATTTAGGTAATCCACCCTTTGCTACACGCGAGTCTTTACCTGAAATCCGTCGTAAGGAATTGGTTGCAGCGGCAGAGGCGATGGGTATTCAAGATTTACGCATGCTTGGTCTACGTGATAAAACAATTGAATTTGAAGATGATGAGAAAATGGTAAAATTAATGGAAGGGCTAATCGAAGAACTAATGCCTTCTTTAATTTTCACATTTTTACCTGGCTTTGCTGTCCACCCAGACCATGAAGCAACAGCACGTGCTGTAATTGAAGCTGTACGTCGTATGCCAAAGGCTGCTCGTCCACAAATATTCGGTTGTGCCTTCGCCAATGATACGATTGAAAAAAATGGTGAACCACATGTGGTCTATGATATTCGGGAAATGCGAATGGACAAATTAAAAGCATTACAAGCCCATGCGTCTCAGACTGGTTGGATGATGCAGGAGACTGAAAAACGTATTGATGACGGCGAACCAATGAGCGAGAGCTGGCTTAATGTTGAAAAGTTCTATATTGTTGACCCAGATAAATATGTAAAATAAATAAAGTACTGTTCTCATTTTTGGAGAACAGTACTTTTTAATTAGGCGGATCTTACTCTCTTCATCATATGCACAATGATTGTGATGGAAAAAGCAATCACTAAGAAAAGGAAGAATAAATAATGAGGGATGTGGATATTGAAAACACTTACTAACATTTTTAAGCCGATGACACCTATAATTATGAAGGCTGTTGCTTCGAGTTCTGGTATTTTTTCAATGATGATTAAAAATACACCTGCAATCGTCCTCATCATTAATATTCCTAACATCCCTCCAATTAAAAGCACCCAGACCTGATCTGATATCGCAAACGCAGCAAAGATTGAATCAATTGAAAAAGCAATATCCATTAGCTCAACAGAAATGACAGTTGCCCAAAACGTGCCGAAAAGACGCACCATCCATCCTGACCTCTTTACCTCTTTTACACTATCCTCATTCCCTATGTGAAGGAAATGAGCTACACAAAGCCAACCTAAATACAAAGCACCTAATACTTTAATAAACCAAAATTCTACTAGATAAACACCTATGCCAATAAATAAAAATCTAAAAAAATAGGCACCTAGCATACCATACATTAATGCCCGTTTTCGCTGTTTATCTGGTAAATGTTTCACTAGTACCGCTAATACCAGTGCATTATCTGCTGACAGCAAACCTTCTATAATAATTAATGAGGATATTAGTCCCCAGGAGACAGGGTCCATTAGTACTTCTTGCCACATCGCCAAATCAAAAAACTTCCAATATGTTGATAAAATTCCTTGAATGATTTCCACTACATACCCTCCTACTTGTCCTAAGCTAATCTAGTATATGCTTGACCATTTTTGTTATGAGAGTAGTATTTTTTAGATTTGAACCAACTGATTTTCTCCCCTTAAATTGAGCTAATTCTAGGTCTGAGACATTGCTTCTTTATAAAATAATTAGCTATATCAAGATAAAACGCTTACATCATAAAATAGACACGGAAAATTTAGAATTTACTAAAAATTAATCACAAAAAGCTAATAAAGTGTGCTATCATAGATAAATGTTTTAAACGTATAACGGAGGATGAATACTATGGAAGTTGCTGATACTAGAACCGTGCAAGTGGAGAATGTCCTGATTGCACATCATTTTTTAAAAGATGTAGTTGTGCACACACCACTACAAAAAAACGACTATTTATCCGAGAAATACGGAGCTAATATTTATATTAAACGCGAAGATTTACAGCATGTACGCTCATTCAAGCTTCGTGGTGCCTATTATAAAATTAAAAAAATCGAGGATGAAGCGCGCGATGCTGGGGTTGTCTGTGCAAGTGCAGGCAATCATGCACAAGGTGTAGCTTATGCCTGTGCCCAATTAAAAATTCAAGCAAGCATTTTTATGCCACAAACAACACCGAAGCAAAAAATAGACCAAGTACGTATGTTTGGACGTGAATATGTGGAAATTATTTTAGCAGGAGATACATTCGATGATTCTGCTGAAAGCGCGTTGAGCTATTGTGAAGAGCATGGTAAAATCTTCATTCATCCATTTGATGATTTTGATGTCATTGCTGGTCAAGGAACCGTAGCGGTAGAAATTATGAATGATATGGAGGAGCCAATCGACTACGTATTCGGAAGTATTGGCGGTGGTGGCTTAATGTCAGGCGTGTCTGCCTACATTAAAAATCTCTCTCCTACTAGTAAAATTATTGGTGTGGAGCCTGCTGGTGCTGGTAGTATGAAGGCTGCCTTTGCTGAAGGTGGCGCAGTTGCCCTTGATTGGATTGATAAATTCGTTGATGGTGCTGCAGTAAAATGCGTCGGTCACCACACTTATGATGTTTGTCGTCGCTATTTAGATGATATTGTTCTTGTACCTGAAGGCAAGGTATGTACAACCATTCTTGATCTATATAATAAACATGCGATTATCGCTGAGCCTGCAGGAGCATTATCAGTGGCAGCTCTTGATTTTTATAAAGAAGAAATTAAAGGTAAGTCAGTCGTTGTCATCATCAGTGGTGGGAATAATGACATTGGTCGGATGCAGGAGATTAAAGAAAAATCACTTATACACGAAGGCTTACTTTACTACTTCATCGTCAGCTTCCCTCAGCGTGCCGGAGCATTACGTCAATTCCTCACTAGTGTACTTGGACCAAACGATGACATTACTACCTTTGAATATACCAAGAAAAATAATAAAGAAAGTGGCCCTGCACTAGTCGGCATTGAGTTAGGTGATCGTGCTGAATATGAAGGACTACTTGCCAGAATGGATGAATTCGGCTTCAAATACAAAGAAGTAAACAACGATATTCAACTATTTGGCTTACTCGTTTAAAATGAAGAGCCTCACTTCTCTGAAAGTGAGGCTTTTTTATGCGATAAAGTTTATTGATCGTTTAATTTCCCTAAATAAAAATTATTAAAACTAGTTGATGTTGAAAAAACAATATTGTCTGCGGAAAGAGACATTCTGGCAAGGCGAGGGATTGATATCTGTTCCGCCAGCGTCCAGGTGGCGTCTGATGAGCCGCTACACTCACTTACGTTCGCCCTAGGGTCTCATCTGTGACGCTAAATTTCCTAGGAGTGAGGCTGGCTCCACTCCAATTAACCATTTTGAAAATATGTCTTTTTCATTTTCTTTTATACTAGCAGTAGAGAACAATGTGGAAAAACGATGTGTGACAACGCCCCTCCATAAAGAGTAGTGAGGACCTTTGCTAAATTAATGAGCTGGATTGGAAGGCTACTAGACTCCCATAAGATAGATCGGCACCCCCCACACATGAAATTAGGGAACCTGCAACGGTCATTCATTTACACCATTCATAAAAACACTATTGATGAAATTTTTTACACTATGAAAAACGCCCATACAAGTGTATGAGCGTTTCGATATTAACCTAATAGAGCACGGTCTGAATTCATTTTTTCCCCACGAATACGTTCAAACTCGGACATTAAATCAGGAATTGTTAATTCATGTTTGCGATCTTCACCAACTTCTAAAATGATTTGGCCTTTATCCATCATAATAAGACGATTCCCTAAATCTAATGCTTGCTGCATATTGTGCGTTACCATTAATGTCGTTAAATTATCTTTTTCCACTAAGTACTTCGTAATACGGGTAATTAACTCTGCACGTGATGGATCAAGTGCAGCCGTATGCTCATCCAGCAATAAAATAGATGGCTTTGTGAAGGTAGCCATTAAGAGCGACAAAGCTTGACGTTCCCCACCTGAAAGTAAACCTACCTTAGCAGAAAGACGATTCTCAAGATTCAAACCAAGCATCTCTAGCGATTCTTTAAAAAATTCACGACGCTTTTTGTCCACACCATTGCGTAGTCCTCTATGCTTATTTCGAGAGTATGCTAATGCTAGATTTTCTTCAATTGTCATCGTAGGTGCAGTTCCTGCCATTGGGTCCTGGAAGACACGCCCAATGTATTGAGAGCGTTTATATTCAGGCAAACTTGTCACATCATTACCATCAATCAATACTGTACCGAAATCGGGTGTTAAAGCACCTGAAATCATATTCATCATCGTTGATTTACCTGCACCATTACTACCTATTATTGTCACAAAATCACCGGGCTTTAAATGTAGGTTTATCTCCGCAAGTGCAATCTTCTCATCAGGTGTTCCTTCATTAAATACCTTATTAATACCATGTAATTTAAGCAAGGCCATTACCTCCCTGCTCTACTTTTTTTACTTGTGAAAGTTCTGCAGCACGTTTAGCTTTACGTTTACGTTCTTTACTCTTATTAATAAATTGCGGTAAGATCAGCGCCAAAATAACGATGATCGCTGTAATTAATTTCATGTCTCCTGAATCAAGGAAATCTACACGTAATGCTAAAGCTAATATAATACGATAAATGATGGCTCCTGCAATAACTGCAAACGTTGTACGGATAATAGTTTTAGTCCCAAAAATAGCTTCACCAATAATAACGGATGCGAGACCGATCACAATCATACCAATCCCCATACTAACATCAGAGAACTTCGAGTATTGTGCGATTAAAGCTCCAGAAAATGCGACAAGCGCATTGGAAAGACCTAGCCCCAAAATGATAAGTGTGTCTGTATTTGCAGAGAAGCTGCGAATCATTCGTTTATTATCACCAGTTGCTCGGATAGCTAGCCCAACCTCTGTCTTTAAGAACCAATCTGCTATTAACTTAATTAAAATCGTGATGATTAATACAACAATCAGCACACTCCATGTACCTGGTACATGCTGAAAGCCTATGCTTTTTAATAGGTTATTGATAGCATCATCGATCCCTAAATTACTCCAAAAAGATTGAAACTTTGAAAAGATTGTTTCAGAGTTTAGTAGTGGAATATTCGGGCGACCTATCGTATTTTCTGCAGTTAACCCCATGATACGTAGATTAATCGAATATAAAGCAATCATCATTAAAATTCCTGATAATAAAGGATTAATCTTTCCTTTCGTGTGAAGAATTCCTGTCATACATCCAGCAATAAATCCAGCAACAATTGCCACTAAAGTCGCTAAGATTGGGTGGTAGCCAAGCAAAACCATTGTTGCTGCCGTTGCCGCCCCTGTTACAAAGCTTCCATCAACCGTTAAATCCGGAAAATCTAACACCCGAAATGTTAAATATACACCAAGTGCCATAATTGCATAGATGATTCCTTGCTCCACTGCGCCAAATAATGCTAAAAACATCGTTGAATCATCTCCTAAATCTCTTTATTATTTATATCACTTGTAAAATGAAGATAAAGCGGGGATAGTGCACCCCGCTTCGTTTTACTTTTCTAGAATTTCGGCACCCCAAGAATCTTTAATTTCGATGCCTAAATCATCTGCAACTTTTTTATTGATTAATAATTTCAGATTTTGTGGGTATTGTGCTGGTGTATCGGCAGGTGTCGCTTCACCTTTTAAAATTTTCACAGCCATTTGACCTGCTTCATAACCGATATCGAAATATTCAAAACCATAAGCGGCTAAACCGCCACGTGCTACAGAATCTAGTTCTCCTACAATTAATGGTAATTTATTCGTATTGGCAACATCAATTACCGATTCTAATGCAGAAACAACTGTGTTATCAGTAATAATATAGAAAGCGTCTACTTTACCAATTAGAGACTCTGTCGCTTGTTTTACATCCGCTGAAGTAGATGCTGATGCTTCTACCACCACTAAACCTTGTTCGTCCATAACCTTTTTCACTTCTGAAACTTGTGCAACTGAGTTTTGCTCACCCGCATTGTATACCATCCCTACTTTTTTCGCACCAAGTTCTTTTAGGAATGCTACAGTTTTAGAAATCGTTTCTGGATGTAAATCGATTGTGCCTGTAATATTTTTCCCTGGCTTCTCCATTGAGTCAATTAGCTGTGCACCAACAGCATCTGTAACAGATGTAAAAATAATTGGAATATCACTTGTTGCTGTTGCAGCGGCTTGTGCAGAAGGTGTAGAGTTTGCAAAAATTAAATCTACGTTTGCACTTACTAGATTGTTAGCAATCGTTGTGTTAAGGCTATTATCTCCCTGTGCAATTTGTGGATCGTAGTCAACTTTTAAGCCAGCATCTTCAATTGCTTTTTTAAAGCCTTCCGTTGCTGCGTTTAACGATGGATGCTCAACAATTTGAGTAATCCCGATTTTATATGTTTTATCGTCTGCATTTCCGCTCTCACTTGCATTGTTTTTTTCATTTCCTTTTGAATCTGCTGTACCTGAGCCACCGCTACCACAAGCAGCAAGAAGCAACACTAATCCAAAAAGAAGGAATGACAACTTCTTTACATTGCTTTTCACAAATAATCCCCCCGATTATATTCTCGAATATCTATCGCACTTTATCCAAACAAAGTGTGAATGTATCGCTATATTATCGTTATTATCGAGCTCCGTCAACAACATTATGAATGTTCTGACTTTTAAAAGTGACAAAATATTTTAGTTTTTCATTTAATTTGGCGCTTTAAACCGCTAAACTACGCTGTTTTAGTTATTCGATTTCTTTTTTCAACATAGTAAAAAATATTTATGACAATTTTGCGACGATAGGACATTATAGACAAAGTCTGACATTTGACTTCTACTAGATATCTATAATAAAATATTTACTTGTGTGAAAGCACCGTGGTTCGTAACCATCCCACGAAAAAAAACTAAGGAGAAATGAATATGAAGATAAAATTTTTAGCAGCAAGTGGTATCATTGCGGCTCTATATATAGCTGTAACCATGCTTGTTGCCCCATTTGGTTTTACAGAGGTACAGTTCCGAGTATCTGAGATGTTTAACCATTTAGTGGCCTTTAATCCACGCTTTGCCGTAGGGATTATTATTGGTGTATTGATCTCTAATCTCTTTTCACCACTTGGCATTTACGATTTAGTTTTTGGTGTAGGTCATTCAATGATTACTCTTGGCCTGTTTATTTTAATCTGTAAATTTGTCAAAAATATTTGGGCACGTTTAATTATTAATACATTGCTCTTTACATGTACTATGTTTATCATTGCCTTTGAGCTGAACTTGGCTTTAGAGTTGCCATTTTTCTGGACTTGGCTAACAGTCGCGGCGGGTGAATTTGTTGTATTAGCTGTAGGTGCACCGATTATGTATGTTTTAAACAAACGCCTTCACTTTAAAAATTTGATTTAACTGACGGATCTTTTTAGATTCGTCTTTTTTCTTGACACTATTCTGAAAATACTCTACAATTCTTTCTAATAAATGCAAGGAAGAAGAGTAGTAGCAAGCATTGTTACTTTTAGAGAGCTGGTGGTTGGTGCAAACCAGTAGTACAGACTTGTGAATGGACTTCAGAGCAGCCTTATCAAATGTAAGGCCGTTTCGCTCCCCGTTACCGGAGCAGGAAAGCGCGCAAAAATTGCGAATGAAGGTGGCACCACGGTTACTCGTCCTTTTTATGAGGGATTGGAGTGGCTTTTTTTTTGGAAAAATTAGCATAGAGGAGTCGAGTTAAGATGAGTACAGTAGTAGAAAAAAAGGGATATTTCGGTGAATTTGGTGGAAGCTTTGTTCCAAAGGAGCTTCAAAATGTTTTAAATAGACTAGATGAGAATTTTCAAAAGTATAAAGAGGATGATGATTTTAAGCAAGAATTAGATTACTATTTCCGTGAATATGTCGGTCGTAAATCCCCTCTTTATTTTGCAGAGAATTTAACAAAGCAATTAGGTGGCGCAAAAATCTATTTAAAACGTGAAGACCTTAACCACACAGGCTCCCATAAAATCAATAATGTATTAGGACAAATCTTACTAGCTAAACGTATGGGAGCAAATCGCGTGATTGCCGAAACAGGGGCAGGTCAACATGGTGTAGCAACAGCTACAGCGTGTGCCATGTTTGGAATGGATTGCACGGTTTATATGGGCTTGGAAGATACAAAACGCCAGGCATTGAACGTATTTCGCATGGAACTTCTCGGAGCGAAAGTTGTAGCTGTCGATAAAGGGCAAGGCCGCTTAAAGGATGCAGTAGATGAGGCATTCGCTGACTTAGTAGAAAACTATGAAACAACCTTCTATTTATTAGGCTCAGCAGTTGGACCACACCCCTTCCCATCAATGGTTAAACATTTTCAATCAGTGATTAGCCGCGAAAGTCGTGAACAGATTTTAGAAAAGGAAGGAAAGCTGCCGACAGCTGTTCTTGCCTGTGTAGGAGGCGGTAGTAATGCCATTGGGGCATTTGCTGATTATATTGCAGACGAAGATGTTCGTCTTATTGGAATAGAGCCAGACAAAGCTGCTACCTTAAACGAAGGAACACCAGGAGAGCTACACGGCTTCAAATGTTTAGTACTTCAGGACGCAGAAGGCAACCCACTACCTACCTATTCAATAGCAGCTGGTTTAGATTATCCAGGTGCGGGGCCTGAGCATAGCCATTTGAAAACAATCGGTCGTGCTGAATATGTGACCGTGACAAATGAAGAAGTTTTAGATGCCTTCCAAGTACTTTCTAAGGTTGAAGGTATTATTCCTGCTCTTGAAAGCTCACATGCAGTCGCACATGCTCTAAAATTAGCACCAACTTTATCATCTGAGGAAAGCATTATTATTAATATCTCTGGTCGTGGCGATAAAGACGTTGAACAAGTCTTCCACATGCTAACTAAATAACTCAAAAAAGAGCGACTTCCATTTACGGAAATCGCTCTTTTACCTATACCAATGATTTAGGATAAATTTCTGCTACATTATCTCGCAGCTTCGCTTTCAGGAATTTTCCGACAGATGTCTTTGGAATTTCTTCTAGAAAGACAACTGCATCTGGTACCCACCATTTGGCAAATTGATTTTCTAAAAAAGCAAGAAGCTCTGGTTCAGTTACTGATTGTCCCTCTTTCAATACAACACAAGCTAATGGACGCTCCTGCCATTTAGCATGGGGCATGGCAATGACAGCCGCTTCTAAAACGGCATCATGAGTCATCAGCGCATTTTCCAAATCAACAGAGGAAATCCATTCCCCACCTGATTTAATAAGATCCTTCGTACGGTCAGTAATTTTAATAAAGCCATCTGCTGTTCGTACAGCAATATCACCAGTATATAACCAACCATCTCGATAGGCATCTGCTGTTCGCTCATCACGATAGTATTCGTTGGAAATCCATGGGCCTTTTAAACGTAATTCCCCCATTGTTTCGCCATCCCAAGGTACCTCACCCGCCTCATTAATAATACTAGATTCGATACCTGCCATTGTCATCCCTTGCATCGCTCGAGCTTCAATACGTTTTTCAATCGGCCAATCTTCCATCCATGACATATAATTAGACAATGCCACGATTGGTGTAGTTTCCGTCATGCCGTAGACAACAATATAAGGAATCCCATATTTTTCTTCAAATGTCCGAATGAGTCGAGTTGGTGAAGCCGATCCACCACAGCATATCGCTCTTAAAGAACTAATATCTCGTTCTTTCTTTTCCTGCTCCTGTAGGGCACCTATCCAAATGGTTGGAACACCAGCAGTTAATGTAACCTTTTCTTGTTCGATTAAATCCATTATTAATGCTGAAGTAAATTGCGGACCTGGTAGAACTTGTGTAGCACCCACATTGACACTAGCAAAAGGCAAGCCCCATGCATTTGCATGAAACATGGGTACAATCGGCATCACGACATCTCTTTCCGCAATTCCCATAGAGTCAGACATACTCAGCATGATACTGTGTAGTACTAAACCCCGATGGGAATAGACAACCCCCTTTGGATTCCCTGTTGTGGCGCTTGTATAGCACATACCGGCAGGTGCTTCTTCATCAATATCCTCTGGAAATTGAAATTCTTCATCAGCAGTAGCTAATATGTCCTCATAGGATAAAACATTTTGTAATGTAGTCTTTGGCAAAGCTGGTTCATCCGTCATAATGATATAATGTTTCACTGTCTCAAGTTTTGGCGCAATATTTTCAATGATCGGTAATAAATCTACATCGACCATTAAAATCTCATCTTCTGCATGATTAATAATATAGATCAAATGCTCTTCTGATAAACGAATATTTACCATGTGTAAGATTGCCCCTGAGCAAGGCACAGCAAAATAAGCTTCTAAATGTCGATGCTGATTCCACGCAAAGGAGCCGACTTTTGTTCCTCTTGTCATCCCAAGCTTCGTAAGGGCATCTGCTAAACGACGCGTTCTTTTTGCCCACTGCCCATATGTTAAACGATGTATTTTGTGTGGGCTTGTCCGTGAAATAATTGATTTTCTTGCAAAATAGCTCTCTGCTCGTTTAAAAAAACTAGTTAAAACTAATGGTGCTTGCATCATAAAACCCATCATCCCTTCATTTGTGAATTTCCCCTTGTGAAATTATCATAGCATCAATTTAACTGAATACTATTAATATTCCGAATATTATTATATTTTAATTTCATAATTTAATCTATATATTCCAATAATTTTCTTTTATATATAAAAAAACGGATGAAGTCTAGTCTTCACCCGTTGCCTATCTATTATGAAATTGCTTTTTTATGCAGTTTAATTTTCAATTTTTCTAACATATCTACCGTCATTTTAGCTAAATCATATTCTGCTTTGAAGCCCCATTCTTTTTGAGCCGCTTCAATATTTAAAGAGTTTGGCCAGCTATCTGCAATGGCTTGACGAACAGGATCTACCTGATAGCTCATTGTGAAATTTGGTAAGTGTTTCTTGATTTCAGCCGCGATTTGCGAAGGTTCGAAGCTCATGGCTGTAATATTAAAAGCATTGCGATGAACAAGCTTACTACCGTCTGCTTCCATTAAATCTACAATAGCTTGTAAGGCATCTGGCATGTACATCATATCCATAAATGTACCTTCCTGAATATACGATGTATATTTGCCTTGTTCGATGGCTTCATAGAAAATTTCTACTGCATAATCTGTTGTACCACCACCTGGAGGTGTTACATAAGAAATTAGCCCTGGGAAGCGTACTCCGCGTGTATCAACACCAAAACGATTGAAGTAATAATCGCATAATAACTCACCCGCTACCTTATTTACCCCATACATAGTTGTTGGTCTTTGCAAAGTATCCTGTGGTGTATCTTCCTTAGGTGTAGACGGACCAAACGCACCAATTGAGCTTGGCGTGAAAAATTGCATATTTAACTCACGTGAAACTTCTAACGCATTCATTAATCCACCCATATTTAAATTCCAAGCTAACAATGGATTTCTCTCTGCTGTAGCTGATAATAGTGCTGCTAAATGCATCATCGTATCTGCACCGAAGTCCTTTGCTAAATCATGCATTCTTTGTCCATCTGTCACGTCCAATATTTCAAATGGGCCCTTAGTATGTTCAAGCTTTCTAATGTCTGTAGCAAGTATATTGTCCTCTCCATAAATACCACGAAGTTTTTCTACTAGCTCAGAACCAATTTGACCAAGTGCTCCAGTAACAATAATCTTTTTCATTTCCCAAAACCTCCACATGTGAACAATTGTACTTTCAGAAAGTACAAAAATACTTTAATAAACATTGATTTAATAACACTTTCAATGAAATTCATTATAATGTGTTCGTTTTGAAAATACAACAATTATATTAATAATATTCCTTACAAAGAACATACAATCCCTTATTCACAGTATATGAGAACATGAAAAATATTGTGCTACAAAAATATACAAAACACATTTGTACATCTCAAAAACACAAATCATTTACACTTTCATAAGCTAGTTTTGTAACCATGCAAAAAAAGGGTCTTCTTTGCTATTTTTTGCAAAGAAGACCCTTTTTGAATATTATTCTTTAATATTAAATTATATCGAAAAACGTTTGACAGCTATTTGCAAAACTTTTGATACTTTGCGCAATTCCTTAATATAATTATGGAACTGTTGCTGAGCTGTTAATTGATCAGCTGTTAACGTAGCAACATGCTTAGTAGACACGGCATTCGTATCGGATAAGGCTGTCAGCATACCCGCATCTTCACTTACCTTCTGCGTGTGATTGGCAATCTCTTGAACCGTAGTAGATACTTCCATAATATATGGCTTAATAGTATGTACTTTTTCTAAAATTTGATCAAAACTTGACGCAGTTTGTCCTGTAACAGCTACACCTTTTTCAGTCGCTACTAAAACCCCTTCCATCATTTGTACCGCATAACTCGAATCTAGATGGATGTTCTGTACAATGGATGTAATCGTTTGTGTCGATTGAACAGTTTGCTCTGCAAGCTTACGAACCTCATTAGCCACTACTGCAAAGCCTTTACCATGCTCTCCTGCTCTAGCGGCTTCAATTGAAGCGTTTAAAGCCAGTAAGTTAGTTTGCGCTGTTATTCTTTCTATTACTTCAATCATTTGATCAATCGATGCAGCCCGCTCTACTAAATTAAAGATAGCTGTATTAGATTTTTCAACCGCCTGCTTAATAGCTTGCATTTGTGTTAAATTAGCCTGTACAATTTCAGTTCCACTTTCTGCATCTCTGGCCGTTTTTTGTGCAAAACTTTCTACAACCTGAACCTTTTCTAAAATAACCTGTACATCATTTAAAACCTCCTCTAAGGAAGCAGTATTCGAAGCTAATTTACTAGAAGAAGCAGACGTTGACTCTGAAATAGATTGTACATCCTTCGCTATTTTTAATGTCGTTGTTGATGATTGCTCAGAGGATTTCTGCAATTTCCCTGTCATTTCTTCTACTTCATAAGCACTGTCTGTGACAGTATGGAGTAGTCGTTTCACCTCTGTTACCATTTGATTGTATGACAGAACTACTTCACCAAGCTCATCATGAGCTACATAACTTGCACTGGCAGTGAAATCACCTTGTTCTGCTCGTTTTAATAATGACTTTAGTTGACGGGTTGGCACATTGACTGCCTTCGTTGCAATAAAGCCGATAAGGATAACAAGCAAGACAACCGCTAAGCATACACCACCTAGTAACCAGTAGCCAAATTGTACATCTTTTTGATAAGCCTGCTGTTGGTCTTTTGCTCGTTGAACCAAATAATTTTGCGTGTCTTCTAATAATGCATGACTCTCCTGACTAATTGATAAAAATGTATGCACATAAAACTGATCTTGCTCACCATGGTTCAATTGCTTAAAGTTTTCAATGGCTTCTTCCTGCTTCTTAAGCAATGACTTATACTTCTTAATTTGATGACTCATCTTCTTGTCAATTTCTTGGCTATCTAGATGATCTAAAGGCTGCGCCATGTTTTGTAAAATGGCTGTCATTTCTTTATCGTCACCCTTCGAATCTACTATAAAATCTAATCGACGTTGTGATTCTTCTAGCTCATTTAGCCATCCAATTGGAACAAGTCCCTGTGTGTAACTCTCACTTGCATGCCATGACATTTTCCTTAAATAATCTACACTGAATACACCTAGCAATACATTCGATAGTACACAAACAATCATGAGTACAAGTAACTTGTCCTTCACCTTAATGAAACGGAAAAAATGCATGATCCTTGGCTCCTCCTCCAACTCTTACCAATAATGATAGTATAGAGATATAAAGCCAGTGTTATATTTTTGTAAATTTTAATCGAAATATTAAGAATTTATACCCATCATTTAGTTTTATTTAGGTAATTTAACTCGCTAAATTAGCCAGATTATCGCTACTTATTCATACTACTTTTAGAAAAACATTCGCAACCTTCCATACATTGTAAGCGTTCATACTAGAGAATGGAGGTGTTACATTTGACGCAATTCAAGAAGTTAGATTGGAGTTTAGTAATAAGTCTTCTTTTACTCGGCACTATTAGTTGCCTTTTTGTCCATTCTAGTAGTGTAAATTTTGAACAGTATTCAAGCTCCTTTATTATCAAACAGTTTTTATTTTATGTCATCGGATTAACCATCATGCTTGGAATATCCTTGCTTGATATTGAACAGTTGAAGAAGATTGGATGGCCATTTTACTTCCTAATAGTTGCTTTAACGGCTGGTCTTATTGTTGCTCCTGAAAGCATTGCTCGAACGATCAATCAGGCAAAATCATGGTATCAAATCCCGTTTTTAGGTTCTCTCCAACCCTCGGAATTTTTAAAGTTTGCTTTTTTAATAGTTGTGAGTAAGGTCATTATTGCTCATCAAGAGAAAAATGTCCGCCCCTCCTATCTAGCAGATTTTTGGTTACTTATAAAAATCGGGCTAATTGTCCTTCCTCCTACGCTACTTGTTTATAGACAACCCGATACAGGTATGGTCATGTTGTATATGGCAATGATTTTACCGATGATTTTCTTTTCAGGTATTCATAGAAAGCTTCTTGTCGTATTTACGGCTGTTCCTCTAGTTATCATCAGTACGCTGGTAGTGCTCTATGTCAGATTTAATGAATTTTTTACAGAGAAGGTTTTAGGTGCTCTATCAGGACATCAGATTTCTAGAATTTATGGATGGCTTCAGCCTTATGAATATACAGATTCTTCTTTTCAAGTACGCCAAGGCTTTATGGCTATCGGGTCAGGAGAATTTGTGGGCAAGGGCTATCTACATAACAATGTCTATGTACCAGAAAAACATACCGATTTTATATTCTCTGCTATTGCAGAAGAGCTAGGTTTTATTGGAGGAGCATTTGTAATCGCGCTACTTTTTTTTGTTATCTATCGTATTGTCGTTATTACGGTAGTAGCGCGAGACCCCTTTATGACTTTAATGGGGGCAGGTATTTCAAGCTTACTAGCCTTTCAAATTACTCAAAATATCGGCATGACCATTGGGCTTTTACCTGTCACAGGTGTCACCCTACCCTTTTTAAGCTATGGTGGAAGTTCGTTATTATCCAATTTTATGCTTATCGGAATCGTCATGATCATTCATCATTCATATAAGGGGTATATGTTTAAAGTAGGAGACTGACAAAATGCAAGTAGAGACATGTATATGCTATTCTCTACTTGCTAAGTTAAGGGGGGATTAATTCGTTAAAAACTTCTTCATACTTGCATTATATTGATCGATAAATAGCTTTGCCTCATTATATGGTAATCTTAAAGCAGCTAAAGCGGCACCACCTACCGGTAAGCTATAAGCACCCACGAAGTCATACTGATTACTATTCTTTTTATCAATAGCGATTAATTTTTTAGTAAATAGCTCCAATTCATTAAAAACGCCACCAGCTAGCACTACTTTGACTTGCTTATGTGCAAACGGGTTTTTTTTGTAACAAGCGTCTATACTTTGATAAAAAACATGGCACACTTGATCAATAATTGTATTGGCTTCTCCATCACCACGTTTAGCGCATTCAATTGCAACCTTACTTAAAGGTGATATGGTATCCCGCGGATGTCCTTCGCCATATACCACTTCAATTATCTGCGAAACGGATTGTAATCGAAAATATTCTAATACCGCTGCTGTTAGAAGCGTTTCAGGACCTCTTTTGTCGAATGCTTTAAATACCGCTTTTAATGTGCGAATGCCAATATCATAGCCACTGCCCTCATCATCAAAAATATAACCCCATCCTGCTGTACGCTCAATTCTTCCAGATGCATCTATACTGAGTGTAATCGCACCCGTACCAGAAATTTGTACAATGCCTGGCTGCCCCAAGGTTCCCGCATACAGCGCGTTCATTCCATCATTCGATAGTGATAGTTGACAGTCTTTCGGTAAAAGCGAGGTTAATAATGCATAGGTAATTTTCTCATTATTATTTTCTGTTACACCAGACAGGCCAGCATGGCACTTTGTAATGTGTTGAAATTCGTGAGGCTGTTGTCTTTTTAAATTATTTATTAATTCTGTTATCGTCTCTGTAAAATGCTCGAAGCTCATGGATGTGGGATTACTTTTGCCTGTTTCTGCTAGCGCCATAATTTGCCCATGACATGTTGAGATTGTTGCAATCGTTTTCGTTCCACCGCCATCTATTGCCAAAACATGCAAGTGCCTTCACCTCTATACAATTTTAATTGTAGATACAATTTCTCCTACCTCTACCCCTGCATCATTACGCACAAATGCAGGAGACAATGCTTTAATACGCTCAATTGTTTCTTGATTTGTATACTGCATTTGTTCCAATACAGAAGCAATTACATTGGGCCACGGACTTTCGGAGCCATTCATAATTTTCAAGGCAAAACTTACTCCTTCATTTCTTAGAGCAAAACAGTATACACCCTGTGCTCCGCCCTTCGCCACAATATTAGGGTCCTTTAATAATGCCGTACAAATAAAGTTTTGCGCTGCAATGATATGACTCTCTTGATTCATTACTGCTGTAAGCTTTATTACTGCTTCACGAATTAGTTCATCATCAATCAATTCTGGTCGTGCTAACTTTAAATAGGCAATGGCCATGTTTTTTAGCGGAATCGCAAAGACAGGCGCACCACAGCCATCAATCCCTGTACGAATTCTCTCTATTTCATATTCACTTAAATAAGCAATATATTTTTTTATCATCTGTTGCAGTGGATGTTCTGGATGACAATATTGCTTGACATCATAGCCATTTGCTAAACATGCAGTTAAAAATCCTAAATGCTTGCCCGCGCAATTATGAAAGAGTTTCCTCTTTTCAAATCCCTGTTGAATATACTGTGTTTTAGGTTCCTCATTTAATGGATAGGATGCTGCACAAATTAAATCATTTTCATTAATAGGGAGTTTTTCCAGCAAAGAGACTAATGCCTCTTGATGATAAATTTCACCTCTTTGCGAAGCCAGAAATAATGCACTTTCATTTGAAGTAATCCCGTATTTTTCTATAAAATCAGACATAAAAATGGGAATGGCTTGAAATGGTTTTGCTGCAGAACGAAAATACACAGGCTCATAGTCTTGACCTACAGAGACGAATTCTTCCTTCGTTAGATTCACAGCACTCATTTGTCCATAATGCACATTTTCCATTAATCCTGAACGATACTCCTTTAAAAATTCTGAGTAAGCCACGAATCAACCAACCTTTCTTTAAACAGACAGCAACTGCTTTTGTGCTTGTAATGCCGCTCCTTTAACAACCCCTTCTTTTAATTGATTGGAAAACTGCAAATCAAAGTAGGGTTGTAATTCCTTCCATATATACTGTTTACACTTTTCACTAAGTAGTTTTTGAAATGTCACATTGTGCTCAATAATTTCTCCACTGACGATGACAGCCTCTGGTTCGTATAAACAAACTAGATTATTGATGGCTACAGCTAGAAAAGTAGCTACATCTTGTTGAATATCGATTGCCCATTGCTCACCTTGATCAACACACTGCAAAATCTCTTCTATTGATTGAATATTAAGATTCTTAGGTGTTCTTTTTAACAGCGTAACTTCAGAAACATACATCGATAAGCATCCTCTTTTACCACAGTGACACATTTCACCAAAGGGATTAATCGTTATATGACTTATTTCTCCAGCTTTATTTTGAATGCCACGATACACTTCTCCATTTAATAATATGGATGCTCCTATTCCCGTTCCAATTCCGACTAAAATACAATTTGAATACTGTGGCGTATAGATATCACCAATTTCAGCAATGATTTGCATTTTTAATTCATTATCTACGATGACTTCACAACCAAAAACACCATTTAAATCTTCTCTTATATGGCAGTTTTCCCACTTCAATTGCTCAGAGGAAACGATAATTCCTTCCTCGTTATTGATTACTCCTGGAATTCCTATCCCAATGCCTAGTAATTTATCCTGAGCAATCTGATATTCTGTCATGATACTTTCTATAGATCGTTTAAGTAGATATATAGCTTCTTCGTATTGATGCTTGATGCTACATTTGACTTCCTGAAAGGCAATAAGCTTCCCTAAGAAATCTAATATACCTATTCGAATAGTAAAACAGTCAATTTCTATACCAATCGTATATAAAGCATCTTCGCGCATATGAATTAACGTAGGACGTCTACCAATGGCTGTTTCTTCCGATACCCCTTCAAGAATAAAGCCTTCAGCTTCTAGTTCTTGCACAATACGCGTAATGGTTGTAGGGCTCATTTTTGTATATTTTGATAATTGAATTCTTGAAATTGGCGCCATCTGCCTTATTGCGTCAAGCACAATATATTTATTTTGTCTTCGCATTTGTACTTGATCTTGCTTTTTCAAATTAGATTCAACCCCTATTTAAACTTTTCTATGAATTGTACAGCTTCTTTGATGTCTTTTTCGGGATTTGATCTCACTTCTCGTTCAATAGTTAAATAGCCATTGTATCCGATTTCTTGTAAAGCTGAAAAATAAAGCTCGAAATTGACATCTCCATGACCTAATGGAAGTTCTCTGAAAAACTCTCCATTTTCCACCATTTCTTCTATTTTATCATGAGATGTTCCAGAATCGTATCCTAAGTACCCGTACACATCTTTAGGATTCGTTGACTGCAGTTGAATACCATCCTTTACATGTGTATGTACAATATATTTCTTTAATAGTTTGACTCCAGCTACAGGATCATCTTTTGTTACCATCACCATATTGGCTGGATCAAAATTAACCGATACACCATTCGTTGATAGCTTATCTAAAAACTCTTTTAATGTTTTACTCGTTTCTGGCCCTGTTTCAATCGCAAAATAAGCATCTAATGATGTAGCATATTGTCCTAATTCTTCACAAGCTTCCAGCATTGTTTGATAGATTGGGTCATTTTCATCTTCAGGAATAATACCGATATGGGTTGTAACAATGGATGTTCCTAGGTCCTTGGCTAATTGCAGTATTTCTTTCGATTTCTTGATTTTCCAGGCATTTTCTGCTTTATTTTGGAAGCCATGTCCTCCTAAATCTCCACATAAGGCGGAGATTTCTAGACCTAACCCTAAAATATACGCCTTCAATTCTGCTCTTTGTTCAGCATTTAGGTTATCGGGGTCCAACTCACCTGAAACGGCATACATTTGTACCCCCTGTGCCCCAACTTCTTTCGCCTTTAACAAACCTTCACGAATAGGTAAACGAAAGCTGTCTACTATCACACCGATTTTATTATCCAATTTCACCATTTTAATAAACAACCTCCTTTCCTTCAGTTGCAGAAATATAAATACCTTCTAAGATTTTCATAATTTCTACCCCATCCTCCACAGGTGCAACTGAATCATAATGATGAAGGCAACAATCAACAAATGAATTAATTTCATTTTGAAAGGCAGTTGCAAAATCAAAAGTTAGATCGTTAATTTGAGGATGAATATTTAAAATCGTATTATGCTCTTCACTTACAATTTTTAATTCAGGCTCTAGCTCTGCTCCACCGTTCGTGCCATATAGCTTAATACTTATTTCATCTTTTAAAGCATGTAGTGTATAGGAAACGTCTACCATTAGCGATGCTCCATTCTCAAATGTAATGAGGGCATTTGCTAAGTCTTCTACTGTGTTTTTCGTTGCATCATAGTCTGCAGCCTTATAGAAGGATAAATTTTCTATATGATTTCGATTTCCTAATTGATTGTAAGTATGACCTGTTATACGTTTCACCTTTGGTCTACCCATTAAGTACCAGCATATATCAATTACATGTACCCCTAGATCAATTAAAGGTCCGCCGCCAGACTTATCAATTTCGGCAAACCAGCCTCCTGGATTCCCTAATCTTCTTAGGCAGGAAGCTTTGGCATAATAAATATCGCCCAATTTGTTATCGTCGATGAAGCTTTTCAGTACTTTGGTATTTGTTGCAAATCGTCTTACATAGCCCACTTGAAATACTTTCTGATGCTTTTCTGCAACCTTTTGGATATTTAGAGCCTCTGCATAAGTCATAGATAGCGGCTTTTCTATTAGAACATGTAAGTCATTTTCCAAAGCAAAAATCGCCAATTCTGCATGCGTATTATTCCATGTACAAATACTGACAGCATCCACATTTTTATCTGCAAATAGCTCTTCTTTTGAAGAAAAAACATGTGTTGCTCCAAATTGGGCTGCTTTTGCTTTGCCTCGTTCAATGGAAGCATCATACACGCCATATAATTCAACGTATGGATTATTCGTATAGGAACCTAAGTGAAAATCTGAAATAGAACCTGTGCCAATGACACAAACTTTTAATTTGTCCATGTGCTTTCCTCCTTTAGAGCTTGCATTCATTCCATAAACGACGTACATTATCCATCCCTATTTTTGAACCAACTTGGCAATCTTCCATCCCTTCAAACTCAATAGTAAGATAGCCATCATATCCACTGCCTTTTACGAGTTTAATAATTTCTCGAATATTTATATCACCATGCCCGACAATAGCACCTCTGATGTAGTTGTTATGAACTGTACGGAACCACTCGCCCTCACCTGGATTTTCATAATAAGGACGAATATAAAAATCTTTGAAATGCACTGTAGCAGCATAAGGAATGTTTTTCATAACACCAATGAGAGGCTCTTCATCAATACATAAAAAATTACCGATATCTAAAGTTGTTTTAAAGTTGTCTCTGTTTACCGCATGAATTAATTGTTGTACACGATCACTTGTTTGAACATTAAAGCCATGATTTTCAATCGTTGTCGTAATATTAAATTGTTTCGCGTAATCTGCAATTAACTGACAGCCTCTAACCATTTCTTCAAAATGCTCGTTGTAATAATGAATGGATGTTTGCTCCTTTGGTAAGGTAAAGAGAGTAACGTCATGGCGCATAATGTGAATACCCATATGATGTACTACATCAATATGTTTCTTTAAACGTTCAACTTCTTCTAAAAAAGCTTCCTCCGTATCCTGAATAAAGTTAGCTGGTAACGAATAGGCGGATAACTCTAATCCTAGCTCTGCTGCTTTATCTTTAATTTCAGTTGCAAGTTCATAGTTATCTACAACCGTAAATTCATAGGGCACTAATTCTACATGCTGACCACCGTTGTCTGCTACCCATTGTAAAACATCTAGAACATCCATCTCTCCCTGTCTCATTTTTTTAACCATGCTGTATGTGCTTAACCCTATTTTCATTTATAAACATCCTCTCCATTAGTTAACAAAGTGACATGCAACACTTTGCTCTTCGTTAATTTTCCTCATTTCTGGTATAGCTTGCTTACATATATCTGATGCAAAGGGGCACCTTGTGTGGAAGGTACAACCACTCGGCGGATTTTTAGGATTTGGAATATCACCAGTTAAAACGATCTTCTTTTTTCGTAATGTTGGGTCTGCAATCGGTACGGAAGCAATGAGCGCTTGTGTATAGGGATGCTTTGGTTCATTAAATATGGTTTCTTTACGCCCAATTTCTACAATGGATCCTAAATACATAACCCCAATATAATGGCTAATATGTTCTACAACACTTAAATCGTGAGAAATAAAGAGATAAGATATTTTATATTCTTGCTGCAATTGCTTTAATAGATTCAATATTTGTGATTGTATAGATACATCCAACGCAGACACAGGCTCATCAGCAATAATTAATTTTGGCTTTGTTATTAAAGCACGGGCAATACCCAAACGCTGTCTTTGTCCACCACTGAACTCATGTGCATAGCGATCAGCATGTTCAGCATTTAATCCAACGACTTCAAGCATTTCAAGCACTAGTTTTTCACGCTCTACTTTCGAAAGTTTTGTATGAATTTCTAAAGGCTCTCCAACAAGCTCCTTGACCTTCATTCTTGGATTCAATGAGGCATATGGGTCTTGAAAAATCATTTGAACAGTTTGCCTTAAGTGCCTTAATTCAGATGGCTTTGCAGTAGCTACTTCTTTCCCATCCACAACGATACTTCCATTCGTTGGTGCTATTAATCTAGTAATTAATCTGCCCGTAGTAGATTTCCCACAACCACTTTCCCCAACTAAACTAAATGTCGTACCTTCTTCTATTTCAAAGGAGACATCTATAACTGCGTTAACATATTGCTTTTTTTGAAATAACCCTCCGGCTATTTGAAAGCTCTTTTTTAAATTCTCCACTTTTAATATACTGTTAGGCATTTACTTCCACATCCTTTTTCACATATAGCCAGCAGCTACATTGGCGTGTAGCCGAAATTTTTACTGTCGGTGGACTCTCCTGATTGCATATAGACATCGCTTGATTACAACGTGGAGCAAATTTACAACCATTCGGCATATTTTGTGGGGATGGTACTTGACCATTGATAGAATCTAATACTTCTTTGTTATCACCAATTTTCGGTACAGATGCAATTAAACCTTTTGTATAGGGATGCTTGGGGCTAGCAAATAATTCAAAGACATCTGCTTCCTCTACAACCTGCCCTGCATACATGACCACTACCCTATCGCACATTTCCGCCACAACACCTAAATCATGTGTAATTAATAAAATAGCTGTCTCATTTTCTTCCTTTAGCTTTTTCATTAGCTCTAAAATTTGAGCTTGTATCGTGACATCAAGCGCAGTGGTTGGTTCGTCGGCAATAAGTAAATTAGGGTGGCAGGCCATAGCCATTGCAATCATTACCCGTTGGCGCATTCCTCCTGAGAGCTGATGTGGATATTCATAAATGATTTCCTCGGCTCTTCCTATGCCCACGCTTTTTAACATTTGGATTGCATGATGCTTACTTTCGTTTTTCGGCAGCTTCAAATGCATCTCAATTGCTTCCATTAACTGCTTGCCTATTTTTAAGACAGGATTTAAAGAAGTCATGGGCTCTTGAAAAATCATGGCCATTTGCTTGCCACGAATCTTCCGAATTTCTGATTCGGACATTTTCGTCAAGTCATGTCCATTAAAATGTATAGAGCCATTGACGATTTTGCCTGTAGTACCGTGAAATAATTGCATGATGGATAACGATGTTAAGCTTTTTCCACTGCCCGATTCTCCCACTAAGCCTACTATCTCTCCTTTACGGATGGAAAAATTGACACCTCTTAAAATTTTGATTTCCTTATTATCACGCGTAAAGGACGTTTCTAAGTCAATTACTCGTAATACATGTTCTGGCATAGGCATTCTCCTTAATTATTTTTTATTTTTGGATCTAACACATCTCGTAATCCATCACCTATTAAGTTAAATGCTAGTACGGTTAAAAATATGGCAATACCTGGCATGATGACTACATGCGAAGATGTCCCTAAATAGTCGCGCCCACTACTTAGCATTACTCCCCACTCAGGCATTTCAGGGCTTGCACCTAAGCCTAAAAAACTTAAACCAGAAGCTGCTAAAATGGCTGTCCCTATACGCATTGTGACAAAAATGATTAACTCACTAATTGTTTCAGGGAAAATATGTTTCCACAGCACTCTAACATGCGATGCTCCCATAGATTGTGCTGCTTCTACATAGACATTCTCCTTCGCATTCAATGTAGCACCTCTGACTAAACGAGCAAAAGATGGCACACTAAAGATCATCACAGCAATGATGACATTATTAATACCAGGGCCCAATAAGGCTACAATGGCAATCGCTAATAATAAATCAGGGAATGAAAACAACACATCACAGCTACGCATGATGATTTTGTCAACCCACCCACCGAAGTAACCGCTAATTAAACCTAAAATAGTTCCTAGTATTAAGCCTAAAAATACGGCACTGAAACTCACCATTAAGGATATTTTTGCGCCTACTATTAAACGACTAAAAATATCTCGACCATACTCGTCCGTTCCTGCCAAATGACTTGCACTTGGTCCCTCTAATAAAAAATTATAATTCGGTTCAAAAGGATCGTAAGGTGCGATATAAGGGCCAATAATAGCGATTACAATTAACAATCCTATAAAGATACTTGCTACCAAAGCAGCCTTTTGTTTTTTAAAAGACTTCCAAAATTCTTTAAGAGGAGAGTATTTTCTTTGTGTATTTTGCACTTGGCTATTTTGCACAGTAGTTGGTGAAGTCATTTTGTTCCCTCCCTTAAGAATTTAATTGGATTTTTGGATTTAACACGGTATAAAGCACATCAACTATTAAATTGACTAAAATAAATTCAAATGCAAATAACAGTAGTGCAGACTGAATGACGGGATAATCTCGAAAGGCAATCGAATCAATTAAAAGTCGTCCCATTCCTGGAAAACTAAAGACTGTCTCCACTACCACCGATCCTCCTAAGAGAAATCCGAATTGCAGACCTGCTACTGTTACCACAGAAATCAAGGAATTTCTTAAAGCATGGGTCACAATAACGGAGTGTTCTTTCAATCCTTTTGCTCTCCCTGTTCTTATAAAATCAGCTTGTAACGTTTCAAGCATGGAAGAACGAGTAAATCGCGCAATCATTGACATAATGCCAGCCCCTAAAGTCAAGGAGGGCAAAATATAACTTGAAAAGCCATCTAATCCACCCGTCGGAAATAACCCTAGCTGCACTGAAAATAATTGAATTAATAATAAGCCCAACCAAAATCCTGGAATTGAGATGCCAGAAACAGCCGTTACCATACCAAAATAATCAGGCCATTTGTTTTTATTGATGGCAGAAAAAACACCAATCACCAAACCCATTAATGTAGCCCAAAACATGGAAAGGAAAGTAAGGTGAAGAGAAGGCATAAACCTTGTTTTAAACATATCTATGACAGGTAGTCCTGTTGTTAAAGATGTTCCAAGCTCACCCGTCACAAGATTTTTCATATAATCCATGTATTGTTTAAGAATGGGTTTATCTAAACCTAACTCATGGCGTACATTTTCAACATCTTCTAGCGTGGCATCCTTACCAGCTACTAATCTTGCAGGGTCACCTGGTATGAAATGAATAAATAAGAATGTTAATATAGAAATGACAATTAATATCGGTATCATTTCAACAGTTCTTCTTGCTATATACTTCCACATGTGGCCTTCCTCCTTTCTATTTTTATGGAAAAGGAATTGACGAGCATCAATTCCTTTTACTGTTCATTACTCCACTTTGGCATTCTTCACATCAAGCCCACCTGTAGGGTTTACTAGCACACCGCTTACATTTGAACGTACACCATATACAACTTCATCTACCCCTAAGAAAATCCAAGGTGTATCTTGATAAACGATTTCCTGTAATTTTTCATATAATTCAGCTTGGCGATCTACATCTGAAATGGAGTTAGCTTCATCCATTAATTGATCTGCCTCCGTGTTATGATAGTAAGCTGTATTTGCACCATTCGGTGGGAATGATACGCTATGGAAAAGAGGCTTTGTTGCATTCGTTATATCCGAAGCATACGCTGACCAACTCACATACCACATTTGTAATTTCGCATCATCTGGTGTTTGTGCACCATAGATTTCGTCTGATAAAGTTCCTTCTTCCATCGATTTAATTTCTACTTTTACACCGATTTGACCTAACTGTTGTTGAATAAACTGCATACCCTTCATCGTATCCGAGTTTGTGTTCCCCCAGATTTCAATATCGAAACCATCTGGATAGCCTGCCTCAGCCAATAATTCTTTTGCCTTTTCAATATTGTGTTCATACATTTTTTGCTGCTTATAATAAACGGTTTTGGAAGGAATAATAGAGTCTAATGGTAAACCAAGCCCTGCATTCACCACTTTTAAATAAGCATCCTTGTCCACGGCGTAGTTAAAGGCTTGTCGAACTTTAATATCATCCAAAGGTTTTTTATAGGTATTTAATGAAACGTAATGTGCAATTGTAGAAGGAACCTTATTTACCTCTACATCTTTACTATTAGAAAGCTCATCAATATTTTGTGCTGGCACTGGATAGATAACCTGAGCATCGCCCGCTTTTAGCATCGCTACGCGCGAGCCGTTTTCTGGCACTGGTTTATAGGTGATTTTAGCAACACGTTCTCCACCATCCCAATAGCCATCAAAGTTTTCAATTGTTAAATGGTCTCCTTGTACCCATTCAACAAATTTATATGGTCCTGTACCAACAGGTTTTTTAGGTATGTCTGCTGAATTTTCTTTAATCATTTTTGGACTAATCATTTTGGCAACTCCGAAACGTGTAATCATTGGTCCATATGGTTCTTTTAAAGTAACTTTAATTTCATAGTCGCCTAGGATTTCAACATCGCTGATTAAGCTAAAACCACGAGAATATAAACGTAAGCTTTCATCATTCATGATTCGTTCAATGTTGACCTTTACAGCTTCAGCATTAAACTGCTCCCCGTCATGGAAAGTAACCCCTTCTTTAAGTTTGAATGTATAGACTAGCGCGTCTTCACTAATTGAATAGTCATCTGCTAGAACCTTAATAATTTGACCATCTGCATTAAAGCCTAACAATCCTTCTAGCATTGTCTCCTGTACAGAACTCGAATTCGTATCCCCTGTGTTATGTGGATCCATTGAAATAAAGTTTTCATTTACAGCGATAACAAGTTCATTTTTTGAACTAGCTGTACCTGAATCTGTAGTAGACTTGTCCCCAGTATTTGATGCGTTAGAATTGTCTTTCTCTGCGCATGCTGCTAAAAGCAACGTACATAGAATTACAAAAACCAATTTTTTAACATAATTCATCTCATCTACTCCCTTTGTAAAAATCTATAAGAATATTTCTTAAAACTTAAATTAAGAAATATAATTACCAAAAAATATTTATTTTCTCCACTGATGAAAATAAATAGGCAAAAAATAAACTATATTTTCTTACGATTAGACAATTCAATTCAGGAAAAATTGCTCCCTCAACTATCACAATTGCTTTTAATCAGAAAGTATAGTTCAAAATACAAGGTGTATTTATTCCACTGCTGAAAATAAATGAGTAAAAAAATATTCCCTCTCAGGACATTTTTATTATCAGAAAATTAATTATTTTTTAACAACTATAAACTATGAAATCTATTATTTCCACTATTTTTTAAATAAATTTCAGAATTTTATAATTATTTTTATAGAACTATAATAATTATCCCTAGAATTTTTGTTGCCTCAAAGGCCAATAATAAAAGTTCTAAAAGCCCTTATTACATGGCTTTTAGAACCTACATGAATAGTTGCTATAGCGTATTTATACTATTCACAACCACATTTAGTATGCGGTCAAGATCTTCTTGTGCAATATTAAGTGGTGGTGATAACGTTAAGACATTATTAAACCCTGCTACAGTAGCTCCATTTTTCCCAATGATGACCCCTTGCCCTTTACATGCTGCAATGACAGCATTCACTTTCTCCACAGGTAAAGGTTCTTTCGAAACTTTATCTACCACTAATTCAATTCCAATCAATAAGCCTTTGCCTCGTACATCTCCTACATTTGGGTGAGGCTGTAATTCTTGTTGCAGTGTTTTTAGTGTTGCTGCACCAATTTCCTTGGAACGGTCAAATAAAGCCTCTTGCTCAAGAATCTCAATATTTTTTAATGCGACTGCACATGCCACCGGTGAGCCACCGAATGTATTTACATGGCGGAAATAGCCGTATGCATCTGATCCAGTAAACGCCTCATATATTTCACGCTTTACCGCTGTAGCTGATAATGGTAAATAGGCACTTGTAATTCCTTTGGCCATTGTAATAATATCAGGCTTTACACCATAATTCATAAATCCAAATGGCTTCCCTGTACGACCAAAGCCACAAATAACCTCATCCACAATCATTAAAGCGCCGTGTTTTTTGCATACTTCTTCAATACCTTTTAAATAGTTTTCTGGAGGCATAATGACACCCCCACCTGTAATAATAGGCTCTAAGATCATTGCTGCAATTGTATCGCTCAGCTCCCAGGTCATCGTTTTGTCTACGGCCTTTACACTCGCTAAATCTAATGGCGCAATAGTCTCACTTTCATGCTCACGATATTGATCAGGTGGTGCAACATGGATAAAGCCAGGTGATAGAGGCTCATATTTATATTTACGCTCCGCCTGCCCTGTTGCCGCTAATGCACCGAAGGAATTCCCATGATAAGCACGGTAGCGAGAGACGATTTTATAGCGCGAGTTTTGTCCTTTTTGCTGATGGTATTGTCGAGCTATTTTAAAAGCTGTTTCATTCGCTTCTGAACCACTGTTAGAGAAGAAAATAACATAATCTCCACCAAGCATTTCATTAAGTTTTTCGGCTAGTTCCACGGCTGGTAAATGTCCCTGAGATAAAGGTGCATAAGCATTTTTCATCATTTGTTCATGGGCTGCATCCGCTAATTCTTTACGACCATAGCCAACATTGACACACCATAGCCCAGCCATCGCATCAATATATTCCACACCATCTGTATCAGTAATTCTTGCACCATCAGATTTCTCTACTACATACGTGGCTTGTGGATTATAGGGTTTCATCGAATGCCATACATATTGCTCATCCTTTGCTAATACATCACTTTTAAGATTGATCTGCGTCATCGTCAAACACCCCTCATTATTATTTTAGTTTTTCGCATCGTTATTACTTGGGAACGCAAAGGAGCTTGCTGTATCTTCTGTCTCATCGGGCCAACGTTCAGAAATCGTTTTTGCCTTTGTAAAGAACCTCGCCTGATCTGGACCAAACATATGCCCTTCACCAAACTTAGAACGTTTCCACCCACCAAAGTTATGATAGCCAACTGGGATTGGGATTGGCACATTTACCCCTACCATACCCACCTCTATTTCTTCTTGGAATTTACGCGCTGCCGCACCACTGCTTGTAAACATTGTGACACCATTGCCAAGCTCATGATCATTTATTAAATCAATAGCCTCTTGTAGTGAATCAACCCCTACTACAATACGTGCTGGACCAAAGACCTCCTCTTTGAAGATCGTCATTTCTGGTGTGACATGATTAAGTAATGTAGGACCAAGATAAAAACCATTTGACGATTCACATACTTTTGGATTTCTTCCGTCGATGACAAGATTCGCTCCTTCACTGACTGCCCCATCGATATAACGTATAATCGTTTCCTTTGATTGTTTAGTGATAACAGGACCAAAATCGACGTCTTGCTCTGTATAAGGCCCTACCTTTAGTTCGGAAATTTTATTTTTCAATATTTCCGTAAATCGTTGCTCCGTATCCTTCCCTACAACGAGTGCACCAGAAATAGCCATGCAACGCTGAGATGCTGCGCCATATGCTGCTCCTAAAAAGGCATTTGCTGTCTGTTCTAAATTGGCATCAGGCATAACAATCATAAAGTTCTTTCCACCACCAAATGCAGCGACTCGTTTATTGTGCTTTGTCCCAGTTTGATAGATATATTCAGCAACAGGCGTTGAGCCAACAAATGAAATTGCTTGAATCTCTTTATTTTCTAATAGTTCATCGACTGCCTCTTTATCTCCATTAACCACTGTCCAAATACCGTCTGGTAGACCTGCCTCTTTCCATAATTGGCACAAATATAATGCTGAAATAGGTACACGTTCAGATGGCTTTAGAATAACTGCATTTCCTACCGCAACAGCCATACTTGTAATAGCCAGTGGTACCATAACAGGGAAATTAAATGGTGCAATGGTTGCTACTACACCAAGAGGCGATTTGGCAGAAAAAGCATTAATATTTCCACCTACATTGACGGAATACTCTCCTTTTAGCAATTGGGGGGCACTGATCGCCATATCCACAGATTCAATACCACGAACAATTTCACCTTTCGCATCTTCCTTAGTTTTTCCACTTTCTTGGCAAATCACATTGATAAGTTCTTCCTGTCTTTCTACTAACAGCTGACGGAAACGATGTAGCACTTCTACCCGCTTCCCAATTGATGTTTTTTTCCATGCTGGAAAGGCTTCCTTAGCTAACTGAATAGCATGCTTTACCTCGGCTCTTGAAGCAAGGGGTACTCTTGCAATAACCTCACCTGTTGACGGATTATATACTTCAGAGAATCTGTTACTTGTACCTGCTACCTCTTCTCCTTTGATAAAATGTGTTAGCGTTTTCATTTCTTGTTGAACTGTCATAATTGACCACTCCTTTTTTTCGTCTTATTGTTCAAAATCAAACTTGTCTTTTGTGAAAAGGGAACTTGATTCATCGGCTTGTTTGATCACCTTTTTCTTTTGAGTCAGCATATAGAAAATCATCACAATGGCCACAATAACGCATGTAAATAAAATTTGTGAGCGCATAGACTCTATAAAGAACATCGCAATGAGTAATGCTGTTGTTGCTACTATTGTTAAATATGTTAAATATGGAAATAGCCACATTTTCACCTTTAATAGCTCTGGATTTTCTTGCTCAATCTTCCGTCGCATTCTTAACTGTGAAAAGGCAATGATTAAATAAAGAATCAACGTAATAGCACTACAAGAACTTAATAAAAACATAAATACTTTATCTGGCGACACATAGTTCATAATGACCGCAATATATGAGAAAAATGTTGCGGCAAGTATGGCATTAACAGGTGCACCATTTTTATTTAATTTTAAAAATGCCTTTGGTGCTTCTCCTTTTTCCGCTAAAGAAAATACCATTCTTGATGTAGCATATAGTGCTGAATTTAGGCATGATAATACAGCAGTTAAAACAACAAAATTCATAATTTGTGCGGCTGCAGGAATACCAATATAATCAAGTACCGCTACATAAGGACTTGTTAAAATATCTGAGGAATGCCAAGGCAATAGCGTCACTACAACTGCAATAGAGCCTACATAGAAAATTAAAATACGCCAAGTAATAGAATTGGTAGCTTTTGTGACAGCGGCTAACGGTTCATCCGATTCACCAGCAGCAATCGCAACGATTTCTGTCCCCATAAATGAAAAAATAACGATAACGACACCCATTAGAACAGCGCCAAAACCATTTGGTAAAAAACCACCCTGTTCAACTAAATTGGTCATACCAACAGCATTAAAGTTTGGAGCAATACCAAAGATAATAAAAGCACCAAGACCTAGAAAAACGACTATACTTGCAACCTTAATAAGAGAGAACCAATACTCAAACTCACCAAAAGCTTTGACAGAAAGAACATTTGTTAATGTAAGTGCTACAGTTAATAACAGACTTAAAAGCCATAAAGGAATCCCATCGTACCAATATTGAATAATGGCAGCTGCTGCTGTTGCCTCTAAAGCAATGGCAATCACCCAGAAAAACCAGTACAACCATCCAATCATAAAACCTGCCCACGGACCAATGGCTTCATGTGCATAGTGAGCAAACGATCCACTCGTTGGATTGACTGCCGCCATCTCACCTAGCATACGCATAACTAATACAACGATAATTCCTGCAAATATATACGATAAAATTGCCCCTGGACCAGCTAGGTTAATGACCGAGCCACTCCCCATAAATAGTCCAGCACCGATTACACCGGCAATCGCAATCATCGTCATATGCCGCTTCTTTAATCCTCTTTGTAAATGCGTTTGTTGCCCCATATCTGTCACCTCTTTTAGTAGATTGCTTGATCGCTTACAAAAATCTTACATCTTTCATAACGTTGAAGTAATAGACAAACTGTAAAATTCTATACTTTTGTTTTATACATAATGTAAAATAGACTAAATATTCTTAAAATAATTTTTAAACGATTTTATGAGTAAATTCTTAGCGCAAAGCAGAAATTATTGAATTCTAACCACAGACACGCATGTCAAAAGGAGGGGCAAAAATGAGCCCATTTCAACTAAAAGTACTAGACGTTTTACAGAATAAATATTTTCAAAATGCAGAGGTAGTTGCAGGTCATGAGGGATTAACAAGGAGCGTTAAATGGGCACATGTACTAGAAATCATTCATGTTGATAATTTTTTAGTTGGTGAAGAGTTAGTATTAACTACAGGGCTTAGTCTCCAACATAGTATCGAGGACTTTGTATCCTTTATAGAAGCCATCATTCAAAAAAATTGTGCTGCCCTTTGTATTGAATATGGCACCTCTATTCAAGCAGTTCCTGAAGCGATTTTAACACTTGCCAACCGCCACCAGTTGCCTATTATTGTTTTCCATGAAGCAGTTCCTTTTGTTCGTATTACACAGGATTTACATAGTCAAATTATCAATCAGCAATATCTATTGATTTCTTCACTAGAAGCTTACTCACAAACATTGAACAAAAATGCAGTATTGGGACAAAATACGGACGATATTTTACAAAATATGTATAATGAATTGAAAATACAAATTATGTTTTCCATTAAGGGTAGAGAACCTGTCTTTTTCCCGAATATGGTTCATAAAAAGCGGCAGCAATTCCTAACATTGAATACATCGTCTCAGCAATTTAAACATGAGCCTATTTTTCTATTTGATCAACATTATGCCGATTTATCAATTTATCGAGAAGATGGGCTTTTCTCCGAATTTGAATTATTAATATTAGATCGCACGGCAACAGCGTTGGCACAGCTTTTAATGCGAGAGTTCTATATTGAGGAAAAAAAGAATATTGAGGATGCTTCGATTTTAGCTGATTGGATTGATCAAAAACTATCTAAGGAGGAAATCTATAAATTTATCGTTACACATTATACTAACTATACACAATCCAGTGGCACTGTCTTTATTTTGGCTTCTCCTAATACGTTGACAAAGGCGCAGGAGGATGTAGTCTATAGTAAGCTTTATTATCGTAATCTCTTTGAGCAACATGGCTTTATTCCATTTTTATTTGAAAGAAAAAGCTATGTTATTTTTATTTTACTGCATACCAAAGATAGTAAAGCCATTCGTGATATGCTAAACAACATGTTTTCCTCTTTGGTCAAAACTGAATTTTATAAAAAGCAGCAGACACAAGGTTATCAGATAGCTATTGGGAAGGTCGTTTGTGATGTGGATGAAATTCCTAAAAGTTATCAAACTGCACTAGAAACCTTATATATTTGTCGAAAAGTACAAACGTCCTCGTTCTTTTATGATGATCTGCATTTATATCATTTAATCTATAAATTACAAATGCAGGTGGATTTACAGGAAGTGATTTACGACTATTTACAGCCCGTTATTGAATACGATGAAAAATATAATAGTAAGCTTCTCGAAACATTGCAGGTGTATTTACAAACAAATGGCTCTAAACAGCAAACAGCGAATCAATTGTTTATTGTTCGTCAAACACTCTATCACCGCTTAAAAAAGCTTGAAAGTTTACTTGGTAAAAATTTTATGAACGGGCATAACCGCATTACACTTGAATTTATGCTACTAGCCAATTCATTGATCGAGGATAAGAGCTAGAAAAAAGTTGGCACGCTTAAAAGGCTATCTCCCCTCCTAAGCGTGCCCTTTATTACCTTTTCACAACTACATCGTGATACAATCCAGGTCTACGATCATCGTAAACAGGAATTCTTCCACGTACTTCATCGACAATAGAAAAGTCTACATCGATCACTGCTACTTCCTCGTCCTCAGCACCTACCCATAATACTTCTCCCCAAGGCTGAATAATCATAGACTGCCCATTAAAATTTTCTACCTTTTTCGAAATACGATTTACTGCAATCACAAAGCATTGATTTTCAATTGCACGAGCCTGTAGCAACGTTTTCCAATGGTCAATCCTCGGAGTTGGCCACTGCGCTGGTACAAATAATACCTTTGCTCCTTGTAATGCATGTGCACGTAACCATTCTGGGAAGCGAATATCATAGCAAATGACACCAGCAGCTTCAATATCATCTAAAGCAAAACGATTCATTTCATCCCCTGCTTCCAAGTAAAGATGCTCGTCCATTAAACGGAAAAGATGTGCCTTGCTATATTCCCCAACTAGTTCTCCATTACGATCAAAGGTATACATCGTATTATAAAATTTATCGCCTTTCTTTGTTGAAACAGAGCCCCCTACAATATGTACATCAAGTTCCTTAGCAAGTTTAGCCAAAAAGGCCTTTGTCCGCTCACCATTGATATCTGCTAGCTCAGGTAGTTTCTCTAAAGCATAGCCTGTATTCCACATTTCAGGTAACACTATGATTTCTGCCCCATTTTTTGCAGCTTCACGAATCTTATCCTCGGCACGTTCAAAATTTTCTTCAACTTTGCCAAAGCCAATATTTAATTGAATACAACCGATTTTCATCTCTATTCCTCCTCTAGACAATTAACAGAAAAAGTAATACTATTTGCTTCATATTCTTCAATAATAATTATTATATTCTGAAAAAGGTGATCATGCATGGAATTCTCTAAAAAACTACAGCAACTACCCACTCAATTTTTTGCAGCACTCGTTCAAAAAGTAAACTTGGCTCTAGAAGAAGGGCGTGATGTCATTAACCTTGGGCAAGGAAATCCCGATCAGCCAACGCCTATTCACATCATTCAAGCATTACAGGAAGCAGCTGAAAATCCTCAAAACCACAAATATTCACCATTTAGAGGTCTCGCTGAATTACGCCAAGCTGCTGCGGACTTTTATCAACGTGAATATCAGGTAGAACTAAATCCAGATACAGAGGTAGCGATTCTTGGTGGAACAAAAATTGGTCTAGTTGAGCTACCTTTAGCTGTGTTAAACCCTGGTGACACGATGCTCTTACCAGATCCTGGCTATCCAGATTACCTATCAGGTGTTGTACTAGGAGACGTCAATTTTGAAGTAATGCCCCTTTTTGCTGAAAATGATTTCTTACCTGATTATCATGCATTACCTGATGAAGTGAAAGAAAAAGCAAAGCTTCTTTACTTAAATTACCCGAACAACCCTACAGGTGGTACAGCATCACTTGCGTTTTTTGAAGAGACCGTTCGCTTTGCGAAGGAGCACAATATTATCGTATCACATGATTTTGCTTATGGGGCAATAGGATTTGACGGTAATAAACCATTTAGCTTCCTTCAAGCAAAGGGTGCAAAAGAAGTAGGAGTTGAAATGTATACATTATCGAAAACCTATAATATGGCTGGCTGGCGTATAGGCTTCGCTGTAGGGAATGCCGAGATTATTGCTGCTATTAATCTAATTCAGGATCATCTGTTTTGTAGTCAATTCCCTGCCATTCAACAAGCCGCAGCAGTAGCACTGACGGCTTCCCAGCAATGTGCGGATGAACTACGAGCTACTTATGAGCGTCGCCGCAATGTACTCATTGAAGAAGCTCGAAGAATTGGCTGGCATGTTACGGCTCCAAAAGGCTCCTTCTTCGCATGGCTCCCTGTACCATTAGGCTATACAAGTGAACAGTTTGCTGATCTTTTGCTCGAAAAAGCTGATATCGCTGTAGCAGCAGGTAATGGCTTCGGTCAATATGGTGAAGGCTATGTTCGCGTAGGATTGCTGGTTAGTGAGGAGCGCTTACGTGAAGCAATCCATAGAATCGAGCAATTACAATTGTTTAAAAGATAATGACGCCATATCCTGTAGCTATCCCTAGCTACAGGATTATTACTATTTTTCAATTTTCCTTGGTTGCCCTAAACCATTTTCTAATGGATAAAATTGAACATGACCTGTTTCATCATCCCATTTTCGAATATGTTGAATCCCTTGTACCTCTGCCAACACGATGTCAGCAGTAATAACAGGGTTGCCTCCTTTTATTAAATGCCCACCTGATACAACACCCCATTGATCGCTCATAGAACCATGGAAATGTGTCTCATATCCACCCTCTCGCTTACACACCACACCTGAACCTTGAATAAATTCTAATGGTCCCTCTTTTTCAATCACATCACTAAAACGAACTTGAATTTGAACTGTTGCATCTGGCACTAAATAAACAAAGCTACTTTTTTGAAAGCTGCCAATACAGCTTACAATTGTTGCTGACTCTATACTATTCTCTTCGCAAAGCGCTTCAATTCCTTCAATGATATCTGTTCCCGTTAGAAAACGAGCACTAATAACCTTACCAAATGAACCTATACCATAATTAACTCTTACAGACATTGTTATCCCTCTTTTGCGTCGAAATATTATAATTATATAAAAAATTTAAAAATTATTTATTGACTTACTATACCCTATAAATTATATTAGTTCTATCGGAATTACAAAAAAATATTATAAATCTCTTATCAAGAGTAGCTGAGGGACTGGCCCTATGAAGCTCGGCAACCTCCTTTTTATAGGAAGGTGCTAAATCCTGCAAACGATCTTCGTTTGATAGATAAGAGAGGACATCTTTTCATGAGCCTCTCTTAATTTGTAAGAGAGTTTTTTTATTTTCAAAAAACCGATAAAAACAATCTTGGAGGTATTTTCATGAAAAAGAAAAATAAATTTTTAGTAGGTTTAGCAAGTTTAACATTAGTAGCAGCTTTGGCAGGCTGTGGCTCTAAAGAAGATAGTAAAAGCCAAGCTGAAGGAATTGATGAAAAGAAAATCGTTGTAGGCGTCACTTCTGGTCCACACGAACAAATTGCAGAAGTAGCCGCTAAAGTAGCAAAAGAAAATGGGCTAGAAGTAGAACTAAAATCATTTTCTGACTATGTTTTACCTAATACATCCTTAGCTGAAGGTGATCTTGATGCGAACAGCTATCAACACGAGCCTTTCCTAGATACATTTAATAAAGACCATGATACAGACTTAGTACCAGTGGGCAAGACGATTTTAAATCCAATGGGTATCTACTCAGAAAAATATAAATCCTTTGATGACATTCCTGACGGTGCAACGTTTGGCTTACCAAATGACCCAACGAATGGAGCACGTGCCCTCTTTGTTTTACAGGAAGCTGGCTATATTAAGTTAAAAGAGGGTGCAGACTTAACAGCCTCGATCCGTGATGTAGAAGAAAACAAAAAGAATTTAAAATTCATTGAATTAGAGGCAGCTCAAATTCCTAAACAACTTAGTGAAGTAGATGTAGCAGCTATTAATACAAACTTTGCACTAGAGGCTGGCATTAACCCTAAAGATGACTCTATTTTATTGGAATCTACTGATTCTCCATACGTGAACTATATTGTTGTACGTGCTGAAAATGAAAATGATCCAACAATTAAAAAGTTCGTTGAGGCTTACCAATCTGACGAAGTGCGTCAATTCATCGAAGAGGAATTCAAAGGTTCTGTAATCCCTAGCTGGTAATATGTTCAGAAAGCTTCTATAAAGCCGAAGAATCTGCTGAAATTCCCCAATGGGAAGACGAGCAGATTCTTGCTTTTTAGAAGGTTGAGAAAGGAGCAAACAATCGCATGATTCAATTACAAAATATCTCAAAAGAATTTAAATCGAAAAAAGGCATCATAAAAGCTGTGGATGGCATCAACCTTCACGTAAAAAAGGGACAAATTCATGGTGTAATCGGCTATAGTGGTGCTGGTAAAAGTACACTCATTCGTTGCGTTAATCTACTAGAACGTCCTACAGCAGGAAAAGTAGTGATAGACAATGTAGACATTACGACCCTTTCTCTTCACAAATTACGTCAAACACGCCAAAAAATCGGGATGATCTTCCAGCACTTTAATCTCTTAAAAACAGCAACAGTTTACAATAATATTGCAGTTCCCTTAAAGCTACTAGGCTATAAAGAGGCGGAAGTAAAAAACCGAGTAGCTAAGTATGCTGAAATTGTCGGTTTAACAGATAAACTAGATAGTTACCCAAATCAACTTTCAGGTGGTCAAAAACAGCGTGTGGCTATTGCACGTGCCTTAGCACAGGAACCAGAGATTTTACTTAGTGACGAAGCAACAAGTGCACTTGATCCTGAGACAACGGAAGCCATTCTTGAATTGTTGTTAAAAATTAATCGTGAATTAGGCATTACGATTCTGCTCATCACACATGAAATGAATGTAATTCAAAAAATTTGCGATGAGGTTTCTGTTCTAGAATCAGGGAAAGTTGTGGAATTTGGCACAGCGATTGAACTTTTTGCGAAACCGAATCACCCTACAACGCGAAAGTTTTTGAATACAATTTCACAACGTAATTTATCCCCTTCTCTTATTGAGCAATTAAATGTTTCAGGAAGTGTAATCCGTTTAACATTCCTTGGTGAAAGTACTGGTAAGCCATTATTAGCAGAAGTCACTAAGGTATATGATGTGCAACCAAATATTTTAACAGCTAATATTATTGAATTAAAAAACGGTATTGTCGGCAATATTGTGGTGCATTTACATGGCGAAACGCAGATTGTCCAAAAGGCGTTAACGTATTTTTCAGAAAATGGCGTGGCAGTGGAAGAATTAGGAGGTGCGTTCAATGAGTAGTATCCAAAGCTTCTTTACAGATTGGTCAGATGTTATTGGCAAAGCAATTATCGAAACATTTCAAATGGTCGGAATTTCATTATTTTTCTCCATTCTGATTGGCATTCCATTAGGGCTATTAATCGTTTTAACACGACCAGGACAATCCTTTGAAAATAAATTTTTCTATCAGTTTTTTAATCTATTTATCAATATTGTTCGCTCTGTTCCATTTATCATTTTACTATTCTTCATCTTACCTTTTACCAAGTTAATTGTAGGTACAACAATTGGTGTTAAAGGTGTAATCGTTCCACTAGTTGTTTACACAGCTCCTTATATTGCACGACTGATGGAGTCTGCGCTTTTAGAAGTGGATTCCGGAGTAGTAGAAGCCTACACAGCCATGGGTATTAAACGTCGCCATATCATTTGGCATGTCCTATTACGTGAAGCGCGACCATCTATTATTTTAGGCTTAACAATTGCCACAATAGGATTAATTGGTGCAACAGCAATGGCAGGAATGGTTGGTGCTGGCGGTTTAGGTGACCTTGCCTATCGTTATGGTCATTTGCGCTATGAGGTTGATGTGATGTATGCAACTGTCTTTATCTTAATCATCCTTGTGCAGAGCATTCAATCCATTGGTAACCGCTTCGCCGCGAAGTTGAAAAAAGATTAAGAGGAGAATGAAGATGACAAACGAAATTTATGTAGAGAAAAATGGCTATATTGCAACGTTAGTATTAAACCGCCCGGATAAACGGAATTCTTTATCAAGGGCAATGTTTCAAGCCTTAGTAGACCAACTAGAGCTGCTCCGTATAGATTCTTCCATCAAACTTTTAATTGTTCGCGGTGTCAATGAAGTAGCCTTTTCTTCTGGTGCAGATATTAGCGAGTTTTTAGATGTTCGTTATGCTACAGACAATGCCAAAGCCTATAATGAATTGGCTCTAAAGGCGATCGATGCTCTCTATAAATTTCCACACCCGACAATTGCTATGATTCAGGGCTTAGCAATTGGTGGTGGCTTAGAGTTAGCAAATGCTTGTGATTTTAGAATAGCAACGCCTAAGAGTAAGCTAGGCATTACCGCTGCAAACATAGGTATTGTCTATAATTTAGAAAGCACGAAACGTCTCATCAATATTGTTGGTGTCGCTAAGGCAAGGGAAATTTTGTACACAGCTACTATTTTTACAGCTGAAGAAGGAAAAAACATTGGTTTAATCACGGCCCTACACGAACCAGAGGAAATTGATGAGGCGACATTGCAATTCGCTGAACATTTATTAAGTAAATCATCCATTGCAAACGCAGGCATCAAAAAAATTATCCAAGCAATTGTTGATGGTGAAATTGAAGAAAACGATGAGCTGGCACAGTTAGTTTTGGATTCATTTAGTTCAGACGATTATAACGAAGGTATTCAAGCCTTTTTAAATAAAAGAAAGCCTATTTTCAATAAATAAGTGAGGTAGTAACGATGACAAACATAACTGATGGCGATCTACTCTTAAAAAATATAACTGCACAAGTCCCCTTCCCCATTTGCTTTGCAGATTTAGAAAAGGCCGTAGCGGAAAAAATCGAAGCTGGCCCTTTTGGCTACATCCGTTCAGGTGCTGGCGGTGAACAAACACTGCGCAATAATCGTGCAGCTTTTGAGAAGTATTCCATTGTTCCCCGATTTTTAAATGATGTGTCAAACGTTGATACATCGGTTCATTTGTTTGGTAAAACATATCCAACTCCTTTGCTTTTTGCTCCTGTGGGCATGAACGGAATGGTTCACGATGAAGGTGAGCTTGCCGTTGCACGTGCCGCCCAGTTTTTAAATATCCCTTATATACAAAGCACTGTGTCCACTTTTGCTCTTGAAGAAGTTGCTCAAGCTGCGCCTTCTGCAACAAAATGGTTTCAATTATATTGGTCTACTAATGAAGAAATTGCTTTTAGCATGGCTGCACGTGCGGAGGGAGCTGGATTTGAAGCGATCGTTTTAACTGTCGACACCGTAATGCTAGGCTGGCGTGAAGAAGATGTACGCAATCAATTTTCACCATTGAAGCTAGGCTATGCAAGAGGAAATTATATGAATGATCCCGTTTTTACAGCCACTTTACCTGATGATTCATTCGAGTCCTACGTACAAGGTGTCTTGCAAAATGTCTTCCACCCAACACTTAATTGGGAACATGTTCGAGAGCTAAAAAAACGTACCAACCTTCCTATATTATTGAAGGGAATTTTACATCCTGAAGATGCAAAACATGCTATCGACAATGGTATTGATGGCATTATTGTATCAAACCATGGTGGCCGTCAATTAGATGGTGTGATTGGTTCACTTGATGCCCTTCCTGCTATTGTGAAAGTTGTGAATGGACAAATTCCTATTATATTAGATAGTGGTGTATATCGTGGCATGGATGCCTTAAAAGCACTTGCTTTAGGAGCGAATGCAGTTGCAATTGGACGTCCTTTCGTCTATGGACTAGCCCTTGAGGGACAACAAGGTGTCCAAAAGGTGATGACCAATCTTTATGATGAATTAAAGGTTTCTATCGCATTAGCCGGTGCTACCTCTGTCAAAGGATTACGCAACATCACATTAGTCAAACAGGATGGGACTGAGGGTAAATGAAACAAGCATTACAAGGATTAAAGGTTATCGATTTATCACAAGTCTTAGCAGGTCCCTATTGCACCATGGTATTAGCAGATATGGGTGCAGAAGTTATCAAAATTGAAAAATACCCAAATGGAGACGATACCCGTACAATGGGTCCATTCGTTAATGAAGAAAGTCATATGTATATGATGGTTAATCGTAATAAAAAAGGTGTCTGCATCAATTTAAAAACGACTGAAGGACTGACTTTATTTAAAGAATTGATTCAATCTGTTGATGTACTTGTGGAAAATTATCGACCAGGTGTCACGAAAAAGCTGGGTATTGATTATGACACATTAAAAGCCATCAATCCTGGCCTAATTTACTGCTCTATTTCCGGTTATGGTCAAACAGGTCCTTATAGTCAAAAGGGTGGCTATGATATTATGGCTCAGGGTCTGAGTGGTTTAATGCATATGACAGGTGAAGCAGATGGACGACCTGTAAAGGTTGGCTTTGCGGTGAATGATATTGCTGCTGCACAAACAGCCTTACAATCGATTTTAATGGCCTATATTTATAAGCTTCGTAGTGGTGAAGGTCAATATATTGATGTGTCCTTAGTGGAGTCAGGTCTTGCGTGGACTGTTTGGGAGGCCGCTGCTTACTTCGGAAAGGGTGAGTTACCTGAGCGAACAGGAACCGCCCATCGTGTGTCTGCGCCCTATCAAGGTTTCAAAACACAGGATGACTATATTCTAGTAGGTGCTGGCAATCAAAAGCTATGGGAGATTTTTGCGGCAAAGGTTGTCAATCGACCTGATTGGTTAGACAATCCTCTCTTTGCTACCAACTATTCACGTGCCCAACATGTGAGGGAGCTGGAAGCAGAAATTGAAAGCGAGCTAATTAAGCATAAGGCTATCTACTGGCTCGAACTATTAGATAAGCATGGTGTACCATCTAGTCCAATCTATTCTTATGACCAAACATTGAATGACCCTCATATACTAGAGCGTGGCATGGTACTGTCCTATGAGCATCCGACTGCTGGACCAATGAGAACATTGGGCTTCCCAGCTAAGTTTTCACAAACACCTGGACAGCTAACAAGTGCAGCACCCACTTTAGGACAACATAATGAAGAAATTTTACAGGCATTAAATATTTCTGATCAAGCTATTCAACAGCTCAAGGCAGGCAAAATAATTGGGGCAAAATAAAGAAATTGTCTATTTTTAGATCGCTATCAATTAGATTTAAGCTTCTATCGGTCACTTTTTTGATTCTATCCTTCACTTTTTCTTTTCTATCATGCAAAAAAGGCTTCCCCATTCATGAGGAAGCCTTTTTCTTATTGAATAACGCCTAATTCACGACCAACCTTCTCGTAAATCGCAATTGCATCATCAAGCATTTCTTTTGTATGTGCCGCTGTTGGCATATTCCGAACGCGACCTGTACCTTTTGGAACTGTTGGGAAGACAATTGATTTTGCATAAACGCCTTCTTCAAATAAACGTTTTGAAAATTCCTGTGTTAATTTTTCATCCCCAATGATGCATGGTGTAATTGGTGTCTCAGACGCACCAATATTAAAGCCAAGCTTCTCAAGCCCCGCTTTTAAATAATTACCATTATCCCACAGCTTATCGTGTAGCTCTGTTGAATCAATCAGCATTTGCACGGCTGCTGTAATAGCGGCTACATCACCTGGTGGTAATGCTGTTGAGAATAGGAATGGGCGTGAGCGAACTTTTAGCCAATCAATTAAATTTTTCTTACCTGCTACATAGCCACCTACTACACCAATGGCTTTTGATAATGTACCAATTTGGAAATCAATTTCTTTTTCTAATCCAAAATGCTTCACAGTTCCTTTTCCTTTACCTGTTACACCCGAACCATGTGCATCATCCACATACGTGATTAAATCAAACTCTTTAGCTATTTCCACAATTTCAGGTAATTTAGCAATATCACCATCCATTGAGAAGACACCATCTGTGATAACCATGATTTTATTGTATAAACCTGATTCCTTTGCTGCCTTTGCCTTTGCACGTAAATCCTCCATATCAGAGTGATTGAACGCGATGATTTTTGCCTTTGATAAGCGACATCCATCAATAATAGAGGCATGGTTTAATTGATCAGATAGAATGGCATCATTTTTATCCATTACAGCCGAAATAGCTGCCATATTACAATTAAATCCAGATTGATAAGAAATAGCCGCTTCTGTTCCTTTAAATTCAGCAAGCTTTTCTTCTAATTTTACGTGCAAGTCAAGTGTCCCGTTGATTGTACGAACAGCACCTGCTCCAACACCGTATTTATCAATTGTCTCTTTGGCAATACGCTTTAATTCTTCATTTGTTGCTAAACCAAGATAGTTGTTAGAGGATAAGTTAACAAGATTTTTGCCACGGACCTGAATAATTGGGCCATTTGCTCCCTCTACTGGATCGATTTCATTGTATAAGCCCTGTTCATGTAAGGCTTGTAGGTTTTCATCTAAAAATGCATTCAATACTTTTGACAAGCGTATCATCCTTTCCTAGGAAAACTGTTCTCGCTCCTAGTTTAGCACATGCAAGCCATTAGCTACATTACTTTGTTAATCTTTCGAATAGTGGCGCTGTTTTTTCGCGCCATAAAGAAGCCGATAGACAATTATCTAATAAACGACGAACGGTATATTCAGCTTCTGCATATCGTTTGGAATGGCCCATCGCATCCTGTATAGCTTCTTTGTATTGTGCTCGCACTGCCTCGATCGCAGTTTCTGCTTCCTCTGACAGCGCACAATGTTGACCAATATCAAATATCTTATCCCCTAACCTACCATCCTCTGGATCAAAGATATGAGGCTCTGTGCTATCAAAAATACAGAAATTAAGCTCTGGGATAATGACCATATCTACAGATCCCGCATCTAAGCCACACCAAACAATTTGTGCATCAAGCCCTCTTGCATTTGCTTCATCGGCTAAGCTTTTCATTAGTGAAGATTTGCCTGTACCTGGCTTACCTTTAATCATGAAGCGAGTCGTGATACTTTTGGTGATACTATCCACTGTATTTTCCGCACCTCTAGGAGTTAGCGTTCCCAGTAAACGATGTGTCCGCATACCTGTTTTATTCAGAATAATAGATTGGAACACTTCCGACTTTAAATTTTCCACCTGTTCATTTAATGCCTGCCAGTTCATACAGCTTTGTGTGATAACCTCCCAGTCATCATGTAGCTTGATTGCTTGATCCAGTTTCGCTATGCATTTTTCACGCCATGTTGCACGCTCCTGCATCGCCTCTGCAAGCTGTTCTCCAACCTTTTTAAGCTGTATGTCTTCTAAGCATTCATAGAAAGACATGACACGATGCTTTGTACCGAGTAAAGTTGGCTCGATATTCCACTCAGATGCCCATACAAAAAGTCTGTTACAGCCTTTTATATAAACGGCCTCAACAACCTCCTCTAATAAAGCATGCTTAAACCACTCGACAGCAAAGCCCTGTTTCACATAGAAGTATCCTAGTTCTTTTAACAGCTCTGAACCTTTAAATGTGGCAGGCCCTTGCAAAAAATAAACGAGAGACGCCTCTTCCATCATTTCTTTATATAAATGCTTCACACCTTGGCCAGTCAATGCGTGTCCAAAATAATACGTTACATTTCCGTTCAAATGTCGTTCCTCCTTTAGCTTGTGCCCTGCATTATATGAAAGAACGCTAAAAAAAATGAAAAGCTACTTCTATCCTTTACAGATATAAGTAGCTTCTTGGTTTAATAGAATGGCTTCATGCCCTCCATATTTCCAATACATTTCATCAAGATTTTACGACAATACGGTAATGAATATTGCACAATATAGCCTGAAGTTAAGGCGATCAATACCGTCCCTACTCCAACTGGTCCTCCTAGAAGCCAGCCAACAATGGTTACAAGTACTTCAATTCCCATTCTTGCTGTTTTAATAGATCCACCAAACTTTTCGACAAGTATCATCATTAAGGTATCCCTTGGTCCTGCGCCCATATTCGGTGCAATATACATCCCACAGCCAAAGCTCAAAACAAATAAGCCAATAATAAAATATGTAATTTGTAAGCCATATACATCCGTTGAGGGCAACATCCAATTAAATACATCAATAAACGAGCCAATTAACAGCATATTGAGCCAAGTACCTAACTTTGGCCATTGACGCAATACAATGGATGTTGAACCAACTATAAAGAGTCCTGTTACAATAGACCATGTGCCAATACTTAACCCAAAATTTTGAAATAGACCTATATGTAAAACATCCCATGGGCTTGTGCCAACAATTTTCCCCTTTATCGACATCGTGATGCCAAGTGACATCACCATTAAGCCACCAATAAAAAAGGTCCAACGCCACCCCATTATTCTACGCATTCCTTATCCTTCTCTCTATGAATAATATTGCTATTACTGTATCATACTTTCAACCAAAATTAAGCTATAGTGCTTAAACTAAACCGTTTATCTTACCACATAAAAAACTACCCATTCTCTCACTCATGGGTAGTTGTAATTGAGGCAAGTTGTGCCTTTGTTATATTCTTCAAATCTTCTATTTGTACATGAATTTGCATACCAATTTTCCCAGCACTAACGATTATACTACCTTGTTCTTGAGCAGATACATCGATGACCGTTGGATATAACTTCTTCATCCCTACTGGTGAACATCCACCACGAACATAACCAGTATGGCTAAGTAGATCTTTTACCGCTAACATTTCAATTTTCTTTTCCCCAACTACCTTCGCGGCTGCTTTTAAGTCCAGCTCTTCAGCCACTGGAATAACAAATACAAATAACCTTTGTGCACTTGCTTTTGCTACTAATGTTTTAAATACCCGAGCAACAGGCTGTCCTATTTTCTCAGCTACAGAAACACCATCAACTTGACCGTCCCCTGTTTCATATTCCATCACATCAAAATGAATTTTTTGTTGTTCTAATAAACGAATCGCATTCGTTTTCGCATGCTTTGCCTTTGCCATGTCAACAATCTCCTATCTACAGCATCAGGCTATCAAAGAGAACATAGAATCCTTGTCTGGACGATAGCCATTTTTCGTCATTTGAACGTGAGCCGCATATCTTTCCGATGCCTGTTTAAATGCTCTTAACTTGAATGCAGTCTCATAGTTCTTACCGAAAATTGTATCTGCAAATGGGTCCAATTTCAATTCCTTCGAGTAACGTTCAGGAACCTTCACTTCAATGATGTCACGTACAAAAGATGGTTCGCTTTCATTTGTGGCAACCTCGTCAACATTTGAATTATTTAACATATGCTGTATTTGAGCATCAACGCTTTGCGCCACACGTAAATCTTGAGGAGAAGGCTCTGCTGATGACAATGCTGCATTACGTACCTGCTCTAAAATGTGCAGTGTGTCACCTAGTTCTGAATCGGATATATTCGAGGGATCAGCGTTATCATTCATTCCTACTTTATAGGTTTGCTCATGTGCCCGTACACTCTTTTCTGTTTGCTGTAAATCTTCCATAATGGCTTTCTGCTGAGGAGTTACTTCTTTTGACTCTTCTTGCTGCTGGTCATACAAATCTTGGTCAGTACGTCCTAATAATAAATTTTCAAGTTCAATCAATAATGGGTTTTTCTTTGGCTGAAAATACATCGCATTTTTTCTATAGGCATCTCCTGCCTCTTTACGCTGAAGTATTTTTTTACGATTTTGCTGGGATGAAATTCTTTCTTGTTCCATTAAATTTGATATTTTCATAGTTTTCACCTCGCCCTTCTATCTACATATGCTAATAAGTTAATAGATATGAACATTCTTCCTCACACTCTATCTATACCATTTTATAAGTTTCTGTACACTCATTATCGGAATTTTCACTATTAAATTCAAGCACTAATTACTACTAACCTCCTAAAGAGATACTAATTATTTTCAAAAATAGGTATAAAGAATCTCATCTAATTAATGTTTTCATATTCATTTATTAGCTCCATACCCTTTTCAATAAAATTTATTACCATATACACTACACAAATAGTGTTAATCAACGTAAAAAAACAGCCCTTCATACTGGACTGCTTTTCTTATTTTTTGGGTCTAATCAATATCCCTTTATAGGCTAAGTAACCAAGCCATGCACCAATTGTATTCAAAATTAAATCATCAACATCCGCAGAACCAACGGTAAAAATAAATTGAACGGTTTCGACAGCAAGACTAGAAATAAAGCCTAAACAAATAATAACCCACGCTTTTCGGAATTTCTTCGATAGCAATGGCAGTAAAAAGCCCATGGGAGTAAAAATTAATAAGTTGCCAAGTAAGTTAACGATTATAATTTCCCAATTAAAATATTGAGAGTAGTTTATATAACGGAGAATCGTCTCGAAGGGAATAAAATTAGTAGTTAATCGCCAGCTACTATAATCAAACAATCCTAAGTCACCTATAGAATAATCTCCCCTTAATAAAATGACGACTACATCTACTAAGCGATCAATAACCAATTTATAAAAAGCCATAAATGAATAGATACTAAATAAAATCCAACCTGCGATCTTTAGCGGCAAATGATATGTATCAATGACATCCCGATATGGTAATGGGAGCTTGGCATTATTTTGAACATCCGCTATGTTGTTTTTAGACAAGCTTAACACCCACTTCCCTTTTATTCCTTCCCATATTTTAATATGCTCAACTATAGCTTGCAAGTAGCTGAAAAAATTATCATCCAAAAAGGCTGTCTCCTACCAGCAGAGACAGCCTTATAATAAGTATGTTTAAACTGGGTTTACCCCATGCTTACGTTGTGAGAATAATAAGTATTTTGACATATAAAGTTCTAAGCGATTTTCTAGTACCTTACGCAGCTCATTAGGCTCAATCACATCATCAATGATAAGCTCTGAAGCTAAGCGATACACATCAATTTCCTCTTGATATTCTTTACGTTTCTCGGCAATGAAGCTTGCTTGCTCTTCTTTTGGAAGTTCTGCAATTTTATTGGCATAGACGGCATTGACAGCAGCTTCTGGTCCCATTACGGCAATTTGTGCATTTGATAAGGCAATACAGCAGTCTGGTTCAAACGCAGGGCCAGCCATTGCATATAATCCTGCACCATACGCTTTACGCACAATGACCGTTAGCTTAGGAACAGTTGCCTCACTCATGGCAAAAATCATTTTAGCACCATGACGAATGATTCCTGCTTTTTCTACCTGAGTACCAATCATAAAGCCTGGAACGTCTGCTAGGAATAACAGTGGGATATTGAATGCATCACAAAGTGAAATAAATTTCGCCGCTTTATCAGCAGAATCGTGGAATAGCACGCCTCCCTTAACACGTGGTTGGTTAGCGATGATCCCAACGGATTGTCCATTAATTCGTGCAAGGCCTGTAATTAATTCTGGTGCAAATAATTTCTTAACCTCACAAAACGAATCTTCATCAATAATACGATCAATTAGCTTATACATATCAAATGGTACATTTTGATTTTGAGGAATTAATTCTTCAATAGATTTATCAAATGAAGCTGGTGGTTTAGGAGCCTCTACCTTGCTACGCTCTGCATAGTTATTCGGGAAATATCCTAAATATTTGCGCGCATAAGTAATAGCCTCCTGTTCGGATTTAACAAGCACATCTCCACAACCAGAAACGGAACAGTGCATTTTTGCGCCACCCATTGTTTCTAAATCTACTTTTTCACCGATAACCATTTCGGCCATTCGAGGAGATCCTAAATACATAGAAGCATTCCCTTCTACCATCACCACGATATCGCAAAATGCAGGAATATAGGCGCCACCCGCTGCGGAAGGACCAAATAATAAGCAAATTTGCGGGACTTTTCCTGACAGTTTGACTTGATTGTAGAAAATGCGTCCTGCACCTCGGCGTCCCGGGAACATTTCAAGCTGATCTGTAATACGCGCACCCGCAGAATCTACTAAATAAAGTAATGGACAATTCAACTTTTCAGCGGTTTCTTGAATGCGAATCATTTTTTCAACCGTGCGTTTTCCCCAAGAACCAGCTTTAATCGTTGAATCGTTCGCTAGCACACAAACTGTGCGACCATGGATTTTACCAATACCAGTGATAACGCCATCTGCTGGTAAATCCCCTGCTAAACAGTTCGCATAGAGTCCATCCTCTGATTGAAGACCATCATCCAGTAATAGTTCAAGACGCTCACGTACAAATAGCTTGCCTTGTTGTGCATTTTTGTCATGATATTTTGGTAATCCACCTGCTAAAATTTTATCTTTCATTGTAGGTGGTGTATTTTCTGTCGAGATATTGCTCATGTTTATTTCCTCCCTTTGCCCAATCGATTACACCAAAATTATTTCTTGGCGTTTTATTTCCCTGAATATTGTGGCGCTCGCTTCTCTTGGAAGGCAAGTAAGCCCTCTAATCGGTCTTCTGTTGGGATCAGTGCACTATATGCAAGTGATTCAATTTTTAAACCGGTAGCTAAATCTACCTCAACACCTTGATTGATCGCAACTTTGGCTTGCACTAGAGAGAGTGGTGCATTTTTTGCCATTTCCAGTGCAAGCTGTTGTGCCTTATCTAATACCTCATGTCCTTCATAAACATACTCGATAATGCCATAATTTTCAGCTTCTTTAGCACTGAGCCTACGTGCTGTATAAATTAATTCCTTTGCTTTACCAAGACCAATTAGACGTGGAAGTCGCTGTGTTCCCCCAGCTCCTGGAATAATACCGAGTGATGTTTCTGTTAAGCCAAGCTTTACATGTGTAGCCGCAATTCGTAAATCACAAGCTAGTGCCAACTCCAAGCCTCCACCAAAGGCAACACCATTTAAGACAGCAATGACAGGCTGTGCAAGCGTTTCAACTTTTGCCACAGTGGCACCAATCAGTTGCACGATCTGCTTCACTTGTCGATCAGACATTCCTTTACGTTCCTTTAAATCAGCACCTGCACAAAATGCCTTTTCGCCTGCACCTGTTAGAAGGACTACACGCACTGCTGGATCACCATTGATTTGATCAAGTGTGGCAGACAGCTCATGCAGTAATTGAACCGACATAGCGTTAGCAGCTTCTGGTCTTGAAAGAGTAATAAGTCCAATACTACCCTCTAGTAATTCAAATCGAACGAGTTGTGTCATCCTTGATTTGCACTCCTTTCATTGCGGACAATAGCCATTTGCTTTGAGGCAACCGCTTTGCCTAACTTCTCTTCAATAAAGAGTGCTGCCTCTAGCACCTTTTGTCGATCTACGCCTGTTTCAATGCCCATCTCATCGAATAAATACAATAAATCTTCTGTGGCTACATTACCTGAGGCACCTTTCGCATATGGGCAGCCCCCTAGCCCACCAAGCGCACTATCAAACTTGGTAATACCCATCTCTAAGGATTTCATAATATTGGCTAATGCTGTCCCACGTGTATCATGAAAATGCATGGCAAATTTTTCAGCAGGATACCTTTTTAGCAATTCCTCTAAAAGAAACTCAACCTGCGTCGGTACACCAACACCAATTGTGTCACCAAGCGATATTTCAGTCACACCCATCTCCAATAATTTTTCCGTTACTCTTAATACCTTGTCAGGGTGTATATACCCCTCATAGGGACAACCAATAACCGTTGAGATATAACCTCGAACATGTTTTTTTGCAGCCTGAGCTCCTACTACAACTTCCTCTAATATGGGAAATGTATCTTCTATGGTTTTATTAATATTACTTTGGTTATGGCTTTCACTAGCAGACATAAAAATACTTACTTCATCTACTTCAGCCTGTAATGCGCGTTCTAAGCCCCTCATATTGGGTACAAGTGCCGCATAGGTAATATCCTTATGTCTTTTAATGGCTTGCAGAACCTCGACTGCATCTGCCAATTGAGGAATCCATTTGGGATGCACAAAAGATGTCACTTCAATATAATTTAATCCTGTTTGACCTAATAAATTTACTAATTGTACTTTATCAGCTGTTGAAATATGCGTTTTTTCATTTTGTAAGCCATCACGGGGACCAACTTCTTTGATTGTGACTTGCTTAGGTAGCTGCATAAACAAGCCTCCTCTTATTCAATTTCTAAAATATCATCATCAACGTTAATGAAGTCTCCCTCATTGGCAATGATTTTCGTCACTACGCCATCCTCTTCTGCTGCAATTGGAATTTCCATTTTCATCGATTCTAAAATAGCTACATCTTGACCTGCTGTCACTTTCTCGCCCTCTGTTACGACGATTTTCCATACTGTCCCTGCCATGCTTGCTTTTACTGTTGCCATAATCATTCACTCCTATTTTTTATCATGTATTCGTCCCTCTATAGAAGCACGAATACATGATAATTGTTATTTTGTTTCTGCTAATTGCGGTAAATAATATTGCTCTACAAATTTTGTCGTCGTATAGCCTTTTAAAAATTGCTCATGTGTGACGGTTTTTAACAGCATCGGGATATTCGTTTGAATCCCCTCCACTTTATACGCCTTTAGCGCTTGTGCTAATCTTTCACAGGCAATTTCTCTTGTTTCCCCCCACACCACCAATTTACTAATCATTGGATCATAGAATGGTGTTACCACTGAACCAGACTCTACACCACACTCATGTCGAATGCCTTCACCTGTCGGTAATTCAAGAGTCGTAATGGTACCTGGAGACGGGAAAAATGTCGAAGGATTTTCAGCGTATATGCGTACTTCAATTGCGTGCCCTTCTTTAGTAATACTTTCTCTAGTAAACGTAAGAGGTTGTTTTGCCGCAATTTTTAATTGCTCTTCTACTAAATCAAGCTTCGTAATTTCCTCCGTAACGGGATGCTCTACCTGTAGTCTTGTATTCATTTCTAAAAAATAAAAGTTTTGATCTTCATCAACCAAGTATTCGATTGTTCCAGCATTGACATAACCAATATGCTTCGCCGCCTTAACTGACGCTTCTAGCATTTTTTCTCTTGTCTCTTGTGAGATAAACGGTGATGGTGCTTCTTCTACTACTTTTTGATTTCTTCGTTGAATAGAGCATTCTCGTTCAAATAATGGAACGACATTACCTTGATGATCAGCAATAATTTGCACTTCGACATGGTGAGGGTTAGCAATGAATCGCTCCATATACATCGTGCCATCACCAAAGAATGATTGTGCACGCTTTTGATTGCCCTCGAAAGCTTTGGCTAGTTCCTCAGCATTTTCAACTAGCTGCATACCGATACCGCCTCCGCCTGCCGATGCCTTTAACATAATTGGATAGCCTAAACGCTCCGCTATGGCAGTGGCTTCTTCTACATCCTTCACTGGCGCTTCTACACCCTCTACAATCGGTACACTAGCAGCTTTCATTGTTTTACGAGCCTCTAATTTACTGCCCATTGAAGCGATCACATCAGCACTTGGCCCGATAAACACTAAACCTGCCTCTGTACAACGTTTCGCAAAATTTGCATTCTCTGATAGTAAACCATAGCCAGGATGAATAGCCTCTGCCCCACTTTCTAGTGCAATTTCAAGAATGCGGTCGATGTTTAAATAGCTCTGTGCAACAGGTGACTTCCCTACACAGAAAGCCTCATCTGCATCTTTCACATGTAAGCTTTCAGCATCTGCCTCTGAATAGATAGCAACCGTATGAATATTTAGGCGTTTGCATGTTCTGATCACACGTCTAGCAATCTCCCCACGATTTGCAATTAATACCTTGTTGAACATATTCACTGCCCCTCCTTACTTTACGGTCATAACGAAATCTTCTCGTAATTTATATTTTTGAACTTTTCCAGATGCAGTCATTGGATAGTTATCAATAAAGAAAATATGTCGTGGAATTTTATGTCTTGAAATTTTATCCCGACAATAATCTCGGATTTCTTCCGTTGTGGCCTGCTCTCCTTCTTTTAAAACAATCCAAGCTGCCGCCTCCTCGCCATAAACAGGATCAGGGACACCTGCAACCTGAACATCTGAAATTTTCGGATGTGTATAAAGGAACTCCTCAATTTCACGAGGATATAGGTTTTCGCCACCACGGATAATCATATCCTTTAAACGACCTGTTACACGAACATAACCTGCTTCATCCATCGTTGCTAAATCACCTGTATGCAACCAACCATCCTCGTCAATCGCCAGATCTGTTTCCTCCTGGTTTTTATAATAGCCCTTCATCACATGATAGCCCCTTGTACACAGCTCTCCCTGTTCATTTGTCGGAGCTTCCTCGGTAGTTCCAGGAACAACAATCTTTACTTCTAGGTTAGGTAAAGCGCGGCCAACCGTCTCCACCTTTAACACTAGCGGGTCATCCGTTCTTGTCTGTGTAATAACAGGTGATGATTCTGTTTGACCGTAGCATATTGTTATATCTTTCATGCCCATCTTCTCAATGACCGCTTTCATAACCTCAATTGGACAGTTTGATCCTGCCATGACTCCTGTACGTAAAGTTGAAAGATCGAAAGATGCAAAATTCGATAAATTCAGTTCACTAATGAACATCGTTGGCACGCCATGTAATGCAGTGCATTTCTCTTGTTGAACGGTTCTTAGTACCTCTTCAGGTGAGAACTCCTGTACTGGTACCATTGTTCCACCACTTGTTGTAATGGCTAATGTTCCTATGACACAACCAAAGCAATGGAAGAATGGGACTGGGATACATAGGCGATCCTCTGCCGTTAAACGCATACATTCTGCAATGTTAACAGCATTATTGACTAAGTTAAAATGCGTTAGCATGACTCCCTTAGGAAAGCCTGTTGTACCAGAAGTATATTGAATATTAATGACATCATCATAATGAAGAGACTGCTCTCTCTGATCTAACTGTTCCTCGGTTACTTGCTCGGCAGCAGTTAAAACGTCTGACCAATTAAGTACGCCGGGGTATTTGGTTTCACCGATTAAAATAACATTTTTTAATAAAGGTAGTCGCTTTGATTGCAAATTACCTGGTTCACAATGTTCAAGCTCTGGACATAACTCTTGCAGTGTATTGATAAAAGAATGGTCTCGATAATTTTCAATTAAAAAAATCGTTTTAGCATCAGATTGCTTCAATAAATACTCCAACTCACTCGCACGGTAATTCGTATTTACCGTTACAATTGGAGCACCCATCTTCCCTGTACCAAATTGAAGCTGTACCCACTCAGGAACATTCGTCGTCCATACTGCGATATGGTCTCCCTTTTCAATTCCTAGAGCCATTAAACCTCTCGCTACGTATCGTGCTTGACGATTTAGCTGTTCATAAGTCATGCGTAAATTTCTGTCAGCATAGACTAATGCTTCATTTTGCGGGTACTTTTTTGATTGTTCATCTAGCAATTGACCAATTGTTTGATACACAAGTTCTGCCATGAAGATCCCCCTTATTTATGCTATTTAACTTAACTGATGATGATTAACAGCCAATTAGACGAGAAATAACAAGACGTTGAATTTCAGATGTTCCTTCACCGATTTCCATTAATTTAATGTCACGTAAATGACGTTCTACATCATATTCTTTCATATATCCAGAACCACCATGAATTTGGATTGCTTGATTACATGTACGGAAGCCCATTTCAGAAGCAAATAGTTTAGCCATTGCAGCTTCTTTGCCAAATGGCTTCTTTTGATCTTTTAACCATGCCGCTTTATGTACTAACGTACGAGCAAGCTCTATTTCCATCGCCATATCCGCTAATTTAAATTGGATCGCTTGTAGCTTCGAAATAGGTGCACCAAATTGCTCACGTTCCTTCGCGAATTTTAGTGCCTTTTCATAAGCAGCCTGGGCAATTCCAACAGAAAGAGCAGCGATGGAAATACGACCACCATCCAATGTATTTAAAAACTGGCTAAAGCCACGTTTTTCATCCCCTAATAGATTTGTTCTTGGGACACGGACATTTTCTAACACAATTTCACATGTATTGGAGCCACGTACACCCATTTTGTCATAATTACAGTTGATTGTTACGCCTGGTGTGTTTGTTGGCACAATAATAGAAGAAATAATCTTTTTACCATCCTCACGTTTACCTGTTACCGCCGTTACAATAATTTGTCGAGCATATCCTGCATTAGTGATCCAGCATTTCTCTCCATTAATAATGTAGTCATCACCATCAATAACAGCTGTAGTACGTGTGCCCCCTGCATCTGAACCTGCATTTGGCTCTGTTAAACCGAATGATCCTAATGTCTCACCCTTAGCTAATGGAACTAGCCACTCTTGCTTTTGCTCCTCTGTGCCGAAGTTGTAAATTGGTGAGGCTCCTAAGCTAACAGCAGCTGCATAGCTTAACCCTGTGCCCCCACATGCTCGACCAATCTCCTCTACAGCTAAAGCGTAGGACACCGTATCACCACCTGATCCACCATATTCCTCAGGAAACGGGATACCCAATAAACCTAGTTCTGCCATTTTCTTAAAGCTCTCTATTCTCATTGTTGATGTCTCATCAACCTCACGAGCATACGGTTTAATCTCCTTCTCAGCAAAATCACGCACCATGTCTCGAATCATTTCTTGCTCTTTTGTTAATTCAAAATTCATCCCTAATCCCCCTATTGTTGAATTTGCCATAGTAGATGTAGCTCAAGAACAATTGCTTACAGTGAAATACCGACTAGTCGGTTTGTAAAAACAAATAATAAAACCAGTGTTTCCTACTGGCTACCCCTTTATTATAAATTGCTTCGCTTCTCCCATGGCTTGTTCTGTCACAATTGCCCGTAATACCATATCGGTAAAAACATCTGTGATTTGCTCCATCGTTAATGGTCCTGATTGCTTAAACCATTTGTACGTCCAGTTAATCATCCCAACAATTGCCATTGTTACAATTGTACAAGGTAATTCGGTACGAAAAACCTTTGCTTCCTGACCCTCTGCTATCACTCTTTGTAAAATATCACGATAGTGATCTCGCTTTTTATGGATGATGTCACTATATTCATCTGAGAGTGAACGACTTTCTTCATAAAAAATCGTAATATGTGCTTGATACATATCAAATACTTGTGTCAGTGTTTGCAGCATGGCACACAAACGTGTGATGGGTGTATCGAATTTGTCATATGCAGCTTGCGATTGTTGAATGACATATGAAATAAAGACATCATGAATTTCATACAACAGTTCATCTTTTGATTTAAAATTATGATAAAATCCACCCTTTGATGCCCCAATATATTCCACAATACGATCCACGGTTACATTGTGATAACCATCTTGTTGAAACAATTCAACTGAAGCGTCTACAATTCTTTGTTTTAACGTTTTCTTTACCATAGGCCCTATCATCCTTCATCTAGCTCTATACTTCATCACTCCTTATAATCAGGAAAAACCATTAAACCCATAAAGTATTCTATTTTTTCCTAATTATAAAAATACTATGACAACATAAATATAGCATTCTCAAAATTTGGTGTCTAGCAACAAAATAGATTTTTCGCAAAATTACGAGCAAAAATTTTACATAGAACAGAAATTAAAAAGCTAAAATCACATATACACCTTATGAAGTTTTTTTGCTTTTCATGACAAATTTTCTTCCCTTTCTTTTCTTTGCCTACTAAATGCATTTTACATTGCAGTTAAACTGCGAACCCACTCAACCTATGCTATATTTAAAACCATGGAACTATGAAAGGGTGTTAACAATGGCAAAGAGCATAGTAATTGCTGAAAAACCTTCTGTAGCACGTGATATTGCACGTGTGCTGAAGTGTAATAAAAAAGGAAATGGCTTCCTTGAAGGAGATAAATATATTGTGACTTGGGCGCTTGGACATCTTGTAACACTGGCTGACCCAGAAAGCTATGATGTGAAATATAAAACATGGAATCTTGAAGATCTCCCCATGTTACCTGAACGCTTAAAATTAACGGTTATAAAGCAAACTGGAAAGCAATTTAATGCGGTCAAAAGTCAGCTTACACGTAATGATGTTAATGAAATCATCATTGCTACAGATGCTGGACGTGAAGGTGAATTAGTAGCACGCTGGATACTTGATAAAGTGAAAATTAAAAAGCCTTTGAAACGCTTATGGATTTCCTCTGTTACAGATAAGGCAATAAAAGATGGGTTTGCCAATCTAAAGCCAGGCAATGCATATGATAATCTCTATGCCTCTGCTGTAGCTCGCTCAGAGGCAGATTGGTATATCGGGCTTAATGCTACTCGTGCTTTAACTACCCGCTTTAACGCACAGTTGAATTGCGGACGTGTACAAACACCAACAGTAGCAATAATTGCTGCACGTGAAGATGAAATTAAAAACTTTAAGGCACAAACTTATTATGGTATTGAAGCGCAAACAACTGATAACTTAAAGCTTACATGGCAAGACCAAAATGGTAATAGTCGTAGCTTTGATAAAGATAAAATCAATACACTGGTGAAAAAAATAGGAAATAACAATGCCATCGTTGCGGACATTGAAAAGAAACCTAAAAAATCATTTGCACCTGGTCTTTATGATTTAACTGAATTGCAGCGAGATGCCAATAAAATCTTCGGCTACTCAGCGAAAGAAACATTGAATATCATGCAAAAACTCTATGAGCAACATAAAGTGTTAACTTATCCACGTACGGATTCTCGCTTTATTTCACAGGATATCGTTGCTACACTACCAGAACGCTTAAAGGCCTGTGGTATTGGTGAATATCGCTCCATCGCCAATAAACTGCTTACTAAACCAATCAAGCCAACAAAGGCCTTTGTCGATGATAGTAAAGTATCAGATCATCATGCGATTATTCCAACAGAGGGCTATGTAAATTATTCAGCTTTCACAGATAAGGAACGTAAAATTTATGATCTTGTTGTAAAGCGTTTCCTAGCTGTTCTACTGCCTGCTTTTGAATATGAACAACTAACACTGCGTGCAAAAATTGGCGATGAAAGCTTTATTGCTCGTGGAAAAACGATTTTATCATCTGGCTGGAAGGAAGTTTATGAGCATCGCTTTGATGATGAGGACACAGCAGATGACGTAAAGGAACAAATACTACCACGCATTGATAAGGGCGATATGTTAAAAGTAAAGCTTATTGCCCAAACTTCTGGTCAAACAAAGCCACCTGCTCGATTTAATGAAGCTACTCTTTTATCAGCCATGGAAAACCCAACAAAATATATGGTAACGAATGATAAAAAATTAGCCGACACATTAAAATCTACGGGTGGTCTTGGCACAGTCGCTACACGTGCAGATATTATTGAAAAGCTTTTCAATTCATTCTTAATAGAAAAGCGTGGTGGCAAAGATATTTATATTACCTCTAAAGGTCGTCAACTACTCGACCTAGTGCCTGAGGAATTAAAATCCCCTGCCCTGACAGCAGATTGGGAGCAAAAGCTTGAGCTTATTGCAAAGGGCAAGCTAAAAAAAGATGTATTTATTAGCGAGATGAAAAATTACACACAGGAAATTGTTACAGAGATTAAGGGTAGTGACAAAAAGTATAAGCATGATAATATCTCTACCAAATCATGTCCTGATTGCGGTAAACCAATGCTTGAAGTGAATGGCAAGAAAGGAAAAATGCTTGTCTGCCAAGATCGCGAATGTGGTCATCGTAAAAATGTCTCACGTACCACAAATGCACGTTGTCCACAATGTCATAAAAAATTAGAGCTTCGCGGAGAAGGTGATGGTCAAATTTTCGTTTGTAAATGTGGCTATCGTGAAAAATTATCTGCCTTTGAAGCAAGACGCAAAAAAGAAGGCGGAGGCAAGGTCGACAAGCGCTCCGTACAAAAGTACTTAAAGCAGCAAAACAACGAGGAGCCTGTGAACAATGCACTTGCTGAAGCATTGAAGGGGTTAAAGTTGGATTAATTAAAAGGGCAAATTCACTCTAAATGTGAATTTGCTCTTTTATTATGCATACTCACCCCATCTAAACATATCTTGAATTGACTGAATATTCTATATCGAGGGAGGTTTTTAATGGAAGCAAAAAATTTTAGGCCACGTAATGTAATTTTTATGACGGTTGTTGTAGGTGTCTCTGTGTTAATTGGCCAAGCTATTTATGTCTTGTTTATTGATGTACCTTTTCCATAAGAAAGATTTATATCTTTAATTGACTAAGTAAATATTTCCCATTATTGATTATTTCCTGATGATTCGGTTTCCATTTTTGTGCCTCTAGATTATGCTGATAGGCATTTTCAAATAACCGTAACTCCCTGTATAAAAGGCTTAATTGTAAATGAGGAATCCATGTTGAATAAGCACGCTTTTGGATAGTCATTGTATCGGCAGGAGCTTGTTGCAAGGCTTGAGAGTACCAGTAAATAGCCTCTTTATGTTTTAATTGCTCCATAAAAAATTGGCCCATTCGGCAACATGCTTCTGGCTTTGGTCGATCATATAAGAAAGATTGCAAAACAGCTTGCTGTGCTTGTTGATCATCATGTAAACGTCGATAGCATTCCCCTACATGTAAACAAGCCTCAATGCGATTATCTGTAGTGCCTAAGTTGCTATCCAAAAATAGGTTGTATTGATTAATAGCTTCTAGGTAACGGTGATGCAATTTTAGTTCATTGGCATAATGAAATTTCTCAATTGCTGAAAGAGAATGTCCATTCTTTATTAATCCCTCATAAATATTTATATTGCGATGAATATCTTTCGTTAACGGTAAATGTGTGACAGCTATATCACTATGAAAGAGCTGCCCTGACACCTTTAAATTCTCATGAACAGCACCCTCCCATTGAAAATGATTCGCCCTTTTTACTAGACGAAACTTTCGTTCACTACACTCCACTTCCCCATCACAATCAAGCGTCAAATAATAATCCATTGTTACAGCATCAATAGAAGGAAATAATGTTTGCTTTAGTTGGCTGAACTTGTGCTGATTTTCCTTTGTCATAATATCATCAGCATCAAGCCATAAAATATAGTCTTTTGTTGCCTGCTGAAAGGAAAAATTTCGTGCTTTGGCAAAATGATTACACCAGGAAAAGTCATAAATTCGAGAGGTAAAATTTTGAACAATCTCTTTTGTACGATCAGTTGAACCAGTATCAATAATATTAATCTCATCCACGAGGTGCTGAACCGAATCTAAGCATCTTTCAATCGTACATTGTGCATTTCTAACAATCATACATAAACTAATCGTTAACATCTGTCCCCTCCTTAGCAATGGTTTAATTTATGCTAATGTAGTATTTTATCGAAAAAATTTTTCGATTATCACCTAACTCTGTAAATTTATAATGTAAAACAAAAAAACGAACGCGATTTACGTTCGTTTTTTCTAGCAATTGAAATCCTATTGAATCAAGATAAATATTGCTCACGCCATGTTAATTGTTCTTTGTCTGTAAGCTGTTGCTCTAAATGATGATCCCATTGATTGAGTAATGTATTCCATACTCGTACAAATACTATATCCTGTTCCTTATCATAAAGAACAAACTCTAAACATGGGCTATCATTAATTTGTTGAGCTTCTGTTTGAACAATTTTTGCGATGACTTTCTGAGAGCTACCTTCCTCTTCTTCATCCGCTTTCTGCAAAGCTGCAATCACCATGGACTCCTCAAATTGTTCCTGTTGTTCTGCCTCTTTGTCAATATAACGATAAAGCTCTGGCAATTCATCATATTCATCATTCCTCGTATCGATAGTGAGAAACGATTGATGGCAAGGACTAAAGTAAAGCGTGGAGGTTTCTTCCTCTAGTTCTTCTTCAAAAATACCTCTTTCTAGCTGCCTCTGTCCTTTTTCAGTTAGCCTATAGAAATCATCTTCATTCCTCACAAGGTTTACTCGAATCATTAAAGAAACCAAGTCTTCAATAAATAACGGGTCTACAAGCAATAACTCGCTCAATTCCTGTGCGTTGCTAAAATCCGCCTCTTGAATACTAAGCAGAAGCATTGTCATTAAGACATCCATTGTTGAACGACGAACAGGCTCATAGGTCACATCAACTGTTCGAATGGGAATACACCATTCAGCCGTTTTGACAATCTTAATATTACGATTCTGCTGAAGCTCACGCATTAGTCGTTGTTGTAATTTTGACAATCTATATCACCAATCCTTCATGATTACGTAAGCCATCGTAGGATTTTACTGTTTTTAACAAATTCGCATACATCTCTCTTGTCTCTTGATGTTTTGCACGTTTTGCAAACATTTCTGCACTTCCAACAAGCAGTAGTAACTCACGGGCACGAGATAGCGCGACATTTAATCGACGATAATCTCTGGCAAAGCCAATATCCCCGCCTTTAGGTGTATTACGAACCATGCTCACTAAAATGACATCCATTTCCATCCCTTGGAATTTATCAACAGTCCCTGTTCTAAATTGCAGATGTGGTAGCTGTAATTCTTGCTGAAGAAGGCGATTAATTTTCTTTACCTGCTCACCATAGAAACTGATGACACCAACGCTTTTTTGAGCATCCTGCGGCATACGGCCTGCTTCTTTTGCTGCCTTCACAGCTTCATTGAGATCTAGTAAAATACGTCTAATTGTGAGCAATTCTCCTTCATTAAAACGACTCGTTCCCCCTTTTACTTGCTCCTCTAAATAAGGTTTTTCTGTTGGAATATCAATCCACAGTAAATGGTCATCACGTTTTATAAACTGCCCTTCTAAGCCATGATCTCTTGCTGCATCCGAATCTGGTAAGCCACATTGCAAGCCATTTTCTTCTTCCGCATAAAACGGTGTGATACTTTGCATGATTTTCTCATGCATGCGGTATTGCAATGCTAGCATTTGCTTATGTGTTGGTGGCAAATTATTAAATAAACGCTCAAATAATGATTCACGCAACAGATTTTTTAATTCCTGTGCGCCTTCAAAGTTTGGATTTTCTTCTAGCATTGCCTTTAATGTTTCCTCCAGCGTATCATCCCCAAGTAATGGTGGTAGCTGATGATGATCACCTACTAAAATAACTTTCTTCCCCTTTAGCATTGGTAAGAGCAATTCTGGTGGTGTTGCCTTTGAAACTTCATCAATAATAACCACATCAAAGGTCGGATAATTTTCCATAAACTCCTTACTGGCAGAAGCTACGCATGTTGTACCAATAACGTTCGCATGACGCACATACAATTTTCGAATTTCATCTAAATCATACTCTGTTGCGTTTTGTAATTTTTCACGCCATTGTTCTTGTAGTTTTTTGTGAAGAGGCAGCTGTTTTTCCTGACGTTGGAATGCTTCGATTGCTTGCTTTGCAGTTTGAATAGCTTCCTTCACCTCTTCAGCCGTTCGTTCTGGCATAGATTGTAAGAGCTTTGTATAGGTAGCTAGTTGCTTTTCTTTCTTCAATCCTGCTATATTAATATCTTTTATTTGTTCTTCTATAAGCGTTAGCTGCTGTTCTACTTCCTGCAAGTTTGTTTGGACAGTCTGTAAAGAGGCTTGTTTAGGAATGAGTTGTACTTTAGCCTGTTCCACTGCCTCCAGTTGCTGCTTTGCTTGTAGAAGAGACTCTCTAGCTTGTGAGGCAAGAATTTTTAAATATTCTACAGATTCTTCTGGTTCTTCAGTAATTTGAAAGGCGTTTGCTAATTGTTGTAACCGCTCTGTATGCTGTATAAATGGTTGGAGCTGCCGCTGGTAACTTTGCACATCGAAGCTAGTTATTGCACACTCCTGATGAATTAAAGTTACTAGATTTTTACGAAAAGTTTCGTATTCCTGATCTTTATGCTCTTGCTGTTGCTTTAGTGCTATTCCCTTTTGCCAAACAAAATCACGACGCATATATAGCCCGAGCAAATAACTTTCAATAACATCACTTGCTGGTGCTTGACCATCTTGAAAAGCCGTGTTTAATTGTGCAAATACACCAGTAAGGTTTTGCAAAGAAAACGATTGTACTGGTTGTAGTCTACTTTTAGCAAGGGCACGCTCCTTGACTTCATTCGTAACCAAAGCCTCTAGCTTCACAATTGCTTTTTGTAAACGAGCATTAATCGTTGACCATGCCTCTAAATCTTTCGCATCCTCTAAATGCTGCAAGCGACCTATTTGTTGCGAAAGTACATGAGAAGGGCGAATTTGATAATGTTGTAAAAAACGCTGAATAAGCTCAAATGAGGTTAAGGTGTATATATATTTTTGCGCTTCCTTCATGATTACTAGACGATTACTTTCGATTTCATATTTCTGCTGTATCTCTTCAAATTGCTGTGTTAACTGGTGCTTTTGTTCTTGTAGTTCTTTATATTGAGCAGCAGCCTCTAGATGTTTCACTTTTTCAGTAGTTTCCTCAATCGTACGCTGTAGTTGCTCGACTGAAGGGTAATCAGCAAGTGTCTGTTCAAGCTGCTGTACAATTGGCTCAATTTGTGCGAGCTGTTTTTCATAATGCTCTTTTTGAGTCTCACATGTTTGTTGCTCTGTTTTAGCAGCCTTCAATTCTTTTTTTAATGCTTGAATCTCTTGCTGTAAAATGGGTTCTTCCATAGCTGCCTGCTCTTTTGCAGCAATTTCCTGTGTTAATTGCTCTAGCCATTGCTCTAATTTCTCTAGCTCATCTTTTGCTTTTACAAGGTTTGCTTCTAGCTCTTGCTGACGTTCTGGAAATATTGTAATTGCTTCTTCAATCGCAGCAAGTGTCTGCTCACGCCATTGAAGCGCAACATTTTCCTCTATGAATTTTTTACCCTCTTCCTCAATACTTTCCGTTCTACCATAGCGTAAAATTCGAATTTCTTGATTGGACAGTAAGCGTCCTAATGCATTATCTACAGCTAAATTAGACTGTGAGGCAACAAGTGTTTTTAAGCCTGCTTTAACATTTTGCTGACAAATCTCTGAAATGACAGTTGTTTTCCCCGTACCAGGTGGACCCTGAATGACATACAAATCCTCAACAGATAGTGCACCTAAAACGGCTCGTCGTTGATATTCATTTAAATTATTATGAAACTCAATATCTTCGCGTAGCTTAGATGCCCGAACTACAGGACGCCGCTCAAACAGTATGGTTTCTAAATTAGGGTTTACTGCCTCACCCTTTTCTAGCTTTGTAAAACCATTACGTAGTCGTCGAATTTGGCTTAATGTTGCAAAATTACTAAAGCTCGCTTGTTTGGAACGAAGATTCATCTGGTCCTTGCGAGCCAAATCCTGTATAAAAGGCTTTACATCAATTTCTACCGTTTGCTTTCCTGCATTAGCCTTAATAACCTGTCCTATCTCGCCTCGAATTCCTTGAATGCTAACACTTAACCCCTCTAGCTTTTTCCATTCTTTACTCTTTATGTAGGGACATACAATGGTTAAGCGTGTAAAGTCTTCATTGAAATAGCTTTGTTTAAATTCTGTATGAATATCATCAATGGTTGCATCTCGTTCTTGTATTTTTAAATAGCCTTCCCAGCTGGCTATACGTTTTTTTACATACTCTGTACGTTCCTCTGCAATCGGTAGCTGTCTTATTTTGGTGTGAAGCTCAAGTGGAATACCTGCTCCATTATTAGGCTTCGTCACAAATTGTAATGCGGCTGCTAAGCGACGATTTGTGTTAATAGGTCCACGCATATGGACAAATCGAATATTGGTTGCCAGCAATCCTTCCACCTTTAGCACACAATCCATAATAACCGTTTTCTCAGTAAGAATATCGATTAATTTTTCATTGTCCTCCGCATTAAAATAGATGGATAAAAAGGTTTCACCAACTGTTTTTGCTTTTCGTTTTTCAATATAGACAGTAAAAGATCTTTGTAACGCAAAAAAGGCATGCTCGTTTGCTGAGCATTCCTCTACCGCTTCCTTCGCCTTATTGGTCAAAATAAGATTACAGCGTTGTTTTTCTAGTAAAGCGATGTCCTGCATGAGCAGCCCTCCTTCCTGAGTCACTAAAGTTTTATTTTATCACATACTAAAACAATACTTACAAAGAAAAATCCCCTGCACAGTGATTTCTTACCACCGTACAAGGGCTATCTTAATGTTGGTCAATTGTTTCTTTGGGCAAGTTCTTGCTCATTTCACAGTATTGAACAAATACACGAGCTAATTCACGTAAACGACTATGAACGTCTGCATCTACAATAGTATTATTTGCATCGAAATGTGATGTATGTGTATACACATAATTTGGCGTAACAAGCGCTCGGAAGTAGTCTAAAATAGGTTTTAGCTGATTTTCGACTACAAGGTGATGCTGATATGTGCCTCCATTTGCAACAATGGATACGGGCTTATAGCGCATTGTTTTAGGGTGTAAGAAGTCAAAGGCATTTTTCAAAACGCCTGGAATAGACGCTTGGAAAATAGGCGTTGCAATAATGTAAGCGTCTGCCTCCTCAAATTGTTGAATCATTTTTTTCATATCATCATTTAATGGAGAACCATCCACAATTTGATGCTTATATTGACTAAAATGCATCATTTCTAACTCGAAACTAGCATCTAATTCTTTAATATATTGCTCTACTTGCTCTAAAATAGCACCAGTTTTACGACCAAACATCGTGCCATCTACGAGTAAAATTTTCATCTTTACTTTGCCTCCACATTCATCTTCTACAATAATATTGTAACAAATGAAAAGTGGCTCGGAAAGGATTGTCATGACAATTGATATAAATTCAGTCTTTAGACGGAACGACAAATTTAATCCCTAAATTAATTATCCTGATCACGTTGTCGGAAATGGACTTCCTTATCAATGACCGTTTCCTCAAGCTTATATTTATCTCGATTAATGACAACCTCACGATTAACTTTCTCGCCTTCATTCAGCTTATCCCAATTAAATAATATCTCTCTTGAAATGTCCTCTTCTGGTACTTCCGGATACTCTAATGTTGCTAACTCATCTGATGGATAAATAGTGACTGGCTGTTGTTTACCATATAGGGCAATGATAATCATAGCCTTTGCCACTTGTGTGGCTTCAATTGCTCTAGAACGTTTTAAAGGTCCAATTAATAAAGGCTGTGCAAGCTTTAATAATTTTTCTCCTGCCTTTTCTCCTAATCGAAATTCATCACGGTTCCCTACTAAGAGTGATGGGCGAATAATGGAAAGCCTTTGTAAGCCTAGTTCCTCTAAATCACGCTCAAGTTTGCCTTTAACTCGATTATAGTAAAATGGAGAATTTTCATTAGCTCCCATTGCAGTAATCACAAGAAAATGAGGGATTCCCCGTTTTTTTGCTAAAGAGGCAATTGCTAACGGGTATTCAAAATCTACCTTTTCAAACATTTCACGAGAGCCTGCCTTTTTAATGGTTGTACCTAAGCAACAATACAATTCATGAGCAAATCCTATATCGTTTTCTTCTATTCTATCAAAATCACGAATTTTCACTTCTAACTTTGGATGCGTATAAGTTAGCTTTCTTCGTGCAATAACTGTTACTGAAATATACTCATCATGTTCACATAATTGTTCAACTAGAGCGGAGCCGGTTAAACCAGTCGCCCCTACAACAATCGCTGCACGCATACTCATTTTTTCTCCCGTCCTTCTACTTATTGATAGTATATCAATTACGCTTATCTTGACACATCGGAGTTAAACAAAACATCCCATCTTCTCCATTTGTAGAGGGATTTTTCGAACCAAGATAAAGACCTTCCAATTGTTATGTATATTCCTACAATTCGCCTTTCTATATATATCGACCATTTTTTTGATGATTAAAACTGATTAAAGATAGCTATTTTAGAAGATACCGCTAGAGACATTCATGATCAAATCCTAAATTTTACACATACTTGCTCTTTCTTCGCCATAATTTAAAGAGACAGAGGAAAGGATGGGATACATTTGCAAAACGAAACACACGCAATTGAACCAAAAAAAACGATTGTTTTCATTATTGAAAGCTGTATTGATAAAGGGCTGTATCCTTTTGAGCGGGTTTCAACATTAGCTAAACTACTTTCGAATGAGAAGGTTTTTATCTTTGTAAAGACTCCTTCAAATGACGGAATCCAAATTTTAATGAATGAAGGAGTTACGCCTATTCTATTTGATCACTTTAACGAATTACCTAAGCAAATCAAAGGACTTCAACCTGATTTAATTGTTAGAGATGGGCGAAATTCTGAAGGCTGGCAAGTAGAGGAATTACGACCTTTCTGCAAAACAATTATTCATTTTGATGATTTTGGTGAAGGTGGCCAAGCCTGTGATTGTGTATTACTAGCACTCTATCAAGAAGTGAAAGATTATTTACCAGCGCATTATATTGGTGGAAGCTTTGTTTTTGCTCTTCCAGATGCCTATCAACATTTCGATAATATACCTGATAGTAAAACACCTGAAAATCCGCCTCATATCGTTGTCGCTTTTGAGGATGGGGACGAGCATAATTTAACATATCGAACACTTCGACACCTAACTCAACTACAAATACCACTACAAATTACAGTTATGATTGACGACAGCTATCGCCATGCAACGGATGACTTGCAAATGATGGTACTTAGTCGTCGAAATACTGCCATTCTTCGAGATAAAAATGCACTCCTCAAACTACTACCTAAAGCAGATGTCATTATTTGTAATGCTAACTATACACCTTATAAAATTGCCTCTTATGGTGTACCATGCATTACACTTGCGCAAACTGAAGCTGAGCTTTTACATGCTTTTCCTCGTGAGCATAATGGCTTTATCCATCTAGGACTTGGTCGTAAAATGAAGCAATCGCAAATACAAAATGCTGTCATGGAATTTCTTTTACACGAAGCCCGCAGTGAACGAGCAGTGAGAAAACAGCGACAGCTCAATCTTGCTGGTAATAATGAAACACTCCAAGCATTACTCTTAGATTTTGCTTACGATCGTCATAATATCGCTTCTACTTAGTGCTACTTCGAAGATGATTATGATACAATATATAAGAATTTTTCACTCCAACAGCTCTTACAGTAGTTGGGACATAAGTAAATTCAACAAGTACCCGATTGATTTTAAAGAATAAGCGGTGGGGGATTAGTAAAACCTCCATCGCTTTTACACGCATTCACTATAAAAATATTCTCAAAAGGAGTAGTCATCATGCCAACAAAAAGTGATATTGAATACCAAATTAGAGAGTTAAAAATGGACTATATGAATTTACAAGGTGATATAGAAAAGTTGGAGTCTACTGGACACAACGATCAGGTAGCTAAGGCAGAGCAACGTCTTGCGAATATGGAAGCTCAATTAGCAGAACTTAACAAGCAGCTTGCAGAACTATAAAATGTAAACAAGAAAGATAGTTGGAGGAACAGATATGGCAATATTAACAGTAGAAAATTTAGGTCATTCTTTCGGTGATCGTACACTCTTTAAAGATGTATCGTTTCGCTTAGTGGAGGGTGATCATATTGGACTCGTAGGGGCTAATGGTGTCGGTAAGTCTACATTAATGGGCATCATTACAGGTCAAACGATCCACGATACAGGAAAAGTTGAGTGGCTGCCTGGTACACACTATGGTTATCTAGACCAACATACCGTACTAACGGCTGGTAGAACAATGCGTGAAGTGTTACGCGATGCCTTTTTACCATTATATAAAAAAGAAGAAGAACTGAATGAAATTACAGGCAAGATGGCAGACGCAACGCCTGAAGAATTAGAAGTACTTTTAGAACAAATGGCAGAAGTGCAGGATGCATTAGATGCAGGAGATTTTTATTCATTAGATATGAAAATTGAAGAGGTGGCACGTGGACTTGGCTTGGATGCCATTGGCTTAGAACGTGATGTAGCTGCTCTTTCTGGTGGACAACGCACAAAAGTACTACTCGCTAAGCTTTTATTAGAAAAGCCAAAAGTACTTTTATTAGATGAGCCGACGAACTATCTTGATGAGGAACATATTACTTGGTTGAAAATTTATTTAAAGAACTATCCATATGCTTTCCTTCTAATCTCACATGATACAGAATTTATGAACGAAACAGTGGATGTCATCTTCCAATTGGAATTTTCTAAATTAACTCGTTATACTGCAACATACGAAAAATTCCTTGAACTTGCTGAAATCAATAAACGTCAGCATATTGAAGCCTATGAAAAGCAACAGGAGTTCATCAAGAAGCAAGAAGATTTTATAGCCAAAAACAAGGCTCGTTACTCCACTACTGGTCGTGCAAAATCACGCGCTAAGCAACTTGATCGTTTAGAGCGAATTGATCGCCCAGAAACAGCTGTAAAACCAGAATTCGGTTTTAAAGAAGCCCGTTCATCTAGCCGCTATGTTGTAGAGGCTGAGAACTTAGTGATTGGTTACGATAAAGACAAGCCATTACTTCCTCCACTTTCTTTTGCGATTGAACGAGGAGAAAAAATTGCTTTAGTCGGTATGAATGGTGTTGGTAAATCCACATTATTAAAAACAATGTTAGGTAAAATTAATGCGCTTGGTGGGAAAGTAGTCCGTGGTGACTACCTATATCCTTCCTATTTTGAACAGGAAGTAAAAGCTGAGAAAATCACGCCAATTGATGATGTTTGGAATGCATTCCCTTCTATGGAACAAGCCCAAGTACGTGCAGCTTTAGCAAGAGCTGGCCTAAAAACTGACCATATTACACGTCCGCTTAATTCTTTATCTGGTGGCGAGCAAGCTAAAGTGCGTTTATGTAAATTAATGATGGAGGAAGCTAACTGGCTTCTCTTCGATGAACCGACAAACCATTTAGATGTAGATGCAAAAAATGAATTAAAACGTGCCATGAAAGAATTTAAAGGTACCATTGTGCTAGTAAGTCACGAACCTGATTTCTATGAAGGACTCGTAACAAAAGTCTGGAATGTTCAAGATTGGTTTACTTCTGGACAACAAGGCCAAGACTAATTATTTCAAGGGCAGCTCCAACATGTTATGGGGCTGCTCTTTTAAATTTTTTTAACTTCTATGTATAAATAGCCTCATTTAAACATACTATAATCAGTGGACTAACAATTTTACCCCTACTTCCAACTAACTCTCTCCTACGAGACAACTTAGAATTCTAGTAGTTCCTATTAATTCAACATGGATTTTATAGCTTAAAAAGACATTTTCTATAGAGTTAACATAACTTACATCATTGTAAGCTGAATAAACGAAACTTTTTACGCTTATCTTCGTATATTTTAATATAACTGAAAAAATAATAATTCGATTGAGAAATTTTTTCAATTAACTATTGATTTATATATAGCTTACTAGTAAGATATATATATAAACTATTAACTTACTAATAAGCTATTTGTAAAATATAATCTAAAAAAGAAAGCGAGGAATGAAGAATGACAGTTACAATTTACTCACAAGCGAGCTGTTCTTCATCCAGAAAAGCACTTAAATGGTTAAAAGATCACAACATAGAATATAAAGAAAAACGTATTACATCTCACCCACTTACACTTGCAGAATTCAAAGAAATTCTAAGTATGACTGAAGATGGCACAGATGAAATCATTGCAACAAACTCAAATGACTTTAAAAACTTAAATATCGACATCGACCAACTTTCTATTCAAGAGCTATTTGCTATCATTCAGGCACACCCTAGAATGTTGCGTAGCCCTATTATAATAGATGAAAAACGTATTCAAGTTGGTTACAATGAGATGGACATCCGTCGTTTTATCCCACGTAAAGTACGTGCTTACGAATTAAATGCGATGACAAGATTGGCACAAGAAAGTTAAAACAGTTTTGGAGATGACCTTCTATGGACCAAGAAAAACAAAAAGCCATTACCTCGTTGTTTGAAGTCGTTTCATCTATTGAGCGTAAGTGGGCAAACGAGTGGAATAATCATAATGTACTCGGCTTTTCAAAATCCCATATTTTAATTTTAGACTACTTATCGCAGGAGGGCCCAAAACGCCCTTCTGCTATTGCTGAGCGGTTAAAAGTAACTACTGGTGGTGTCACTGTTTTAACAACCAAGCTGATAAATGGTGGCTTTATTGAAAAAACACAGCATGCCACAGACCGCCGTGCTTCTCAACTAGTCATTACGGCTGACGGTGAAAACATATTAAAAGAATCTCGTCAACAAGTGAGCGAAATCATTAATAATATGTTTGGTATGCTAACAGCGGAGGAACTGCAAACCTTACGAACTATTTTCTCTAAATGTTTATTGGATGTGGAGACAAATCGACCAGATTAAAGCACAATAAAAAGATGCATTTGCAACTGTTTGCGAATGCATCTTTTTTGATTAGTCGACCAAATACTTCCGTCTAAGTACTGTGATGTGCGACCAATCTGCTTTATTACGCTGGTAGCACAGATTCCACAATAGCTGTATCTGACATGAGCATTTCTTTTAATCGAGCCTTTGCACGGAATAAACGAGATTTCACAGTACCAATGGAAACTTTCATAATTGTAGAGATTTCTGCAAGTGAGTATTGGTCTATGTAGAAATACCATAAAGTCTTTCTATAAATAGCATCTAATTGCTCCATTTTATCCTGGACTAGTTTTGTTACAATGTCCTTTTCAATTTTTTCTTCTGTAGAAATATCGTTATTGGGAACCAAATCTAGAATCGGCACGTCTAATGTTTCAGGTTGATTCATCATATATTTGCTACGTCGTACTTTTTTACGATAGCGATCTCTAAATGTATTCATTGTAATAGTTGTCAGCCAAGCTTTAATATGCTCTACTTCAGCCACGCTATCTTCATAGCGTACAACCTTAACCCAAACTTCTTGCATTAAATCTTCAGCTTCTATATTATTGCGAGTTAGTTTTAAACATAAATGATATATATAACGATTGTATTCCTCGTATACGCCTTCTAATTTTTCATTCATTGTGTATGCCTCCGCTTCTTGTTCTTGCTTCTATACACATTCTCGCAAAATAATGTATTACACTCTATCGCATTGGCTTTCAATTTCATTACAATCGTGTAAGCTTAATCGCTTTCACTTGTAATATTCGTAAAAATTGTTTTACTACTATACTGCTTTCCCTCCAAAAAAGCTTTTGATGACAATAGTTACCTATTATTTAAACTATATTTTTAATAGTATTTATTATCAGAATATTAATTAGTAATTTATTGTCATTTGAAGAAACACAAAATGCACTCCTAATAGAAGTGCATTGGTGTGTTAGCTTAGCAGCCCTAGACGAAAGGCTGAGGCAACGACCTGTGTTCGATTCTTTGCTTTGAGCTTTGTCATAAGACTGCTTACATAATCCCTGACAGTATGCTCACTTAAAAATAATAAACCAGCAATTTTTTTATTATCATATCCTTCGGCAAGCAGGCCAAGTATCATCGATTCCCTTTCAGTTAAATGAAGCACTGTATTCTTCTCTACCTTCTCCCCCTTACGAGATAAAAATAAACCTAAACGCTTCCCTACTTCCTCAAGGAGTGTTAATTCTTCCTTTGTACAATCAAACTCCTCCCCTAGCTGATCAAATGTTAGCCATCCAAATAATTGCTCTTGACGCAAAATGGGAATAAAAATAATCGAGGATAAATTAAATAATTGGATATGCTCTTCTTTCACATAATTTTTAGGATTTTTTAAATAAATGGGCTTTCTTGAACTAAGTATCGTGTTTTCCCCAGTCAACTCCCCTTTCATGCTTTGTACCTTAGGCAGCTCTGCGCCAATAACTCCATAAAATTGATTGGACCATGGGACATATGCGTAAAATACACATCTTTTATAACTAAAATACTCTTCACATTTTTTTAAAATCAGCGCTAAATCCTGATAACCTGAGGAACTAATAAGCAATTTATCAAGCCTATCTAATAATTGTAAGTGCCTAATTTTCTGATTTTCGCTAGCTATGTTACTAGTTTGGTTATCTCCCTCACAGTCATAATAAAGCTCTACAAGTAACGTAAATGTCGATAATACATACATGAAGATGGCGTTCGTTCGACTACTCTTCTGTTGAATCATAAAAGTAATCAACGATTTCTCAAATATTAATTGAAATAAATTAAAGCTCTTCCTATCAATAATGGACAACTGTGATTGAAGCCATGTGTTGAAAAAATACTTCTCATCATTATTTAATTCATCGATATTTGCATGTGTCATTAAACGCAAAAATGAATCTAATAGCATTGCTGTTCTTTTTCGATCTGCCCCAGTTATAGAAGGTTCTAGATTAAGGTAAATAATTGTATTCTCTTCAATTTGCTGATGATGGATTTTAATAAACAACACAAACTCTTGAAGTGTTACTTCTTCAATTGATTGAAATGGATGCGTCATAGGAAATTCTTCTCCTTCACACTAAAAATACCCCTATAAATGGAGGATATTCACTCACTATATTATACAGCATCTTATAGGATAGTATTTCAAATTGAAAGGAGTAAGATGAAGGTATCGCTAAACAATGCGAATACTTTTGAATCCTAAGGCAACCATATAACCAGAAATAATGAAAGGTGCGTGCTTGAAATGAGATTAGAAAACAAAGTGGCCATTATTACAGGTGGAGGTACAGGAATCGGGAAAGAAACTGCACTATTATTTGCTAAAGAGGGAGCAAAAATAGTTATTACTGATATAAATGAACAATCTGGGAACGATACAGTCCGTGATATTCAAACTATCGGCGGTGAGGCAGTATTTATCCGCCACGATGTTAGTAATGAAGAAGACTGGAAAAAGGTTGCAGATGAATCAATAAAAACATTTAAGAAAGTGGATATTCTTTTCAATAATGCAGGTATCTATATCATAAAACCCCTTGCAGAAATCGAGCTTTCTGACTGGAACCGCTTAATGTCCATCAATGTGACAGGTGTGTTCTTAGGCATGAAACATATTATGCCGCTTATGGCTAAACAACATAATGGTTCTGTTATTAATGCTTCCTCTATTGCAGGCTTAACAGGTGCTGCTGGTCACGTATTATATGGCGCTAGTAAAGGGGCTGTTCGCATTATGACAAAAGATGCTGCTATGGAGTATGCTCCATACGGCGTACGTGTCAACTCCATTCATCCTGGCTACATTGATACAGGTATGGCAGACTATGCATCAGCAACAACAGGAAGCTCAAAAGATGAATTAGGCAAAAACTTATTCCCATTAGGACGTTTAGGCTCTGTAAAGGAAGTAGCGCAAACTGTATTGTTTTTAGCTTCTGATGAATCTTCCTTTTCAACAGGTGCAGAATTCGTTATTGATGGCGGAGCAACAGCAAAATAATTAAAGGTGGTCATTTATATGAAACTAAAAGATAAAGTAGCAATTGTTACAGGTGGGGCTAGTGGTATCGGTGAAGCCACAGTTCGTCTCTTTGTAGAAGAAGGCGCTAAAGTCGTTATTGCCGATTTTTCTGATCGTGGACAAAGTGTTTCTGAAGAATTAAATAACAATGGTTTTGATACACTTTTCGTAAAAACAGACGTAACAAATGAAGCGGACATTCAAAACATGATAAAGGAAACCGTTACTAAATACGGTAAACTTGATATTATGTATGCAAATGCAGGCGTAGCTGACGATGCACCAGCACACGAGCTTTCTTTTGAAAAATGGAAAAGAACAATTGATATTAATTTATCAGGTGTATTTCTATCGGATAAATATGCCATTGAGCAATTCCTTGCCCAAGGAACAGGTGGCGTCATTGTTAACGCTGGTTCAATTCATAGCTTCGTTGCCTTACCAAACCCTACAGCCTACTCATCTGCAAAAGGTGGCGTTAAATTATTAACACAAAACCTATGTACTGCTTACGCTAAACAGGGTATTCGTGTAAATGCGGTGTGTCCTGGCTATATCGACACTCCTCTATTAGCTGAGGTCGATGCTCAGAAGAAAGAATATTTAGCATCCCTTCACCCACAAGGTCGACTTGGTAAACCAGAAGAAATCGCTAAAGCCGTTCTCTTTTTAGCAAGCGATGACGCAAGCTTTGTTAATGGTACAACGCTTCTTGTTGATGGTGGTTATACTGCTCACTAATGAGGCTTTGAATAGACTCGCCTGAAAGCTAGGGCATTTAATGATGCCATTCTAGCCGTTAAAAGTGCGAAGCGATCTGGCTGTTGTATCTGAACCCTTCACAGAAAAATGAAGAATTTATAATCCACTCAAGAAAGACTCAACCACAATTGCTATTTAGCTCTTGTGGTTTATTTTGTAGGTGCTATGTGTAATCTTTCAAGACAATTTAAGATTCCTAAAAGTAAATTGTGCTATACTATTTCTATTATCGAAATATTAGAAAGAGGGATGCTTAATGACTAATTTACAGCAAATTGATGCTTATTTTGCAGAACACCGTGAGGCACATTTAAATGAATTGAATGAATTTTTACGAATTCCAAGTATCAGTTCTTTATCCGAGCATAAAGAGGATATTCAACATGCAGCTGAATGGCTAGCCAGTGCGTTTGAAAAACTAAATCTTGAAAATATCTCCATTACACAAACAGCTGGGCACCCTGTTGTTTATGCAGACTGGCTACATGCAGAGGGTAAACCAACTATTTTATTTTATGGTCATTATGATGTTCAACCTGTTGATCCATTAAATTTATGGGACAGTGAGCCTTTTAATCCTACAATTCGAGACAATAAATTATTTGCTCGTGGTGCGAGTGATGATAAAGGACAAGTCTTTATGCACTTAAAAATGATTGAGGCATTGTTTGCTACAACAGGGACATTACCTGTCAATGTTAAGTTCATTTATGAAGGTGAAGAAGAAATTGGTAGTCCACATCTACCTGCCTATGTTGAACAATATAAAGAAAAACTAGCGGCAGATTTAATTTTAATTTCCGATACAGGTCTTTATGGTCCTGGGAAGCCTGCGGTATGCTATGGTTTACGGGGCTTAACGGGCATTCAAATTGATGTGCGTGGAGCTAAGGGAGATTTACACTCCGGTCTTTATGGTGGTGGCGTACAAAATGCTATTCACGCATTAGCTGAAATTTTAGCATCCTTCCGTGATGAGCATGGTACGATTCAAGTTGAAGGTTTCTACGACAAAGTGTTGCCATTAACAGAAGAGGAACGTGAGGCTTATCTTGCGCTTGGCTTCGATGAAGAGTCTGTTAAACAGGAAGTTGGCGTAAAAGAATTATTCGGTGAACAAGGGTATTCTTATTTAGAACGTACTTGGGCCCGCCCAACCCTAGAGGTTAACGGTGTATTTGGTGGTTTCTCAGGTGAAGGTATCAAAACAGTGCTGCCCGCTGAAGCTGGCGCTAAAATCACATGTCGTCTTGTACCAAATCAAGAGCCCGATGAAATTGTAGCACTTTTAAAAGCACATGTTGAAAAGCACAAACCTGCTGGTGTGGAAATCAACATTTCTGAATTCGATAAAGGCCGTCCATTCCTAACGCCTTTCGATCATCCATTTATCCAGGCTGCTGGACGCTCCTATGAAAAAGTGTATAATGTACCAACAGCATACACACGTGGCGGTGGATCCATCCCTATCGTCGCTGCGTTTGATGAAATTTTAGATTTACCTGTAGTGCTAATGGGCTTCGGTCTATCAAGTGAAAACTTCCATGCACCAAATGAACACTTCCATTTAGAAAACTTTGATAAAGGCTTACGTGTTCTTAGTGATTATTTATATGAGGTTTCAGGATTACAAAAATAAATATCGATTAATTAAAAAATCCCCTCACTGTCAAAGTGAAGGGATTTTTTTACTTTGATTACTCACCAAAAATCGTAACGATATCAGCTGCTTGTTTGCGCTCTTTACCTTTTGGCACTTCATCAAAATAACCAACTTGTAGCATAGCAATGACACGCTCACCTGGCTGTACCTTTAAAGCTTCACGGAATTTTGGATTATCTAGGAAGCCTGGTGTTTTCCAGCAAGAGCCTATGCCTCTATCCCATGCCAGTAACTGCATGTTTTGAATAAATGTACTTGCTGCTGCATAATCTTCTAAACGTTCTTTTTGACGCGCATCCTCTGGAACGATAACAAAGGCATAGCCACCTGGTAATGTAAATTTCAACATCTGCTTCGCTAAATCTTCGCTTGAAAGCTCCTGCCATTTAGGAATTGTTAAGTCACGTAATAGCTGATGAAGATTTGTTAATTCCTTTCCACAGGCAACAACTAATCGCCACGGCTCACGATTACCATGATTGGGAGCCCATACTGCATCGTCAATAATAGCCATTAAATCCTCACGCTCTACAGGCTGGCCATTAAACTTTTTAATGGAACGACGTTGAATAATTGCATCTCTAACAGATAAAATTTGTTCGCTCATATATCAATTCTCCTTCTACCATAAGACAACATATTAGAGTTTATCTCTTCTATCTTTCACATTATCATATATTTGTATGCTTTAAAACTACCTGTTCCTAAGCAAAGCTGTCATCTATATGATAGAAAAAGTAGGTCATGCTTGGCGTATAGGCGGTGGAATCCTCGTAAAAATAAGGTCGATTAATACTATCTGAGGTGTGGGCATTCACATAAGGAATACCATTTTGAATACTTGTAACAATAACGGAGTGGTCAATTCTACCATTCCCTTGAAAATCATAAAAAATGACATCTCCAAGCTCTAGTTCCTCTGCATATTGAACACGTCTACCCTTCAATCCTGTTGTAGATCCTTCTAAATACCATCGTAATGAATGGGCAACAGACCAGCTAAAGCTCCAATTCCCTTGCTGAATCCACCAGCCGTTCTCTCTACTTGGTGCACCTCGCATCGGTGCCCCTCCTGCAAGTAAACACTGAGATATATAGTTCGTGCAATCTACATCAAAATTTGGAAAAGCAGGATTGCGTCTGTTCCACCACAAATTAGCATATTGAACTGCAGCTTGCCTATTATACATTTTTGCCATACATAACCTCCTCATGCCATCATATGTCTATTTAAGCATTTCTATTAGTTAGGTCCTTCCTCATAATTCTTATTGAAATCCATTATATTCAGCATGTTCCTTTCCAATTTCAAGAACATTTTTGCTACAATAAGGATTAAAGATATCTCAATTTTATTTTATGACCAGAAGGGATGTTGAATGTGAGGCAGCATGCTGAAAAAGAGATTTTACAGCCAACTCTTTTATGCGATAAAAAAGGTAATTTAAATCCAGCAGCCATCGGATTTGCACGCAAACCACTTATTAATAGCAATTTAAGCGGCCATCTCATGCGCAAAAAGAAATGGAACTATTGGTGTGTCTACGGTGATGAAATCTTGTTTTCAGCTACGATTAGTCATCTAGATTACGCAGCAGTCTGCTTCGTTTATTTCCTTGAATATGAAACACAGCGCTATTTTGAAAAAACGATCACAATCCCCTTTGGTGGTAAACTAAAAATGCCTACACAGGTTTTAGAATCTGTTTCATTTAAAAATAGTGAAATGATGATTGATTTATTATATATACAAAATGAAACACATCTATCTGTTTCTATACCAAACTTTGACGGAGATGTTTTACGCGCAAAGCTTATCATTCAGCACCCACCAGCGGACGAAACCTTAAATGTAGTCATTCCTTGGAATCGTAAAACATTTCAGTTCACAGGCAAGCATCACATATTGCCAACATCAGGTGTTGTCACAATTGGTACTCGGCGTTTTAATTTCTCAGCTGAGGAGAATTTTGCTGTGTTGGATTATGGACGAGGTGTATGGCCACGTGAAGCATTATGGAATTGGGGAATGGCCTCTCAACGAGTACGTGGACGACGCATCGGACTTAATTTAGGAGGTAAATGGACAGATGGCACAGGCATGACTGAAAATGCTGTTTTTGTTGATGGTAAAATGACAAAAATACATGAGGATTTATTATTTCAATATGATTCTGAAGATTATATGCAGCGTTGGAAAGTGAAAACAAAATTTTCTAATCAGGTCTCCTTAACCTTTTCACCCTTTTTTGAGCGTATAGCCCAAACGAATGCCAAACTAGTTAAATCAGAGGTACATCAACTATTTGGCTATTACGACGGTTCTATTTTACTCGACAATGGTGAAACACTGGTTATTCAACAAATGCTCGGATGTATTGAGGAACATCGTGCAAAATGGTAAAAACCCTCTAGAAGACGTTGCTTTCCGTGGGTATTTTGAAAATGCAAATGATTCCACGGAAGCTTTTGTCTCCTAACTGTCCACTTTTGCTCTAACTAAGGGCTCTTAATATCTTTTCTGGATCATCTGTAAATATCGCCTGTACACCGAGCTGTTGTAAACTTCGAGCATCGCGTTGTTCATTGACGGTATACACACGTACAGTTGCACCTTCAGCGAGAGCTAGTTTAACTGATTTACGTAAGGAAGTTGGCAAACTTACATGTAACGCCTTAGCTGGTATAAGAGCAATGTAAGTTGGGAAATCCACCAGCACCTCTGCAAACAATGCTGCACTTTCTATATAAGGCGCTATTTTTGATATTGTTTGCAATGATTCATGATTGAAAGATGAAATGATCACCCGCTCTGTCATTTGCTGTGCTGCTACTTCTTTGAGCACGAGCGCTTCGATTCCTTCATATGCAATAATGTCTGTTTTCAGTTCAATATTGATACGGTGATTGGTACCTGCAAATAACTCCAACACTTCCCCTAAGGTAGGAATTACTTCATCTCCGAACTCCCGTGAAAACCACGAGCCAAAATCAAATGTACGTAATTGTTGTAATGTAAAATCTTTTACATAGCCTGAGCCATTGGAGGTACGATCAATGGTCTCATCATGAATCACCACTACCTCTTTATCTGCGGTTAAATGAACGTCTAGCTCTATCCCTGCTATAGGAAGCTTTGATGCTGCTTGAAAGGCAGCCATCGTATTTTCTGGATAGTTTATCGAAACACCTCTATGTGCAAATATGTCCAAATTCAATAACCTCCTCTATTATTATTCAAAGAAAAACCTTCCAGCCCCATGTAATAGTAGCATACTTAACATTTTAGCTTTCACTTGCTGGTAAATATTATATATAGTAGTATGATAATCTACTTTGAAATTGTAAGTACCTAGGAGGTGCTAAAAAATGACTGTACAACATCCAGATTTTCAGGCTGAAGTAGAGCGGTTAGCGTATACCCAAGGCTATATGCAACAAATATTAGACGAATCACAACGAGATTTAAAATCTGCTCAAGAAAATATCCGCAAATCTATGGCCGATCTTGATTACTTAGATTCGAGTTTAAGTTATTTAAATATCTTAACAAATGCCAGATTTTTTGAAATGGCACGTAATCAAAAAGAAGGTCTAGAGGCCGTTCGCAAGAAGCCCTATTTCGCTAGAATCCATTTCCAAAAAACCGGTGACCCAGAAGAATTCCTTTATATTGGGAAAACATCACTATTTCATCGTGAAACCCATGAGCCCATTATTGTTGACTGGCGCTCACCCGTAGCTAATGTTTATTATGATGGACGTCTTGGTGACATGGAGTACGATGTCCGTGGTGAAGTTCATAAAGGACATCTCTTTGCTAAAAGGCAATACAAGATCGAAAATGGCGAATTACTCGATATACGAGATATTGATCTAACAACAAATGATGAACTACTACAAGAAGCATTAGCTGGAAAAGCTGATGTCCGTCTAACTGAAATTGTTTCAACCATTCAAAAGGAACAAAATGAAATTATTCGAGCACATCTTCGTCAACCAATTATTGTGCAAGGTGCTGCTGGTAGTGGAAAAACAACCATTGCTCTACACAGAATATCCTATTTCCTTTATACAATGGGTGAACATTTTAATCCTGAGCAGCTCATGATTTTAGCACCGAATAAGTTATTTATTGATTATATAGGCGATGTTTTACCAGAGCTTGGCGTCGATAAAATATGCCAAACTACTTTTACAGACTACGTTCTTTCTGCCACTAAATTAAAGCTTAAGCTTCAAAATCCAAATGAACAATTAGAATTGCTCGTTGCTGGAGGAAGTCAGCCTACTGCCTGGATTGCTGAAATGAAAGGCTCACTTTACTATCGTGATGTCATCGAACGCTACGTACAAAAGCTGGAACAAAAGCTCGCAGAGCAATTCGAAGATGTCTATATTGAAAAATACTGTATCATGCGTGCTTCCCACCTGAAGAAGCTGTTTTTATATGAATTCTCATATATGCCTATCGAAAAGCGACTTGAACATATTAAAAAGGTCTTAGCAAGCCATGTACGTCAAAAAAAACAGGCTGTTTTAGCTACACTCCATAAAAAGTATGATGAAGCATTGGGTAAAGCCTTAAATGGAATTCGAGATGATGAAAAACGGCGACGTGTTGTCACAAAATTCATTGATGAGCGTGATGAACGAATTCCTGCCATTGAAAAAGAAACGAAGACAACGGCATCAGCTTATATGCGTCGCTTTCCCAAACATAATATTAAAACACTCTATCGTACCCTTCTCACCGATGCAGAATTATTAGCAGAACTCGCCCCTGAATGGCATTACCTTGAACAGCAACAATTTTTGCAGGCACATCGTAAAGAACAATGGGCACTCGAAGATTTAGCTGCACTATACTATTTACAAGCACGTTTAAAAGGCATTGCAGATGAATGGAAGATGCGTGTTGTCTTTATCGATGAGGTCCAAGATTACAGTTTATTTCAGCTTGCTGCTTTAAAAGCAGGTCTTGATACAGATATGTTTACTATGGTCGGTGATTTAGCACAAGGTATCCATAGCTATCGCTCATTAACAGCCTGGGAACCTGTCCAAAGCTTATTTCCTCGTGCAAGCTTCCGCACTTTGCAAAAAAGCTATCGAACAACAATTGAAATTATGGAAGTCGCGAATCAAATTCTAGCGCAAATGAATGAACAGCTACCTTTAGTAGAACCCGTTGTGCGTCACGGTAAAGTACCAAGTTTTATTCAAGCAGAGCAATTCGATGCCTTCAAAGTTAAAGAGATTTTTGAAGCTATTCGTCAAAATGGCCATCGATCCATCGCTTTAATTTGCAAAACTACTGCAGAAGCCATTACTATGCAACAGGCATTAAAAGACAATGATATTGCTTCACAACTACTAACGGAAAATGAATCTATTAATCAAGAAATGTTACTTGTTGTGCCAAGTCACTTAGCTAAGGGACTTGAATTTGATGCTGTCATTGTAGCTGCCTACGATACACCATTTTACGATACACCCATTGACCGAAAGCTACTTTATGTAGCTCTTACACGAGCCATGCACGAGCTATACTTAATCGGTCCATCCAAAAAGACATTTTTATTAGAAAATTAAAAAGTCGCTAAAAGGCGACTTTTTTCTTTGCATCATTAATTTCTTGGGGGTAATTTATAAAACTTCCCTTTGGATAAATAAGCTTTCACAACTTTCCACCATGAATTAGGGGCTTCCTTCGGAGGAGACTTCTTCTTTGGCAATGCTGGCATGCGCATGATCACGACTCCTTTCTTAAAGCTTATTAATATTATATGAAGATAGTACGTGATTATGATAAAAAAGGGCGATGAGTTGATATTAAATACCTCTCATCGCCCTTTTTTCTATTGTTTTACATAATAATCAATTTGCTGTGCTTTCATAAAGCCTGCTTTTTCATAGACAGAAAGTGCTTTTTTATTGTCTACTTCTACATCTAGCATGACAAACGCTGCACCAACCTTACTCGCATAATCCTTTGAAAAGGAAAGAAGGGCTGTCCCAATACCTTGTCCTTCACAATTTGGATGTACAGCAAGTGCTGTTACCCACTGGATTTCATTTTCCTTAGCTGTAGTCACTGTGCCAACAACTGCACCATCTCTGTAAGCAACCCAAAGCTCTCTTCCATTTGTTGATGTATTAAAAGCAATAAGCTCTTCTGATTCTTCGGGTAGATCTCCAAAAGCCTCACAATAAATAGTAATCAGTTCAGCTTGCTCTCCGTTATAGGCTTGAATATTTATATCACTTCGTAATGTAACAGGCTCTGCTTTTGTTTCTAGGGTCGTTTCTGAAAAACTATAGGTAAACCCTTTGTTTTCAATAAATGTGTGCCCATAAGGGGAACCATCAATTACTACAGCTAATTGCCCCTCTGCCCCTCTTTCTTTTAGCCCTACTTGTATACCCTCAACTAACGCAGTTCCAATACCCTTTTGTCGATATGCAGGTGTCACCACTAATGACCACTCATATGTATGAAGTCCCATTAAGTCGATAGCACTAGCAGCACCAACTAGTAAATCCTTATCATCCTCATACGCTAGTACCATGAAGCCTTTATTCTCGAAAGAGCTAGCCATTGGTACATTCATAATGGTTTCATAGACTCGATAATCTTGAACTGTTGCTTCTTCACATAATAACTTTACTTCTTTCAATGTTTCTCCATCTAATGGAAAAGACACTGTCATCACTGAAATATTCATCATTTACTCCGTTCCTGTAACAGACTATTGCCCTATTGTAGCAAGAATGAAAATAAGCTGGCAACAAAATATATTAATACCCGCTATTAATCAGAATTTTACTTCAAATATTAGAAAAATAAAAGGATTTATACTATAAAAATTCAGTAAAATGACTGAAATTTACTAGAAATAATATACTAATTTTTCTAAAATAGAGATATTTATTCTTTCTCAACCCATTACTTTTAAACTATCTACTGCTTCATATTTTAATAATGTTATATAATAATTATACCATTTATTCAAATTAATAACATTTTTAATTCAATAAAAAAGAGCAACTTCAAATGAAATTGCTCTTTTTCCATCTATTCCTCAAGATGGTATGAGGATGAATGCAGCATTTGTGCATAAAGACCACCTGATTCGATGAGCTTTTGCTGAGGTCCAGCCTCCACTAATTCCCCTTTATGCATCACTAAGACCATATCGGCATTATGGACAGTATTTAAACGATGTGCGATCACAAAGCTCGTGCGCCCTTGCATTAACGTATCGAGTGCCTCTTGTATCGCCAGTTCTGTCACAGTATCGATACTGCTTGTCGCTTCATCCAATAGTAAAATTTTCGGATCAGCTATAAGTGCCCTTGCTATAGAAAGTAATTGCTTTTGGCCTTGGGAAATCTCGCGTCCATCCGCTGCAAGAATAGTATCATACCCATCCTTTAGTTTCATAATGAATTCATGTGCATTAGCTTGCTTGGCCGCTTCCTCAATCTCTGCATCACTCGCATCCAGTCTACCATATCGGATATTCTCGCGAACAGAAGCCTCAAACAAAAATGGATCCTGTAAGACAAAGGCCATTTGTGAACGAAGGGATTGTCGATCAATTTGCTGTACATTTATACCATCAAATAATACCTCTCCCTTTGAGACGTCATAAAATCTTGCAATAAGTTGAAGGATTGTCGTTTTACCAGCCCCCGTTGCACCAACAAGGGCTACCGTTTGACCAGGTTCCACTTTAAAATCTACATTTTTTAGTGTGTACCCCTCTTCTTCTAGTTCATATTTGAAGTACACCTGCTTAAACGTTACATGTCCCAATAGCTGATGCTTTTGTGCTGACACATTTTCTGCCTCTGGTTGTTCATCAAGCAAGGAAAATACACGTTCTGCACCAGCAATGGCTGACAGTACTGTATTAAACTGGTTTGCTAAATCATTTAAAGGACGTGTAAATTGTCGTGCATATTCAGTGAATATAACAATTACCCCTATCGATACATGTCCATATAACGCAAGAACTCCTCCTACACCTGCTACAATGGTAAAGCTCATATTATTTAAGAAGTTCATAACTTTAGGAATATAACCTGAGTATGTCTGTGCCCAAAAACCAGTTCTTTTTAAGCGCAAACTTTTTTCACGAAATTCTGCTTTCATTCGCTCCTCTTGTGAAAATGCCTTCACAATCCGCTGTCCTGAAATTGTTTCTTCGATCATCCCATTTAAGGCGCCAATAGCTACCTGTTGTTCTTTAAACAGTGGTGCTGTACGACGTGTAATCCATCGCATCGCCCAAAACATCAGTGGAATAATGATCATCGTCAGAACTGTCAGCAATGGGCTTAAACTGAGCATAATAATGACGGTTCCACCAAGCGTAAGTACACTTGAAAATACCTGAATAAAGGAACTGTTCAATGTTGAGCTGACAGCTTCAATATCATTCGTCATTCTACTCATTAATTCTCCATGCTGACGACGATCAAAGAATGCCACTGGCAGTCTTTGAAAATGAGTGAATACACTTGTCCTTAATCTATAGATCGTTTGCTGTGCGATGCCAATCATCCAATAGTTTTGCAGGAAAAGAGAAACGGCTAATAACACATAAATACCAATTAATAAGCCAATCCCCTTACCTAAGCCTGAAAGCTCGCCATGCATAACATAGTGATCAATCATTTGACCGATTACATAAGGACCAACTAAAGCTAATATGGAGCTAATCATCACTAATAAGAGCACCACAATAAGCAGTGCGCGTTGTTCGTCGACAATTTTCCATAACCGCAGCAATGTACTTCTCCAATCAGCTGCACGTGGCCCCTTCTTTTTCTTCACACCCTGTTTCAGATCATCTTTTGTCAAAAGCGGTTCATAGCCAAAAGGTTTCTGGAAAAATCCCATTAATCCTCCACCTCCTGTTGAGAGATAGCTATTTTTTTATAAAGCGAGGAAGTCTCTAAAAGCTCTTCATGTGTGCCATAAGCAACTACTTTTCCAGCATCAATCAGTAAAATGCGATCTGCACCTTTAGCTGTACGTATTTTTTGCGTAACAACAAGCATCGTTGCTTTTTCTTCACTCAGTGCCGCCCACAAAGACTGTTCAGTTTTCACATCTAAAGCACTAGTACTATCATCAAGCATTAAAATATGTCCCTTTCTCAATAGAGCTCTAGCTATAGATAACCTCTGTTTTTGCCCCCCCGATAAATTGACACCTTTTTGCCCAACCTTGGTATCATAACCATTTGGAAAATCTTCAACAGATGCATGAATTTGCGCCTGCATTGTAGCCTGTAATACAGCATCCATTTCAGCCTGTGTATCTCCCCAACGCACATTATCTGCAATACTTCCTGTAAATAACAATGACTGCTGGGGGACATAGCCAATCACTTCCCGCAACTCTTGTAAATCCCAATGTTGCACATCCTGACCTTCCACAAGTATTCTGCCTTGCGTTACTTCATAGAACCGAGGAATGAGCTGTAATAATGTTGATTTTCCTGCACCAGTTGCCCCCATGATCGCTAGTTTCTCGCCAGACTTAACTTGAAAGCTCACATCTGACAGAACAGGAACATCTCCTCCTGGATAAGTAAAACTAACATGGTCAAAGGTTAATTCTCCATATTGTGTGGCATGACCTACTTCTTCTAAAAGAGATGTATCTTCAACCTCATTTTCAACGGAAAGGATTTCTGCCATACGTTCTGCAGATGCCTTTGCACGTGCGTAGAAGATAATAATAAAAGCGAACATTGAAAATGAGCCTGTCATACGCATTGCATAATTCACAATAGCCACAATATCACCAAGTGGCGTTGTTCCTGTAGCAATTTGTTTTGTACCAAACCATAAAACTGCGAGCAGGCTCATATTCATAATGAACAAAAGAACCGGCATAATATATTCCATTATGCGTAAGGCCTTCACAGTATCAACCTTTAACCGTGATGCAACTTCATCAAAGCGTGTAGCCTCATATGCCCCTCTTAAGTAAGCCTTTACTAATCGTATCGCCTGTAAATTCTCCTGTAAAACTCTGTTTAAACGATCGACCCTCTTTTGTACACGCCCAAAATAAGTCACACCTTTTGCCACCATAAAAAGAAGAAAAATAAAAATGATCGGTGCACCAATAACTAAAAATAAAGCTAATTTCGGATTTACGACAAAAGCCATAATAATGCTTCCTATCACAGCAAGTGGCGCTCGAAGCATAATACGTAAGCTCATAAACAGCACCGTTTGTACCTGTGTAACATCATTTGTTAATCGAGTAATAAGCGATGCAGTGGAGAATTTTTGATAGGTTGCTAGCGTAAAGGATTGAATCCTATCAAACAGGGCATTTCGAAGATCATATGAAAAGCTTTGAGCTGTATGTGAAGAAAAATAAGAATTGATAACGCCCGCCAGAAAGGCAACAAAAGATAGCCCAAGTAAAACAGCCCCCCATTGCAAAACCATTCCTTGATTTTGTGCCCTTACTCCCTCGTCGATTATTTTTGCCATAATGAGTGGCTGCACAAGCTCTACAAATAACTCTAAAAGCATTAAACATAAAGCAAAAATAGCTGTCCATTTATATGGCTTTACATAGGAAAAAACTTCTTTCATATTCTTTCCCCCTTGTTGGTAGATAAAATTTAATGATAGTTAAAAACTACTAACACTATAGTATATTTATGCTTTTTCTCCTGCTATAGAAAGCCAGGTTACACAAACAAGCATAACGAATACTCCTATTAATTGCCAAAAACCTAAAGAAGTACCGAAAATAATAACAGAGATCACCATTGCTGTTAATGGTTCAATACTAGAAAGAATGCTCGTTTCAACTGCCGTAATGTATTTCATACTACTTAAAAACAATATAAAAGCTACTGTTCCAAAAAATATTAAAGCAACTAATAACATTAAAATTTTAAAATCTACTAGAACAACCCATTGAGTGGACTGCTGCCAAACACGGCTTACTAAGCCCAAAGTGAAGCCACCCACCAGCATCCCCCAGCCCACTACTAAAAGCACACTCCACTCCTTCATTAAGCGTGCAGGATACAAGGTGTAAAATGCAAATGTTAAGCCTACTCCTATTCCCCATAACAAGGCTTTTGGACTAATAAGTAAACTTTCAAATGATGCATTCGTTAGTAACAGAAACAACCCTATAAGGGTACCAATAATACCTAACACTTGATATTTTGGTGGCCATTTCTTTAAACTAAGAGAGACATACGCGACAACAAATATTGGCGCTAAAAACTGTAGTAAGGTAGCAAGCACAGCATTACTTTCATTAATTGCAGCAACAAATGTAAATTGGACACCAAGCATACCTGCAATACCAAAAACTATGAGTTGTCTCCCCCATAGCTTGTGCTGCCAAATTCCAAAAATATTTTTTCCTGTTAACAATAAATATGTAAGTAGTAATATACCTGCAACCGATAAACGGATTGTTAACATAAAGGATACAGTCAAAGGTGTATGATTAAGCAACCACTCCATTAAAGGGCCAGTTGCTCCCCATAACATAGCACCCGAGACGATAAATATTATTCCTTTTAAACGTTTCATACCAATCCTGCTTCCTATATACGTACTAAAAATTGTTACTTTTCTTCAAATCATTTCTTATATTTCACTAGAAAAGTCCTATTAATTTTTACTATCAAATATTTACAAATATATTCATAATGACTAATTCCCGATTATTATCTATAATATTAGTATATATTGATTACCCAAGGAGATCGAATAATCATGAGTCATATGCATAAATCATTTACGATTGATGAACATTATTTAAATTCACTTCCTTTTCCTGCAATTATCATTAATCAAGATGGACAAGCAACAGTCTGGGGAAAGAGTGCTGAACATCTGATTGGCTTATCAGCTAATGATATTAAAGGAAATACTACTCCATCTATACACGAAAATCTACTGCGTCAGCTTCCTGTCGAAACACTTCAATCTATTTTACAAAATGAGGACAGTACGTATCTAGAAAAAATTCAAGTACACACAACTTCAAATGCAGAAATAACAACAGCTCTGCTAGCTAAACCTTTTACAGATGAGGGAGAACGTTTTATTCTATTGATTTTTATGCTCCCAGAATTAATGACGCAGGCTATCTCTCAATGCAATACCTTTGTAAACCTTAAGCAAGGTTTAGATGCAACCTTTATGACTGTTACACTCGATCACGATGGATTTATCTTGGAATGTAATAATGAATTTCTAAAAACAAGCCAATGGACACCAAAGCGTGTTATCGGCAAAACCTTTTGGCAACTGTTCCCTGATAATGAAATGAGTGAAAAAATAACACATACGATCTGGCGTAATTTAAATAATGGTCATACATGGCAAGGAGAAGTTGAAAAAATTACAAAAACGGGGCAATCCTATTGGGTGCTACTAACGGCTATCCCCCTCGTTAATCTTGAAACAAATGAACAACAGTTTATCCTAATTGAAAAGGATGTAACTAAATCAAAAACGATTCAACACCAGCTTGAAAAAATTGCTTACATCGATACAGAAACAGGTTTGATGAATGCACATCGACTTGAAAAAGTAATCACCAATATGATTGACGATGAGAGACACTTTTCATTTGTTTATCTAAGTATTGATAAATTTTATACACTTAAAGAATTACATGATCAACAAATCGATCAAAGCCTTATTGTTGAATTTACAAATCGTATAAAAATGTATTTCCAAGATAGCACGATGGCTCGTATAAATGAAAATGATTTTGTTGTCATTACGCCTTTAAGTGAATGGTTTATTCAAGGCTTTTTATCTTACTTACAACAACATCCGATTTATAGCGGCAATATTGCTGTACCAATTTCTATTAGTGGTGGCATAACTAGATATCCTGAGGATCAATCAACATTCTCTCAGCTTATGAAGGCATCCATTGCTACTATTTCTACAGTCCGTGAGGCTGGCGGAGATAAAATTGTTTCTTTATCAACAGCAACACATAAAGCTTTAAATCGTAAAGCATTAATTGAAAAGCGCTTACTCCAAGCACTTGACCAAAAGAACTTGAAGGTACTCTATCAGCCACAAATCGATGTGTATTCTGGAAAAGTTACTGCTGTTGAAGCACTTGTACGTTGGGAAGATGAGGTAATAGGTGTCGTAACGCCTGATGAGTTAATTCCTATCGCTGAAGAAACAGGCCTAATTAATAATATTGGGTCCTTCATGCTGGAAAAGGCTTGTGAACAAGCATTACTTTGGAAAAAGGCTGGCTATGATTTAAAAGTATCTATCAACTCTTCTGTACGCGAATTCCGTGATAAGAATATGGCAAAATCTATACTTGAAATGATTACAAAAACAGGTTGTCCAGCGAACCTATTACAAATTGAGATTACTGAAAAATTTGCTTTAGAAGCTGAAGCCGCAACGTCTATTGCACAGCAAATGCGTAAGCTTGAAAACGAAGGCATTTCTTTTGTATTAGATGATTTCGGTACTGGCTACGGCTCATTTAGATATATGCAAATTTTACCAATAAGTACATTAAAAATCGATCAAACGTTTACAAATTCACTCTTAAAATCCGAAAAGAGCCAAAAGCTTATGAATGGTATGGTACAACTAGGTAAATCCATGGAATTGAAAGTGGTCGCTGAAGGTGTAGAAACAGCTGAACAAGCAGATCTATTAATCACTTACGGCTGCGATGCCATTCAGGGCTATTATATTAGTAAACCTGTTACACCTGAAGAGATTGAACTATTACTGACAAAATAACAATAATGAAGAAGGAGGCTGCGTTTATTTAGCACGCAGTCTCCTTCTATTTTTTATAAACCTTTTGTAATTTTACTTTACTGGAACGAACTGAGCGGAATATGAGTTGGATAATTACTTCTGCAAAAACTAGTCCAATAACAATAGCACCTGTAATTAAAAATGCCTTTAAGCCATATTGCAAGCCTTGTAAGTAATCATCTTCTACCACATTTCTCATTGCATTATAAGCCATGCCCCCTGGTACTAATGGTATAATTCCCCCAACAATAAAAATAATCATGGGTATTTTAAAGCGTCGGGCATATAAATGAGCAACGATGGCAATGACAAATGAGCCAAAGAAAGAAGCTTTGACAACATCCATGCCTTGCTCTGTTAGAACATAGTATATAATCCAGCCAATTACCCCAACGAGTCCGCAATGAAGTAGTGTTTTTCTAGGAACATTAAAAATAATGGCAATCCCAGCTGTCGCAAAAAAACTAACTATTAATTGTATAATAATGTCCATCATCTGCATATTATCCGCCTCCTAAAATCCTAGTGTGACGGCGATTGCTGCACCAATAGCAAAGGCTGTTAAAAAGGCCTCTGCTCCCTTTGCCATCCCTGACATAAAATGACCTGCCATTAAATCACGAACAGCATTTGTAATCAAAATACCTGGTACTAGTGGCATGACGGAACTAATAATAATTTTATCAAGTTCAGTACCATAACCATACTTTACTGCAAAGAAGGCAACAAAGCCGAGGACGAGTGATGCAGTAAATTCAGAAAAAAACTTTACCCTTGTTAAATGATTAATGAATACAAGTACTAGGAAACCGAGCCCGCCTGCCAAAAAAGCAATCGGAAAATCCGACCATCCACCCTTAAACATAATAAGGAAACACCCACTAGCAAGCGCAGCTGCTAAAACTTGTAAATAAGTTGGTAAAAAATAATTTGTTTTTTGTATCGACTTTAGCTCGTCATAAGCTTCTTCTAATGTTATGATTTGAGATGTGAGTCTACGAGATACTGAATTTACCAAGGCGATTTTTTGCAAATCTGTAACCCTACTGGGAATTGATGTAATTCTTGTTGGCTGTGTCTTGCCTAACGAAAAAATGATGCCCGTTGGCGTGGCATAACATTGAGCATTAGGCATATTTTGAGAATGTGCCATACGCAGCATCGTATCCTCGACGCGGTATGTTTCTGCACCACTTTCAATCATAATGCGTCCTGCAAGCAATAAACAGTCAATCGTAAGTTCATTATCCGCATCTTGTAAGACCATTGCAGCTATCTGCCTCCTTCAAAAGGTTCCTTGCCAATATTAACGAACTGCCAATAAAAACTCAACTGAAAATTTTTTCTTAAGCAATGGATTATCTTTCAATTTATTTTTACAGTTACACTAATATTACGCATGTGTTTTTTCTATTTTAGTAGGTATTTTACAACCTCTTAAATAGAAGTACAACTACAATTAATTCGCTAATTCTTGAAGAAAAAGCGATCTTAATAAATTTCCACATAATTACATAAAAAGATTCTAGATTTGTATAACTTTTTTAATGACTGGCACGTCTGATTGTATAGAAAATAAAAAAAGAGGGGAGCGTATCCAAAACCATGCAGGAACGCAGAAAAAGACGCGGTCCAATAATTGATTTCTTATTACTTAGCCTTATTGTGACCTTAACAACTATTATACTTTTTATTATCCTTTCAAAGGATGACTTTAAGTTTCAAAAGATTAGTGCTTCAAAAGAATCCGAGACGGAATCGGTGAATAGTCATTTATCGACCGAAAGTTCTGCGTTTCCAGGCATACGTATTGTTACAGACGTTTCAAATGACAAACGAACACCATTTGCTATACATTACCCACAAACAGATAACGAGGTTTTTAATGATGCCGTATTACAATACATATCGGATTCAAAAGAAAACTATCTAACATCGATGAAGAAAAATAAAGATACAGATGCTATGGGTGAATTAAATATTAGTCTAGAAACTTTTCCGTACCGAGAGCATTACTATTCCTTTGTGCTAACAAAAATGCTATATGTAGGTGGAGCCAATCACGAAGTCTCCACAAAAACATTCTTCATTAACAACGAAACGGGCGAACAAATTACAATCCAAACGCTCTTACAAAATGATGAGAATAACTTATCTACGTTGGCTGTAAACGTCCGAAAAGATTTGCAAAAAAACCTCCAATTAAAGGATGAGCTTTTCAACGATGAACTATTAAAAGCTACCGAACCAAAATGGTCTAACTTCAATCGCTTTGCTATTGTTGATGATTCATTACAAATCTATTTCGATGAATATGAGATTGCTAGTGGAGCAGCAGGTACCCCAATAGTGAAACTACCCCTTTCGCTTATTAACCCTTTGTTAGCCTCCGAATTTCAAATCGCAATGGAAAATGTAAAACCAATTAATCCACCACCAACTGGCGATCCGAATAAAAAACGTATTGCTTTAACATTTGATGATGGTCCACATCCAAAAGTGACGGAGCAAATTTTAAATATTCTTGATAAGTATCACGCAAAGGCTACTTTCTTCATGCTCGGTAGTCGTGTACAATACTATCCTGACATCGTAAAAGATGTTCTTGCACGCGGTCATGAAATTGGAAACCATTCGTGGAACCACCCTGTCTTAACAAAGCTTACGCAGGAACAAGTGATGAAAGAATATAACACGACTGCCACTGAAATTGAGAAGGCAATCAATCAAGGTGCCACAGTTTTTAGACCACCATACGGTGCAACTAATGACACAATTAATGCCGAGATTCCTATCCCTGTTGTGCTATGGACAATTGATACATTGGATTGGAAACATCGAAATGCACAGCAGCTATTGCCACACGTAAAAAATAATTTACACAATAATGCCATTGTCTTAATGCATGATATTCATCAATCCACTGCAGACGGACTTGACGCTGTTCTTGCCTATTTACAAGAGCAGGGCTATGAATTTGTGACTGTTTCCGAGATACTGCCATATCGACAATAGTAATAAACAAAAAGTCCAATGAATTTCTCCATATTCATTGGACTTTCTTTTTGGTTGAAAAAGATGATGTCAACGCCAGAAAAATCAACTTTGCAAGGCGAGAGGTTGACTTCTGTTCCGCCAGCGTCCTTTCCAGAGCGTCCGATGAGCCGCTTCACTCACCTACGTTCATCCAGGGTCTCATCTGTGACGCTAAATCCCCTAGGAGTGACGCTGGCTCCACTCCAATCAACCATTCTGCAAATTGTCTTTACTTTTTCATAGTAGCATAGCGATCAAATAGCCCATTATCAGAGGATGATGGGTGACAACACCTCTTCATAAAGAATAATGAACACCTTCACTATATTTGAAAACCGTTGCTAAAGATACAGGATTGGAGTAGAAGGCTACTTGATACCTTTCAATTGACTGTTTTGTTTTTCTTATTATTTTATTGTTAATGTATCTAAAGGCTTGAAGTCATTTAACTGATAGCTTTTTATCTCGTTACGCGCTATTGTATACAGCGTATCATCTATATAGACAACACGTTGTACAACTTGCTCCCAATTTTCATAGGACTCATTATTATTACGATTGATTATATTTCCTTTCAATACTATCCCTTTCTCTGCAGTAATTTCATAAATTTGAGCACCTTGACCTTGATAGACAACTTCGTCTCCCTTACCTGCCTCATACAGTACTACAGGGAAGCCAAAATAGTTGTATTCCTTATTGCGGAATAGCGCTTTAGGATTGTATTGCACTTCAGAGGAAGAACCTTTCCCACCAATTTTTACGGTTGATTGTTCTTTCGGATTTCGGAAGTCTGATACATCGAATAGGGACATCTTCATATTGGTTGTCACAGTAAAATTACGTTTCGTATACGAATCATAGCGTTGCTCCGTATCATAACCAATACCAATTAAATGCGTATCATCTAATGGATGTAGGTAATTACTGAAGCCAGGAATCTTCAATTCCCCTAGTACAGCAGGCTTTTTCGGATTCGCTACATCAATGACAAATAGTGGATCCACTTGTTTAAATGTCACCACATATGCTTTTTCTCCCATAAATCTAGCTGAATATATCTTTTCTCCAGGCGCCATATCTTTTACTGCACCAAGCGGTTTTAAATGTTCATCCAAAATAAAGAGATGGTTATAGGAAGTACTTTTCTCATTCCACGTATTACCTTCTGTTGTAAAGATCCGGAAGTTCCCCTTATATTCATCCATTGAATACTGATTTAACACAGTTCCCTTTACTTCCGTACTTCCGACAAAGTTCAAAGTCGTTCCATCTACATCCCACTTGAAAATTTGAGTGTCGGCTGACCTCGGTAACCAAATCATATCCATAACGCGCTTTTCTGATGAAACATCAATACTACTTTCATACATTGGTGTCGTTAAATACAGGGCATTCTCTGACATATAAAGACCACTACTTCCACCTAAGTACCCTTTCGTATTGGCAGTTGTCTTAGCTCCATTTTTTAAATCGACAGCTGTAATTAAACTATAGGTACCATCCATCGTATTTGGTAAGATTGAGATTTTTTCTAAAGGCAGACTTTGGTACTCTGTTCCTGCCATACTATCAAATGTTTTAGGCTTTAAATCGGTTTTATTGTCTTCTTGTAGCATCCAGTAATTTGGATACATATTACCGATTAAATATAATGTGTCATTCGTTATGCGAATATCCTGCAAGAAGCCTTCTTGCCCAACATCACGTACATGCTTTGGATTGCTTGGATTTGAAATATCATAAATTGAGGCTGTTACCATAGCTGTGCCTGCTTTTTCAATATATTGATCCCCAATGGCAATTAATAGATTGTCATATAGGGCAAGCTTAGAAATATATTGGGAATGTTTTAATTTGATACTTGTAGCCATCTTTAAATTCTTAGGATCTTTAGCATTCACCACTGTAATGCTCTGATCTTTTGCAGTGTAAATAAAGTCATCTTTTACCACTACAATGTCACCCTCTTCTACCCCCTCTACTTGATTATTAGTTGTAGACTCATTATTAGCTGTTGCTTTATCTTCACTTGCTGTACTTTGTAAGCTCTCTTCTTCTCTAATTTCTACTCTTTGAGTTGTTAACAACTTTTTAAAATACTGCTGTAACTCTTTCTCCGATTTAACGGCTGTTAATGTCTCGATAATTGTAAATGGAATTGTCTGTGAAGCTACATTCAGTCCGCCTTGTGCAAAGGCCTCCTTTTTTACATGCAATTGATAATTACCTGGTGCTAACTTTTTCACCACTATCGTTTTTTGATCTTCCAACAATTCAATTGTTGCAGGTACTTTGCTTCCTTTTTCCGTAGTGATATAGACATATTCCTCAGTTATTTTGTTTTTCTTTAAAGCAACTGAAAAAGATGCTTGCCAGTTTTGTGTTGCCATACTTGCGCTAGCCGCCTTTGCCGTCACATCTGTATTCACTATCAATGTAAAAATTCCAGGCACGATAGCTAGAACGATAATCAGCATAATTGCGAACCATTTACTTTTCATCATTTTTCCTCTCCTTCATATACTTGTTTATTAATTAGACTAGTAAAAAAGAGGAAAGTTACATTTTTCTGAAATTTTCTAAGTAAGTTGAGGCACAATAAAAAACGAGAGGGAAACACTTCCCTCTCGTCTATTCTTCAAATGGCCATTTAGGTAACATATTTTTTAATGGCTTATCTTGTCGTCTTCCCAATACATAATCTGCCTGCATAATAGTATGAATTTCGCGAGTCCCTTCATAAATGACTGGTGCTTTGGAGTTTCTTAAATAACGGGCAACTGGATACTCGTCTGAATAGCCATAGGCTCCATGAATTTGGACCGCATCATCCGCAGCCTTATTCGCAAAATCACAAGACTGCCATTTTGCCAATGATGTCTCTCGAGTATTTCGAACACCTTTATTTTTCAATTCTCCAACACGATAGACAAGGAGACGACTCATTTGATAGCCTGCTTCCATATTAGCAATCATTCGTCCGACAAGCTGATGCTCACCAATAGGTTTACCAAATGTCTCTCGTTCATGACAGTATTTCACACTAGCCTCTATGCAAGCTTGGATCAAACCAACAGCACCTGCTGCTACTGTAAATCGACCATTATCTAGCGCAGACATGGCAATTTTGAAACCCTCGCCCTCTTCACCAAGTCGGTTTTCAATTGGCACGCGTAAATCTTCAAAAAAGAGCTCACCTGTATTACCAGCACGAATACCATATTTTCCTTTTATCGCTTTAGATGTAAAGCCAGCCATGGAACGTTCTACAATAAACGCACTAATTCCATGATGTTTTTTCGATTTGTCTGTATAGGCAAATACGATAAAGTGGTCTGCAATATCACATAAAGAGATCCACGTTTTTTGCCCATTGAGGATATAATGATCTCCATCACGGACGGCAGTTGTTGACATGGCAGCTACATCAGACCCAGCCCCTGGTTCTGTGAGACCAAAAGCTCCAATCCGTACACCTTTAGCTTGCGGAACAAGGTATCGCTGCTTTTGCTCTTCAGTCCCCCACTGCATTAAGGTCATGCTATTTAAACCTGTATGAACAGATACGGCTGTGCGAAATGCCGTATCTCCCCGTTCAAGCTCCTCACATACGATAGCAAGTGCATTATAATCCATGCCACTACCTCCGTATTGTTCAGGAACACAAACACCCATTAAGCCAAGCTCAGCAAGTCTGGACCAAATTTTAGCATCAAAGCCACCTTCAGCATCCCATTTTGCAATATAGGGAATGATTTCCTCATCAACAAACTGTCTTACTGTTTTTCTTAGCATTTCCTGCTCAGTGGACATTTCAAAGTTCATGGTCAGCACCTACCATTTCACAATCATAGCAGACTTATGTGATGTCTCTTTAATGACCACACCTCGTTTAGCCATCTCTTCAATATACGTATCACCTGGCACAATTGCTTCAGGCGGGAATACACCATGCTCTGTAATAACACCGGCACCAATCATCTGAGCAACAACTGAAATCGTATTTGCCGTAGCACGGGCCATAGCTGTTTCATTAATTGTCATATCTTTACGTACAACCATTTCATATTCATATGTCACCTGCTGTTGGGCCTTTTCACCTGCTACAATAACACGTAACAATACAGCATCAGGTTTTGAGCCCAATTCAAGCTTCTTTTTGAGTGCCTCTCGTACGACTGCACGAACAGGCACTTCTTGATTATCCACTTCTACCTTATTCGCAGAATCAAGGAAGCCTAAGTCTGCTAAAAGTTTAAATTTCTCAGCATGGCCTTTATAACGGATGGTTTTATATTCTAATGTGCGGACATTCGGGAATGTCTTATACAATGTGGAGATACCACCAGATGTATAAAATGCCTCAAGCACACCGAAATCATCAAAATAAATAGGTTCAACGCCTGATAGGGATGGAACTTCTTGAAGCTTGCCCTTCTGAATCGTTTTTGAAGGCTCAGTATAATGATCGAAAACGCCATCTAAAGAAAACACGCGTGTATAATGAAGCGGAGGCTTTGGCTCAGTTGGAATACCACCAACAAATAGTTTAATAGATTCTACTTCGTCTAATTTTGAAGCACCATAGCCCGCTAGAATATTGATCATACCGGGAGCAACACCTAGGTCAGGAATGATTGTAACACCTTTTGCCTTTGCTTCCTCATGTAAATCTAATATCTTCTCTGTAACGCCACCGATATGACCACCTAAATCAACGGAATGGACGCCTGCCTCAATAGCTGCTCTTGCTACTCGTTCATTGAACGAATAAAACAATGCATTGACGGCAACATCCCCCTTCGAAATAACACTCATTAATGAATCGTCACGTTCTGCGTGTAGCTCTACCACTTCTACCTTATTTGTATCTAGCGTATCTACAAAGTCCTGTGCAACTTTTACATCGATATCACCTAAATACACACGCTCCACTTTATCGTTTTTTATTAAATCACGAGCTACCTCTTTCCCCATTAAACCTGCACCTAATACAACAACTTTCATCAAGAACATCCCCTTTCGTTGATCTGTTACTCTGTATCGATTTGTGCTCTTTGTAATTTACCGCTGTAGTCTACATAAATACTCTTCCACTCTGTGTATACATCTAGGGCTGCTACACCTGAATCACGGTGTCCATTTCCTGTCCCTTTAGTACCTCCGAATGGCAAATGGATTTCAGCACCTGTTGTGCCAGCATTTACATAAACAATACCTGTATCTAAATCACGTTGTGCGCGGAAAATTGTATTGACATCTTGGGAGAATATTGAGCTAGATAAGCCAAATTTCACACCATTATTTACTTCAATTGCTTCTTCCAAACTTGCCACTTCAATTAGAGATACGACTGGACCAAAGATTTCTTCTTGAGCAATAATCATGTCAGGCTTCACATTTGTAAACAATGTTGGCTCATAATAGAACCCTTTATCATAAGGTGGTTCATTTAGTATCCTGCCACCTGCTAATAATGTAGCACCCTCTTGTTTACCTATTTGTACATAGTGATTAATTTTTTCCAATGCTGCTTTATTAATCACTGGCCCGATTTTTACTCCCTCATCTAGACCATCCCCAATTGTGAGCTTTTGCATTTCATCTAAGAGACGTTTCTCTAATTGTTCTTTTACATCTTTATGCACAATGACTCGACTACATGCTGTACACCTTTGCCCAGCAGTACCAAATGCGCTCCATAAAATCCCTTCTGTAGCTAGCTGTAAATCAGCATCATTCATGACAATAACAGCATTTTTGCCACCCATCTCTAAAGAAACCTTTTTCAAATGCTTCCCGCCAAGCTCAGCTACTTTACTGCCCGTTGTTGTAGAACCTGTAAAAGAAATAACCTTGACGTCAGGATGTTCAATTAATGCTGTGCCTACTGTAGGTCCTGTACCAAATACGATATTAGCGACACCATCTGGTAAGCCTACTTCCTCAAAGATTTTACCCATTTCATAGGCCATCATTGGAGTCTCATTAGACGGTTTCCAAATGAATGTATTCCCTGCAACAATGGCAGGAAATGACTTCCATGTGGCGATAGCAACAGGGAAATTCCAAGGTGTAATGAGTGCTACAACGCCTATAGGTGCCCTTACACTCATAGCAAATTTATTGGCAAGCTCAGACGGTGTTGTTTCACCAAACAATCTACGTCCTTCACCAGCCATATAGTATGCCATATCAATTCCTTCTTGGACTTCTCCTCTAGCCTCTTCAATGACCTTGCCCATTTCTTTTGTTAAAACGGTCGCCAAATGTTCTTTTTTCTCTTTCATTTTTTGACCGATGGCATATAAATAATCTGCACGTTTTGGTGCTGGTATAAGTGCCCAGCTCTTTTGTGCTTGTTTAGCAACAGCTACAGCCTCGCCTACCTCATTCGAAGTAGAGCGTGGAATGGTAGCAAGCTGCTCACCGTTTGCAGGGTTCGTCACTGCTATACTTTGTAAATGTGAATGTGTGATCCATTTACCACCGATATAGTTTTTAATCTCCACTACATACACCCCCTGAAATACTCTATGATGCCTCAGCTGTTGTACCAGTCGTATTCCATAGGTATAAGTCTATGAATTTAACCAGAATCCACTTCGCCTTGGAATAATTGCGTCCGAGCAGTGCAATGTGCTTACACGTTTCACTATTCGTGACAGCTACCAGTGGCTTTATCTCCATACATCAATAGTTGCTCCCCACCAAAAGAAAAAATGTCTCATTAGGAATCTTGGAGTGAGCGGAGATAAAATATGTCAAAATTCCGAATTTTCAATATACACCACACCTTGTAATACTAGCATTTCAATAATAATCGGTGACAACTGCCAGAGGCTTTATTTCCACTTAACTTCCTTACCTCAATATAGAGGATGACTTCTAAATTTAGAAGCCTCTTAAGGTTATGTATATTCACAATACCCTTAGTTAAATGAAAATAAATAATACACATTCTAGTTTTTTATATTCGACATTTTCTAACTAATTCCCTTTTTTTCTAAAATATTTAATTTTCTATTGAAACCAATGTAACTTATAATCGTATACAATATCATTAAATTTATTTTTGGAGGAATCCCTTTATGAATAATCATGAAATTGACTACAAGTTATTTGGTGACGACATGCAATATGTGCAAGTTGAGCTTGACCCTCAGGAAACAGTTGTTGCAGAAGCAGGAGCGTTAATGATGATGGATGATTCGATCCATATGGAAACTATTTTTGGTGACGGCTCACGAGGTGGCTCACAAAGTGGTCTAATGGGTAAATTATTAGGTGCCGGAAAACGCCTAATAACAGGTGAGAGTTTATTCATGACAACATTCACAAACGTTGGCTCAGGTAAGAAGCATGTTTATTTCGCATCACCATACCCAGGGAAGATTATTCCGATGGATTTAAGCCAATTAAACGGTAAAATTATCTGTCAAAAAGATGCATTCTTAGCTGCTGCTAAAGGGGTCTCTGTAGGCGTTGAATTTCAGAAAAAAATTGGAGTAGGCTTCTTCGGTGGTGAGGGCTTCATTATGCAAAAGCTAGAAGGTGACGGCATGGCATTTGTTCATGCAGGAGGAGCCATTCATGAAAAAACATTACAACCGGGTGAAGTTTTACGTGTGGATACAGGATGTCTTGTAGCAATGACATCCAATGTGGATTACGATATTGAAATGGTTGGAGGCGTAAAAACAGCCCTGTTTGGAGGCGAAGGAATCTTCTTTGCTACATTACGTGGTCCTGGAACAGTGTGGGTACAATCATTACCATTTAGCCGTTTAGCCAGTCGTGTCTTTGCAGCTGCCCCTATTTCGCAAGGTGGAGGCGGTCAATCTAAAGGTGAAGGCGGTATCGGCGGCTTATTCGATTTATTCAATAGATAAAAAAATGGAGCATATCTTTCACCGATATGCTCCTCTTTTTAATCAATTCGATTGGATATTGCCTTGCCTTGTCCATAAGCAGTCAAAGCTTTTACATTTAACATTAGCATAGCCGTTCTCGTTTCTAATGACGCGCTACCGATATGTGGCAGAGCTACTACATTTGGAAGTGTTAATAAGGGATGATCCATCGCAATCGGCTCTTGTTCAAACACATCTAGTCCTGCAGCCCAAAGCTTCCCATTTTTAAGAACATCGTATAGCGCATCCTCATCAATAATTCCACCACGTGAGGCATTAATTAATACCGCATCTTCTTTCATCAAAGCAAGTTCCTTTGCACCAATGAGTCCTTCCGTATCACTATTATAAGGTGTCATAATCACAACAAAATCAGATTGCTTTAATAGATCCTCCAGCGAAACATACTGGAAGCCATACATTTCTTCTGCTTCATGACGACGTCTGCGATTATTATACAAGATTTTCATATCAAACCCTTTTGCTCTTCTAGCAACAGCTTGGCCAATTCTCCCCATGCCAATAATGCCAATTGTGGCTCCTGAAACATCCTTGCCAACCAGTTGCATTGGATACCAGCTTTTCCATTTGCCCTCACGTAAATATCTTTCACTTTCTGGAATTCTACGAGCAGTTGCAAGCAGTAAGCCAAATACTAAATCCGCAGTTGTATTAGTTAAAACTCCAGGCGTATTTGTCGCCATAATGCCTCGTTTTTTTAAAGCCTTCACATCAATATTATTATATCCAACTGCTAAATTCGTAACTAATTTTAAGTTGGGTGCATGCGAAAGTAATTCTTCATCTACTTGGTCAGCTATCGTTACCCACAGTACCTCACAGTCAGCGACAGCTGCGAGCAATTTTTCACGTGGAATCACAATTTCTTCCTCATCCCATTGTGAGATTTCATAAAACTCCTGTAGCAGTTCAACAATATGTGTAGGAAACTTACGTGTTATAAATAATTTCTTTTTCATGCTCCAAACACCCCTCTACTCAATTCCCTAATTCGCCTATAGCGTAACACTTAAAACAAGCATTTTCTAGGGTTTTGTAATCTTCCTCTTTCTATAAAATTTGCTATTAGCTAATTTAGCAGCCTCTTAGTTGATTTATCCATAAAATAAGACCTTTTATCCTAATTCACATACTAAAAAACTATGCATAGATAGTATGCATAGCTATATTTCTTTTAAAACTCTCTTATTGTTGTATTTAAGCGATTAGCCACCTTCGCTAATTCTTCCGAAGATTCACCAATCGATTCAATAATAGTAGCTAATTCAGATACTTGATTATCGACTTTTTGGAAATTTGAGATCGAAACTTCTACAGAACCCGAAATCGCATCAAAAGCTTTTAGAGATTCAGCATTACGTTCGATACTACTATTTACAAGTTCCTGTATGTTCTGAATTGCTTGTACAACTTGTGTTGTGATACCATTTGACGTCATGATTAACTCAGCAATCTGTTCAACAGAGCTTTTCGTTTGATCCGCAAGCTTGCGTACTTCGTTTGCAACAACTGCAAAGCCTTTACCATGCTCACCGGCACGTGCCGCCTCAATTGCAGAGTTTAACGCAAGTAAATTTGTTTGCCCAGAAATACTTTTCACAATTTCTACAACGGCATTTATTTTCGAAGAGGATGCATCTAATTGCTCCACCATATTTGCCATTTCAACGGTCTTATGATGAATCTTCCCTGTTTGTTCATTAATAGATATTATTTTAGTATAGCCTTCATTAGACACTTTTTGCATTGATTCTGCTTCATACATACTTTCCTTCAAAGAAGCGTTGACACGCTTTGCGCTATATACAAGTTCTGTTACTGTTTCAGTTGTAGTTTGTGATTGAACCTCTAATTGTGTAGAAATTCCGCCTATAACATCCTTTACATGGTCCCTAACATTATTACGTTGTGTTTCAATTAGTATACTTGCATAGCTATCATATTCTTCTAAAACGATTTGTTGTTCAAAATTACATATTTTACTGATAGCATCACAAAACTTCTCTTCTTCGCCCTTTGGTAATCGTAGTTCATAGACTATTTTGCGAAGTGATTTCTCAAGTATTTGAAATGCAGCTAAATACCATTTCGGATATAAATTAATCTTTACATGCATTTTTGCCACACGTCTTCGCTTCTCTAAAAAGGCTTCATCTATTCGTCCCTCAAACATTTCAATAATATGGTGACGTAATGTCTGACGTAAACGTTCGCTGGAGCTATGTGATTGAATGACCTTTTGTAAGGCAGGAACACTTTCTATTGCATGATAAAATGCCGCTACAACTTCTACTACATTTCTTTCTACATATGGTTTTAAACTATTAATCAGCTGAAGATCATGCACACTTAACCCTACAAGATTTAATTGTAGTAAACGGTCTGGATCTTCTATAAAAATACCGATTGTTGTTTCATTGCTTATTTCAATTGTATTTTTCTTAGATCTATTGATAAGTTGAAACATTTTCTCCACCTCATATATTTAATCATATATCTTAATAAGTCTATATTCCTACTTTTTATAAAAAAACAACAAATAATTAGACACTTTATGTATCAATTATAATCTCAAAACATCTAAATGAACAATATGTAGGTAAATGTTGTCTAATATTATTATAATCCGCTATTAATTTATGCTTTATCATGATTCTTTATACTCATTTTCTCTCAATTTATCGAAAAAATGGATATATGATTCAATAATCTTAACGCAAAAAAAGCCACTGCTTCTTGAAGAAGAAGCGTGACTTATTGTTTACATGAAAATGATAACGCAAAGAACTGCGGCTAAAACTAAACGATAAATGGCAAAAGGCATTAATTTTACCTTTGAAATAAGCGCTAAGAAAAACTTAATGGACAATAATGCAAAGACGAACGAACTAATGAATCCTACAGCATAAAAGCCAAAATAGTCCATTGATAAAGTATCCCAGTTTTTCAAAACGGATACGAGGCTAGCTCCTGCCATGATTGGCACAGCCATAATGAATGTAAAATCGGCTGCAACACGGTGACTCATACCAAATAGTACCCCACCCGAAATCGTTGCACCTGAACGAGAAAAACCTGGCCATAGTGATAGGCATTGTACAAGTCCTACCTTAAATGCTAAACCATAAGAAATCTTATCTAAAGAATCAACTTTTGGTTTTCTCGGTGCCAACTTATCTGCAGCAATCATCAGAATTGCTCCTGCCACTAGTGCATAAACAACATGCTCTACTTTAAAAAGATGATCGTCAATAAAATCCTTGAATGCAAAACCTAAGACAACTGCTGGTAGCATACCAACAATAACATGCAATAAGTTAAAGCGGCCATTTATGGACTTAGCTTGACCTTCAATTTTATATAAACCAACTAAGCTTAGCATACGTTTCCACATAACTACGATAACCGCTAATATGGAACCAAGTTGTACAACAATTTTAAATGTGTTGGCAGGATATTTCCCTAAAAACTCCTCAGTCTTTAACCACATATCATCCACGATAATCATATGTCCCGTAGAAGATACTGGTGCAAATTCTGTCATACCCTCGACAAAGCCTAATATTAATGCTTTTAATAACTCTATAATTTCCACCATGTCACCTTACCTTTTTTAATCAAATACCCACTTATTATAAAATACTACGTTTTTATATACTACTGCCTTTTCACCTAAGAAGCCGATTGTTAGATTATCACATACTATTTAAATGTTATATCTACTACCCAAAGCTCTGATCTACTGCCAATTCGCATCGGTGGGCCCCAGAAGCCATAGCCTGATGAAACAAGTGTATGCATCTGTTCCTTCAACTTATAACCATAATCCAGTTCAAATACACGAGCTGTTATATACTGATTCGGCCACAGCTGTCCCTTGTGTGTATGACCAGACATATGTAAATCAACGCCCATTTGGGAAGGCGTGTTTAAATCGTCAGGTGTATGATTCATTACAAGCCATGGTAAATTAGCAGAAGGCTTTAGCACCTTAAGTGGTTTTCTTTCTTTATTCGTTCTGTCCTCTTGCCCTGTTAATATAAACGCATCTTCTACAAGAATTGTTTCATCTAGGAGCATTTTCACATTGGCATTTTCCATTTCCTTAATAAATTCAGGAATTTTTTTGCCATAATATTCATGGTTACCTAATATACCATATGTTCCATATGTAGATGTTAATTGTTTCATGACATCTGCCATACCCTCTTGAACAAACCATTTAGGGTCATCGTCCACAATATCCCCAGCTAACAACACAATATCTGGTTGTGCTTCATTAGCTAAGCTGACAAAACGTTGTAAATGTCGTTTATGTGATAAAACACCTAAGTGAAAATCAGATGCTACAACTGCTCTTAGTGTGTTTAAGTCACTATCTTGTTTATCAACAGTTATTTCTAAATGACGAACAACTGGAGAGTAGGCTAAATAGGAGCCAATGATACTTAACAAGAATAGGATTGCTACTGCTATACTACCTATTATTTGCACGTTTTTAAAAGGTGTAAGCCAAATAATGCATTGTGCAACTAGACATAGCAATAAGCCATATTCAAAGATAAACATCCAATAATTACCGATTACAGAAAACACTCGTAATGACTCGTGTAATCTTCCGATTATAATACTAAAAGCAACCATATATAGCACGATCCAAAATAATACTGGAAAACGAAACCACCCCATTGCTACAAGCCACTGCTTTACTCCCCACCCTAAATAGAAAGTCAAAGCACTATAAATACTAATTAAAAGAACAGCGCCGATTACTTTTGGCATAACCAAGTCCTCTACTTTCTTTCTATAATTTAATTGATTATACCATTATACTTATCAATCATATTGCTTAAAGCACTTGAATAATCTTCTAAAGAAAGTAGGAACTTGTCCCTTTATTCTATGACAAATTTAAGTTTACCTTTTCATTTCATTCGTTACTCTCGTTTTACATGACATTTCACTGTATATAGATGACATTTTCGTCATTTACATACTAAACGCTACTTTTATTTTCACATTCCTTCCAGTAACATAGTAGATGAACGAGCAAATTCGCGTATTTACGAAGAAAAAGGGGTGCTATTTCAAATGACACGTTATAAATTTGAAACAACGGAGCATGAATTATTTCGCAAAACCTTTCGTAAGTTTTTAGCTGAAGAAGCTGAACCGCATTATGCACAGTGGGAAAAGGATCATCTTATTCCGCTTTCTTTTTGGCGTAAGCTTGGCGATATGGGCTATCTTTGTCCACAAGTAGAAGAACAATATGGCGGGCTGGGCTTGGATTTCAGCTTTGGCGTCATCATACAAGAAGAACTTGAACGTATAGGCTCAAGTCTTATCGGGGTTGGCCTGCATAATGATATTGTTGTCCCATATATCGAAGCATATGGGACACACGAACAAAAATCTCGTTGGCTGCCAAAATGTGTTACAGGCGACTATATAACAGCTATTGCAATGACGGAGCCAGGTACAGGATCAGACTTGGCTAATATCAAAACGTCAGCCATTCGCGATGGGGACCATTATATTGTAAATGGTCAAAAAACCTTTATAACAAATGGCATCCATACAAACTTAGCGGTTGTCGCAGTAAAAACAAATCCTCAGGCTGAGAAAAAACATCGTGGCATTAGCCTACTTGTTATTGACGAGGGCACACCTGGCTTTACAAAAGGAAGACAGCTCGAAAAAGTTGGTATGCATGCCCAAGATACAGCTGAACTCTATTTTGAAGATTGTCGAGTGCCTGTTCAAAATCTACTTGGCGAAGAAGGCAAGGGCTTTCATTATATGATGGAAAAACTGCAGCAAGAGCGATTAGCAGTAGCGATTGCCGCACAAACAGCCGCTGAGGATATGCTTACACTAACGCTGGACTATGTGAAATCACGTCAGGCTTTTGGCAAAACAATTGGTGACTTCCAAAATACACAATTTAAAATAGCTGAAATGGCTACTAAAATCGAGCTTGGTAAATCCTTTTTAGAATCATTGATTGAAGAGCATATTGCAGGCAATGATGTTGTGACAAAAGTTTCTATGGCAAAATACTGGATTACCGAAAATGCACGTGACCTTGCTACGCAATGTATGCAATTGCATGGTGGCTATGGCTATATGGAGGAATATAAGATTGCTAGAAGATATAGAGATATACCTGTTATGTCGATCTATGCTGGTACTAATGAAGTCATGAAGGTTATTATCGCCAAAAATTTAGGCCTATAATAAAAAAGGCGGCAGAAGTTTGCCGCCTTTTTACCATTAAACTGCTGGAATTCGAACGATTACTTTAAATAAATCGCCATCTACATCAATGCTCATTCTTGCTCCATGTAAATCGACAATGGATTGTGCAATGGCTAATCCAAGCCCTGAGCCCTCTGTATGACGTGAGGCATCTGCACGTTTAAAGCGTTCAAATAATTCCTCAGCATCTTCACTAATTTCATATTTTGCTACATTTTTCACCGTAAATTCAGCATCGCCATCTGCCGTACGCTTAAATGTCACATAAACACGCGTTCCCTCTAGCGCATACTTCAAAACATTGACAATTAAATTATCAATAAGTCTCCACCATTTTTGACCATCCACATATGCAAAGATTGGATCATGAGGCATGGTCATTCGTAAATCTAGTTGTGACTGTGTTAAATCCTCTTTATGCTCCCCTACAGCTTGTTGGATAAGCTGTGTTAAATCTACTCGACTGCGGTGAAGTTCAATATTACCACTAGCCATTTTCGATACTTCAAAAAGGTCTTCAATCAGCACTTTTAAACGTTCAGACTTTTTATCCAGTATATGGATGTATTGTTTCCGTTCTTCCTCTGTAATATTTGGCTTCTTCAGTAAATCGGTATACGTAATTATAGAGGTTAAAGGAGTACGTAAATCATGACTCACATTTGTAATCAGCTCTGTTTTTAACCGCTCACTTTTCGCCTGCTCATGCATGGACGTACGCACACCTTCTCGTAAATGATTGAGGTTTTCTGCATGACCTGAAAGCGGAGATTTACCTTTTACCTTTACATCACGATTTAAACGTCCTTCAGCCATATCCTTCGTATCTTTCATAATACGGTTTAAATAACCCATTCTTGATAGGAAAACAATCATAGCAGGAAATCCTATAAACATACAAATGCCAAGTACAAGGACTGGAAAAGCTCCGCCTCCTATCATGGTAGCAACAAGGCTACCACCTCCAAAGAAGGCTGCGGCTAGCATTACAATTGAATGTAATGCGATCGAACGATTAATAAATAAGTCAGTCAACGAATCCCCAAGTGACCATAAATAGCTCGATTTCACATTTTCCTCTAGCTTATTCAAAGTATTTACTCTTGTATACAACCAAATTAATTGCACGAAGAAAGCACTACCAATTACCATTAAAACAAGTATTTTAAAGCCAATATCGAGTATAAAACGGACATAATTATAATTATAAACAGAATTATATTCAATAGATTCAAAAACAACCTGGGCTGAAATGAAATACATAAGGCTCGTTATTAACAAAAGAATAATTTGTACATCGATTTTATACTTTGTTAAAAGATCTTTTTCCTTCATACTCGTAACTATCTGTAATAAGTCTTTACGCCCCCTCCATACAAAGACGGCCATTAAAATACTTGTGAGCCAAATAAAGTAGTGAGTATATTGATTGCGTTGAAACTGTTGAAATTGTTGATACCCTCCCTGTATAACATCTTCTGACATAGCTGCTTTTTTTGAAATAGCTATTACACCTGTATATTCAGCTGTTTCGTAAAGATCATCTACATTCACGTATGTTTCGGTATTGTAAAAAATATCTCTTAAATTCTCACTGATATTCCATGCATATAGCGGTTTTCGATCAGTATACTTAATTTTATAGGCACTACTTTCGGTAACATCACCTGCACGGTACGTTTTACCAGTTTCTGTATTGGTCAACTCATAAGACCAATAGTCATAGTTTTTTCCAAAGTTTTTGGATTCACCTTTTGCTGCTTTAATATATTTATCAATGAGGGCTTCCTTTTCAGCAAGAATCTTTTTTCTTACATGCTCATCATCTTCAAAATTTGCTGTAATATCTTTAATTTTATTATCACGTTCAGACACTAGCTTTGTCTTTAATTCTGTTGCATTGGCATCTATAGCTTCCTGAATACGTTGTTCGTATTGTGCCTTAATATTATCGATTTGCTGTCCTAATGTACCATAATAATTACGATGATCTTCTATTTCAGTTTGAGTAATCTCAATTTTATTTTTCAATTCTTCTGCATTTGGTACATTAATTACTAACGGTCCTAGTTCTGCCGTGAAATTATCGATTTCATGTTGGAAATTTTCCGAATCAAAATATGATTTACCAATATACTGATAGCCCACATTATAAAAAGTAAAGACTCCGAAAATTGTCCAGATTAAACACATTAATACGAGAAGAGATTTCCATTTTTTTATCATCCCTTTTTACACTCCTCTAAAAAATTCTTTCTAACAATTGTAAAACCTCTGAGGAGCGAGAATCGACGATTTGATAGGCATAAATTCCAAAATAGATAAGCCCAATAACACCTGCAATAAATCCAGCAATAGTCATATACTTCTCTAATTTATTTTTCCATTTTATAGCCAACGCCCCATACCACCTTTAGATAGCGTGGATTTTTCGGATCAGCTTCAATTTTCTCACGTATTTTCCGAATGTGAACAGCTACAATATTTTCAGCATTATAAGCTTCCTCATTCCAAACACGTTCATAAATTTCACGAATCGAAAACACACGCCCTGCATTTTTCATTAATAGTTCTGTAATTTTATATTCTATCGGGGTTAGTCGAACTGGTTCTCCTTCTAGTACAACCTCTTTTGCCTCTTCATCAAGAATAAGTCCGTCTATTTCCACTTTTGTAGCTCCCTCACTATACGTTCCTAGCTGAACATAACGGCGCAGCTGAGATTTTACACGTGCCAACAGCTCTAATGGATGAAATGGCTTTGTTACATAATCATCTGCTCCAACCGATAATCCATGAATCTTATCGCCATCCTCCGCCTTTGCACTCAGCATGATAATGGGAATATTGCGCTCTTCCCTAATTTTAAAGGTTGCTGTAATTCCATCCATATTTGGCATCATGATATCTAAAATTATTAAATGTACTTCATTGTTCTCTAGCTTTTTTAATGCATCTAAGCCATCTGCTGCTTTAATGACATGATAGCCTTCATTTTTTAAATAGATTTCAATACCATCACGAATATCTTGATCGTCATCTGTAACAAGAACTGTTAATTTCGTCATGATATACACCTCGCTCTCAAATATAAGTGTATCTTTTAAATCTTAAAAACCAGCTATTATAAAAATGAAGAATTTCTTAAGGTTTTAGCTTTTTTCTCCCACCCAATGTTAAAACAACAATGCCACCTAAAAGCATCGCTACTCCAAGCCAGGAAACTATACTTAAGTGTTCTCCAATTAAAAACACACCAAGAATTGCAGCAGTCAATGGTTCTGCTAATGAAAGTGTTACAGCTGAGGATGAACTAATTTTTTGTAGTCCACTTAAAAACAGGAAATACGCTACGCTTGTACACATAATCCCCATAAATAACATTGTCCATAAGTTGTGCACATCTACTAACCAGGAAAATCCATCTTGTATAGAAAACGGCAGTAAAAACAAAGCGCAAATGGAGAATGTCATAGCAACTGCGGGTAATGCTTCTTCTTGTGCCATTAATTTTTTACTTATGTTTGTGTAAAATGCAAAGGACAAACCTGCACAAAGCGCTAATGTGAATCCGCCAACGTGAACAGACTCCTCTCCATTATTCATAAACAATAAAAGACATCCGATAATGGCCATCAATGTAGCAAGTCCCCATACTGCTGTGGGACGTGTTTTCCATACTAGCCACTCTAATACACCAGAAAACACTGGTGCACTACCAATAGTAGCAACAGTTCCAATGGCTATACCTGTTAGACGAATGGATGAGAAGAAAAGACCTTGGAAAAACGCAATACTAGCCGCAGCTAAAATTGTCCATTTCCATGACCATCTTAAAAAATTAATTTTCCTCATTATAATCGTAATAGCTAATAATAAACTGCCACCAATCGCTGAACGAATCGTGGCTACAGCTATTGGAGATACCCCTTCATCCAAATATGTCTGGGCAGTACCTGTCATTCCCCATAGAATAGCTGCTAGTAATACAAACAATGAATTTAACATTTTTCAGCTCATCCCCGCTTCACATCTTTCTCCATACTAATCATACATATTTATCCAAAATCAAACAATTATCATTTTTACTTTTCTTTTAATTCCAATAGTATGTTTTCTCATGAATGGACGTTATAATAAAAACAGTAAAAGGAGCGAATCGTATGTACAAATCAATTGAAGAGACAGCTATTGATCTTGGTATGCCTGAGGATCAAGTAATGCGTCTAATTTACGAAGGACGCATCCGTTCTGTTTACGATGGCCAACAAATTTTAATCAATAGTGGACAATTCAGCACTTATTTTAAACAATTGGAACGTATAAAAGAGGAAATTGAAATTTGGCGTGCTACTCCTATTCCAGAGGACATAGACGTCAAAGATGAAGACTAAAAGCCCACCATTCATACAATTGAACATTGTTGAATGGCGGGCCTTTTTTAAAGTTTTTATTAGATTGTCACAACAAATCCTGCTCTTTTCCCAATGATTTCAGCATAATCTTCTACCATGACACTCGCTGTTGGATACATCCCTGCTCCAGGACCGATTAAAGTTAATGTACCAATATAGTTAGTCTCTAATGCCACCGCATTGAACACATCATCGACTGGATAAAGTGGATGCTCTTTATCAACTAGTTGAGGACCTACTTTTGCAATAATCTTACCGTCAGCTAGTTTTTCCACCTCAGCAACATGGCGGTAACGAAGACCCTTTTCACATGCTTCATGAACCTGTTCAGCAGAGATACTATCGATCCCAATTACCTCTACATCTGACCAGTCAGGCTGCTCACCAAAAGCTAAGGCACTTAATATCATTAATTTTTTAAATGCATCCTGCCCAGATATATCATTATATGGATCTGCTTCGGCATAACCTAAGCCTTGTGCCTCTTTTAAAGCTGTTTCGAACGACCAGCCCTGTGCACGCATTTTTGTTAAAATATAATTACATGTGCCATTTAAGACACCTTGTATACGACTTACATCATTTACAAGTAAGATATTTTTCATTGTTTTTATAACAGGTACGCCACCAGCGGTAGTAGCCTCATAGCCTACAAAAACGCCATTAGCTTTTGCAAGATCCTGCAACTCCAAGCCTCGTTTGGCAAACATCACTTTATTGGCAGTAATAACATGACATTTATGTTCCACCGCTCGCTTTAAATAACTGTATGCAGGTTCTTCGTTCACAATTGCTTCAAACACTACCTGCATACCTGGCTCTGCTAAGACTTCATCCATACTTGTTGTCATTAAATGTGCTGTGCCTGGGACACGTTCACGACTAGCATCTGTCACTAAAATCTTCGCTACCTCTAATTCAATACCTAATTTATTTTTTAGCTCTTCTCGTTTTTCATTTAAAATATGGTAAATCCCCTGACCTACCGTTCCAAATCCTAAAATCGCTGCCTTTATAGTTGCCATTCTTGTTATTCCCTCCAACTTACATTCCGCAGTTTCATTAAAGCTAATTTTCCATGGGGTTGTGTCATGACAATTTGACACCCACCGCAGTCTTTAGCCAACAACTCTCTTTGTATGAGTTTCGCTATTTCTATATGTGTTAGGACACACACAAATTCAAATAATTCAAAATTTAACTTAAAGAAAATTGTAACGCAAATACACGCTTTGCACAAGAAAAATCTTTCTAGGAAGGACATTTGTTTTCTCTAGATGTGCAAAAGAAATCGGTTTCATTCCCTTTATTATACGTTTTATTAATCAATCTATAAGATTTGAACAAATATTGACTATTTACATTTCAATATATGAATGTCTTTCTTCTATTATATATATGTATGCTCAGACACTCATAACAATCCCTTTAAAGAAAAAACTCATTCCCTGTAGCAGCAGAGAATGAGCTTAAAAATATGAGGGGGTTTTAACTTGCTTTTGAAAGCAATTGATAACGATATTGTGCTAAAGCTTGTTGAACAAGACTAATCTCTTCTTCTGTAAAATTTGGTATTGCATACGTACGTTCCACTAATTGAAATGTACCATACTTCAAGTAAAACTCTGTTGCAGGAAGTGAGATATGGCTCACACCGTACTGTTCATATGCCTCAAATACTTCCTTTACAGTAAAGTCCTTTTCAGTAAAAACATGTTCTTGAAATGCTGTATGACCAAATACTTCCTGCCATTTTCTTTCGACTGATGTAAGAAGGTGTTGAATGGATTTATTGTTGACAAATACATGCCCTTCATTTAGCTCATATATTAGATAGGATACAATGTTTTGCGCACTATAGATGTTACCCATTTTAAACACTCCTTTATCATCAGTTTTTGGGAAGAGTAATCACTGGCTAGGCAACTACTCTTCTATATATTCAAAAGTGGGGGAGCACTTATGAAAACATTTACCTTTTTTAAAAAAATTTTCGTACTGTTAACTTATTTCCTAGTATATAACATGGATTTAATAAAGTCAATAATACATATAAAATTACTTGGTATTATTTTTTATAAGGTTCTGATAATTAACGGGTGCAGTAATAGATTGATGTAGCAACGTTTAACGCATTACCAAATGAGGCTAATCGAATGAGAAAATACGTTAACGTCACAACATCTTACCATTTTCTTTAAACTTTAAGCTTCTACTGTTTGTTCAGTTGTTGTAGCCTGTGTAATGGCTTGATCTAAATCAGCAATAATATCCTCTACTGCCTCTAAACCGATGGATAAGCGAATGAGCGACTCGGTTACACCAGCTTGAACTAATTCGTCTGCTGATAGTTGCTGATGAGTAGTGGAAGCTGGATGAATAATTAATGACTTTGCATCACCTACATTTGCTACATGTGAAAATAATTTCACGCTATCAATAAGCTTTCGCCCAGCTTCTCGTCCACCCTTTATGCCAAATGTAAGCACTGAACCGAAGCCATTTCTTAAATATTTTTTTGCTAACTCATGTGTCGGAAAATCTTCTAGGCCATTATAATTTACATACTCCACAGATGGGTGGTTTTGTAAATACTCAGCCACTGCCAATGCATTTTCATTGTGTTTAGGGATACGCAGATGAAGCGTTTCTAACCCTTGCAATAAATTAAAAGCAGCATCAGCACTTAATGTTGGACCAAAATCACGTAATAATTGTACACGTAGCTTTGTAGCAAAGGCAGCAGAAGCTGTATCAATTCCATAACGTAGACCATGGTAAGAGGCATCTGGTTCAGTAAAACCAGGGAATCGACCGCTAGTCCAATCAAACTTACCAGCGTCTACAACAACGCCCCCTAAAGTTGTACCATGACCTCCTATCCATTTAGTTGCTGAATGAACTACAACATCTGCGCCGTATTCAATAGGTGTAGAACCGTAAGGAGAAGCGAACGTGCTGTCAATAATTAATGGTAGACCATTATCATGTGCAATTTTAGCTACTGCCTCAATATCTAAAACCTTTAAACTTGGATTACCATAAACCTCTGCAAAGACAGCTTTTGTTTTATCAGTAATCGCTGCTTTGAAATTCTCTGGGTTTGTTTCATCTACAAAAATTGTTTTAATACCATAGTTTGGCAATGTGTTAGCAAATAAATTATACGTACCACCATATAAAGAACTAGCTGCTACTATCTCATCACCAGCTCCAGCTAGATTTAAAATGGAAAATGCGATAGCTGCTGCACCAGATGAAAGTGCTACTGCTGCTGTTCCACCTTCCAATAAAGCCACACGTTTTTCAAACACATCAACTGTTGGGTTGGTAATTCGTGTGTAAATGTTCCCTGCTTCCTCTAAGGCAAAAAGACGTTGCGCATGAGCAGTGTCTTTAAATACGAAAGCAGTTGAGCGATAGACTGGAACTGTGCGAGAACCCGTCACTGGGTCTGGCTCTTGACCACCATGCAACAGCAATGTTTCTGGTTTAAAATTTGTCATTGTGTACCTCCAAATGGTTATTTTTTTACGATGGTACCGGAGATGAGGAGGATTTTTCTGTAGAAAACAAAAACCCTCTTCAGCTAAGAAGAGGGTTGCGGTTGCAAGTTTTCCTCCCCTTATCTGCCAGATCCAAGTAAGAATCTGTAGGAATTAGCACCTTAGTAAGCTCATTGCTTACTGGTTGCCGGGCATCATAGGGCCTATCCCTCCGCCGCTCTTGATAAGAGTATGAGATTCAATTTCCATCGTTGTTACACAGTATAAACATAGAGTTTTTTTCTGTCAACAAGTAAATTTTATTTTTTCCGAAACTTCTGTCTGCTCTTATACGTAATATGAACGCATACACTATTTTAGAAAAAATTTTGAGAGGAGTATTTTTATGGTAAAGGCCGTGATCATTTTTCTTATGATTGGCTATTTAATAGGCTGTATTCACGGCTCTAAAGTGGCTCAATTTTTATCGGGGGTTGATTTAAAAAAGGCTGGCCACGGTAATGCTGGTGCCTCTAATGCTACTCTTTCCCTTGGCTGGAAGTATGGCGTTTTAGTAGCCCTCATCGATATAGGCAAAGGCGTTGTCGCTATTATAGGTGCGCATTTTTATCTAGGGGACGCCATTCATTTAACAGAAGAACAAATTTGGCTGCTTACTTATATTATGGCTGCTGGGGTTATTTTAGGTCATAATTTCCCCTTCTACATGGGCTTCAACGGCGGGAAAGGAACGGCCTCCATCATTGGTATTTTACTTGCTGTTGATTGGAAGATTGGTTTATTTGCACTTATTTTATTTGTTATTTTATCCTTTGCAACAAATTATTTAATTGTAGGTGTTCTAGAATTTTATCTCGTGTTTTGTACAGTAACTTATTTATGGATTCCTGGCATTGGCCCAACCATTATAGCTCTTCTTCTTTTTGGCATAGCCATCATCCTGCACCTCGAAAATATTAAACGATTAGTCAATGGAACAGAGCCTAAAGTAACATCTGCCTTTAAGAAAAAGAAATAATATTTAATGGATATTTTTGTATTTTTTGTGACCGTATTTTTTCTCTTTATCTACTCATATTGCTGTAAAAAACACCATTTTCACATAGATTTTTTTCTACAATAAAATAGACATATTCTTATCTCAATAAAACATTATACAGGCCGATGTTATGGATAATAATCGTCATTTTTATCGTAGAAAGGATGAGAAAATATGTCTTCACCAAAGCAAGCAGCTACAAAACTTAATTTAAAGCCACTATGGATTGGCTTGGCATTCGCGTTACTAATCATTATTACCTTCTTACCTAACAATGGTGATTTACCTATAGCTGGGCAACGAGCTTTAGCCATTTTAGCTTTTGCAGTCATCCTTTGGGTTACAGAGGCCGTTTCATATCCTGTGAGCTCGGCCATGATCATTGCACTAGTAACTGTTTTACTAGGACTCGCTCCGTCAATGGATAATCCAACTACAGAGCTAGGAACAGCTAGCGCATTAAAATTATCTTTAAGTGGCTTTAGTAATTCTGCCGTTGCTTTAGTAGCAGCAGCTCTTTTTCTAGCGGCAGCAATGCAAATTACTAATCTACATAAACGACTTGCACTTTGGATTCTTTCACTGGTAGGAACGAAAACAAAAGCTATCGTATTTGGCGCTATTTTAGTGTCTATCGTCCTCGCATTTTTTGTACCTTCTGCTACAGCACGAGCTGGCGCGGTAGTACCGATATTGCTTGGAATGGTGGCAGCATTTGGTTTACCACGTGATAGTCGGCTTGCTGCCTTATTAGTTATTACTTCGGTACAAGCCGTTTCCATTTGGAATATTGGTATTAAAACTGCAGCAGCTCAAAATATGGTGGCTTTAAACTTTATCCAAGAGCAATTTAAGGTGGATATTTCATGGGGTGCTTGGCTACTTTATGCAGCCCCCTTCTCAATTATTATGTCGATCTTTTTATTTTTCATTATGATTGCTTTAATTAAACCTGAGACTAGCAATATCGAAGGTGGTAAAGAGGTCATCAAAAAACAGCTTGCAGAGCTTGGCCCATTAAAGGCTCCTGAAATTCGTTTAATCATTACATCCGTAGTTTTACTATTTTTCTGGGCAACTGAAGGGAAGCTACATCCATTTGATACGACAACAGTCACAATTATTGCTATCGCGATTCTATTAATGCCTAAAATCGGTGTGTATTCATGGAAGGAAGTTGAGCCTCATATTCCATGGGGGACAATTATCGTCTTTGCGGTAGGCATTATGTTAGGAACCATTTTACTAAATACGCAAGGTGCTGCATGGTTATCAGATAAAGTTTTTGGTTCACTTGGGCTAGATACTATGCCTTTACTAGCAACCATCGCACTCGTAACTTTATTTAACATTTTGATTCATTTAGGTTTTGCAAGCGCAACTAGCTTAGCCTCAGCACTTATACCTGTGTTTATCGTTTTAGCCTCCACATTAACGGCTAATGTTGATCAAGTTGGTTTTGTTATTGTGCAACAATTCGTCATAAGCTTTGGCTTCCTGTTACCAATTAGTGCACCACAAAACATGCTTGCCTATGGTACAGGCTCCTTTACAACAAAGGATTTCTTGAAATCTGGAATTCCCTTAACCATTATCGGTTTCCTTCTCGTACTTTTGTTCTCTGCAACTTATTGGAAATGGATTGGATTATTATAGAACTTTCATTAAATTAAAACGTAAAAGCCTTGAAGAAACAGACTATCTGTCCTTCAAGGCTTTTAAGATAAGACTATTGTTTCGTAAAAGCAGGGTCCTTCATCGTACCGTTTTTCGCATAGTTAACGTGCCATGATAGTGCTTTTTCTAGGTCATGTGGTGTGTGATGTCCACCCGTTGCCTCATTGGCATCATTAAAGTACTGCCACAGCTGCTCCCTATAATCAGGATGTGCACAATTATCAATGATAAGTCCCACTCGTTCTTTTGGAGCAAGTCCTCGTAAATCTGCTACGCCCTGTTCAGTTACAATGACATCAACATCATGCTCCGTATGATCCACATGTGAGACCATTGGGACAATACTCGAAATATCTCCACCCTTAGCATAAGACTTTGTTACAAAAATTCCTAAACGTGCATTACGAGCAAAGTCACCAGACCCTCCGATACCATTCATCATCTTTGTACCAGAAACATGTGTGGAATTCACATTGCCGTAAATATCTAATTCCAATGCCGTATTCACTGAAATTAATCCGAGTCGACGAATAATTTCAGGCTGATTTGAAATTTCTTGAGGGCGCAACACTAATTTATCAGCATATTTTTCAAAATTCCCATAAACACGGTTTCCTACTTGCTCAGAAAGGGTAATAGAAGTAGCAGATGCAAAATTCACTTTCCCTGCATCCATTAATTCAAATACTGCATCTTGGAGAACTTCTGAATAAACTTCTAAGTTCTCAAACTCAGAGTCTTTAAAGCCTAGCAATACAGCATTTGCTACTGAACCTACCCCAGATTGAATCGGACGCAAACTTGTTGTTAAGCGACCTACTTTAATCTCTTCACGTAGGAAATTTAATAAGTGATTAGCCATAACATCTGTCTCTTCATCTGCAGGGACAATCGTTGATGGCGCATCTAATATATCCGAAATGACGATGCCTTTTACTTTATCTAAATCTAGTGGAATTCCAATTATACCAAGACGATCAGAGACATTCTGTAAAGGAATTGGATCACGTTTTCCTTGTTGTGCAGGTACATAAATATCATGTATACCTTCTAATGCATCAAGCTGTGCTACGTTTAATTCAATGATGACTTGGTCTGCTTCTTGCACAAAAATGGGAGAGTTACCAACTGAAGTTGTAGGAATTAATAAGCCTTCTTCTGTAATAGCAGCCGCTTCAATGATCGCAAAATCAATTGGTCCAATAATGCCTTGACGAACAAGCTCAGCATTATGGGAAAGATGGGCATCGACAAATGTGATATCACCGCTATTGATTTTATTACGAATGCCAGCATCTGCTTGGAAAGGACCGCGCTTACGTATGACCCCTGCTTCTGCTAAATATTGGTCTACCTCAGGTCCAAGTGATGCACCCGTAAAGACATCTACTTGAAAATCCTCTTTTTTTGCTTTCTCTACAAGTGCAAGAGGTACAACCTTTACATCACCAGCACGTGTGAATCCACTCATCCCTAATACCATGCCATCCTTAATCCAAGAAGCTGCTTCTTCTGCTGTTACAACCTTGCTTCGTAATTGTTCATGACGAAGCTTTTTCGCTAACTTTTCTTCCATTCCCTATTCCTCCATTCCACTTTATTTTTGTTCAACTTGCATATTTGGTTCCAGTAAATCTGTGACATCCGTCAGAGAATGTATCTTTATTCCAGGAGGATTTCATTACCTAATAGCTAATGCTGTCTAAACATTTGTGAATAAAGATCATGTAATTTTTTGGTAGCACAACCAAATAAACAGTCGCTTCTATAATTTTATACTATTTAGAATATTTAATCTATATCAAATGAAATATTTTACTTTACGAGATAATTTCGTCATTTATAAATTATTTATAAATAACTTTTTGTTCCTCATTATTCGATTTTGCTAGAAAAGCGTGCTATGCTCAAGGTATAGAACAGACACAAAGGAGAGAGTTTTTAATGGTTAAAGAACTATTACGTAGCCATTCCTCGGTACGCATCTATGATGGAGAACCGATTTCAAAAGAAATCATTGAAGATTTAATTGGAACAGCACAAATGGCTGCAACATCACATTTTGTGCAAGCCTATAGTGTAATATGGGTAACAGATGCAGATAAAAAGGAAAAATTAGGCTTACTCTCTGGTAATCCACGTCAATATGAAACTTCAGGTGGGGCATTTGTTTTTTGCGTAGATTTCAAGCGACTTCAAATGGCTGGGAAACTAGAAGGAGTGGATATTGTAGCTGATTCAGCTGAAAATGTCCTTGTCGGGGTAGCAGATGTATCATTGTTTGCACAGAATTTTGTTATTGCCGCAGAGTCAATGGGTTATGGCATTTGCTATATTGGAGGTGTACGCAATAAACCTTCTGAAATCAGTGAATTATTTAATCTGCCTGACCATGTTTTCCCATTATTCGGGCTAACAATCGGCGTTCCTGCACGTCGCAATGAGGTAAAACCTCGTTTACCTGTATCTGCTGTATTACATGAAAATGAATACAATGTTGAAAAATATGAAGAACTTTTACCAGCCTACAACGAGGAAATGGAAATATATTATAACAGCCGTTCGTCTAACAGAAAAATTGATAACTGGACAAAACAGATGGCTGATTTTTTAATTGAACAACGACGTCCGCATATCAAAGAGTTTTTAGCAACTAAAGGGTTTAATTGGAAATAAATTAATGAAAATGGAGTTACTATCGCATGATAATAATTCCATTTTTTATATAAAAATATTACCTATATATATTCAATCTAGGGATATTGCCACAATTACTTCTATAAATCTAACCTTAAATTAAACGAAAAGACTCTTTCCTTTTCCAGCTATTCCATTCATATTAATAAATGATACCTATTAAAGAAAGGAGTTATAGAATCAATGTCCAATATCAATAAACATCTTGCTCGCACCTTAGAACAACAGCATAAGAGAAGTGTAAGAGGTTTATTCTTAAAAATTGAAGACTTAAATAATGAATGCACCCAATTAAGAAAAAGACTCGAGCCACATATTGATTTGAATGTATATAAAAAACCCATTGATTATGTCAATCAGTTCGTTTCTCACACTACTATACTCAATTTAAAATTCGTTACGAATACACAGAATTTAGAAGTAGTTGTCTTGCATGCTCTTTTATTATCCTATATTTTAGAAAACACTCAAAGCCATGCTTTTGAATATGAAGATAAATTGTTACAGGGGTATATACAAGAAATCTTTACACTAAATGATCATGCAAAAAGACTATTTATGAACCATAGAGAAAAGATGCTTACCTATGTTCAAGGGCAAGCTACATAAAAAAGACGATCTTCGTAATAACAAGATCGTCTTTTGTTCTTTTATTGTAGTCCTCTAATTATAAGAGAGCGAACTGGTAGGAACTGCTCTCCTGTATCTCCATAAGTGAGTATTACCTCATCACCCTCCTGTAAATAAATTGCTAAAGGTTCTGTTTCGGCACTCACTAAATAATTTTCACCATTGTTTAATAAGAAAGATATAGTTGTAAAATCGCCTAGACGTTCTTTATAAACACGTAATACCTTACCACTTATTTGTTTTTCCTCAGCACTTGAGCTACCATCTACAGTATTTCCTCCTCGACTTAAGGCTGTTTTATATAATTTCAACGCCTCCTTAGGAGTAGTAGCGTAAACGGAAATTTCAGGATTGGCTGCAGAAACAATAAAATAGTTTTGTAAGAAACCATTGGAATCTAGCACCGCTGTCAGCCAGCTCGCTTCTCCATAAAAGTTATACAACACTGGCATTTCGCCATTCCACTTTTTCTCAATAAATTTCTTCTCTATTATTTGTAAATTACCTTGTGAATCCATATAACTTGAGTCTTGATTCCCTGTATAATATGTTGCATCCCCTGTTCGTGCGTTTGTTAGTGAATAGCCTAACATTGAATCTACACCTTCTTTAGGACTTGTAAAATCTGTAAAGTAATACATATCACCCTTCTCATCGAAAATCGGGCTAACATTCGATTCTGTTCCTTCATCAGAAGGAATCTTTACATCCTTTTTACCAAACATACTATTCCAAAAACCATGTACATAATTACCGAAATAACTGTTTTGTAAACTTACTGTCTCTGGTGATACAGCACCATCAATAAATTCAGGTATTTGATCGAGTTTAATGACCTCTGATTTCCCCGTCAGCGCATCAACCAAGACAATTCCTTTTACATCAAAGCCATTACGCGCAGAAATAAATTCCCCATATGAGCGAATATAGTATGGCTTTCCTTCATCATCTACTTCCAGCTGTACGTCACCATAAAAAATAAGGAATGGGTGTTGTAAACGAATATGACGTTCTAAATTAGCATTTAAATATGCGGAAGGTACATATTTCATTTCCTCTTTTATAAATTTAGGATTATCCGCAGAATCTGTAGCACTCATTATGAAGTAACCAGGTGTTGTACCACCGTTCATCCATTTAAAGAATCCAGAAAATTCAACTGGTGCGATATAAACATATTCGCCCTTCACTTTTTGAATTTGTAAGCGTCCTAATTCATAGTAGCTCGTATTTGGCACTTGACCGAAAGCCTTTTTCATTTTATTGCGAGCAAATTTCGGTGGTACACTTGCAGGTGTTTGTGTCTCATCGAATGGTTTTATTTCAACTTCTTCCTTCATTTCGGATGACTTAAATTTTTCATTAGCATTCCATAAAGGTGCTGATAAAACATACACAGCTACACCTAGACTTGCTAAAAATAAAACACCTTTTATTTTCCTTTCGATACCACTTGCTAGCAGAGCACCCACTAACGTTAATAAAATAATAGCAGGCCAAAAAACAAGCCAATTTACATCAATTTTTGTTACATATAACGTAATCCCTGTGGCTAAAAACCCTAGTACAAAGACTCCAATAAAAAAGTATCCTATTACCTTTTTCGATTGTCCATCTTCTCGCTTCTTCGTAATAAGCGGTGTCACTAGCACACTTGCGATCAATGCAATGACTGCTGAAGCTATCAGTAGCTTAGTCATTTGGTTCATCCTCTCTTCTTCTTTCTCACTACTTACTTTACGGTTACATACTAAAAAAGTTTCATACATACGTTGTACAGAAAGGAATTCTACCATAAATATTGAATTTCAAAAGGAAAGGAGCTGAAAAATTTGTTAAAAAAATTATTAATCAGTGTCATTATTTTATTGGGTCTTTATTATATTTTTCTCTTTTCCCATATTGCTGAAAGTTTAAAACTCATCTTTAAAGTGATTCCTATGTTGCTCATCATTATTTTAGCTGCGATTCAGAAGCCATTACATATTAAAAAATACCAACTTTTGATTATTGCTGGGCTTGTATTCTGCATGATTGGAGACTATACATTGCAGTGGTTTTTAATCGGTCTAACTAGCTTTCTTATCGGGCATATCTTTTATATTTTTGCTTTCACTACTGCAAATGAGCGGCATGTACCAACTTGGGCTAAAATACTATTATTACTCTATGGAGCAAGTATGGCTATATGGATTGCGGGATCTGTCTTTAAAACAGGTGAAACCATACTTGGTATTGCAGTAATCGCCTACATTTCTGTGATACTCACAATGGGATGGACAGCTATTAAAACTGGATCTACTCTGGCAACAAGTGGTGCAATATTATTTATTGCATCTGATTCTTATTTAGCTATTAACAAATTTGTCATGCCACTAGCATTTTCTCATGAAATTATCATGCTGACTTATTATAGCGCCCAATTACTTATTGCTTTAAGTATCCTTCAATATTCCGAAATCCGAAGTAAAGTGTTACAATAATATCGATTATGCCAAGACATAATTGCGCCTGGAATCGGCTTTGTAAAAGCACAAAGAATTTTAACATATATACATTAGGAGGCCATACTTATGAAAGAACAAGTAATTGAGCGATTAATACGCTATGCAAAAATTGATACACAATCAGACTTCACAAGCGAAACAACTCCTTCTACACAAAAGCAATTTGACTTATTACATGTTTTAAAAGACGAACTTGCCGAAATTGGTTTAACAGACATTACATTAGATGAAAATGGCTATTTATTTGCCTCATTAGAAGCTAATACAGAAAAAGAAGTACCAACTATCGGCTTTTTAGCCCATGTTGATACAGCTACTGACTATACAGGCACAAATGTGAAGCCACAGCGTGTAGATAATTATGATGGTGGAGATATTCAGTTAAACGAAAACTTAGTTATGTCTCCGACTGACTTCCCAGAGCTTAAAAACTATGTAGGCCAAACACTTATTACAACAGATGGTACTACTTTATTAGGCGCTGATGATAAGGCAGGGATTGCTGAAATTATGACGGCAATGGAGTACCTCATTAAAAATCCTACTATTAAGCATGGTAAAATCCGTGTAGCCTTCACGCCAGATGAAGAAATCGGTCGTGGACCACATAAATTTGATGTCGCCGCTTTCGGTGCAGACTATGCCTATACTATGGATGGTGGACCACTTGGCGAACTACAATTCGAGAGCTTCAATGCCGCTGGCGTAAAAGTAATTACAAAAGGCACTAGCGTCCATCCTGGTTCAGCAAAAAATAAAATGGTGAATGCTATTACAATGGCTATTGCCTTCCAAAATGAAATGCCTGCTGACGCAGTTCCTGAAAAGACAGAAGGTTATGAAGGTTTCATTCATTTAATGAGCTTTAAAGGGGCTCTTGAGCATTCTGAGCTATCTTATATCGTGCGTGACCATGATCGCCAAAAGTTTGAAGAGAAAAAACAATTAATGCGTGATGCTGCAGCTAAAATTCAAGCACAATTTGGTGAGCATGCACTGAGTATTACCATTGAAGATCAATACTACAATATGGGTGAAAAAATTGAGCCTGTAAAAGAAATTGTTGACATTGCACGTACTGCAATGGAAAAATTAGATATTACACCGAATACCCTGCCAATTCGTGGCGGTACAGATGGCTCACAATTATCTTATATGGGCCTACCGACACCAAATATTTTCGCTGGTGGCGAAAACATGCATGGCAAATTCGAATATGTATCCGCTGAAACAATGGAAAAAGCAACTCAAGTTATCATAGAAATCGTTCAGCTTTTTGAACAGCAAGCAAAATAATAGTTTTAATTTTGAGTGAGCTTATTTCTATACGCATTTACCTAAGGAATCATGAAAAATTTTCATAGCTACGAAGAGGGGTTTTTCCTCTCTTCGTAATTTTTTCAGCCATAATTACTGAATTTTCAAATTACATAAAGGGTTTGAGGTTATAAACTCAAATTGAGGTGATGTTTATGAAAGAAATTGCATTAGGTATTTTAGCTTCCCTTTTCTTTGCCGTGACATTTATTTTAAATCACGCAATGGAAATGCAAGGTGGTAGTTGGCTATGGAGTGCATCATTACGCTATTTTTTTATGCTCCCTTTCTTGCTTATCATTGTCTTTTATCGTAAGGGCTTTTCACAGCTTTCTGGTGAAATAAAAGCACAGCCTATAGCATGGCTACTTTGGAGCTTTGTTGGATTTGTTTTATTTTACGCGCCATTAACATTTGCTGCTGCTTTTGGTCCAGGTTGGTTGGTTTCAGGTACATGGCAGTTTACAATCGTTGCTGGTGTATTATTAGCTCCTCTTTTTGTATCGATCATTGCTGGTAAAACAGTGCGACAAAAAATACCTTTCATATCCTTGCTTATTTCATGCGTCATTTTAGTAGGTATTTTGCTTATACAAATACCTCATGCACAATCAGTATCGTTTAGAAGTTTAATGCTTGGTATTTTACCTGTCATCGTTGCAGCTTTTGCTTATCCTCTCGGCAATCGTAAAATGATGGAAGTTTGTGGGGGCCGAATCGATACTTTTCAGCGGGTGTTAGGAATGACCATTGCTTCAATGCCAGCATGGATCATCATAGCTATTTATGCCGTTCTTACAGTAGGACTTCCCTCAGCAAGTCAAATGTTTCAATCATTGCTTGTTGGAATTAGCTCAGGCGTTATAGCAACAGTTTTATTTTTCATAGCAACAGATCGCGTAAGAGACCATCAAGGCAAGCTAGCTGCTGTGGAAGCAACTCAATCAACAGAAATTCTTTTCGTTATTATAGGTGAGGTATTACTATTAGGAATTGCCTTCCCTAGCCCTATTGCACTTGCAGGTCTCGGAGTTATCATTGTTGGTATGCTATTACATAGTTACTATACAATGATTATCGGGAAAAAGAATGCTGTGCAACAAAACCCAACTTCTTAACAGTCCATTTTATGGGCTGTTTTTTTACAAAAAAAAGACGACTCTATTCTAAATTTAGAATAAGTCGTCTGAGATTTTCACGTTCCCAAAAAATGAGGGGGGTTTTAGGAGCGTAATCATGAACTAGCAAACTTCTGGAGAAAAGTAGCTAAAGTTCATCCTCTCTACACTGTATTGTAGACGAGGAATAATCTTTATACGATAATGATAATCATTATCAATTAAAATGTCAATCATAATCTTATAATTTTTTTACTTTTTCAAAAAGATTTTTTTAATGAGCGTCGGTACTGCCATTGCTTCAACTGAAAATGTAAAAAACAGCCTATACAAAAGCCTGCTATTGCGATGGCCGATGCAATTGCAACCAGGCCAGTAAAGATATGACCAACAACCTGCCAATGTAACAGATAACCTAATAAACCAGCTGCTAAACAAAGGCTAGCAATACTTGAATTAAATTTTTGCTGCTGAGCATCCTCTGGTATATATGTAGATGGAGCCTTTGTTAAAAAGAGCTTCCCTACACGAAGTATCGGGTTAAAGTTGCATAAAATACCTAGTAAATTTGCAGCTAGTGGAATTACTAATATCCAGGTAATTCCTGTTAACCATGATAAAATGACACTCAGAAGAATAGTCCACTGGTTCAGTCTAACAAGTGGTCTTGGAATTGTAAGAAGTTGCGACACCCTAAAACCCACCTTTCTGATATGTTTAATGTATTTTACTACATGATATTCCATTTGTGAAGCAAAAATGATTACTTTATAATGAAGTTAACAGATGTTCAAAGGAAAAGAGGATAACTATGCCAGCTTTAACAATGGATCAAGTTCAACAATTAAACTCTTACAGTATTTATACAACTGAACCTAAGCGGACTTTATTTACTTTAGCTGATATACATAAAGACTTTTACCATCCTGATTTTTTAAACCTTATGATGGGTATAACAGATGCAGCAACAGAAACAGCTGCTATTTCTCACTTTGCACGCCGCTATGGAATGTTTTTTGCTATGCAATTTTATATGCTTGCCGCTTATGACGAAGTATGGGATGGTAAGCCACTTGAATTGCGTTTTGATGCTGCAAAGGAATTTAATAGCTTTACTGTTGCCATGTTTGCCAATCCAAATGATTGGCGCTACGTTGAGGAAGATGAACGCCAATCTGTGATTGAGAAAATTCTTTACGATGGCCATGTCATTGTCCAACAGCTTCGTAAAGTGACCTCCATCTCCCCCCTTACCATTTGGGAAAACTTCTTCGGCTATTTGCTATGGCATTATCATATATTATTATCTAATCCTGGCTTAGCCGATCAAGCCATGGAGGATATTGAGGCTTTAGAGGACCCAAAAACATGGGTATGCTTCTCCAATAAATCTTGGTGGGCACAATATACAGGTGGCCTTAGCCCGACTAATTTAGTCAACGTTCCTGTAAGAAAATCATGCTGTTTTTCTAAAGATATCCCAGGTTTAATGGCTTGTGGTTTTTGCCCAATGAAAAAATAATAGAGCCTTTTTAAAAAAAGCCTTACCCTCCACAAATTCATGTGAAAGGTAAGGCTTTGTGCTTTATTTTTCGTATACTACAAACCAATCGTTGTTTTCTTCAAACATAGACGTGCCAAGGAAACCTTGTTTTAAAAGTTGCTGTTGCGCAGTTGTGTCTCCCATCGATATCACTTGTTTTTCAGTAAAGTTCGGGGACATCTCTTGTCGTAAGTCTTTATAAAAAATATAACGAAGCTTATCTACATATTTAATTTTTAATCCTTTAATAACGAGGTCTTGCGAGAATTTATCCTTTAAGCTCGGAATATTATATGGCTTTACAGTGGAGCAAACATAATCGTATTTTTCTAAATCGATATTTTCCATCACTACTGTAGCTAATGTCTTCTGTAATCCGTAACCTCGATATTTTGGTGAAACATTCGATATTTCCTGATATAAAACACGTTGAAATTCGTTTTCTGCAATCCCACAATCATAGCCAAGGTGTTCTTCATCAATTGGCGGGTTTAACAGTGCACGAAAGGCGATTAATTCTTCCCCTACATAAGCACCTATCATCATTCCATGACCATTTAAAATATACTCAAATTCCTCTGTGCTTAAGGGTTGTAGGATACTTTGGTCTGCTAAAGCTTCATAAACCTCAACTTGTAGCTCTTCAATTTGTTGTAAATGTTGGAGTGTTAATTTTATAACAAAAAACGGTGTCTCACCAAGCATACCATCATAGATAATTTCCATATTACGCCTCCTTAGGCTGTGACAACAGTTGAAAACTTACATAATTCCTGGATGACAGCTTCATCTACATCTACCCCTAATCCGGGTTTTTCATTTAAGCAAATAAATGGTACATCATAATGTAAGTTCCCAACATCCTTTGAGAATTTTAATGGACCCGTTAGTTCTACACTCGTCATAATCTTCTTAGAAAATGCTACATGGAAGCCTGCAGCAGAACCAACTGACGACTCTACCATGGAACCAACTTGACATTCAATTCCTGCCATTTCCGCCATAACAGCAAGCTTCATAGCAGGATAGATGCCACCACACTTCATTAATTTAATATTTACTTTATCTGCTGCACGCTTGGCAATAATTTCACGCATTTCACGGACGCCTCGTAGTCCTTCATCAATCATTAATGTCACATCAGACTTTGATTTAATTTCTACCATTCCATCAATGTCTTCGCTATCGACAGGTTGCTCTAGCCAATCGATATTTAAATCTTTCATAGCACGTAAACCTTGTAAAGTAGTGGCTGCATTACCCCAACCTTGATTTACATCCACTCGAATAGCAATGTCTTCGCCTACTCGCTCACGTACCGCTTTTATACGGGCTACATCACGAAGTACCTCTGTACCTACCTTCATTTTAAAAGAGCGATAGCCCATTTCTACTCGATTAGCTGCCTCTTCTGCCATTGCTTCAGGTGTTCCAATGCTTAGTACATGTGTGATTGGGAATTTTTCATGATAACGTCCACCTAAAAGTTGGTATACAGGCACCCCTAAGGCTTTTCCAGCAATATCGAAACAAGCAATATCGATCGCTGCTTTTGCTGCTGGTACATCTTTCACAACTTTATTCATTTTATCGTGTAGTTTTTCAAAGGCCATTGGACTTTCCCCAATAATAGCTGGGACAAGCTGATGTTTTAGTACAGCATATGTACTTTCCCATGATTCACCTGTTACATGTTCATCAGGAACAGCTTCACCATACCCTACCACACCTGTATCGGTAGTTACTTTTAAAATAATGGAAGGCATTGTATCATATGTAGCATAACTAATGATGAATGGATCAATTAGCGGTAAATGTATAGCAAAAATTTCTACTTGTTTAATTTTCATCGTAATCAGTCTCCTCTGTCGTTAAAGTTGTCGCTAATACGTCGCTAAATGTTTAAAAAAATAGAAAAGGAGTGATGTCCATGTCTACCAAAATAGCGATTATATGTTCAAAAGCATTTATGAAACGTATTATTAGTATCGCACAAAACATAACCGATATTCAATTAGAATTTTATCTTTACAGCCACCCCTCTGAAGCGCCTACTTTAATGAAGCAAATAAAACCGTGTGATGCAATATTATTCGGAGGAACGTTACCTTATCTACACACTCAATCATTACTTTCAGAAGTTCCAATACCTTGGAATTATATTAAGCAAGATGAAACAACCATTTCTACAACATTATTATCATTAGTAGCCAAACATGCTGTAGCTATCGACAGGATATCCATTGATGTAATGAATCCTGCATTCGTTGATAATGTTTTAGCAGAAATAGAATTTCATGGTCAAAAGCCACATGTTCAGCATATTTCGATTACTGAACCAACTGAGAATATTTTAAAACGCCATATCGCCCTGTGGAATTCAAAAAGTATTGATTTTGTCATTACCAGTATTCATAGTGTATTTGATGAATTACAAGCACTTCAAATACCGTCAATGCGTATGTTAGATGCTACCAAATCTATTATTCAATGCCTTGAAGAAACAAAATCAAAATCACTATTAACCAAGTCAGAAGCTTTCAAGGCTGTAGTGGGTCTCTTAGAAATCCCTAAAAATACTTCCATTGAATCAGCTGTTTTAAGTCAAATTGCGAAAGCTACCTTTTCAACTTTTAAGCAAATTTCAACGCATTCCTTTGAGCTATACACAACTGCTGGACATCTTCAAAATGCTCTCGAAAAGGAAAACTTAGAGCAGCTCATACAGCAAGTTGAACAACCTTTTAAGCTAGCATTTGGCTATGGCTATTCCATTTTGGAGGCCACACAAAATGCTCAGCATGCTTTAACGTTTACTAAACCTTTTGAGATTTATATTCTTGATGAACATAAAAACTTATTAGGGCCTTTCCCTAATACAGAAGGTAAAATTTCTTTAAAAACCGATGATCCTTATGTTTTACAAATGGCTAAGCTTACAAGTTTAAGTCCATTAAATATTTCTAAAATAATCAATTTCAGTAACGAACGACAGTCAACTCAATTTACATCTCAAAATCTTTCTGAATACCTCCAAGTAACACGACGTACTACAGAGCGTATTATTAAAAAATTAGTTGATAATGGCTATGTAAATATTGTTGGTGAAGAAATGACCCATCAACAAGGACGTCCTCGTAAAATTTATCAATTGAATTTTGCAACTTACTAAACTGCCTCATAAAAGAATTCTCGTAGATACACATGAATCTACGAGAATTTTTATTTTAGTCAACCATTACCAAATTATCCGTATTTTCAGCTTCTTGCGCCTTTTTACGCTTCTCAGCTTCTGCTATTTCTTCTGGCGTTAATTTAACAATAGCAAATCCAATATATCCATAGATAATAGAAATAATTGGTACAGTAAAGTTAAGAATTGCATATGGTGCATATTCCATTGCACTTACACCTAAAGTAGCTAAAATAAACACACCACAAGTATTCCAAGGGAAGAAAACAGATGTTAATGTTCCCCCATCCTCTAATGCACGAGAGAGGTTTTTAGAATGTAAACCACGTTGTTGATAGACACCCGCGAACATACGTGAAGGAACAACAATTGAGATATATTGCTCAGAACATGTTGCATTGGTTGTTACACAAGCTGCAATCGTTGAAGCAATAAGACTTCCTGTAGATTTAGCAAACTTCACAATTACATTCATCAATGCCTTTAACATTCCTGAATACTCTAAAATACCACCAAATGTCATCGCTACAATCGTCATTGAAACCGTATTCATCATCGAGTCTAGACCACCACGGTTAAATAAATCATCCACCATGTGATTACCTGTTGAGATTTCAAAGCCTGCCTGTAATGCTTGTACAGCACTTGCAGCTGAACCACCTTGTACAAAAATCTGTAGTAAGAAACCTGAAACAATCCCTATAATTAAAGCTGGAATTGCTGGTACTTTCTTAGCTACTAATACAATAACCCCCACAGGAACAAGTAATAGTAAAGGAGAAATAACGAAGCTTTCTTCCATCACTTTTAAAGTTGTTAATATTTCTTCAGATTGCATTGAAACTTCTGCAAATTTTCTACCCATGAATCCAAAAACAACAAGTGAAATAATCAACGCTGGAATCGTTGTATAAAGCATATGCTTAATATGTGCAAACAGATCTGTACCAGTTAATCCTGCTGCTAGATTTGTTGTATCTGATAATGGTGACATCTTATCTCCAAAGTATGAACCCGAAATAACAGCACCAGCAATCATAGCCGCTGGAATACCCATACTTAAACCAATACCCATACCCGCGACACCAATTGTAGCCATTGTAGACCATGAACTACCAATAGCTAATGACACAATTGAACATAACAACATGATTGTCACAAGGAACCACGCTGGAGAAATTAACTTTAGACCGTAGAAAATCATTGTTGCTACGACACCGCCGCCAATCCATGCCCCAATTGTCAAACCTACTAAAATAATAATAACAATGGCAGGTAATGCCAGACGTATCCCTTTATACATCATCTCTTCAATTTCTGCCCATTTATATCCATGCATTTTGGCAACAATTGCTGCTACAGTTGTGCCAACAAGAAGAGGTACGTGAGGACTTTGCTCTAAAACAACTACTGTAATCAACATAGTAATAATCATAATTGCAAAAGTTAGTAGTGCCCAGCCCGCATTAATATCCTTTTTCATTTTTCCATCCCCTTTTTTTGCACCAAATCCCTTTTCGGTTTTTTCAAGACGCAAATAATTTTTTACGTTTTTTAGCTTAATATTCAAAAAATTAAAAGTCAACGCAAAAAATTTATGCTTCCCTAGCAAATCCCTTTATTTTAGCGTAATAAAACGCTTTCAAGTAGCAATAAAAAACAATGCAAACCCTTGAATATCCATGCATCATTAAAAATGTTCATGCAAAAAAGCTATATGAAAAAAAAGTTACATTTTTTCATATAGCTTTTAATATTTTTTTATTCAGGCTTTTTTTCTAATACACATGCAAGTACTTTCGCAGCATCAATTAAGGCACTACGATCAAATGTCATTTTAGGGTGGTGTAATCCTGGTGTTAAATTTGCACCAATTCCAATCATTGCCGCTTTTAATTCCGGCTTTTTAACTGTATAGAAATGGAAATCGTCACTACCTGGTGTAGTTATTTCATCTGCTAAATGCCCTTCTCCCAAAGCCTCAATGATGGCATTCTTTGCCATGTTCGCAGCAGTTGGGGAAACTTCAGCACCTGGTGTGAAATCTATCCACTTCCAACTCATATCAATTTCAAATTGTTGCTGTATTGATTTCAGGCCAGATTCAATTTTACTGCGCAGCAATTCAAGTTGTTGATTATGCTGTGCGCGAACATCCATTGAGAAACTAGCATTACCTGGAATAATATTTGTACTACCACCATCCGCAATGATTTTTGTTAACTTAGCAGAATGTGGTTCAAATGGTGATAAATGAATGCTGTGTAGCATTTGTTGCACGGCCATAATAACATCAATGGCATTTTTACCTTGATGTGGTCTAGCACCATGTGCATCTATTCCTTGAATAGATCCCTCTAAAAAATAAGCAGCGCCATGATGAATCGCAGGCGAAACTTTGCCAAGTGGTAATTCTTCTATTGGTCTTAAATGAACACCAAATAAATGTGATACTCCATCAACCGCGCCTCTATCAAACGTTGCACATGCGCCATTTCCTAGTTCTTCAGCAGGTTGGAAGATGAAACGAATACGATGTTGTAAGGTGCGATCTTTCAGTAGTAATAATGCACCAAGCACCATGGAGATATTCGCATCATGTCCACACGAATGATTTGCTTGCCACTTCCCATCAACTTCCTGCCATAAGGCATCAATATCAGCACGTACTGCAACAATTTCATTACCAGTCCCAATTTCAGCTATTAATCCTGGTATATCACCTAATAAACGATAACTAACATGCAATTCATCTAGTATGGAAGCAATTTTTTTAGTAGTCTCAAACTCTTTCCAACTTACTTCGGGATATTGATGAAAATGATCAAACCATTGATAAATCGTTTCTTCTACTGTTAAAGCTTTAGACATAACTACACCCTCTATACGCATTTTTGTTTCCCATTATACATGAATCTTTTTCAGAAAAGTACATATGTCATTAGACCTAATACACTTATTTTAATAATATATTACATTCATATGCACTGGAAAAGCCATTTATCAATAGAGGTATAATATACAATGGGCTATGCTAAAAGTTAGTATACTTTCAACATAGCCCATCAAATTTTCATTATAAACTTGTAAAAAACCCTTCTGGATACTCTTCATACTGTATATTCACCATTTGCTCCTCATTTTTCTCTTCTTCTTCACGTAAATCGAATTCTTGATCCATTAAATACGTTTCAAACTTTGAATTTAACAACTTCCCCATTGTATCACTCCTTATTAATTGAATTTTCTGATAAAAGGATTATACAATAGATTTTTAGTAAATTGCAATAAATTATATACATTATGCATTATAACTATAAAACCTATCTCAAAATCAGATTAAAAATACCATTGATTCTTATGATTACTAAAAAATTTTACCTTTAAAAAACAAAAAGCTGCTCATTAACATCTGTACTAATATTTAGCCAGTTATTAATTGAGCAGATTTATATGCAAGTCAAGTATTTAAGATACTGAAGCTCCCATTTTGTCCTTCGTATTATCGTGATGATTTCCTTTTTTATGGGACAAAAATTGGATCACAAACATCACAATAAATATTCCTAAACCAGTCCAATCCGAGAATTTTTCAGGATAGATAAGTAATAGCCCCGCAGCAATCATAATAATTCTTTCATACCAGAAAAGTTTACGATACCAGTAGCCGATCACACCAGCACCAATTGCCACCATTCCAGTGATAGCAGTGAATACTACCCAAATAATTTGCGGAATGGTTGTATCAATCATTAATAATGCTGGAGAGAAAACAATCATATACGGTATAATAAATGCCGCAATCGCAAGTTTCGCTGAATTCACACCCGTTTTGATAGGGTCACCACCAGAAATACCTGATGCCGCAAACGCCGCCAGTGCTACAGGTGGTGTAATATCAGCAATAATACCGAAATAGAACACAAAGAAATGAGCAGATAGTAATACAACTACTGGCACTAATTCTTGTGGTGTATTTGGAGATAATAAAGCCACAATTGCTGGTGCAGCAATTGTCGATGTTATCACATAGTTTGCTGTTGTCGGTGCACCCATTCCAAGAATAAGCGAAGCTATCATAACAAAAATAAGTGTCAAAATAATACTACCACCAGCTAAAGCTACTAAGCTATTTGCTAAACTTAAACCTAATCCTGTTTTTACAACGACACCCACAATAATCCCAGCACAAGCAGTAGCTGCAACTACACCTAATGCAGTTCGAGCACCTTCCACCAATGCATCAATCACATCTTTTGGTTTAAGACGCGTTTCTTTATTAAACATAGCCACACCAATTGATATAATAATTCCATATAATGCCGCATGCATAACTGGTGTACCCGTTAGCATTAATATGATAATCGCCACAATCGGTAAGAGAAGGTAAATCTTCTTAAATACCTCTTGACGATTTGGCATTTGATCGTCTCGCAGACCTTTTAGACCAACTCTTTTTGCTTCGAAATGTGTCATAATCCAAATACCTGTAAAATATAAAAGAGCCGGAATAGCTGCCGCTTTTGCTATATCCCAATACGTAATCCCTCGACCAATAAATTCAACCATTAGGAAGGCAGCAGCACCCATAATCGGTGGCATAAGTTGACCACCTGTCGATGCAGCTGCTTCCACTGCACCAGCAAACTCTTTTCGATAGCCTAGTTTTTTCATCATTGGAATTGTATAAGAGCCGGACGTTACTACGTTAGCTACAGAGCTTCCAGAAATTGTACCTTGAAGTGCACTTGAGAATACAGCTACCTTCGCAGGACCGCCAATTAATTTTCCAGCTAGTGCAACTGCTAGATCGTTAAAATACTGGCCAACCCCTGTTTTCACAAGAAATGCCCCGAATAGTAAAAATACAAAAATAAATGTGGCTGATACACTAATTGGCGTGCCGAATATCCCATCAGTTGTAAAGTACATGAGGTTGACGATACTCTCCAAATCCTGTCCTCTATGTGCCATAAATGCCGGGAAATACGGGCCATAGTAAGCGTAAATCAAGAAAGCGATTGCAATAATTGTAATAGGCAACCCTACAGCACGTCGAGCAGCCTCAAGTACTAGTACAATAGCTATTAGCCCAACAATAAAGTCTACCTGCGTAATGGAGCCATTGCGATTCACAAGTTCTGTATAGTTCATAGACCAATATGAACCTACTGCAATAGCGAGTAATGCTAAAATATAATCAAACCAGGCTATTTTATGCTTAGGTGCTTTTTTTCTTGCTGGGAATAATAAGAAAATTAATGTCAAACCAAAGCCTAAGTGGATGGTACGTTGAATTTGAGCAGGAAATTGCCCAAAAATAGCTGTGTAAAGTTGGAATAGCGAAAATGCTAAAAGGCCAAAGAAAATAACATGCTTCATTACACCTGAGATTGTTCTTACATTGGATTCTATATCATATTTTTCAAGTATGGCTTGTTGCTCTTCAGCAGAGATTTGCTCAAATTCTTCTACTTTTTCTTCTTTCCTTGATTTTTCCTGTGTTGTCATTTCATCCTTACTCCTTTCCACTGTTCGTAAAGTGACAATCGCTTAATTTCAAATAAATAGGATTTACCCCTCTGTAAATCTTTTTTTAAATCATATTCTTCATCTGCATAATTGAATACCAGATCTAAATCTAAATCACCTATATAGATCGTAAAATGATCAAGTATGGCACTATTGTTAAATTGGAGAACATATTTACCGTTCCGTTGAATAAGTGTTTGATGTTCCTCTGCATAGCTTGGCATGCCAATAGCTAAGTCTTCATATTCCATTTCAAGCATTTCAATACGATTACCTTTTATATATTGATAGGATTCCAATACATCTGACTTATGTATGGAGTGGGTGTATCTTACTTGAAAGGTTTGCTCAACTGAAATGGGTATGTAGTGCACTTTAGGATTGGCTATACGCGTCTCTGTAAAGGTGAACACCTTTTGAAGAGGAAGAAATATGACAATACATATACAGATACTTAAAAGAACTGTTATGATGAATTTTCTCTGTTGCATTCGACCTATTCCCCCACTTTAAAAGCTATTCGCCTAAACCTATATCCTACAGTAAGAAAGAGACTCGAAGCTTTATGCAACGAGCCCCTTCGTATTTTTTAGAAAGTTTCAAGCACTATTCATACTATTTCTTTTCATTAAAGTATTTTTGTGCACCTGGATGAATGTCAATACTAATACCATCTAAACCTGTTTCTGCCTTAATAAATCTTCCTTTATCGTGAGAAATTTTATTTGTATTATCATAAATAGCTTTTGTCATTGAATAAACAACATCTTCCGGAAGATCCTTTTTCACCGCTAGCATAGCTAGAACTGAAACTGTATCCACATCGTTTGCAATACCATAAGTACCAGCTTTTACTGTGTCTTTTGCATAGTAAGGGTATTTAGCAATTATTTCATCTGCTTTACCCGCATCTAAACCGATAATATTCACTTTCGTTGTAGCATTTAATGCTTCAACAGCACCTGTTGGCGTACCTGCTGTAATAAATGCTGCATCAATTTGACCTGATTGAAGACCATCTGTTGATTCACCAAAATCAAGGTTTTGTGCCTTGATATCATCCATCGTTAAGCCATTTATTTCAAGTAATTGTTCAGCATTTGCGTAAGTACCCGAGCCTGGAGCACCCACTGATACTTTTTTACCTTTTAAATCTGCATACGTTTTAATACCCGAAGCTTCAGTTGTAACGAGTTGAACCGTTTCTGGATAAAGCGCACCTAAAGCTGAAATTGTATCAATTTTATTGCCATCAAACATCAGCTTACCTTCAGTAGCATAATAAGCAATATCTGTTTGAACAAATGCAATTTCACCTTTTCCTTCTTGTAAAGCAGTCATATTGGCAGCAGATGCCTGAGATACTTCAGCAGTTGTTTTAATGCCTGTATCAGTAGTTATTAAATCAGCGAATGTACCTCCAAGAGCATAGTAAGTACCTTGTGTGCCACCTGTTAGTAAACTTAAAAACTTAGGTTTTTCAGTTGATTCGGAGTCATCTCCAGTGTCCTTCGAACCACTTCCACTATCTGATCCACATGCAGCTAAAATCATAAGCGCAAGGATACTTAATAGCATTAATAAATTAAATTGTTTCTTCCTCATAGTAACCTTCCCCCTTTGGTTATTTTTAAGAATCTATTTAAAATTATCAAACTTAGTATAATAATGTCAATTAATTTATAGTAAATTCAGACTTTTATAATTATACAAAACTACTTACCACCCATTAATTTACAGAGCTATAGCTTTATTTAATTACCCCCTTTATATCTATAATAAACTCATATTTTCTTTTTTTAATAAAATAAAATAACTATTCTAACTGTATAAATAATGAATAGAATATAAAAAAACTGCATCTGAAATAAACAGATACAGTCATGCATTTTATTCTATTGAATGGCTCCACAAGCTATTCTAGCTCCTGAATTACCAGCAGGATCTGTTTTATAATCATCCGCTGATTCATGAATGACAATAGCACTTCCATCACTGTCTAATAGCGAATTTGGTTGATCTTTTTGTAAAGTTAACCCCTCAGCTAAAAAGTTAAGATCCACATTGCCATCTTCACCAATTTCCAAATTTGGTAAGTCCCCTAAATGATAGCCATTAGGATTTAATTTACCATGTTCCTTGTTTGTTGGATTAAAGTGGGCACCAGCTGATTCAAATTTAGGTGGTTCACACTTTCCTACTTCATGAATATGGATACCATGTGTGCCTGGTGGTAAGCCTGTTAATGCGAGCGTCATCATAACCCCATTATCTTCCTCTTGAAGATATGCATTGCCATAGCTTTCATTATTTGCACCAATTACTTTTGCAGTAGCTGTTAAAGGGGTAGATGCATTGACAGCTACTTTCTCCTCTTTCTTATCAAAAAAACTGCAACCCGCAACAAAAATTAGTAAAGAAAGACTCATTAAGCTTATTTTTTTCATAAAAATACCTCCTCTCTTTCTGATGATTTCCAATTTCTTCAGTACTTATGCACAATTAATCATTTACGATTCTATAATGGCTCCTATTTCATTTGAGCTTGACTAGGAAACTCAACCAAAATAAAAGGGATTTCTCAAAGTTCGAGAAACCCCTTCAATAATTAATTTAAGATTTTTACCGTTACTGTTTTGACACCCCACTGAAGTGCTTGTCCTTCAGTAGGAATAAATACATCGATTTTATTTCCTTTAATAGCTCCCCCTGTATCAGCAGCAATTGCTTCACCATAACCTTCCACCCAAACCTTCGTACCGAGTGGAATAACCCGTGGATCTACAGCGATTACCTTTAAATTAGGATTCGACCTTATATCTGTTCCATTTGCTGTAATTCCTGAACAGCCTTCACAATAGGCTGTATAGGCAGTAGCACGCATTGTTAATGTTTTACCAGAGACAGTTGCTGGAGCACTTGCTGGTTTTGTTTTGGCTGGTACAGCAGGCTTAGTAGCTGTTGCAATCCCCTCGGAAGTTTTTGGTTTTGGTTTTGCAGCTGAAGCTTTAATAGCTATCGATTCACCAGCTAAAATCAAATCTGACGCAAGGTGATTCCATTTCTTCAAATCATCTACAGTTACATTATTAATACGAGCTATTGAAAATAAAGTATCCCCACCTTTGATGACATATTCATCCCCCGATGGTTCTTCTGCTTTTGACGTGTCTTTCACTAAGTCTTGCTCTGGGTAAAACCATAATGAATCCTTTTCATTTAATTGCTGGAACTCACCTACTGTTAAATTATAAATTTGCGGGAGTGCCCATAGTATATTGCCTGGCGATTTGTCCTTAGCAAAGGAAGGACTAGCATAGAGACTCACACCAAATGTCAATACTACCGCTAAAGCTAATGCTCTTTTCTTCATGTTTAGTAATACCTCCATCATTTTATTATTTGTTGCAAATCTGTTGCTAGCACACTAGAGTTAAAAGCTCTATTATGTAAGCAACCATAAGTTTGCAAATTAATAACTCAGGACTAGCTGCCTGATATTAGGAATTATTACTATAAAAACGGAAAAATATACAATTTCAATTAATTTTTTAGTAATTTAATCAATTTATTGCGTATAAACTATAATTTAGTAGGTCTGTTTAGGACTTTTTTATATTAGATATTTGCTATATTTAGCCGATAAAAAAAGAAAAGGAGGGAATAAAAATGGAAGTTAATTCACTTATGTCATCCCAGCTGATGGAACTCCAACAAACAGTACAGATGAGTGTCATGCAAAATGCTCTTAATTTAAACACAACTACTGCAATTGAATTACTGAAAGAACTACCTCAGCAACAAACAGCTCCTACTCACCCATATAAAGGATCCATAATAGATATCTCAATCTGATCATACAGCCATATTTATCGAAAGGAGGTTCCTTATGTGATTCGGGTAATTATCGTGGACGATGAGCCATTAGCTCTGGTGAGTATGAAAAAACATTTAAATGAATTTGATAACATAGAGGTCATTCGAACTTTTACTACTGCAAAGGAGGTATTGAAAGAAGGACCTACCTTAGACTTTCAAGTAGCATTTTTAGACGTTGAAATGCCAGGTATGAGCGGATTAGAAGTAGCACAACTGTTAAAAACATGGGATAAAAATATCTGTATCATTTTTGTAACTGCCTATCGAGACTATGCTGTTCAGGCATTTGATGTACAATCACTTGATTATTTATTAAAGCCAGTTTCAAAATCTCGTTTAGAGATAACCATTAACAGAATACAAAAGCTATTCCAAAAAAATCTATCATCGGAGAAAACTCGAACGCATCAAAAGCCTATGCTTCAAATCAGATGCTTTGGAGAGTTTGTCGTTTCTTTTGATGAAAAAGTAATTCATTGGAGAACAATTAAAAGCAAAGAATTGTTTGCCTTTCTATTTTTACAGCTTCATATGCCCGTACCTCGTGATAACATTTTAGATTCACTTTGGAGTGATACGGATGTAAAAAAAGCCAGAGTACAATTGCATACTACTGTCTCCTACTTACGTACAACACTTTCATCTTATGGCTACACGGATGTCATTGAATATGCAAATGGCTGCTATATTTTGAAACTAAACGATTTTCAATGTGATGCCTTTGATTTGGAGGATATCTTAAATACCAAAGCTGAAACAGGACGATTAAATATTGAAAAAGCTGAGGAACTCATCCAAAATTACCATGGTGAATTTATGGCAACAATGGACTATGCATGGACTACTAGTAAAGCAAATTTGATGAATAAACAATTTAGTCAACTACTTGATGAATTGATACTTTATTACTCTAAAAATCAGAACCATAAAAACAGAGAGCGTTCATTGTTATTTGCTTTAGAGTTTAATCCGTATTCCGACAAAATCGTGCAACAATTAATTCAACATTATACTGAAATTGGAAATCGCGCAGAAGCTATAAAAATATACCATTCTTTTAATAGCCTTCTATTAACAGAATTAAATGTGTCACCATCTCAGGAAACCACAGAACTTTTTCAAAACGTCTTACATGCACATGAAAAAGAGCATGAAAACAAGCGTTTACCCCTAAGGACATGAAAAAACATGCTAGCGTCCAGTGCTAGCATGCTTATATAGTTTAATTATTTAACAATCATTTGTCTCATATTACTTACAACACATAAACAGTTTCTTCCAGATTTTTTAGCCTTATACAAAGCATGATCTGCAATTTCTATCAGTTGATTGGGACTTTGGACATTTGGTGTAAAAGCCGTAATTCCAGCAGACATTGTCACAGGTCTTCCACACACAGTTTCTTGTAAAGCTTGTTTGATTCGGAGACTTTCCGCTAATTGGACTGCATCCTCTATATTCATCGAAGGTAAGATGACCATAAATTCTTCGCCGCCAAATCTAAAGCATAACCCCTGCTCCCCGACACTGCTCTGCATAGTAATCGCAAAGGCTTTTAAAACTTCATCTCCTACAGTATGACCATATGTATCATTTATACTTTTAAAATCATCTAGATCTATTAAGATAATGGCATGAGGAACCTTATCAATAATTAATTTGTGTAAAATTTGATCCATTCTTCTGCGATTAAGAATCCCTGTTAATGAATCTAAGTTCAACTGCTCTGTTAAGTCATTGATTTTACTTTCCGAACAGATCATCATATTTTGAATATTCTTTTTCAATAAATTTACCTCATCATACCAATCAGCAATTTCCTCAATCCCTTGTGCTCCTTCATCTACTTCAATTCTTTTCGATAGCTCTATGAGAGGCTGTGTAATTTTAATAGCAAACCAAATAGCAAATCCCATTATAGTCGCTATAACTACTATGATTGGGCCTAGGACTTTTTTAAAAAACAAATTGAAGGACACTATTCTTTCATCAAGTAAAGTATCAACCATTTGTTGCGTATACAGCTTTAATGAATGGTCATCTGTCTTAGCATCTTGTAAATAGCTTTCCGTAATTGTCGAGACTTCCATTACATAAGTTTCTTGTATATTTGTTTTATGTTCCTTCAAAATTTCATTGAAATTACGATAGCTACTCCAAATACTAATACTAGATGTCATGAGGACAACAATAGTTGTCATACTAATAATAAGAAACGATAACTTTAACTTGAATTTACCCACAATAGATCATTTCTCCCATTGAGATGTTTTTTCGTTAATCTTATCTATGTTTAAATTTTGATATACTTATTCAATCATCATACGTCAAACCTCTTAAAGAAAACTTAAACACTAATGATTTTTTCCTCCTTCAATTTAAAAGGAAAAAATCAATAGTACTACTAACTCCAAATTGTTCTATTTATATAGGCTTAAAGCATTCTTTTATTATCCATTATATTTTCTTTTTTCCAATTTCGTGGCATGGTAGATAGAGATTATTAGGAGGGAAAAATTGCTGTGTTGAGAAAAGCTTCTACCCAACATCTATTTATTATAATTGCCATTTTTATAGTCCTTACTTTTCTAAGGTTATTATGGTTAAACTATTTCCTCCCCTCTACACATCAACCTAGTGCCAAAGATGGTGTGGTCCACATAAACAATTTGACTACATCGGAAGAAGAAGTTATTTCCTTGGATGGAGGATGGATCTATTATCCTGGACAATTTGTGAATTCTGAAAATAAGGGGGGTAACAAAGAGAGTCATAGCAATACGTATAATACCCAAAATATTCCTGCGTTAAAAAATGAGCGAACGACTCAACCCTATGGCACTTATCAGTTAAAAATTCTGCTACCAAACAATTTAGATAATGATCGATATGCCATTCGTATACCTGCTATCTCAACTGCATCAACCTTATATATAAATGGAAAGCTAGTAGGAAAATCAGGCAAAGTAGCAGATAATGCAGAAGACCATGAAGGTCAAGCTGCACCTTATACTGTTTATTTTACTAATACACAATCTGAAATTAATCTCATACTTCATGTATCTAATTTTGATACACCTACAAGTCCTATTATTAATAAAAGGATTTTATTTGGCACTGCGTCAGCGATGACGCATCATCAATTAATTGTAGGGCTATCTCTTTCAACTATTGTAGTTATGCTAATCATATTCTCTCTTTTTAGCATACTTGTATATTTGTTCATCTATCGAAAATCTATCGTTTTACTTTTCACATTTGGTTTTCTTTTGCCTTTAGCAGATGAATTAATTACGTTTGATCGCTCCCTACTGGATTGGTTGCATCTGAATTATGTATGGTCCTATAAGCTTTCTTCTATTATTTTTCTAGGAGCCTCCTTTTTCTTTGTTCAGTTTATGAGAGTCCTCTTAGTCAAATATCACAACACTAAAACATTTCAATGGATTTTTGCTTGTTATGTTTTAAGTGCAATACTCACGATTGTTTTACCAATGACATGGCTGATACCTACGAAGAATATTTTCTTCGTACTTTATCTAGTATCCTTTCTTTACGTAGTGGTACTGGCTCTTAGAGAGTATTTAGAAAACCAAAAAAGGAGCTCTGCTTTTATTGCACTAACAGCTATCGGCACCACAAATGGTATTATATGGGGTTTCATTAAATCTGTTTACGTATTCGATATTCCCGTTTATCCATTCGATTATTTATTTATCATGCTTGGTTTTTCTAGCTATTGGTTCAAACGTTTTCATGAGAACTCTCAGCAAATTCAAAAATTAGTGACTAAACTACAACACGAGGATGCTTTAAAAGATGAATTCCTTACAAGTAATGCAGAAAAACTTTGGAGTCCAATGAATAGGATGATTACCCTAGGTCAATCCATTTATGACAACCCACAGAACAAACTTGTTACTGAAGATGAAAAAAATCTTAAACACCTTATCGATATAGGTAGAAGTATGTCCTTTACGTTAAACAACATACTGGATTTTACTCGTTTAAAAGAAGGAGATTTACATCTCCATACACAAAGTGTAAATCTTCAAGGTGCTGTTTATGGAGTTTTCGATATCCTCCGCTTTATTGCAAATGGTAAACAAATACATATGGTATCTTTAGTACCTCCAAGTTTCCCAAATGTATTAGCCGACGAAAATCGCCTTATTCAAATCCTATTTAACATTTTGCATAATGCCCTAAAGTATACAGGTGAAGGCTCTATAGAAATTATTGCTCGTGAAGAACAGCATATGGCTATTATCCACATTCGTGATACTGGACAAGGCATGGACAATTTTGTACAAAGTCTTTTGTATTCGCCCTATGAACAGGGCCAAGAATATGATGAAGGCATTGGTATTGGCCTACTTATTTCAAAAAAACTGATTGAATTACATGGAGGTACGTTAAATATACAATCTATTCCTAACAAAGGATCGAATGTTTATTTTACATTACCTCTTGCAGATGAAAGTAGACAAAATAAGGAATACGCAACCTTTAATGCACAAGCTAAAACTCAGCTATCCACAAATGAACAAGAGTTATCCATGGTGTCAGATAAGCATTTCAGGATCTTAATGATTGATGATGACCCTATGAATTTAGCAACGATGAAAAGTATATTTTCGATCTCTGAATACGAAATTACTACTGTTACAACCAGTGAGAAAGCTCTAGCTCTGATTCAGCAAGAATCATGGGATTTAGTAATTGTTGATGCAATGCTTCCGTATATTTCAGGCTATGCTGTAATTCAAAAAATACGAAAACAATACTCATTGCTGGAATTACCTATCTTATTATTGACGATAAGAAAGCACCCTGAAGATGTTTATACAGGCTTTGCCTATGGTGCTAATGATTATGTAACAAAACCTATTAATGCATTAGAGCTAAAAGTAAGAAGTCGAGCTTTAATTGATTTAAAATATAGTATTCAACAACGTCTACATTTAGAAAGTGCTTGGCTGCAATCTCAAATCCAACCACACTTCTTATTTAATACACTTAATACCATTGCCTCACTTAGTACTATTGATACAGATAGAATGATCGATTTAATGCATCACTTTGGTGAATATTTACATGCCAGCTTCGATGTCAGAAATCTTCAAAGAGTAGTACCACTACAGCATGAGCTCGATTTAGTTCGTTCGTATCTTTACATTAAACAGCAGCGATTTGGAGAATTAATTCAGATTGAATGGGATATTGATGAAACGATACAAATTGAAATTCCTCCAATTTCTTTACAAACGTTAGTTGAAAATGCCATTCGACACGGTATATTAAAGAAAGAAGAAGGCGGTACTGTTTGTATTCGTATTAAAGATTTCACAACTTATGTATCCATTAGCGTAATAGATGATGGTGTGGGAATTAGCCCCACTCTATTAGAGGAATTGCAAGAAGATTACAAAGGGACAAGCTCTGGTATAGGGATAAGAAATACAAATCTACGCCTTAAAAGAATTTATGGCCAACAATTACAAATTCAAAGTACTATAAACCAAGGTACAAATGTTACTTTCCATATACCTAAAGATTAAAAACAGGAGTCATTACAACGCCATTTTTGTAGTGACTCTTTTCTCAAGTTTCCAATTACATATAGATTTTTCGAAATGAGGGTACAGTATACATATAGAATAAAGGAAGGATCGATAGGTATGTACAAAATATACATAATAGAAGACGATGCAAATATAGCTTCACTGATTGTCGAGCATTTAGCTAAGTATCAGTTTGAATGCTTTACTGTACAACAATTTCCACACATTATTGAAGAATTTAATACTATACAACCACACCTGGTCATTATGGATATCAATCTCCCGACTTACGATGGCTATTTTTGGTCTCGGAAAATCCGTCAACTCTCAACATGTCCCATCATCATTGTCTCTGCCAGAGTAAATGATATTGATCAAGTATATGGAATTGAAAATGGTGCCGATGATTTTATCACAAAGCCCTTTTCATTGGATGTCCTCATGGCAAAAGTAAATGGACTACTTCGGCGTACCTATGGTGAATATGCTTTAACCGAGACAACAACCATAACTATAGCCAATACTACATTAAATCCAGATACAGTTCGTCTTCAAACAAAAGCCAAAGAGAGCCTGTTAACGCTAAAAGAAATGCAGCTTAGTAAGTTATTATTCGAAGCTTACCCTAATGTAGTGCCGCGTCAAAAGCTTTTAAGTGCTATTTGGGATGATGAAACCTTTGTTGAGGAAAATACTTTGTCTGTGAATATTGGTCGATTACGTAGAAAATTGGAAGCCGTACACTCTAAACTTGAGATTAAAACGATCCGTGGTCTTGGATATCAATTGGTGGAGGAAAGTGAATGAAGCTATTCTTTCGAGATCATCTTAGTATCATTATTCTCTATAGCATAAGCTTCCTCCTATTACCTTGGATAATTTATGTATTAGATGACCTATCCTCACACTATGCCTACTTTGTTTTTCTTGTCAGCTTTCTATTTATTCTGTGGCTACTTGGTCGTTATTATCGAAGAAGAAAGTTTTATCATCATTTACAAAAAAATATCAACACACAGGATGAACTTCATTTATTTGAACCACGTGCAGCTATTGAGCAATACTATAGTGAAAAGCTAAGGCAAATACAGTATTTATTTTTAACCCAACAGCAAAGATTGGAAGAACAAGCACATGAGAAGCAACTAGTTTTATCACATTTTGCACACCAAATGAAGACACCCTTGTCAGTTATTCAATTAATCGTTCAAGCTACACCCAACAAGACCACTGATGAATTGCAGCAATGGTATACCATCAATAAAGAGTGCAATAAATTGACATTTACCCTCAATCAGTTATTAACGTATGAGCGCACATCTCATTTAGTAGCTGATTTAAAAATTGAACCTATTATTTTAAAAGGACTCGTGCAAGAAGTCATCAATGATTTGAAGGATTTCTTTATCATAAGAGAAGTTTTTCCAAAGCTGACGTTCGCTGAAGACCAAATCATTTATTCAGATCGAAAGTGGTTAAAAATTGTACTTTATCAAGTATTAAATAACGCCATTAAATATAGTGAAATGGCAAGCACCATTCATATCCATTATGACAACACGGCTTTGCACATAAAAAATCTTGGTGAGACGATCCCTACTAGTGAAATAGCACGAGTCTTTGATTTATTTTATACAGGTATGAAGGGGCGAACGAGTGGTGAAGCAACAGGTATAGGCTTATATTTAGTGAAAAAGATTTTAACTACACTAGAGCACCCCTTCACTTTACAATCTTCTGAGCATGTCACTACTTTTTCCATTAATTTTTCAAATAGTCTTAAAAAATGAAGATGACAAAGTTGTCATCTTCACGTCATCAAGAGAAATAGGTTATGTGCCGCTCCTTTTCTATACTAAAGTTATCTAATGAGCATAAAGGAGTTGTTTTAATTTGGGTAACACAATACTACAAGTAACCAATTTGCACAAGGAATACATCGGTGAGATCACCTATAAAGCGTTAAACGGTATCGATTTTCAGCTACAACAACAGGAATTTGTAGCTGTCATGGGACCTTCAGGTAGTGGGAAAACAACATTTTTAAATAGTGTATCCACTATTGATCGTCCTACCGCTGGCGATATCTTCATAAACAATCATAATCCTTACGCATTAAATGATGAGGAGCTCGCCAAATTTAGACGCTCTGAACTAGGTTTTGTATTTCAGGATTTTAATCTTGTGCATACATTAACAGTGAAAGAAAATATTTTATTGCCATTAACATTAGATAGCATACCTGCTTCAAAAATGCTTCAACGTTTAAAGGATGTCGCTCAATTTCTTGGTATCGAGGAACTATTGTCGAAACGTATTTATGAAATTTCAGGTGGACAAAAACAACGAGTAGCCATCGCTCGTGCCGTTATACATGGGCCAAGTTTATTGTTAGCAGACGAGCCTACAGGAAACTTGGATTCAAAGGCTGTCAATGATGTCATGAACTTATTTTCCTCAATTAATCAAGAGCTTGATACGGCTATTCTCATGGTGACACATGATCCTTATGTAGCAAGCTTTGCCAATCGCATTATTTTTATTAAAGATGGGAAATTATATAACGAAATACATCGAGGCAACAACCGCAAGCATTTTTATCAGGAAATTATGGACACGCTTGCTTTTCTAGGTGGTGGACAGCATGAGCTTTAATCATATTGTGATTCAAAATATTTTACGTGACAAATGGACGTATGTTTCTTACTTCTTGAGTAGTATGTTTTCTATTATTATTTTCTTTCTATTTTCTGTTATCGTCTTTCATCCAAATCTGAAAAGCCTAGATCCAAACTCTACACTTGGAATTTCTTTAATGCTAGCTAGTATGCTCGTTTATTTATTCTCTTTTATTTACATTACCTATTCAATCACAGCATTTTTACGTAAGAAGACCAAGACCTTAGGAATATTTATGATTACTGGGGCTTCCATGAAGCAGATTCGTAAGCTGGTCTTCCGTGAAAATCTGTTAATTGGCATTTTAGCTATTCTGGCGGCTATCGTTCTCGGTCTTGTTATTACACCTCTTTTCTTAATGGGTGCAAAAGTTATTTTAAAGGCAGAAACATTCGGTATGTACATGCCTCTTCAAGCAATCAGCATAACCATAGGATTATTTCTGATTTTATTTGTTGTAATATCGACAGTTGTTACGAGGTTCATTAATAAAGAAGCGTCTATCCAACTTTTAAAAAGCGATACAGTTATCGAGAAATCTATTAAGCCTCATTATGGGTTATTAATACTAAGTATTTTGATGTCTGCCACTTTAGCTTACTTGCTAAAAATCGATCATTCCATTGTAGACACTTTAAGTGTCCTTTATTATCTGTTATTTTTTATTAGCATTCTTAGTACGATTTATTTAGTTATTACACAAGGATTTCGTTTGTTTTTAAAAATATATGAAAAGTCTCCTGCCTATCTTCAAAAAACAAATATGCTTTTGGCGTCCAATTTAAATGCAAAAATGAAATCACATGCAAATATGCTGTTTCTAATTACTATCCTATTAAGCGGTGTCTTTCTATGTACAAGTATTTTATTTAGCTCTTATTACAATGTAAAAAAGACTAGTGAAGAAAATTATCCATATAGCTTTCAATATATTGCTGATCCAAAAGCTGATGACAACATGGTAAAGGCTGATCTTGATTATCTTGAAGATACTTTATCAACGGTTCAAGCTCACAAGTATTTTATTGAATTTAAATCAAACGAAGATCAACGCATTGGCCATATGGCGTTATCGGATTATAACCTGATCCAGCATCAGGACAACAAACTAAGTAAAGATGAATTTATTGCCGTCGCTGGCAGTCGAGATGTAGCGCCTACAACAAATAATGCCAGCGATCTGTATATAAAATCTTTCAAACTAGCCAGCACCCATGAGCAAAATCTACTATCTACCGGCTTCCAACAAAGTTATTTCATTGTACCTGATGACATTTACAAAACCATTGACTACCCTATTTATAAAACGTATATCTATGAACTGGAAGATTGGACAGCCCACACAGATTTGGCAAAAATTATTACCAGTGACTTACCCTCTTTACCTGGAGAACGTTATGTAACATCCAAAATTGATTTATATAACACAGAGATGTTTGTTAAAAGCGTCATGTTCTTTATCGGCTCCATGTTAAGTCTAATTTTCTTAAGTGCAGCCATGAGTATATTGTACTTCTATTTACAAACAACATTACAACAAGAGAAGGAAAAGTATATTGGTATACGTAAGTTAGGACTTTCTAGAAATGAATTAGCTACCATTATCACTAAAGAATTGGCGATTCTTATTTTTGTACCATTCACCATAGCTATTACACTCTTGCTAATTACACTTTTTGCTATACAAACAATGGTTTCTACAGCATTTTTACAAGTTTCCATAGCTAGCTCTTGTTGTTTCTTTGTGCTTTTCCTCATTAGCTATGTATTAATTCGAAAAAGTTATTTTAAACGCTTAGTAAGCTAAAAAAATCGCACTCCTTAAGGGGTGCGATTTTTTCATAGTGTTGAAAAACAAACCAATTAATAGAATCTTTATGAAAAGCTTTTAACAAAGTTTTTCAAATAAAGTGAAGGTGTTAACTACTCATCTTAGTGAGGAGTGTCGTCACTCATCTCTTCTCCTCATTGAAAATAAAAGCCATAATTCAAATAATGGGCTATTTGATCGCTACTGCTGCTAAGGAAAAAACACTTCTGTAGAATGGTTGATTGGAGAGGAACCAGCGTCACTCCTAGGGGATTTAGCGTCGCAGATGAGACCTTGGAGCGAACGTAAGTGAGTGAAGCGGCTCATCGGACGCCCCCTGGAAAGGACACTGGCGGAACGCAAATCAACCTCAGCCTTGTGAAAAGGTCTTTTTCTGCAGATGACATTATCTTTTTTACCAAAGAACGGGCTTTGCTACCATCAGCCATAGCATAATAAGCAATAATACTATATACATCCAGGTTTTACGATGCAACAGTGAAACAAATTGTAGATGATTAAATGCTGGTGTGTTAAAAGTACGCAACGTCGGTTTAAACGCCCTTGCTAGAAATACGATCGATGCAAACATCACGAGGAAGGTTAATACAATCCACGAGGTATTCAAATGATAGCCCGCATGCCACATTAACAAAATACCAGAGGCTACTAGTACATGCCCTGAATGTTTGACCAGCGTAATGGACCCCTTAAAGGCTTCTATATATGGTGGCATGTCATCCATGGAAGCTATGCGCATTTTTTTTACAATGGTTAGCACAACGAACAAAGGCCCAATCGAAAGAATAGCACTTAAAATATGTATATAAAGAAGAAGTGTATAAATGGAAAACATACTGTGTACTCCCCTTTTCATCAGTCCCCTTCATTATAGCATTCAAGCTGAATTTACTTTATCAGCAATTGTGAATCCTTTGTAAACACAGCCTGAATCATTGTTAAATTGTTTGAAAAACGTATAAAGAGGGTATTGTTTATAGTAACATGCACTTATAGAACAAAAAGGAGTGATTTTTATAGGTATTCACCAATTTTTTACAAGCCTTAATGATTTAGAGCGTATTATTCGTTGCCCTGGTCGCTTCAAATTTGAAGAGCACAACGTGGCAGCCCATTCTTGGAAAGTGTCCCAATATGCGATGTTTTTCGCAACGTTAGAAGAAATGCACGGTGCAACAGTTGATTGGAAATCTTTATATGAAAAGACAATCAATCATGACTTTGCGGAAGTGTTTATTGGTGACATTAAGACACCAGTAAAACATGCTAGCCCAGAGTTAAAGCAAATGCTCGCACATGTGGAAGAAAAGATGATGGAAAAATTCATTATCAATGAAATCCCTCAAGAATTTCAGGCTATTTTCTTTGAACGGATGAAAGAAGGAAAGGATCAGACTTTAGAGGGTCGGCTGCTTGAATTTGCGGATAAACTCGACCAGTTTTATGAGGCTTTCGCAGAATTAAAGCGCGGTAATACTGACAAAGAATTTGTCTATATGTATCAATCAGCCCTTTCAAAACTGTTGGCAATTCCACTTGAAGCGACCGTCCACTATTTCCGCACAGAAATTTTAAAGGATGCAGTAAAGGAAAAAACACATATCGATATTCAAGCATTAACAAATGAAGTATTAACATCAAACTAATAGGGTGCATGTACAAGTTTTCCGATTGAAAAATTCACGGAAGGCTTTTTTTATTTTCCGCAAAAAGTCGTATAATGAGGAGAGATTGAATGGAGGGAAAGTATTGTCACAGGAATGCTCAATTATAGAGGATTTAATACCTCTTTATAAAAAACAACTGCTTCAAGCATCAACAATAGAATTTGTCGAACAGCATCTAACAACTTGTCAGCAATGTCAGCAGCTTGTAGCCAATTCATCAACTCAGAACGCATACTTACCCATGAAAAGAACAGTATCCTTTTTTCATATCATATTTATTGTATTATCCTTTATGTTTGCCATTAACTCGTCCTTACTTGGCAATCAAAAGGGCTTCGTCATCTCATATGCTCTTTTCGGCTGTCTTTCTTACCTTTTCTATAAAAATATCTGGATTGTTTTTATCATAAGCTCTTTGCCTGTATTCGTTTGGGCTATCATTAATAATCTTAATAACGAGCTCTATATTACAATCTTTTCTTTAACTGAAATAGGGGCGCTTGTGATTGGAGCTAGCTACATCGCACTTTTACATACCATTTTCGCTTTAATTGGCGCAGCTTTTGCCATTCTATTACGTAGGGTTTTTCAATAAACAAAAAAGCACCTTTGAACTTTTTTACCAAAGTTGAGGTGCATTTTGTTTGTTAGGCCTTTTTCACAAATTCTGATTTTAATTTCATGGCACCAAAGCCATCAATTTTACAGTCGATATTATGATCGCCTTCCACTAGACGAATACTTTTTACCTTTGTCCCAATTTTTAAAGTGGAAGAACTGCCCTTCACCTTTAAATCCTTAATAACAGTAACTGAATCGCCGTCAGCTAACAGATTACCATTTGCATCTTTTACAATAAGTGCATCTGATTCCTGTTCAGTTGCGTCCATACTCCATTCATGCGCACATTCTGGACATACATAATTTGCTCCATCCTCATATGTATATTCTGAATGACATTTTGGACAATTTGGATAAGCTGCCATTTCTGCTTCCTCCTTTTACATTTTTACTAGGAAAATCCTCTTTATGCTCCTATCTTTACATAGTCGACCTTATTTAGCAAAGGTTGTTCGTATTTTCCGTTCGCATTTGTGAAAAAAATATGAAACATCAGCACCTTTTTGAAGGTAGTGCAAGATGTTTATAACGCTATTTGGAACACTTGCCCATTGACTAATTTGCCATTATCATCTTACTTGCATGTTTATCGATCATGCTTTATTATATCCATAAAGGCTGCATTGTTCGTATAATATTAAGTTTTAACCTTTAAGCTGTAAAAGGGAGTTTTATTATTGGAGTTGGAATGACGGGCCTCACACTACGGTGCATGAGGATAAGCAGGAAAACTTCTGCGAACACCCACTTTGAGGAGTGGTGGTTTAAAACTTTCTATAATAACTACGGCATACGCGGCTTTTTATACATGATTGATACAGCACCTTAGCTATTTAGGTTAAGGTGCTTTTTTATATTCAACCTACTCTCCTCTTCTCCTTATTCAATCACTTCCTAACCATTCATAAAAAGTAAGGACAACCTTCTTGTATTTTGTATAATTCCCTCCCATTTTGCGCATAGATGGAGTAACAAGGGAGGTTATGACATTGAAGAAAATAATTTATCTATTGGTTTTTACTTCACTACTGTTAGTAGCTTGTGGAAAGAGCGCTGAACCAAAGGAAGTGGCAGTCGATCAAAATCCGAATGTTGAAGATATTGTAGGCGCGATTGTGAAAAACGAATTCTCTGTTGATGAATCGAAAGACGGTGTTGTCACAATTTCCATTCAAGATACAGATGTAACAGAAGGATCGAAAAGCCAGATGCTAAAGGATTCTACTAAAATTTTCGCTGATTTGTCCAAATTAAAAAATGTGAAGACACCTGCTATTACTTGGTATGCTCCTCTCACTGAACCTGATGGGGACAAAACAATGACCGAGGTTTTGAATATTTATTTTAGTGAAGAGGATTTTCACAAAATAGACTGGGCCAATTATCTACAGGTCGATATCGAGTCTAGCGCTACAAATTATCATGAAGATGAGGCTTTAGAAGATTAATCACATAAAGATACCCCACAACCTATTGTGGAGTATCTTTTTTTACATATTGTTCTATAGCGTTTTCCAAAAGAGAGTGCTTTATTTTGTAGTGAGTTGCTTGCCAAATTCCTTTCCCACCCTGCAGGATTATTAGTTGAGGAGATTCGTGCTTCACTTGAAGATCACAGGCAATAGCATTTGAAATTACCCGATCCATTTGTACAATGACAAGATATTTAGGCAATTCCGTTTGTAATTCTTTATATTCCTTTAATGCTGAAATACTACTTATACATGTCATGCTAATTTTTAACACAAGACAAGGTTTGAACTTCGATTGCTCTAAAACCTCGCACCATTTGTTTAATGTCGTTATTCGTTGCATTTAGTAACCCCCTAAACAGATTATATACTACAAGGGGTATTTTAGGTTACAAAAAAACACGAGACTACATACGTGCTCGTGCTTAAAATTTTCTATTTAAATGCCTTCCGTATTCATGAATACTAGACGCCAGCCATCAGGGTCTTCAATGGTTACCCCTTTCTCAGCCCAATATGGATTTTCAGGCTCAACTTCGGGATATCCCATGAGCGCAAGACGTTCGGCAATATGACGAATGGTATCTCTGTTTGGGATATAAAGTACGAGAAGATTGTCCTTACTTGGTGCTGGACAAGGGCTACCGTCACTATGCTCAGTAAATTCTAAGTGATAACCTGCATCTGGAAGACCAATCATTAAACCATTATAGCCACGATGTTCTGTAAACGAACCAATTTTCTTTAATCCGACACCTTCACAGTAAAATCGTTCTACTTCCTTTAGCTGATCGGTTGGTCTTGCCACACGCACCTGTGCGACTGCTAATTCATTTGTCCATTGCTGTTCCATTGTTATGAAATCCCCTTTTAGACTATTGTAAAATGAGACCATAACGCTGGAAACAGTCCTAAGTCTGAAGTTATTGGATAAGAGCAACGCTAAAAGAAGCAGCTGTTTTCTCTTTTACTTCCTCTAAAGAAACACCATCTACTAATTCTATCAGTTGCATGCCCTCTTTCGTAAAATCAAATACAGCCAAATCTGTAATTAAACGATGTACGACACCTTTACCCGTTAGTGGCAGTTCACATTGTTTTTTTATTTTAGATTCACCATTTTTATTCACATGCTCCATGACGACAATCACTCTCTTTGCACCAACGACAAGGTCCATTGCCCCACCCATGCCCTTCACCATTTTCCCCGGAATCATCCAGTTAGCAAGGTCTCCTGTTTCAGATACCTCCATACCTCCTAAGATGGCAAGGTCAATATGTCCACCTCGAATCATCGCAAATGATTCTGCACTGTCAAAGAAGGATGCCCCTGGAACTGCCGTAACTGTTTCTTTACCTGCATTGATTAAATCAGGATCTATTGCATCTTCTACTGGATAAGGACCAATACCGAGAAGACCGTTTTCGGATTGTAAGAGTACGTCATAATCGGTTGGGATCGCATTCGCAACAAGTGTTGGAATACCTATGCCTAAATTGACATTCATACCGTTGGCTATTTCTTTTACTGCTCGGTTAACAATTTTTTGTCTTGTATCCATCATGCTTCCCCCTTCTTCACCGTTAAACGCTCAATACGCTTCTCATAATTTTCACCTAATAATACACGTTGTACAAAAACCCCTGGTGTATGAATATGATCAGGATCTAGCTCGCCTACTTCTACAATTTCCTCCACTTCAGCTATTGTAATTTTCCCTGACATAGCAGCTAATGGATTAAAATTGCGTGATGTTTTTCTGTAAACTAAATTTCCTAGCTTATCGGCTTTCCATGCTTTGACCAGCGCAAAGTCAGCAACGATACCTTCTTCCAATATATATTCTTTGCCATCAAAAACCTTCACTTCTTTTCCTTCAGCAATTGGTGTGCCAACCCCTGTAGCTGTGTAAAAACCAGGAATTCCCGCTCCACCTGCACGCAAACGTTCTGCAAGAGTTCCTTGCGGTGTCAACTCTACTTCTAGCTCACCACTTAAAAATTGTTGTTCAAAAATCTTATTTTCTCCTACATAAGAAGCAACCATTTTTTTTATTTGCTTGTTTGCTAATAGTAGACCCAATCCCCAGTCATCTACACCACAGTTGTTACTGACAACGGTTAAATCCTTAGTTCCCTGCTGCACTAATGCTGCGATTGATTTTTCGGGTATACCACATAGCCCGAAGCCACCTACAGCTAATGTATCTCCATCCTTAATATCCACAATCGCCTCTTCAAACGAACTCCATACCTTGCCATTCCCCATCTCGAAACCTCCCTAAATTGCTCGTTTATTAAGGAAAATTCTACATCATTGCTATTTTACAAGTAAAGGAATTAATTAGAATACTACTTATTCCTATATCGAATAAATCTATTTTCACCATTCCTACCTATCATTTCAAGTAACTGTTTTAATGCATAAGATTGATAGGCATTTTTCTTCGTAATAATCCCTAAACGCCACGGCATTTCAAAATCATTTAATGGAATTATTTTCACATTGGTATTTGTTTGCTTAGCTGCAATGGAGTGGGGTAACAATGTAACCCCTAGATTGGAGGATACTAACTCTACAATCAAGTCCCACTGTGAACTTTTATAGCCGATTGTAGGTGTAAAGCCAACACTTTCACAGGATTTAATTATATAGTCGTGAAGCGTGAACTCCTCTGCAAAAATAATGAATGTTTCATTTTCTAAATCTTGTAAAGCTATGGATTCCTGGTGTGCATAGGGGTGAGATTCATTCATAAAGACATAAAACTGGTCTTCTATAAAGGATTGAACAGCAAACTTCCTTTCATCTACTGGTAATACAACGATGCCCATATCAACATCACCATTTTCAACTAGCATTTCTACCATTTTTGCACCACGTTCGATAAGCGCTAAATGCACTTCAGGATATAGCTGATGAAATCCCCTAGCGATTTCAGGGAAAAATAAAGTTCCAATTAAAGGTGGAATTCCTAATTTGATAGCACCTGTCTTAATATTTAATAAATCGTCTAGCAAAATATGTAGTTCTTGGACAGCCTGCATTATTTTTTGTCCTTGATGATAAACAATACTACCTGCATCAGTAAGTTCTACATTACGCGTTGATCTGTTCAACAATTCAACTTGTAATGATGCTTCTAATTTTTTGATACTTTTGCTTAATGAAGGCTGAGATACAAAGGAATCATGTGCAGCCTTTGTAAAACTCCTATGCTCAACAACAGCCATAAAGGCTTTTAAATCTCTTAATTCCATCACTATCTTCTCCATTTATTCGTATTTGTTATAAAAGCATCTACAAGTACTACCCTTTAGCAATAAATTCTCCATCCTTTCTTTTTAATCCTTTGCAATGTGTTGAACTATAAAATTTAGATATTTTCACCCCTGCCATTATACGTATCTTTTCGACTTTTGGAGAGTTTTTTGAGAGTTATATGACCTACAATCAATTATAAATATTGTCATAATTTATCAAAGATTGGAGATGTAACAGATGTTGAAGCAATTGCTTGAAAATCGAATAGTTAATAGGCATTATTTAGGTCTTACATTTCAGCAACATGTTTATGAATTAAAGAACTGTGAGGAAGTTTTAGGAGTGAAAGCTAAATCGCTACATATTGAGAATCGTCATATTGCTGTTGGCTATATTGCTGATGACAGTATTTTCTTTAAAAGTGCTCATTTCGGAAATACCATGGTCACTTTAACAGATGGAATTCATCAAGCAATTGTTCAGCTATTTGTACAACATTCTGGTGAAATTTGCATTGAAGTGAAGCCTTATATTAAACATGCCAACATCGTGCCTGTTTATTTCCGGACAATTCTAGCTGATACTGCCATTGCCATTGACCTAAAAGGCGCATTAAAAAAATTCCTAGTAACTCATCATTATATGATTGAAGCAGATACGATCATGGAAGTTCATTATCAATCCATGCATCCCTATGTGCTCAAGAATTCTTATGCTGGGCATTTTGTTTTAGGGTGTACACCCGATGGTAGACAAGTAACAGGAGCCGAGGAGTATACATTAGCTAACCGTATAGCTAATTTAAAGTTTTCTCACATTATTATTCAGCAACAAGGCATACCAAAATTAATTGCTTTAAATATATTATTAACGTTTGTTATTACGAATAAGATTTTTGTTACTAACGAACTTTCTATGTAACTAATTGGATAGAGGATTTTACGATGTTATTTTCATTTATTTCATTGATTGTCATCATACTAGTAGTTTTATTTGTTATAAAATCTTTTTCTCTCTATAAAAAGCGTGCAGAAAAGAAAAAATTTTTACAAGAAAGACTTAAAAACCTTCTACTGACAAATATAAGCCAACCTAAATAAAAATTTTTCAAAGAGAAATGACCTTATCTTATTAAGTGCCAACAAAAAATACACCACCTTTATAGTAAAAAATAACTCTAATAAGGTGGTGTATTTTTTAGTGAGCTTTTTCTAATGCTAATTTAATGCCAAATGCAATTAATATTGCACCTGTTAATCCTTCAATTACTGCCTTAGTTGATGGCTTTTTCATAAATGCACTAATTCGATCTAAAAGGTACACGTAGAAGATAAACCATAGCATTGTTAATGCTGTGTAAATTAGACCCATTATTAAAAAAGGGAAAAATGTTCCACTATTTCCATCTACAAATTGAGGGAGAAATGTTAGGAAAAATACTGCGACCTTTGGATTTGTCACATTTGTGAGAAACCCTTGTTTAAAGCAAGATTGGTGAGAATATTTGTGTTCTATACTTCCTACATCGTCTACAACTGGAGATTGTGTTCGAATTGTTCGAAGTGTCCACAAGGTCTTGATTCCTAAATAACATAAATAAACCGCACCAACATATTTTAAAACAGCAAATATATAGGCGGATTTTACAATAATCGCCGAAAGTCCAATAACAGCCGCACAAGTATGAATTAATAAACCGCAACAAGAACCTATGATTGTTTGTAAACCGCCCTTTCTACTTACAGTCAGTGTGTTTTTTGTTGCAATCGCTGTATCAGGGCCAGGTAAAATAATAAGTAAAATGCACATAACTAAGAATACAGATATATTGACCATATTACGCCCACCCTTTCTGTCAGAAAATTATAAAAGTAATTGTAACATACGCCAAGTCCAACAGAAAGATACAAAATTTTTCCGTTGACATATAACCATAGGGTGTTATATATTCATAACACCCTATGGTTATATTTTATACAGATTCCTCTGCTAGTGGACTTAATAACGTTGAAAAAGGAGTAATAGAACATGACTGAAAAATTACAGGATATTGTCAAAACAATTACATTAAATGCCCCTATCGAAAAAGTTTGGGAGACTGTCGCAACAGCTGACAAAATAGCTGCTTGGTTTATGCCAAATGATTTTCAACCTATCGAAGGATACGAATTCACTATTCAATCACCGTTCGGCCCATCACCCTGTAAAGTAGAACGTGTAGATGCACCGCACTTTCTACGATTTGCTTGGGATCAAGATGGCTGGTTCGTAACTTTTGAGTTAAAAGAAGTAGGCGAGCATACTGAATTTACTTTAACACATGGTGGCTGGAAGGAAGCTTCACATATTATTCCTAAAGCAAACACTGCTACTGAAGCCGTACGTACTAATATGGATAACGGATGGACAATGATTATTAATCATAAATTAAAAGAGGCTGCTGAATTCTAATGACTGAAGCAGCCATAAAGTATGATGTTTTTCAAGCAATTGCTGATCCCACAAGAAGAAGTGTTTTACAGCTCCTTGCAGCAAGTGACAGACCTATTTCCAATATTTCCGAGCATTTTACGATTAGTCGAACGGCTGTTGTAAAGCATTTAAAAATATTGGAACAGGCGGAGCTAATCTCTGCTCAAAAAAAAGGTCGTGAAAAAATCTATACGTTGCATAGGGAGCGTTTAAAGGAGATTGAAGATTGGCTCCAATACTTTCATTTATTTTGGGATAATAAATTGGCTCAGCTTCAAAGCATGGTTGAAGATCATTAAAGCAGAAAAAGAGCTGTCTTTTTGTCAGACAGCTCCTCATTTAAAAGAGATAAAATAATCCTCCATTAATGACTTCTATTTTAATTTTTGCTTCATATTGCTCCTCTAATGCTTTTCTTTCAATTTCATAACACTCTGGTTTATCCTCTATATCCTCATAAAAATAATCCAACACACGTTGATCACGTTGCCATCGTTTTTGTGCTTCCGTTGCCCAGGAATGGTCATCCTGCTCAATAATTGACTCAATTGTAGCTTTCAATCTTTCCAGTGCTCTGGCAGGCTTAATAATATATTGCACATGAAATACATTTTCTTCAGGTTCTATGTTAAAGTCCGAAGAACAAATCCTTTCATGAAAACCCTCCTTGATGACGCCCGTCAATAAATTAATGCCAAATGAGTAAAGCATTTCTTTTGTACGATCACAGCAATACGAAACTTTAAAGTTAACACCTAACCAGGGCGTTAAAATAACCTGCCCCATATCACGATCCACTTTTTCAAACAACTGAACATAAGCTCCTAGTTCCCTTGTAGCTAAAAATATCTGATTTAAACGTGGAGAGCCGTAATGAATAGCTTCCCCAAATAAATTACCAGCCATTGCTGTTTGATTTGTAATAAAGGTTACTTGGGCTGGGTTTGGTTCGCTATTCGTTGCTTCAACATATTGCCAATAAAATGGCCTATTCATAATTCTTTTATCTATGTCTATCGTTAATTGAACGGTTAGATAATGATTCTCTTCTCCTAAAATTGCACAGTCATTCTCCATAAAAAATTCCTTTAAATAGTGGTGAACTTGCTGTGGATACATAGCTGCACCTCCCTACCTTATACAGATTCTTTAAAGTTTGTTAAAATGGCATCTAAATCGCCAACCACCTTCTCGAACACATCAATTTTTGTATGAAGCAATTCCAAGATTTTCTCTTCAATTGTATGTTCAATGGCAAGATTATAAATATGGACATCATGCTCCTGTCCCAAACGATGGACACGACCAATACGTTGCTCTAGCTTCATTGGATTCCAAGGTAGATCATAGTTGATTACATGATGACAAAATTGAAGATTTATCCCCTCTCCACCTGCCTCGGTAGCGATGAGCACCTGTGCTCTTTCTTTAAATAGGTGCTTCATATAATCTCGTTTACTTTTATTAAACTTACCATTAAATAGCACACTTGATATGCCATTAGAATGTAAATACCATTGTAAATAAATTTGCGTAGCACGATATTCTGTAAAAATAATAACCTTGTCATTTGCTTGTTTAACAATTTCCAATGTCTTTTCCGCCTTTGAATTCACTTCCAAGGTCATTAATTTAGTAATAATTGCTTCAATTTCTTGTGGTTGTACATGATCATCTAGCATATTCGTTAATGTTAATGCCGTAGCTTCCTTGCTACTACACATTTCTTTTTGCAACGTAATTAATGAAAATGACCCTGTGTTTTGAAGGTTGCCAAGCATTTCATAAACTTCTCTTTCTTCGTCCGTAAATGTAATCGGTACAATTTGAACACGACGATTTGTCCAATCAATCCCCGTATCTTCCCTACGATTTCTTACCATTACCTGATTAACCAACTCTTTTAAATAATCATCATGTTCTAAATCATGCTTGCTAGCAGAGAAAGCCGATTGGAAGGCATCATAATTACCAAGATGCCCAGGCTTTAATAAGGAGATTAAATAATACAATTCAAAGATATCATTTTGAATAGGTGTGGCAGTTAATAATAAGCAGAATTTTTTCTTTAAGCCTTGTACAAACTCGTAAATTTGTGTTTTATTATTTTTTAATTTATGTGCCTCATCAATAATTATCATGTCATAATCCTGCTCATAAATGCGCTCTCTATGTGGACTCTTTTTTGCCGTATCCATACTCATAATAAGGACATCATAGCGCTCTATCGGGCAATTTTTTTTATATGCGACGGCAGGAATATGAAATTTTATATTTAACTCTTCAATCCACTGATTAATTAAAGAAGCAGGTGCTAAAATTAATGCTCTTTTCACAAGACCTCGAATAAGGTATTCCTTTAAGATTAAGCCCGCTTCAATTGTTTTACCTAGCCCCACCTCATCAGCTAAAATAGCTTTCCCATTCATACGTTCAATAACTGTTTCGGCTGCTTCTAACTGGTGTTTCAAAGGTTGTAAATTAGGTAAATACTTTGTAGCCTGCAATCCTGTAAAATCAGGAATTAGTTTCATTTTCACAATATCATAGTTCATCTTGTACAATGTCCAGCTATCCCATTTTTCAAGATGATTTAATCGATCGATAAAGCCCTCTTCCCACTCGGACGACCTTTCTATTTTCATGATCATCACCCCATGTCATTTTTTCTAGTTTAGGGTGTCCAAAAAAGGAAAAGCTATGTTATTTCTAGATGAAAAACACCTAATGAAAGTTATTTTTTCATTAGGTATTTGTTAATTCATATATTTACGGAATTGTTTTGGAGATTTTTTCAGCAAATTCTTTAATGATAAATGAGAGTTTCTCAGGTACATTTTAGATTTTTTGAGTTGACGAACATTTTTTTCTCTAATAGATAGACTCTTTATTAAAATGTTTCGCGATATCCATGACAATCATATTCTCTGTATAATTTTCTTATATATACTCCATAATCAGCGTTATGTTTTCTTTTTTATATTGATAGTCCATCAGAAGTATTTCTTCTAAAATATACATCAAGACAAAAAGAAAGGAACACCAATAATATATTAGTGCTCCTAAAATCGATTATTTTAAACTTTCCTGTAATAGCTTACGATTACGTTGTTTGAAAATATCATTATGTGAGGAAACGATACCTCCCTCAGAAGCATCAGGTTGAATATACTTCTTCGCACTATTCACTGCATGAAGTGCATCATGAAAGGCTGCTGCAATTAAATGAATTTTACCATCATGGCTCAAAATATCACCCGCAGCATAAAGGCCTGGGATCGATGATTCACTATTAATCGTACCAGCGATAAAATAATCATTTTTGCGCTCAATGGCTAATGGACTATTATCTAACAATTCTTTATCACGCACATACCCATGACTAATAACAACTTCATCAACAGGAATTTCTGTTACAGTCCCAGTTTCATGATTTGTTAAAGCAATAGCTTTAATCATTCCTGCTTGATCGTCTGCAATCAGCTTAGTAATTTCCGAATTGAAATGGCATTCGATCGAACTATTTGCAAGCTCTGTAATTTGAGCCTCATGTGCAGACAATGTATCTTTTCGATAAGTTAAATAGACCTTGGATGCTACCTCCGTTAATTCTAATGCCCAGTCTACCGCTGTGTTACCACCACCAGAAATAATAACTGCCTTATCTTTAAATTTTTCATAGGATTTAATTGTGTAATTTAAATTAGATACTTCAAAGCGTTCAGCCCCCTCAATTTCAATTTTTTGAGGATTTAGGATGCCACCACCAATAGCAACGATAACTGTTTTGGAATAATGAATATTCCCTGACTCTGCTGCGATGACAAATATACCATCTTCATTTTTAGCAATGGACAGCACTTTTTCATTTGTATAAATAGAAGGATTAAAGGTTAAGGCTTGCTCAACTAATTGTTTAATTAGTTGCCCCCCTGATATAGGCGTTACACCTCCCACATCCCAAATCATTTTCTCTGGATAAACATGAATTTTACCGCCTAGCTGTGGTTGTGATTCAATTAGCTTGGTTTTCATTTCACGTAAACCACAATAAAAGCTTGAATATAAACCCGCTGGCCCACCACCAATAATGGTTACATCATACAATTCTTGTTCTAACAATTCCTAACACACCTTTCATTTGGTCATTACTATCTCAACAATTGGACTAGCTCGTACTGCATAACAGCTCAATCGTAAATGTCTAAATGTAAATATTGCTTTGGAAAATCCTCCTTAACTCCATTATACGATAATGATAATCATTATCAAATAAAATTATAAAAAATGATGATATTAAATTTATGTATTTGTCCATAAAAATTTTCATCATTATGCTTTTGCACTATTCATTCTAAAAGCAGATTATACGTTTTACTTACTTTTTGATACACTATTGGAAAAAAGATCGAGGGCACAATGAAAAGAAAAATCTTTATATTACATGAAATCTATGGAGTTAATCATTTTATTGAAGAACAAATACAAATATATAGCGATGAGGACACTGCCGTTTCCCTTATTTCACTTTATCCAGAAGGGCTTTCCTTTCCATATGACCAGGAAAAACAAGCCTATGACTTTTTCTTACAGACAGTTGGCTTTGATGCTCCTCTTGAGTTGCTTTCACCAAAAATATTGGAGGCTTGTGAAAACTACAACGAGGTAATATTAATTGGATATAGTGTAGGTGCAACTTTAGCCTGGAGATTAACTACACTCCCCCTACACCGTGTTATTTGTGTATATGGCTCACGGATCCGCCAATACCTTGATAACATTCCATCTTGTCCAACTTTGGTTGTTTTACCTAGCCATGAAGATAGCTTTGATATTCAATCATTGAAGGATACTCTTGTAAGCATACCGAATGTTCAAATCAAACAATTTCAAGGCTTACATGGCTTTATGGATGCCTTTAACTCAAACTACTGTCAGTTGAGCCACTCGCAAGCACTCAACGACATTCAATACTTTTTACAAGCTAGCAAGCTATAGGAGGAATAAACGTGGAACAAAATATTGATATTCAGGTTGATCCATATATTGAAGCAGGCAATGTTATTTATCCAAGCTTCCATCTTTCTCTACAACCTGGCACGATTATAGGCATCTATACAGATGTTTCCAAAATACATACATTAATGCAATGGTTTATGAAACGAGATGATACGTATACTTCTTTTCGTGAAAGCTCGTTATATGAGCGACTCACAGCGCGCGAGTATATCCAGTTCATTTTAAAGCTTTTTAACCGTCCAACTAATGAATCAGAGAACATATTGAAGCTTTTTAAACTTACTGAACAAAAAAACAATAGAATTAGTAAGCTTTCTAATAGTGAAAAACAGCGATTAAAACTATTGAATATGTACCTACATCCGGCATCTATTCAAATTTTAGAAGAACCCTTTCAAAATATAGATGAATTTTCAAAGCAAACTATCCAACAGTTATTAAAAAATCTCGCAAAAGAGCATAAAATTATCATTTTATTATCAAATAATCTAGAAGACTTAATGGTTGCAAGTACAACTATACATCGATTAGATGGGGCAGACTTACATACTTTAGACGTAAAAGAGGGTAGCCTTGAGCAAGCTCCAAAGCCTCTTGAAGATGCACCAATTCGACTAGATAAAATCCCAACAAAGAAAAATGAAAAGATTATTTTATTTAATCCACCCGAAATTGATTATATTGAAAGTGTTGAAGGAGAAGTATCTATTTATGTAGCAGGTGAAGGTTATCCATGTACTCTATCGCTAAATGAGTTAGAGCAAAAATTGACACCATTCGGCTTTTTTAGAAGCCATCGTTCTTATATTGTGAACCTACAAAAGGTTCGAGAGATTATTACTTGGACACGCAATAGCTATAGCTTAGCACTCAACAGTACAGAAAAGACAGTTGTTCCACTGTCGAAAAATAAATTGGCCACTTTAAAGGAAATACTCGGAATTTAGTAGATTTCCCAGGAAATAATCGACTCCTGTCACCTTTAATAAAATTCCATTAAAGGTCCTTTTTCTGCCATTCACATGATTTTTACTGTGAGCCTTACCCTTGTTGTTTATAGTGTAGACATCAACAACAAACAGGAGGTTACACATGAACGCAGTGATTGATGTGCAACATTTGAAAAAAATTTTTCATAATGAAACAGCATTACAGGATGTTTCCTTTACCATTAAAAAAGGGGAAATATTCGGCTTTCTTGGCCCAAGTGGTTCTGGTAAAACTACTACAATTAAAATATTAACCGCACAAACAGATAAATCGGCTGGTAATGTTCTATTATTTGGGCAGCATGCATCTGAAATGAAGCAAAGTCAAAATCGTAAACGTTTTGGTATTTTAACAGATAATAGTGGCTTGTATACGAGACTATCAATTGAAGAAAATTTAATACTTTATAGTAATTTATATCAGCTATCTCAATCCGCTGTAAAAGAAGCTTTGGACTTTGTCAATTTATATGCAGAACGTAAGAAAAAGATCAGTCAGCTTTCCAAAGGAATGATTCAACGTGTTACACTTGCTCGTGCAATTATGCACAAGCCCGAATTATTATTTTTAGATGAGCCTACTTCTGCTTTGGACCCAGTAAATACACAACATATATATAATGGCTTACGAAAATTAAATGCTATGGGTACAACAATTTTTTTAACAACACACGATATGAGCGAAGCAGAAATACTTTGTGATCGTGTTGCTTTCCTGCATAAAGGGAAAATCCGAGCAATCGGCGCTCCAAAAGATCTAAAAAAAGAATTTGGCTCTGACACTATTACAGTAGAGCTTAAAAATGGTGAACAGGAAATTATAGAAAATGGTTCTCAAGATGCAGAGAAGTTATTTCAATGGATGCAATCCGATCAAGTTACACGTATCTATACAAACGAGCCAACACTAGGTGACATTTTTATGCAAATAACAGGGAGTGATTTAGTATGAATATTTCAATGACACGTATTCAAGCTATATTGATGAAGGATTATAAGGAATTCTCACGTAACTATGCCGTATCAACTATGGTATTACTACCACTTATAATGGCGTTTTTATATAATCAATTAGGTGCAAATACTATTAGCATGTATTTTCTACCAATTAACATGACATTTTCCATAGTGACTACTTACGTACAATGTAGTTTAATTGCAGAAGAAAAGGAAAAAAACACTCTTCGCAGTCTTATGCTCTCCCCTGCCTCACTTGGAGATATTTTAATTGGTAAAAGCCTGTTTGTTCTAATTGTTACAATTGTATCTGTAACAATGGCTATTTTTCTAGTTGGCTACGAACCTGCAAACCTTTTTATCTTAGCAATTGCATTATTGCTTTCTGCTGTGTTTTATATTGCTCTAGGTACAATATGTGGTTTATTTGCTAAATCTATTATGGAAGCATCTATTATTGTGTTGCCTGTAATGGTTATCTTCTCATTTGGTCCTCTGGCCTTAGCTCTATCTTCGGCATACCCAATCTTAAAATTAGCTGAATGGCTACCAAGCTCACAGTTATTACTTTTAGCAGAGGCGTTAGAAGGTAAGTATTCTATGGCAGATGTTCTTATTCCTATGATTACGATAATTGTATGGTCTCTTCTTTCTTGGATTTTCGCAGCAATTATCTATAAAAAAAGAATGGTCGATTAAAGACCATTCTTTTCTTCAGGTAATAATTCCTTCTCCCGTTTTTCAATTTCCTCTAACGTATCTGCATACCATACACCGACAAATCTTGAAGGGACGGACTCCTCAAAATAATCACCATCATAGAAAGATAAAGGAAATAACATACCCTTTTCTATATATTTCTTAATTGTTTGATAGAAATGATCATTCTGTTGTGGGCTTTGTGCTGAATAGGAGCTAAATTTATTGATGGGCTTTCCTAAAGCATCATGAAACATCAGCATTGAGGTTGAACCATTTTGGCGGAAATTTAAGTCTATTGCTTGAACATCACCAGCTTCCGTGACAATTAAATCAAAGCCTGCCACACCTACAAAGCCTTCCTCAACGCCACGTTCCATAATATGCTTTCCTACTTCAATTACTTTTTCGGGTACTTTATCTACAATGATATTCCCTTCGTAAATGCCGTTATCATCCGTAATTTGCTGGGAAGCTCCTAAGTATTGAATCCCTAGCTCCTCTGAGTAAACAAATTGACAGCTATAGTTGTCCTTTGTCTGTAAAAGCTCCTCAATAATTATACTTTCAGTTCCTGTCATGCGAAATTGTCGTAAACCTTCCGTCAATTCATCTTTATTATGACAAATGGTAACGCCATATCCTCCCGAGGTTGGCGAATCATCACCAGGCTTTAATACTACAGGGGGCTGCCAATTTTTAATGGCATCTGAAAGTCTATACGTCTCCACATTTAGACGACTTGGCACATATTTACTATCGATTAAATGATCAATATAAGCTTTTGTATTCAACTCATTAAATTTCTCCGCATCCATCCAATAACATTGACGATCCATATGCTCCAGGTCGTGTATATATTGACATACAATGGTCTTCCCTTCCTTACACCAAGTTTGGATCTGTGCCAGATATTCCTCTTGAGTCTCATAGCTATAAGGCTGTTCTACCCATGGTAATCCTGCTAATTGATGAAGCTCTTGCGCCTTTTCTGTTTGTGTTGCTCGATGTACTAGCACGGGGATATCAGCAATAGCAACTTCTCTTGAGGTTAAAGCATCTAGCTTATGAGGATCATCCATCATCCACGGATTATCGCTATACGGTGTTCTTGGTGTATACACAGCATTATCACCATAAATTTGTCTTAACGTGTATTTAGGTTTCAAGTAGATTACCCTCTTTCAATTTTTCGGTACTCTACTCTACCCTCCCCTTTATTTTTTGACACTTTTTATAAGAAAAAAGGGTTTTACGGGTTATATAAATCCCTTTTTATACCTATTAACATCCCAATTGCACTAGTAGACTTTCTAAATGCTTTTTCACCTGTGGCCATTCTTCTATTGTAATGCTATACATAACGGTATGCCTAGTTGTCCCATCTTTGCGAATCATATGGTTACGCAATATTCCCTCTTTTGTAGCACCAATTCGCTCAATTGCCTGTTGAGAACGAATATTTTCATGATCCGTTTTTATTTGTACACGTTGTAAATGAAGATGCTCAAAAGAGTATCGTAATAGCAAATACTTACAATTAGTATTAATAGCTGTACGCCAGTATGCGGGTGTTAGCCATGTATAGCCAATTTCTAATCGCTGATGCTTGTCATCAATATCCATAAAACGTGTAGACCCGATAATGTCCCCTGATTGTTTATCCACAATCACAAATGGAAATTCTGTTTTTTCGTTTTTTGCCTTTAATGCGTTTTCCACAAATTTATTCACATCTTCCTTTTCTTCTATGGTTGTGGACATATGTGACCAAATTTCTGGATAACTTCCTGTCTCTAAAATTCCTGGTAAATCGCTCAATTCTAAAGGCTTTAGTTTAACCACTTCATTTTCTAATGTTATAAATTCCATTACACTTCACTCCTTTTTACTTATTTAACGGTAAAATTGATATGATATATATAACCAATTACTAAAAAATCAACCATACCAGAGGAGGAGGAAATTATCTGGAGCTCTCCATTATATTTACAGGCAATCTAGCGAAATACATTCAAATCTATGAAGAAATAAAGCATAAGATTATTACTAAAAAATTACTTGCTCATGAACAACTGCCTTCTAAACGAGCTCTCGCCCTAACATTGAATGTGAGTGTACACACCATAAAGGAAGCCTATGAGCAGTTACTTGCAGAAGGCTATATTTATAGTAAAGAGCGTTCTGGTTATTTTATTGCGCCCTTTGAATTTGATTGGCTACAGCAAGTACCCCGGCATGTATCTGTTCCAAGTAACAATATCCCTAACAATATACAATTTGATTTTACAAATGGACATGTGGATAACGAGGCTTTTCCCTATGCTGCTTGGCACAAGCTTATAAAAAAGCATTTTAATAGTAACAACTTATCAACAAGCCCTTGGGAGGGAGAGACAACTTTACGCACAGAGATTGCCCGCTATGTAGAGCGTTCTCGTGGGGTTAGCTGTGATGCTTCACAGGTATTTATATACAGTGGTACACAAAGCCAGCTTCAGGCTCTTTGTCATTTTCTTGGGTCTGCGATACGCGTTGGGTTAGAGGAGCCAGGATTTAAAAGAGTGCGTGCCGTTTTACAGCAATGTGGATTGTCCACAGAGGCGATTCCTGTGGACTATTCAGGGGTTACACTCCCTGCAACACCAATTCACATGTTATACACAACACCTGCTCATCAATTTCCATTAGGCATGATTATGACCATAGAAAGAAGAGTGGCATTGTTACAATGGGCTAACTCGAACGCGGGGCTTATTATTGAAGATGATTATGATTCCGAATTTCGTTATAAGGGGCTACCAATCCCGTCTTTAGCAAAAATGGATCAGCTTCAGCGTGTCATTTATTTCGGAACATTTTCAAAAACATTGCTTCCATCCTTACGCATTAGTTATATGATCCTTCCAAAGTCTTTAGTAGTGCCGTTTATGACTTTTCATTCTGAGCAAAAATCGGTTGTCTCCAAAGTAGACCAACTTGTCTTAGCAGACTTTCTTGCACAAGGTCTATTCGATAAGCATTTGGCAAAAATGCGAACAATCTATCGTAAAAAACAACAAGCATTATTGACCGCCATCTCTTCACATTTTTCAAATGAATTTCAAGTAATCGGTGAAAAATCCGGACTTCATATAGTCATCAAGCTACCACAACATCTCACCGAGAGTAGAGCGATCCAGCTTGCTCAAGAGGTAGGGGTTCAAGTCTATCCATGCTCTACCTCCTATCAGAATGGAACAAATGAAACCATGATCATTATAGGGTATGGTGGACTGACACTTCAGCAAATAAATGAAGGAATTGCACTCCTTGCGTCCGTTTGGCAATAGCATGTGATTCATTAGTTTGTCGAAATCTCATTTAAATAAAGCGAAACTTTATATAGTTTTTTTCGTATTTAAAGTTAAATGGACACATAAGGGGATAAGACAATAATGGAGAATCGAGAGTTATTAGAGCAGCATTTACAAGAGATTCAAGTGTGGGAAAAAGATCAAAAAGATTTATGGTTTTGGGAGAAATTAGGGAGAATACCATTTAAATTATTAGATAAAGTGACACCTGCCTTTCTCCAAAATAAAATTGCTTTATTGGTAGATGAACTAGGCAATTATATTCAGTCCGGTGGAAAGTATTTAATCAATGAACAAGCCATGATACAAAAAATTCGTGACCATTCTTCCACTCAGCATATTATAACTATATCTGATATTGGTCAGGTTCCTTTAGAGGACATGATCTCCCTCAGTGACAAATTACAAAATGAACGTGTGAAATTTGCTACTGTACAAGGAGCCTCTACTGGCTTTGGAGGCATCTTTACTTTAGCTATTGATATTCCAATGATTTTAGGGACTGCACTAAAAACTTTGCAAGAAATAGCAATTATTCATGGCTATGATCCGAACGATAAAATGGAACGTATTTTTATTGTAAAATGTCTACAATTTACCTCTGCTGATATTGTTGGTAAAGAAGCAATCTTACAGGAGCTTTCTACTATAAATAGCTCAAAAAAGGCTTCAGATAACATGATTTCTCAGCTTCAAGGATGGCAGGAGGTATTTTACACATACCGTGATCAGCTAGGCTGGAAAAAGCTGTTTCAAATGATCCCTATCGCAGGGATGGTTTTTGGAGCCTATGCTAATAAAGGCATGATTCAGGATGTAGCCGAAACTGGTATTATGCTTTATCGTAAAAGACGTATTTATGAAAAACTTACTGAACTAGATTGTTGATCGACAAAAGATGACACTCCAAATATGGGTGTCATCTTTTTTGTGCTTTATATTTTAATAAGTATTTTTCCTTGGTGCTGACGACTTTCCATAAATTCATGAGCCTTTTTCATTTCCTCTAAGGCAAATATTTTAGCAATTGGCACCTGAAAACTGTCTTCGTTTACTAAAGAGAAAATATCCTGCGCCACCTGTTGTAACAGTTCTGGCTTCAAAGCTCTTGTCGTACCTAAGCTAAATCCTTTTATATTGCGGCAGCTATTGTGTAAATCTGCTGTTTTTATATTTCCTGCTCTTCCTCCACTATTCCCGAATTGGACAAGAGTGCCATAAGGCGCTAAACAAGTTAAACTCTCCTCGGTGATAGCTCCTGCAATAGAATCGTACACAATATCAACACCCTGACCCTTTGTAAGTTCATTGACATTTGTACTAAATTGATCATATGTAAGTACATGATCCGCACCAAGCTGATAAACAATTGGGGCTTTTTCTAAATTACTCACCGTACCTATAATCTGTTTAGCTCCGAGCCTTTTGGCCATTTGGACAAGCATTGTCCCTACCCCACCAGAAGCAGCATGAATTAAGACGGCATCCTGCTGACCAATGGCCGCTATTTGATGTGTTAACATATATGATAAAAATAAAACTGTCGGTACAGCTGCTACCTTCTCGATTGGTACCCCACTAGGAATTTTAAAAACTAGTTGTTCCTTTGCTACTACAAATTCTGCATAAGCACCGTTTTTCGGGAATGCGATAACTTGGTCACCCTTTTGAAAACCACTGCTATCATTAAAAACTTCTTCAATTACCCCTGCAACATCTAAACCAAGAACCATCGGAAAATTTGCTTTAGCTTTATTACCTGTGCGATTTTTAATATCTGCAAAATTTACGCTTGTATGGGTTGTCCTTATTAAGACTTCACCCTCAGAAATAGTCGGTTTTGGACAATCAATAAAAGTTAAAACATCCGATGTACCAAATTCATTGATAATAATAGCCTTCATAAATTTCTCCCTCCTTGCTATGGTAAAATTATATACTATATATAGAAATGATGGAGGAATATTCATGAAAATCAAACCTAAGCACGCCATGTACAATGGTATATCCTACAATTTTTTTGATGGAACAAGCGATAAGGTATGTTTTATGCTCTCTGGCACGGGCTATACCTATGATAAACCTATACTTTATTATTCTACGGCATTACTGTTAGAACTTGGCTATGATGTCGTCCAAATCAATTATACATTTGAGCAACAGCAATTCGAACAGGACTCCCAAGCCATATCAAAAATGGTCTATCGTGTTGCCAACCCTATTGTAGAAAATAGCTTGCAATCAAAGCCTTATAGAGAAGTCGTTTATCTAGGAAAATCTTTAGGTACTATGCCTATTGTCGATTATTATATGCAGCAGACTCCTTCTATTCCTGCTCGTTATGTACTTTTCACCCCATTACTTTCTCTTCAACATACAATGACAAATCTATTAGACAAACATGCATTTTTAGCAATTGGTACAGCGGACCCTCATTATTCACAGGAGAAGCTAGCGCAACTTGCTACCCTTCAGCTTGCTGTTTTTGAGGACCTTAATCATTCACTTGAAATTCCTTTGAATGCTGTTTTATCCATACAGCACTGCCAATCGCTGATAACACAATTAAAAATCTTCCTACAAAATAATTAGTAATATTTTTATAGTACTATTTACCAAAATCGTGTACATATGCTACACTAGCAAAAATACATTGAAGAGAAGAGTAAATAAGGCTGTTCTTCCCAGAGAGCTCGGATTGCTGAAAACGAGTAAGAACGAATTATTGAAACAAGCCTCGGAGTAGCGCATTGGATTTTGTTTGAATGATGGTGCGACGGGAACTCCCGTTATAGAGTTACAGTATAAGCATAGGCTCTATGCCGTACTGAAAAGGCTATTATGGTGACATAATAGTGAACTAGGGTGGCACCACGTGAGTATATAAATTCTACAACCTCGTCCCTAAGACTAATCGTCTTGGAGGTGGGGTTTTTTATTTTGCAAATCGTCACTTTGCTTAAGGAGGAATTTATATGAGAAAAGCTTTAGAAAGCTGGCGTTATCCTGCCATCCTATTATGTAGTATTGGTGTTTCAAGTGTTGGCGAATGGATTTATTTTATCGCCTTAAATTTAATTGTGTTAAACCTCACAGAATCTGCTCTGGCTGTCTCTGGATTGTATATTGTAAGAGCGATCTCTTCCTTGTTCACTAATTTTTGGTCAGGAAGCCTAATCGATCGTTTTAATAAGAAAAAGCTAATGATTTTTCTAAATTTGGTTCAATCTATACTCATTGTCATACTCCCCTGCTTTTCTAGCCTCTTGTGGATGTATGTCCTTGTTTTTCTCATTACAGTAGCTAGCTCTATGTATCAGCCGACATCTATGACTTATATCACTAAGTTAATTCCTGTCGAACAAAGGAAACGTTTTAATGCATTACGCAGCTTACTCGACTCTGGTGCATTTCTAACTGGACCAGCAATCGCAGGTTTCTTGTTCACAGTCGGAACACCCTATATGGCCATATATTTAAACGCGATTGCTTTATTTCTATCAGCCTGTATAACGTTCAAAATGCCGAACATTGAAGCCCTTGAAAAATTTATTAATCGTACAGAAAAAGCATCCCTTTTTCGAGTATTGCTTCTGGATTGGCAAATGGTCATACGCTTTAGCTTAAAAAATTCCTATGTTATGGTAGTCTATTTGTTGTTTAGTGCTATCATCATCTTGATGACAGCTACTGATTCTTTGGAGGCTGCCTTTGCAACACAGATATTAGCTTTATCCGAAGGAGAATATGGGATTTTAGTCAGTATCGCAGGGGTAGGTGTTTTATTTGGCTCGCTAACCAACTCTGTTATTGTTGAAAAAATACCAACTTCTTGGTTAATAGGTATGGGGTCTCTCGTAACAGCACTGGGCTATTTAATATTTACCTCATCCTTTTCCTTTCTTATAGCTGCTATAGGTTGCTTTGTATTATCCTTTGCAACTGCCTTTGCGAATACAGGATTTTATACATTTTATCAAAATAATATTCCCTCTGAGAGCATGGGTCGTATAGGAAGTATTTATGGATTTTTTGAAGCACTTTTTATTATTATTTTTACTACTATTTTTGGGATTTTCGCTGAATGGATTACTATACGCTCAGTTGTCATTAGTGCATCCTTTATGATGGCATTTGTAGCTGTCATTCTACTATGGCTAAATATAAAACCTTCGAAAAGCCACTATTATAAAAGGTTGATAAGTAGCAAGCAACAGTAATCTCACTTTTCATATAAAAATTAACCATCTAATGTCTACTAATTACTGACATCAGATGGTTTTTATCGTAATAAGCAATCTTATATATATCCTAATTCAAAGGATAGCTGCTGTGCAGTTTTAATGACTTCCTGTGTTATACTTTCTAATTTTTCAGCATCTGTATCATATTCAAAGCACTCTGCACTAATGGCTGCAATTATTTGTTTATTTGAATCAAATATAGGTGCTGCTATGGATACTGTCCCCTTTGTTTTTTCTCCAACGCTTATGGCAAAGCCTTTTTCTCTTACATCATTGAGGCTCTCTATCAATTTTTCTTTCTCAGGCTCCTCAAGTTGTTGGAAAAATTGTTGCTGTACATCGCTTTTAGAAAACGCAAGTAATACTTTATTTGGAGCTCCTATAGGATATGGAATTTTTTCACCAATCATATCAATAATACGGACATTTTTAGGACTATCAATTCGATCAATAATAATGGATGCAAACTGTTTAGCAATACTTAAATAGATTGTTTCTCGAACATCATATGCAAGGTTTTCTAATAGAGGATGCGCTTTTTCTCTAATATCCGTCTCATGATACATTTTCATGCCTAGTTGCAGCCATGTATACCCCAATCGAAATTCTTTTTTATTCTCATTTCTCTCTACTAAATCAAAACTCTCTAATGTATATAATAATCTGTAAATTGTGCTAGTAGGCAAGTCTGTTTCATTAAAAATTTCTTGCACAGTAAAAAAACGCTTCGGATGCTTCGCCAGTATATTTATAACTAACATTGCTCTTTCGATTGATTGAATCATTACAATTACTCCCTTTCATTTCCCCATATGATCACTATCTTAAGGTTTTTATAGATCCATTTAGCTTTTACTAGGATCATTATGAAATTAAAATTCATGCAAATTATCAAATTTTTATGTACCTTCAATTTTTTACATGTAGCCCTGCTTTTAAATGTAGTTTCATTTTATTTTAACTAATTTTTATGCATATAAATAGATGCTACATGAAATATATACATAGTTCCACTCAATTAGCGCAGAAAATTACGAGTATTCACAAAAATTCAAATTGACAATTTGTTGTTTTGCATTTACGATGAATTTATATTCCACTATGTAGATTTAATTTCATATAGTGAAAAATATATAACGGTAAAAATATGTATTTCTCTACTAATTATTTATTTATATCATCTTAAAAATAAAAAATTTTTCTATAAAAGGAGAAAAAATCATGAATACTTTTATGTGGGATACACCCGAAAAACTACGTGCCCTATTATGTGAACTTGTGAGCTGGGAAAGCCGAACATTAACGGAGGGT